>CAZJDA010000024.1:0-64494 GCA_964544705.1 uncultured Bacteroidales bacterium
CCTGACCTCGATACTATTTGTTACGCGGCTCTCATTTACAAGGTAGTCAACGCTGCCGGTTTTAATAATTTCTCCCTTGTTAATAAAAGCAACCCTGTGGCATAGTCGTTCTGCTTCTTCAATGTAATGTGTTGTAAGAAAAATTGTTGTTCCGTTTTCATTGAGCTTTTTTATCAGCCTCCTGATTTGCCTTACATTTGCCACGTCTATACCGCTTGTTGGTTCATCAAGGAATAATATTTCCGGGTTATGGATAAGGGCGGCGGCAATGGTCAGTTTTCGTTTCATCCCTTTTGAATAGGCTTTGAACTTTTTATCTGCCACATCGCTTAATTGGAATACTTCAAGTAATTCAGAGGCTTTTTTTTGCCTTTCTACTTTTGAAAGCCCGTATAACGCACCACAAAAACAAAGGTTGTCAAAACCACTCATTTCGCCGTAAAGGTTGCTTTCGTCAGGAACCACCCCTATCATTTCCTGAGCTTTTTTAATGTTGCTTGTTAAATCCGTTTCGTTATAGAAAATTTTACCCGAAGTAACTTTTGCAAGGCCGATAAGCATATTTATTGTTGTAGTTTTTCCTGCGCCATTTGGCCCCAGGAAACCAAATATTTCAGCACGGTTAACGTTGAAAGTGATATCATTAACGGCGACAAAACTATTGTAGGCCTTTTTTAAGTTTTGTACTTCTAATATACTATTTGTCATTTTTGCGAATCTGTTAAGAGGTTTGACAAGCCGATTAAAAATTCTTCAATCTTCTCCTTATTTAGTTGATAATGAATGATTGAACCGTATCTTTCAGGAAAAACTAAATTGCAATCTTTTAATACTTTAAGGTGTTGAGAAACGGCCGATTGTGTAATATCAAGCCTTCTTGCAATGGCATTCACGCATAATCTTTTATTACTTATCAGTTTCACTATCTGCAATCTTGAATTTACAGACAAAGCCTTAATTATATTCGATATTTCTAATTCAGTCATTTATTAGTAGCTGCTTAAATAAATATTAGTAGCTGCGAATATATCAATTGTTTTTTTAATTTCAAAACTATTTTCCTGTTAATAAAGAAAGATGATTAGCATCTGTTTTATAGCGTTGGCAAAATTGCACTCTTTGACAAGTTTTAGTTTGAGGGTCATCTGGTGTGACTTACTAATGTATTCAATGTAGGCCTGCAATTGTTACAAATGCTTTTATATTGTTTAGTGTTCATAACAAAAAAATCAATGCACTACATTTGTTATGCCGACATTGTGAGCCCGCGGAAGTTGGCATAGCTATCCTTCGAAGTACTTCATAGAATGAATATTCTATGTACCATCAAACTTATGTGGATAACCCTTTATTGATATTTCCCCAAAAAAAACTATATTTGGATTATAATAATTAGAGGATGAAACATATTAACACCAAGCTATTACTCATGGCTATTTTGCTCGTTTCCCTTGTTTCTTGCAAAAAGCAGGCCTACCGGTACGTATATCCCACTTTGTCCGATGGCAGGTACGATAGCGAATTTCCCTATAAAAACTGCTCATCCCAACTAGAAGAAATAACAAGCACCATTACAAAAATTTACTGCATTGCCAAGTACGAAACTTACTTGTTTGAATACAATGAAGCTGTTACCGGCAAAAATATCAAACAAGGGATACAAGACAAAAAATATAAACAAAGCCATGTTTCTAATGAATCCGTTTCAGGAACAGCCATATTGATCCATAACGAAGATAACCGTATAGCTCTCCTCACTTGTGCCCATATCATCAACTTCCCGGATACTTTACTTTCCTTTCATCACAAGAAATTTCCTTTTTCTGATGATTATATCCATAGCGCTTCTATCAAAAAGTCGCACACCATTTTTTCTCAAGACGTGCCAGAAGATAAAAAGCTGGAAATTCTCTGTATGGATAATCAAAATGATATTGCTTTACTGGGCAAAGAAACAGGAAAAACCAACACTGTAAAAAACATCTTTGATTACCCGCTTGGGGATTCAAAAAGCCTGGAATGGGGAAGTTTTACTTATATAATCGGTTACCCGGTTGGGCGGCAAATGATCACTAAAGGCATAGTAAGTAACCCGGATTTCAACAACAAGGGTTCTTTTATGATAGATGCCTTGTTTAACGAGGGCTTTAGCGGTGGGGCAATACTCGCGGTAAAAGACGGGGTACCAAATTTTGAACTCGTAGGCATTGCCAAATCTGTGGCCGTTACCCACGAAAACATCCTTAAGCCTGAGAAAGAGAGCCATGAATATGTTTATAATCCCAGTACACCTTATGAAGGACAAACATACGTTAAGCTTCGCAAAAAGATCAATTACGGGGTAACCTACGCTGTTTCAACAAGCTTAATAAAGGATTTTTATGATCGGAATAAAAAGAATCTTGAAGATAAGGGCTATTACCTTGGCCACTTTTTTTATCCACAAAAGCACATAGAAAAATGATCGTATGTTTAATCGGGTACATGGGCAGTGGAAAAACTACCAAAGGAAGAAAACTGGCTAAACTTATGAACTTTTCCTTTTTCGATCTTGATGAAGAGATTGAAAAGCATGTTGGAAAATCCATCAAGGATATATTTGCAATTCATGGAGAAGTGTTTTTTCGTGAAAGAGAACGAGAAATTTTGATCAGCCTGTTACACCAAGATAATACCGTGATATCCACAGGTGGAGGTACCCCTTGTTATCGTGATAATATGGATATGATCAATAAAAAGTCGCTTTCTGTTTATATCAAATTATCACCCACGAGTATATGTCATCGTTTAGAGAATGCTAAGGAAGAAAGGCCACTCCTTAAAGAAAAAAAAGGAGTTGACCTATTATTCTTTATTCAACAACATTTGCAAGAAAGGGAAAAGTTTTACACCCAAGCAAAACTCACGGTAGAAGGAGAAAACCTCACTACCGCCGAGCTTTTGGAGCTTGTTACTTATTATTGATTGTTTTGTTGATAGCCAGCTTTGCAGAAAAAACTAATAGATGCCAGATACCGGATTCCGGACACCTGATGCCGGATAAAGTCCCTGCCAAGAAACTGACTTCTGACTTCTCCCATTCACTCCTTCATTAATAAAGTAACAGGGTGACAGAGTAACAGAGTAACAGGGTAACAAAGTAACAAAGAGACAAAGCAACCAATCACTCTCTCGTTCTCTCGTTCAATCGTTCTTTCGTTCAATCGTTCTTTCGTTCTTTCGTTCAATCATTTTATCGTTCTATCATCACCCAATTCACCAATCAACCTATAAACCTATAAACCTATAAACCAATCAACCCATCAACCAATTCACCAATCCACCAATCCACCAATCCACCAATTAACAAATTAACAAATTAACCAATCCACTCATTACCAAATCAATCCACACATTCAAGCAATTGATTATTTTTTAGTTTGCTCACTTACCAGGGAACACCAACAGATACCAGATACCGGATACCGTATAAAGTCCCTGTCAAGTACCTGACTTCTGACTTCTTCCATTCACTCCTTCATTAATAAAGTAACAGGGTGACAGAGTAACAGAGTAACAGGGTAACAGGGTAACAGAGTAACAGAGTAACAGGGTAACAGGGTAACAGGGTAACAGGGTGACAAAGTAACAAAGAGACAAAGCAACCAATCACTCTCTCGTTCTCTCGTTCTTTCGTTCTTTCGTTCAATCATTTTATCGTTCTATCATCAAACAATCAAACAATCAACCAATCATCCAATTCACCAATTCACCAATTCACCAATCAACCAATCCACCAATCCACCAATTAACCAATCAACCCATCAACCTATCAACCTATCAACCTATCAACCCAACAACCCATCAACCCATCAAACAATTTCCCCAAAAAATTTTTACCTCCTATGCATTTTAGTCTATAATAAAAACTATCTTTGTAACATTGTATAACCTCTTAAAAATATAGAAGATATGGCAGAAAAGTTAACATCTCAACAGGCAATGGATTTAGAATCCAAGTATGGAGCACATAATTATCACCCATTACCTGTGGTTTTGGAAAGAGGAGAAGGTGTTTACGTCTGGGACTTAGAAGGGAAGCAATATTTTGATTTCCTTTCCGCCTACTCTGCTGTAAACCAAGGGCATTGCCATCCAAGGATTGTTGGCGCCCTCACTGATCAAGCAAGAAAGCTTACCCTTACTTCACGTGCATTTTATAACGATTCTTTAGGCGTGTACGAAAAATTTATCACCGAATTATTCGGATACGATAAGGTATTACCGATGAACACAGGTGCAGAAGGTGACGAAACAGCGCTTAAGCTTGCAAGAAAATGGGCTTACCTCAAAAAAGGGATTCCCGAAAACCAGGCAAAGATCATTGTTTGTGAAAACAATTTCCATGGAAGGACCATTACCATTGTGTCAATGTCTACCGACCCTGATGCAAGAAAAGACTATGGCCCTTTTACACCGGGCTTTGTAACCATCCCTTACAATGACTTGGATGCATTAGAAAAAGAAGTAAAAGACCCAAATGTGGCTGCCTTTTTGGTAGAGCCCATACAGGGTGAAGCCGGTGTTTTTGTACCGAATGAAGGCTACATTAAAAAAGCTTACAACATCTGTAAAGAAAACAATGTATTGTTTATTGCCGACGAGGTACAAACAGGAATTGCACGTACAGGAAAACTACTTGCATGCGACCATGAAGGTGTTAAACCCGATATTGTTATCTTGGGAAAAGCAATTTCCGGTGGAGTTTATCCTATCTCCGCAGTGCTTGCCGACGATGATGTAATGCTTACAATAAAACCGGGTGAGCATGGCTCTACTTTTGGTGGTAATCCATTAGCTGCAAGAGTTGCTATTGCTGCTCTTGAAGTAATAAAAGATGAAAACCTGGCAGAAAGAGCAGAAAAACTTGGTAAAATATTCAGGCAGAAAATGGAAGAAATTGACTCTGAAATGATTAAACTCGTCAGGGGTAAAGGGCTTCTTAACGCTATAGTTATTCAACCTAAGAATGGTAAAGATGCTATGGATGTTTGCCTAAAAATGAAAGAATTTGGCGTACTTGCCAAACCAACACACGGCGACAAAATTCGTTTCGCTCCACCTTTGGTTATTAGCGAAGGCCAATTGATTGAAGCTTGCGAAAAAATAGAAAAAGCAGTTCTTTCATTTGAATAAAAAATGGCTGTATAGAAAGTGAAGGGGTGAGTACTTTTTATAGAATCCTGAAATATTAAAATTCAGTGCATCAGTTTATTAACAATCTCACCCTTTCACTAAATAATTGTTTTCGAGACATTTGTAAACCCTATTTTTATTGCTTGATAATCTTTCTTGTTTGAGTAATCCCATTCATTTCAACTTTCAATAAATACATTCCTTTCTGCAAATGAATGAGATACCGGTTGACTATTTGTATATCGCTTTTTTCACTCAACACAATAACATATTTTTCTTTACCTGTAATATCATATAATTTAACATGAATAGGACTATGAACGTTTTTATTCATGCCAAAACGAACTTCTTTTGAAAAGGGGTTGGGACTTACTGTGAATATATCATCCTCATACCCTTTTATTTCTTGTTTGTTGATGAATGGGGCACATTTCATATAAGCTCCCTGGTCAGTACATGCAATTACATTCGGGCAATTAATGTAAGGGTTGTAGCCTATGTGGTTAATATTCTTGTTGGGAAGCCCTTGGTTAAAAAAATCAAAATCTTCGCTCAAAGAATTCCATATTGCAATACCCTGGTTGCTTCCGCTTGGATTGTTCCAACCGGCAAAAAGGTCTCCAAAACAAAATATGACATTTATATGCGGCATATTAGACATTTTGTAATAGGAATCACCCATATCACTTGATTTATAGAGTCCTGAGCTAGTTTCATCTCCACCTATTGAAATATAAACATCATTATTAAAGATTGTGGCATCTGTAATTACTCCAGTAGAAAACTGTTGCCCCCAAAACCAAGTGCTACCGCCATCTGTTGTTTTATGAATATAGGTTCCGTTTTCACCAATAAAAACCAGCCATAATTGGCCGTTAGTAACAATGTCAACCACATTCATTATGTCATAATAATCATCCCATGCCAAACCGTCATCAGATGCATATAGACCGTCTTGAGTACCTATAAAATATTGGGAACCGGAATAATGTATAAAATTTGGGCGAATAAACCAATCTACTAACGTTAATGATTCATTATCGATATCAAATTGATACAATCCATCCGAATAGGACCCATTCCCCATGAGAACAAGGATGGAGGTGTCATTTAGCGGCGCAGCATCAACAACAGGTAAGTTAACAACATAAGAACTCCAAGTATCACTTTGAGAATACACCAACCCTTCATCGCAACATAGAAACTGCCATCCGGTTGTGTTATCAGCAAAGTATTTATTTACCGTTAAGGTATCCGGGCCAATTGGTTCCCATTCCTGCGAATAGAGGATAATTGGAACCATTAAACCGATTGTAATAATAATATTTTTCATAGTTATTTCTTAATGATTTTTTTTGCTATTAATATATTATCGCTATTGAATTTTATTAGGTATATACCTCCCTCTAATGTTTCTAAAATTTTGGTAATGTCTTGGCTATCTTTGCTTTCCTTCATAATACCAGAAAACATTTTTTTTCCTGTTACATCAAAAAGCTCGAATGCAAGTGGATAATCGATGTTATTACTGGTGGTGAGATTGATACTTTTAGAAAATGGATTAGGGTAAAGATCAATTTCTATAGGATCTTTCTTCAATGCCTTTGGAGTTGAAGAAAATGGCCCGCATCGCATATAGGCTCCCTGATCTGTGCAGGCTATAATGTTTTCACAATCAACAAAAGGATTATTACTTATATTATTGATTTGAAGATTAGGCAAACCATCATTTATGAACTCAAAACTTAAACTGGTGGAATCCCATATCGCAACACCTTCATAATCATCGAAAGATTCATGCCAAGAGGCAAAAATCAAATCGTAAGCACAAAAAACTTTTTTAATACCAGGAACGCTTGCCATTTTAGAAAAACTATCCCCAAAATCATCTGAGGAATACAATCCGGAACTTGTTGCATTCCCACTAATGGATAAATAAACCGTACCTTGGTTATAAGCTGCATCAGTTAATGGTAACTCAGAAAACTGTTCTCCCCAATACCATGTAGCCCCAGCATCAGGCGTACTGTGAATATAAGCCCCGTTTTCACTTACAAATACAAGCCATTGCTGCCCTTCAGTAATAATATCAATAACATTATCAATATAATAGAACTCATCCCAATTAAATCCATCAAGAGAAGTAGAAAGACCCTCCATGGCGCCAACAAAATAGCCTGCCCCTAAGAAATGAATGAAATTAGGGAATCCAAACCATTCCAGGATAGATAATTCTTTCTGGTTAATATCAAATTGATATACTCCATCTGACCAGCTACCATTTCCCACTAATACCAAAATTGAGGTGTCATTAAGTGGGGCTGCATCAATTATAGGTATTTGTGTGTATGTGGCTAACTCCCATGTTCCGGTTTCTGTTGAGTATAATAAACCTTCATCACAACAAAGATATTCAGAAAAAGTATTCTCATCAAAGAAATAGTTATTTACGGTAAGCGTGTCTGGCCCAATAGGCTCCCATTCCTGAGACATAAGAAGCATTGGCATAAATAGGCTACAAATAAGTACAATTTTTTTCATGGCTGATAGTATTTAGATTGTTTTGTAATTACTCAAATTTACAAAATATCGATATGAATTACAAGAAAAATAAGTTAATGGTAGGAATTTTCCAGTTAACGGTATATTTTATAATTACAATTGGTATAATATCGCTATTACATCAGTATTTCATGTGAATCAGAAAAAATAGGCACAACAAGTTTGAAACCCGTTGTTTTGTGCTTCATATCCTCAAAGCCCACAAATATTTCCAGGTTAAATAAGAGAAAGACCTGGTTGAGTCCATAACCTGCTTCAAAATAATTCTTCTTTTGGTTTGTAGATAAAGAATTGAGGTATATATTCTCTTGGAGCAAGGTTTTATTGAGTAAAGGCAAACGTTTTAACAATAACCTGTCATCTTTTAAGCTTGCATGAGATTCTAAATATGATTGATTCGTGCTAAATTTATAATAAGGCAGTAGCCTAAAATAATTGCTATTGGTGTTGTTTGAAATAAAGGAATAATTGGACGCAAAATGTTTGTAATCGCTAAAAAACATTTTATCTTCATGAAGAAAGTCTCCCCAGGTAAATGCATATTCCACTGTTCCTAACTTTTTTAAATACTCTTCCTGGTCTAAGGTAATAGAAACATGAGCAAATTTTTTCCCGGATTCCATAACTCCTTTTATGCCCTGTTGCAATTGAATCGATAGGGTTGGATAGTGGGAGTATGCCATTATCTTCTTGTGTTTTTTTATCCTATAGAAGTATCTTGGCGTATAGGAAACCTTTGCTTCTGCAATAAATGCTTTATGATCATGAAGTTGCTTCATATCCAAGTTTTCATTTGCCGGGATGTTTGATGAATAGTCTCTTTCAACGGCATTATTAAAAGTAAAGTCGCTGTGGTTTTTCAAAACCCTTCTTTGGGCATATTCTAATTTTGTAGTCAAAACTAAACCATTGGCAATATCAAATTGATGTCCTGCTTTTATAAAATCTTTTTCAAAAAGCTTTAGGTAGTTCTTTTTCATTGCAAGGCTCGTGGCCATGTTAATTCCCCTGTGAATGCCGCTGTTTTCATTAAAATCAGTAGTTTTTCTTCCAAATCGTAACCATACAGAAGCCCTTCTAAAGCCGTTATAATAGTACTCTATGCCTGCATATGAGTTCACTCTTTTTCTCGCGTATGCGTATGATAAATACTGTTGATATTTGAGTCTTTTTTGCTTTTTGAACTCGGTTAAAAAGCTTGGTCCTATCTGCAGTAGAAGCCCGTCAACAGTATTGAAAGAAAAATTGTTATAACTTAAGAACCCTGGAAAGCTTAATCGTGAATCAGAACTGTCGTATTCATAGTTTTTCCCAAAGAGAAGATGTTTCATCTTGAATCTTGTTTTTAGAAGCCTAACGGAATCTCTTTTCATGGGATCCATCAGCAAACGTTCTAAAGAATCTTTGTCTTTATAACTGCTTATCTCTTCTTTAGTTAGTTCTACAGGACGAATAGAATCCCAATAATTGATGCTTTTATCTTCAGCACTATCTGCTATAGTAAAATTGCTTTTGAGTTGCAACGATTTTTTCTTTCTTGAACGTTTGGCTTCTTTCCTAATCTTCTTGTTGATCTTGCGAGCCTCTTTGGTTTCTAGCTTTTTATCAAGGGTAAGTTTGTCAATTTTTTGTTTGTGTTTTTCCGAAAGTGTTGTTACATGCTTAATGCTATCAAAAGAATTTGCTGTTTCTATATTTGGCACGTAAGTAATATTATTCTTTATCCTTGTTATGATGGGATTTTCTAAATCCTTATTTTTAGTGAGTTTGTAATCGCTTACCGAGGCAACATAAAAAATGTTGATTTTAAATCCAAAAAGCGACAGGTCTACATCAAAATTATAGCTTACAGGCATCCAAATATCATCTTTAACAGGGGCATACATTTGATTGATCTTCATGCTGAATGTGCGTTGGTCTATTTTAAGTTTTGCACTGTGAATATTCCAGTAATTCTCTGCAATAAATATATAACCGGAATACAAGTCATATCCTTCTCTTTTTGGAATGACCTTAATTTTATTAATAATTCTGCCTTTGTCATTAAAACTTCCTTCTAATTTAAAATCATAAACAGAAAAAGCCCTTTTGTCTAATGGTGAGATAGGCCTATCAGCTTCTTGGTATAGACTCAATGTAATAAATTGCATGGGATTGGCTTCTTCGCTCGGCATGTTAGACCTATACGCCAATACCTCTTGCTGCATTGTGTTAGGCGCTTCAAAATGCAATCGAGTAATGTTTTCTATGATCAACCTTTTTCCTTCCTCTATGCCTTCCTTTTTTAGGCTTTTCTTTAATAGTCCGGGGATGTTTTTAATTTTCCCCGAACCTTTAAGATACACTTTACAATCATAAGAAGATACTTGGTTAAGGTAATAGCTGCTCATAGCTATAGCTTTTCGCATAATCCTGAATGCCGGGTCTTCATCACCGGAATAAACCCTCACCTCCGGCATACGGTATGAATGTGGCGATAAGCTTATATCATATATTGTGTAACTTTTGTTTTTTATGTTGATGTTTTTCTTGATCGTTTTATATCCCAAGCATTGAAAAACAACTTCATGAGCGCCCTCTTCCAAGTCAATTTTATACATGCCATTAATATTGGAAACCCCACCTTCTGATAAAGATGGGACATAAATATTGGCAAAAGGTACCGGGTTTCCTTTTGAGTTGGTTATTTTTCCCTTAATCCCTTGTGCATGAGTATCAAGCTGTGGAGCGATTAAAAAAGAAATGAGAAAAACGATGATCCCTGTTTTTTTGTTGTTGAATTTTCTTCTTTTATTCATTATCCTGTTTTATTGCAAGCAAAAACAAAATGTGTTGTTTATAATAATGGAAAAACATTGTTTTTATTGGACGAAAATTAGAATAAATTGTTACTTTTCTTTGTATCAAGAAAAAAGGCTACCAAACGGCAGCCTTTTTTTAATCAATAAATGTATATTACAATTATTGCTTAATAATCTTTGTATGAACAACCTTGTTTTTGCTAACAAACCTAAGGAAGTAATTGCCATCAGCAAAACTGGAAATATCGATTTTCACAGATTTATTGTTGATTGTTTGCTTATGGACAATTTTACCCGTATTGTTCATTACACTAAGTTCAACATTATCCAAAGAAGTAGTTACATTAAATACTCCTTTGTTTGGATTGGGGAATACCTCAATACCGATTCCTGGAAGTTCGTTTATTGAGGTAGTTGTTATAGTTACATCTTGTTCGTTCTCATTACTAGGACAGTAACTGTTAGAAGCGATAAGGATAACCGTGTATATTCCATCAATATCATAAGTATACACTGGATTTTCGTTCAATGAAGTTCCAACGCCATCACCAAAATCCCATGAATATGCGTCAGCGTTTTCCGATTCGTTGGTAAATGTAACTTCAGCCTCATCAACACCATAAGAGAAAGCAGCTATTGGATTAGCAAATACGCTGATCTCGATATCGTCAGAATTAGCATTTCCACAATCATTAGAAACAACAGCCCTGAAAAAAGTTGAAATTGATAATTCGTTGGTAGTGTAATCTTCTGATGTTGCACCGGGAATGTTCGACCAGTTGCTGCCATCATTAGAAATTTGCCATTGTATATCTCCTGCATAATCATTCATGCTTAATGAAACCGTGTTTCCTTCACAAATTTCCGTTTCACTGGCAGAAATTGTTCCTGCATAAGGCAATGGGTTTACCGCTATCATGATCTCGTTGGAGAATACGTCATCACAACCGTCGTTATGTACTTTGGCCCTGAAATAGGTATCATTGGATAAAGCATCACTTGTATAGCTTTCGGTTGTAGCGCCGCTAATATCATTCCAATTGCTACCGTTCGAGGAATTTTGCCATTGTATATTCCCATCATACCCTGAAAGGGTTAAGGTGGTGTTTTCTTGTTCGCAAATTTCTTCCTCATCGGCTGTAGCAGTTCCTGCAACCGGTGATGTATTAACCGTTACCAATACTTCGTTGGAGTATGCAGGATCATATCCAGCAGCAGTGACTTTTGCCCTGTAATATGTTGATTGATTAATGGAAGCTGTAGTATAATTACTCGTTGTTGCACCACTAATACCGTTCCAAGTAGTAGCATCAGTAGATTGCTGCCATTGGATAGCATCACCAAAATAATCACTAATTGAAAGGTCTGTAGTTCCCGCATCACAGATGAATTGGGGGTCAGCAGTTGCTGTACCAGCATAAGCGCCGCCAATCACGTTCACAGTGTAATCCTCAACTTCACCGTAGCTTGTAAAACCACAAGGTGAGACCGTTCCGGTATATAAAACCCTCACTCTCATTGTTGTATGCCCAATATGCGCATCTGCAGGAACAACAACAGTTCCTGTACCAGTAGAACTGGAATAATTAATTATAGTCTCCTCGTTGGCATCTTCAAAATCTCCGTCATAATTCCAATCTACCCAGCATCCCATTTGGTCGCCATCCCAATGCTCGCCATTGGTGATAGTTATTGGGTAGGAATTACCAAGGTTCACGTTTGTAGAAATGTTGGTATAATCAGTATAGCTGGAATTTGAGCTGGAATTGTCAATATCAACAAATTGAACATTGCTGATGTATTCATCGCCTGTATTATCGGAACCTGCATCACAATAAACCGGCACAAAACCGATAATAATTTGTTTTGTTGTATTAGCCGCATATTGGTCATTTGCACCGGCTGTTACATCAAAATCAATATCAGCAGGAGTCCCATCAGGTGTGTTAGCATCCGCAGTAACGTTAAACAATGCATTTAGTGTAGCGCCTGCATATAATGCTTCCGGGCCATAAGAAGAAGAATTTATTGTGATGTCAGTACTAGTACTTGATATAAGTGCATTAACATTCCCAACATCAGCATTACCGGTGTTTTCCACAGCAATAGCAATATCAGCCGTTTCTCCGGGGTCAAGAATTCCATCGCCGTTGCCTGTAGCATTGTCATCTATGGTTAAGCTTCCTATTGTTAAGATTGGAGCATTCACTTTGAAAGATAATGTGGAATTGTATACTGATTTTGTTGAATTATCTGTAATCTCTAAGTCAAACAAAATGGTTGTTTGGTCTGGGACATAATCTTCTATTGTTACATTAAATTGCCCTGAACTTAAAGCGGTGCTATCTGGCAAAAGATCGGGGAATGATACGTTTGTTGCATTTTGGATAGAATTAACATAAGAGCTGGTAGAAGAAAGTGTGGCAGTGATGCCGTTTGAGTTTTGTGTGCCAACATTTTTTAATGTAATATCCAAATCAAATGTTTCACCAAACTCTGCTGTGCCGTTATCTCCATCATTGATCGCAAAATCATCTGCTATAACGTAAGGCCCGCTCGGAGAAACGACTGTTACATTTTTGGTATACCTGTAGTGATCTTGCTTGGTAACCGTTAACAACATGGTGGTTCCAACTTGTGGAGCATTGCTCATGTCTAAAGTAGTTGTTGTTCCATCACTTGTAGCAGTAGCAACTATTTCGGTTTTGCTATTGGTATTGTCATAATAGGTCATAGCAATTTGAGAACCGTTATCTACAGTTACATCATAGGTATTCGTTCCATAAATATACACATCGCTGGAGTTCACTGTTAAATCTTGTGGCACTTCCGAGTAAACATTAAGAAATGCGTCGCCATGATGGTGGAACAAACGGTAAGTAACCTGCTTATTGTTTGTATTATAAGGCCAACTTGATTGGTAAAGGAAATGCTTACCGGCAGCATTGGCAAAAGCAGGATAGATAAAATTCACAGGAAATTGGGTAGAGTAATCCGGAAGAAAATCCGGCCACATGTTATCATAAACACCCCAAACATAGGTATCGTTTACAAATGAATAAGATACTTCAGTTGCTGCAATAATTCCTAATGCTCCACTATTATTATTATTGTATGTATGACGGTGGAATTTTTCCGCAAAACATTCACTTGAATTATGGAAAGCGCCGGTTTGACAATTGATTGAAAAGATAAAAGGCAACTCGTTATTGATATTTTGCAAACTGTTGATATCCGAAGAACCAAAATCAGGCTCACCCCATCCTGAATATGAACCATGATCCCTGTGTTGAAGCATGAAAGCACCGCTGTTGATGGCATTAACAACATCTTGGCCTGTTCCGCCTGTCCATCCTCCTAATGTTGATGGTGAAGTAGGGATATATCCTTCCCCGTTAGGGCCAAAGTAATCCAATACGGTAGATGTATTTGTTGCTGTTGACCAGGGATCTGAATTAGGATTGCCTCCATAAACAGCATTAATACGTTCCGGTGTTTTTCCTAGTTCATTGCTCCAGAAGCCACCAATGGTTTCAGAACAAATTTGGAACCATCTTTCTGTTTGCCAACCTAATGCCGTGATAGGGTTGTTATAGAAATCTGTACTTGTTGGTGGTGTCCTTTCATAATCCAGCACCTTAGATACCATCGTTTCAAGTTGTGATGCGTTATTGGCAGTAATTCTTGCCAAGACAATTTCAGGAAGGTCGTCTCCATCCACATCTGCATATTTACTATCCGATGCATAATCAGGGTACCAACTTGGGTGCTCATATAAATGCGAAATAATGCCATCGGAGCCTGTGCTATAATCACCAAGCAACAAAATAGCTGCCGGTGGATTTGCCCAGTTATTATAAGCATTGTCGATCCATCCTTCAATGGCGCTCACAGTATTTCCGCCTATATCATCGATGGTGAGAATTCCAGTAGATATCCCTTGCTTTCTCCTGAATTCGGCTAAAGAATCAGCCCAAGCCAAGAAATCCGGATCGTTAAGAGTGATGATAACATATTCAAACTCGTTGTCTTTGGCGTTGCTGGTTTTTTTTGCATAATCGATTTTTGGGAGCGCATCATAGTTGATGAGATTACTATGTAAAATAGGATCCCAAAAGCGGCTACGGTAGTTGTTATCGCCATATTTTCCATTTCCTCCTTCAAAAACTACCTCTAATTTAACATCGCGGTAAATTTTTAATTCTTTTTTTACCGGGTTGTACTGGAAAGGTGTTATCCCGAGGGTTGCAATATCAATGCCCCTTAATTGAGTCTTTTTTGACAATTGAAAAGGGTTTGTAGGATAAAATTTATCCAATGAATAGATCTTTTCGTCTTTTTCATATTCTAAAGGTTTGTCGTCTGTTTCCAAGGGGATTAAAGGAGCTGGTGCAATGGAAATATTTTCAATTGTTTCAACCTTATAATCTACCACTTGTAATGTTGCTTTGGCATCCTGGGGTATGGCGATCATATGTCCATTACCGGGCAAATTAGGCATACCTGCATCATTCGGTAAAAATGTACCGGGGAGCTCCACGGTTTTCATCATTTCTCCTTTAATTTCCTGTTCAATAATGTTGAACTCGGTGATAGAGTAATTTAATGATAACGAATTGGCTTTTTGAGATTCAACGGTTAAGCCTTGTTTATCCCAATTGTTGGAGTATTCAATTTTTTGTCCTTGAAGTAAAAAGGAACAGAACGTGAGAATACCAACCCATAAAATGGGTTTGAATAGAATTTTTTTCATGCTTCTTATTTTAAAATTAAACTTAAATAATATTTTCAAAATCAAAGATACGATTTTTTATTCGTATAGTAATGGATTTAATAAGGGTTTTATATCTTTACTTTATTGTTTTTGCTCGCCAGATTTTCAAAATTATTTAGTGCCTGCCAGGAAACTACCTGTTTTTCTGAGTGCTTGATTCGAAAAGTTCAAGTTCAAGGCTTGGCCTTTCTGAAAATCAAGGCGTCCCGACAGAATTGTTCGGGATAACTGTTTTCAGAAAGGGCGTAACGCAGAAATTGGACTTTTCGGGCAAGCAGTATTTAGAAAATCTACCAGGTGATAGCCAATTTTTTTTCAAGGTCGTTTTATAATCTATAAATTTGTATAAAACTTTCATTATGCATTACCCAAGTATTGAGCATATTTCAAGTATTTTTAAAAAGACCCATTCATCAGGCCAATTTTCAATAGATTCTGATGAAAGCATCGTTTTTTACGATTATGATTTTTTGGAACAAAAACTGGAAAAGCTTAAATCCTTGTTTCCAAAGAATACTCTTCATGCTATAGCAATAAAAGCAAACCCATTAATGCATACAATGAAGTTTCTGAACAGCAGAAATACTGGAGTTGAGGCTGCTACCAGCGGGGAGGTTTTTCTTGCTGAAAAAGCCGGCTTTCCACCTGGAAAAATTGTTTATGATTCACCAGCCAAAACCAAAGCTGAAATAAAAAATTCTTTATCAAAAAAAATATATTATAATGCTGATTCTTTTTCAGAACTGGAAAGAATTGAAAAGCTATCTAACAAGGAGGTTCTAAAAAGTAAAATTGGTCTACGGGTAAATCCACAAGTTGGATTAGGCAATATTGAAATGTCGAGTGTTGCGGGCGAGTACTCCAAATTTGGGATTCCCATTAAGACTTATAAAGATGATATTATTGACCAATTTCTAAAACATAAGTGGCTAAAAGGATTACATGCCCACGTAGGCTCACAAGGATGTTCTATCGAGCAACTTGCCAAGAGCGTAGAGGTGTTGCTTGATTTGGAGAAAACAATCAACGAAAAGTTATCCCAAAGAAACGAGCAAAGAAAAATCGAGTACATTGATACTGGCGGAGGATTCCCAGCTATTTATCATCATAAGGCTAATAACCCTTCTATTGAAGAATATGTGTTATTATTGAAAAAGCGTTGTAAAAAACTGTTTGAGAATGATAGAACCATTATAACTGAATTTGGCAGGTACGTGCATGTTAACTCAGGATGGACAATCAGCAGGGTAGAGTATGTAAAACCTGGCAAGGAAGTAACAACAGTTACCATACATTTGGGAGCTGATATGTTTTTAAGAGAATGTCTTACTCCACACGATTGGCAGCATAAGATATCAGTGCTTGATAAAAATGGCCATGTTAAAAACAGTTCAAAAGTTGCAAATTATAATATTGCCGGGCCTTTGTGTTTTTCCGGGGATATGATTGCGAGAAACATAACATTGCCAAAAATTATCGAGGGCGACTATATCGTAATCCATGATACCGGTGGATACACATTCAGTATGTGGTCAGTATACAATAGCCGGCAAATGCCTAAATTTATCGGGTGTTATAGGGATGATATCGAGATTATTAGAAAGAAACAGGCCGTGGAAGATATTTATGAATTTTGGAAATCATAAAAGCAAGCAATATGAGCGATTATAAAATACGTGATTATAAAAAAGGAGACTATGAAGGCATAATGGATGTATGGGTAGCTACGGGCCTTGGTAATAAGAAGCGCTGTGATAATGAGGCTGTTATTGAGCATAGTATAGCCATAGGAGGAAAGTTCATGATAATAGAAAAAGTATCCACAGGCCAAATTATTGGTACTTCATGGCTTACCTTTGATGGGCGGAGGTTACATTTGCATCATATTGGAGTATTGCCACAATATCAAGGCAAAGGATTGGGTAAACAACTTACGGTAGAATCCATTAAATTTTCTAAAGCAAAAGGTTACCAAGTAAAGTTGGAAGTTCACAAAACAAATACCCATGCTATTGAGCTTTATAAAACATTAGGCTTTAAATATTTAGGTGATTATGATGTTTATATTATCCGGGATTATAAAAAAATCAATCCTTAATCCTTGCCATTATTAAAATCGAAAAGCGAAGTTTGTTGCTCTTCTTCATCACTGGTATAAGGATTTGGAGTGTTGGTGTCTTTTCGCTTGTTCTCGTTTTCATCTTTTTCCTGGTTAACAGGTTTTGGTTCCAACCATTCCATTTTTTCAATGTCTTTTTGCGAAATACGTTTCCCTTTAGCCTTTACACTTTTAATAGCAATAAATTCATCCACATCAATTTCTTCTTCTGTTATTTGCACCCTGCTGCCGGCCTTATAATGAACTTTAAGCATGGGGTATTTGTCCATTGAATAGGTATCAAGTTTGACGCCTTCTTCTTCATCAATAAAAGATGTAAGGTTTTCTGTAACCTCGGGAACAAAACGTTTTATATAATGTTTTTTTGTTTCGGGCTCAAGGTAAATAGCTGTTATAATGCGTTTGGAATTGAATTTTTCAATTTCAAGAAGATCATCTTCAAAATGTGTTGAATAATCAAAATCCGAAAATTTATAATGCCCTGACCGCATTAAGGTAAAAACTTTATCTCCTGTTAGGAATGACCCTAAAAACTTTCCTTTTTCTTCAGAATTAAGCCTTTTGGTTTCCTTGTCAAACCAAATATCAATACCTCCAAGCGTAGATTTCCCGGTTTCTTTAAGCTTAATCTTCCTAACCGGGTGTTTGGTAACGATATTGCCAATTGAGTTTCTTCCTTTGATGGCTAATTCGCTAAAATCTACATCAAACCTAAGTTTCTTTAATCTTGGTTTATGCCTGAGGTATATGGTGATAATCTCCGCTTCGCCATTTGGATTGGCAGTAAAATAAAGCACTTTAGAACCTTCAGTACCTTTCGTGAGGTCGTACTCTTTGTCTCGCATTACGCTTGTAACGGCAAACCTTTTCATATGGGTATTACCATGAATTCCATCGCGGTAGATCATGTTATATATCGTGCGGTCATCGTTGCGTCGGAATATATCAATATGAATAATATTTTTCCCAACAAAAGTTTTTTCATCAATTTTTGTAACGATCAAAGTGCCGTCTTCCCTAAAGGTGATGATCTCATCAATATCGGAGCAATTGCATATAAATTCGCCATTTTTCATATTATACCCGGCAAAACCCTCTTCCAGGTTAGCATAAAGCTTAACGTTATTAGCTGCCACTTGCGTAGCTTCAATGGTGTCAAAACTTCTTATCTCGGTTCTTCTCTCTCTTCCTTTACCATATTTTCTTTTGAGATTTTTGAAATACTTGATGGCAAAGGCAACCAAGTTTTCCAGGTTATAATTAACGCTTTTAAGTTCTTCCTCAATACTTTTTATTAGCTTGTCCGTTTTAAATGAGTCGTATTTAGAGATTCGTTTTATTTTTATCTCGGTAAGCTTAATGATGTCGTCCCTGGTAATTTTGCGGTAGAATTTTTCTTTAAAAGGTTCCAGTTTCTTATCAATGGTTTGAAGTATGTCTTCCCATGTTTCACAATTTTCTATGTGGCGGTAGATTCTTTCTTCAATAAAGATTTTTTCTAAAGAAGAAAAAAGCCATTGCTCCATCAATTCAGCTTTTTTAATCTGGAGTTCCTTTTTAAGGAGGCCTAAAGTATTGTCTGTAGATGTTTTAAGAATTTCATTTACATTGATGAAGCGTGGTTTATCACCATCAATAACGCAAGCATTAGGAGAAATAGATACTTCACAATCAGTGAATGCATAGAGAGCATCTATCATTTGGTCTGGTGAGCTCCCTTGCACCAAGTGCACAACAATCTCAACTTCCCCGGCTGTGTTATCTTCAATTTTTTTTATCTTGATCTTGCCTTTATCATTGGCGTTGATAATGCTTTCTATAAGGCTTGATGTATTAGTTGAAAAAGGTATCTCTTTAATGACAAGGCTTTTCTTATCCAATTTTTCAATTTTGGCTCTTATTCTTACCCTTCCACCTCTGAGTCCTTGGTTGTATTTAGAGAAATCAGCAAATCCACCAGTAAAAAAATCAGGAAATATATTGGGCTCTTCGCCTTTAAGGTATCCAACAGAAGCATCAATCAACTCGTTAAAATTATGGGGAAGAATTTTAGAAGCCAGTCCAACGGCTATTCCTTCAACACCATGTGCTAAAAGAAGAGGGAATTTGGCAGGAAGAAAGAAAGGTTCTCTTGATCTGCCGTCATAAGAAATTTGCCATTCAGTGGTTTTAGGATTAAAAACTACCTCTTTGGCAAATTGGGATAGCCTGGCTTCAATATAACGGGGAGCGGCAGCGCTATCACCGGTAAAAGTATTGCCCCAATTACCCTGTGTTTCTATAAGCAAATCTTTTTGGCCTAATTGCACAAGCGCATCCCCTATAGAAGCGTCGCCATGCGGGTGGTATTTCATGGTTTGGCCTATGATGTTGGCAACTTTACTAAAACGCCCGTCATCCATTTCTTTCATAGCGTGTAAGATACGCCTGTGAACAGGTTTTAAGCCATCCCTAATATCGGGCACAGCCCTTTCCAAGATAACGTAAGAAGCATAATCCAAGAACCAATTTTCATACATGCCGCCAAGATGCATTATGCTGCCATTATCCTTATTATCATGGTTATTGTTGTCTTCAAATGTGTCTTTGTTTTCTTCGTTTTCTTCTCTCATCAGGTAATGCAATTTTTACAACCCGCAAATATAGAAATTATTTGCTCCAAGTATTGTTGATAAATGGGGATGTTATTAACAATTGTGGATGGGAGTACTTTGATGAATGAATTGAAAATTTGATGAAATGCAATAGAGGATTAGAGGATTGAAAATATGAAAGTAGGTTTTTGTATTACTGAAAATTTAAAGGAAAACTATAAATTTTCATTATGAGTTTATCAAAATCTTTTTTCAATTTACCTTTCACTATTTGTTCGGATAACCATTAATGAAAATTATGTTAAAATCCAAAATTGTTTCTATGATGCTCTAATGATTCTAATGCGGGGTAATATTTCATATTGTTTGGCAGCAAGATATTTTGCCCCTCAAATTGTTTTAAACCATAATTCGATTCATTCAATTCGGAAAAATTCTTACTAATTATTACTTTGTAATCGTTGGTAAGCGATATTAACCCCCTGTCAAAAGCACGGTGTAAGTTGGGGCAAAGGGCTATCCCGTTGGTGATTGTATCGTTATAACTTTCAGAAAACGGAATAATATGGCATGCATCGATCATTGAAGCGTTTGAAATAGTATCAATCCTTAATTTTGAAATGCAACAAGTAAAATTATACACTTTAGGGATTTCCTTTTTGAAAATATTATTGCGGACGTATATTTCTTCTTGAAAAGCATCATTATCAAGTTGTTCTCTTATCGCTAACAACCGTTTCTTATATTCTTCTTTTGGTTCTTGTGTTATTTGGTTCTCAATATCTTGAATATAATCATTCCCGCCAGATATAAGCATACTTTTTGTTTTTGGAAAATATTTATCCAACAAAAACATCAATAAAAAATTTGCATCTTGTTTTGTTTTTAAAATGTTTACAAATTCTTCATCTATTAGGGCATACTTAACCGCAGTTGTTAAGTTAGTAAAACTACGCATAGAGCTTTTTGATCTTACCCATAACTCGCAACCTGCATTTGGTATCAATTCCCAAAAGGGCTCTGTATTCATATGATAAAATGGAAGTGTAAATAAACATTGGTGGTTAGTTACAACCAAATTATTCCAGTTTGATTTGAAAAGACCAACCAGTTCTGGAATTATGTATATTTTATTGGATTGAAATAATTTTTGCTGAAAAGCTTGGATTAAACTGATCAATAATATTGGTTTATGAGGGGCTCCTCCATTTTTCCTGTCACGTCGGAGCTTTTCAAAGCACCTTATATAATATTTCAGTTCCTTAGTTTGCATAAATGTACTTTTCGATTACCCTTTCCATATCCTCTTTCAGTCCTCTTTTTCTATTTAAAAGGGCTTTGTTTTTTTGCATTACCAATAATTCCTGGATAATATCAAAATCTTCCGGGTTTTCCTGGCATACATCCTTTAATAAAGAAACTTCTTTTTGAATTTTCTCGTTATCCTTTTTCATATCTATTTCCTGGTTGTAAATTTTATTATAAATATTGGATACTTTATAATCGAATATCAAATCTCTATACCATATTACTTGTATTGCCACCAATTCCTGGTTGGTGATTAATTCAATATGGGGTTTTTCTTTTTGTATTGTTTGCTGGGCTTCTAAAACTTGCCTCAAAAGTTTGGCACGATAAGAAGGTAAATAAGTTCCCAAGTCGTTTATTGCTAATTGGCCGTTCCTTCGGTATTTTGACCTGTTTTTAACTTTGTTTCTTTCTTCAGCCATATCGTTTCTTAAACCAAATAATGGTTTTAACCACTCAAACCCATTTTTGATCAAAGCAGACATGGATTTATCTTCCTTTATTACAGTACAAGTCCAACAACCAAACCTGCTTTTTCCGCACGAAGTATGGTCTTTATCTGTAACCATAGTAGGGCATTCATAATCATCAGCGCTTGCATCTGAATAAATTTGAAATAGTTTTGCATTGTCACCTCCCCAAGGAGAGGGATATTTGTTAATTATTTGCCAAATTTCCTCTAACATCAAATGTTTGATGGGGGCAAATACAAAGGTGTTGTATTGATTGGGATGCTTGGTAAGGCGCTTACCTTTAATTTGATGTTTTTTTATAGTCCTGGCTCTTGTTTGGCTTTCATCTGAACGCGTTCCTAATAAAATAATAGCCTCACCATTTTGGTTAACTTGCTCAGTAATAAATCTTGACGTAGGTTTTATTTTTAGTTTATCTGTGCACCACCTAAAAGTATTATTAGGAATTGGGTAACCTCTCCCAATAATATTCACCCAAAAAGATTCTTCCAAACGAGGAATGGTTTTCCTTTTAAAAATTGGCAAATCCTGGTCTCTTGCAGCTTTTTCAATTTTTTCCAGTATCTCCCCTACATAATCAACAATTATTGGGTTTTCTACCATGGTATCATTACACACAACAAAAACCGGCCTTTTTAGCTGGTATGGATAGGGTGTGTTTTCTTTGATTCTTGTTAAGGCTTTCCAAACAAGTGTGAGAAGAACAGTAGAATCTTTGCCTCCGCTAAAACCAATGATCCATGGTTTTTTTGTATTATCAGCATATAAATACTGGTCAATTATTTCGTTTATTACAAATTCAATTCTACCGTTGTTCATTTTTAATGCATTTATCCCAAATTTAGTTTTGTAATGTGGTCGAATTCCTTTCTCCTAAAAATGGATATAGAAATTTAAAATTTAATTCCAAATGTATATATTTTTTGCTTTTTCTCAAATTTTTTCATACAAAAAGTATTATTTTTTTAATGCCGATTCAAAAGTTCATATTAAATATCCAGTTTATTCTATCTTCTTAGCCGTTAATATTCCCAAATTTTTGTATTTTTGAATAAAAACTCTAAAGACTATGAGAACCAAGTATATTAATGACATTAAGGAAATTGAGCGTATTATTGCTAAATGTGATGTTTGTTATTTAGCTATGGCTGATGGAGACCAACCTTATGTAATCCCCATGAACTTTGCCTATGAAAACCATATTTTGTACTTACATTCAGCCTTGTCGGGAAAGAAAAATGATATATTGAAAAATAATAAAAAAGTCTGTATAACTTTCAGCACAGATCATCAACTCGATTGGCAAAACGAAAAAGTTGCTTGCAGTTATGGAATGAAGTCAAGAAGTGTTGTGGGTTTTGGCAATGTAGAGATTATTGACGATTATGATACAAAAATTGAGTATCTAAACAAAGTGATGAAAAAATATACCGGTAATGAAGAGTTTAAATACTCGCAACCCTCTATAAACAATGTTTTTGTGTTTATTGTGAAATTTGATGAAATTAGTGGGAAAGTGTTGGGGTATTGATTATTTTACTTAAATTACATATCCTCAAGGGAAAAACCTTTGTAAGTTATTTCATAATCCTTCAAAGAATTGTACAATTTGGATGCTTTCAATTTCAAAATATCTAAATTGATTTTCTTCTTATTAAGTTTTACTTCTGCAATTAAGGCTTTTTTATTCATTTCATTAATGGCAACGATATCAATTTCATTTTTCCCGGTTTTATCCCAATAATTACCAATAGCTGTAAAATCATTACTTTCAGCGAGTTTTTGTTTAAAGTATTTTTCTAAAAATTTACCGCTAAATGCATTAAAATCCCTCTTTACCAGCTCTTTGAGGTATTCATAATTGCCAATTTCCAATGAACTTTTATATTTATAAACAAATCTAAACCAAAAATTTAGGAAGTTATCTTCAATAAAATATTTTTGACTTCGGCTACCTGGTTTGCTAAATATTGGTTTATGCCTTTTGATTATATTATATTCCTTTTCAAGCCGGTTTAAAAAACCTCCAACATTTTTTTCTAAAATTGATTCAATTTCCTTTCTTGAAGTTTTTGATGCTGCAATCAGGGTGAGAATTGAAAAATAGGTTGTATACTCCTTGCCAAATTCTTCGATAAGTATATTTTTTCCTTCATCAAGAAGAATCGAGTTTTCCCTGAAAATCTCTTCAATCATTAGATCAAAAGAGTAAATATTTTTTTCTATAAAATATTCAATATATTTAGGCACACCTCCTGTTATTAAATAAAATGCCAATAAATCTCTATTGTTGATTTTATTGCTTGCTTTATCCCCAATGATTTGTTTTAATGTGCTAACAGTGAAAGGTTTTATATTCATTATTGAATTTGCTCTACCAAATAATGGTTCTTTAGTATTTTCGAAAATATTTTTCATCATTGAATATATAGAGCCACATAATATTAAGTTTAGGTTGCTTTGTTCTTTATTCAAATCCCAAATATTCTGCATATCACTATAAATTGCCGGGTTGATTTTTTTAAAATCTTGGAATTCATCTAAAACCAACGTAAAATGCTTTTGTTTGGAAGCTTCTATAAGTAATGCAAAAATATCTTTGAATGTTGATATCTCCCCAAAAATTTTTATGTCCAATTTTTGTTTTATAATTTCCATAAATTCTGAACATAATAGTTTTTCTTCTTTTCTAGCAACAAAAAGATAAATATGGGGTTCATTTTCCAGCAATTTAAGAATTAGACGTGTTTTTCCAATTCTTCTTCTGCCGGTAATTACTGTCATTACGCTAATTTTTTTAGCTAATAACCTATTGTCTTTTAGTTCTTTTAATTCCTTATCCCTATTATAAAATTCCATAATGCAATATTGCTTTTATTGTAACAAATATTACAGTAACGATGGTTACTATAATACTCATTACGCAAATATAATAAAAACCATTGTTATTTGCAACTAATGTGTAGTCAAGAATGAAATAACGCATCAACTATTTGGCAACCTGCTCAATTACAGCAATATAAATTCTCAATAATCAATGTGACGTGTCACTAATTTATAATGAATGGAAATGTTTTTATTTTATAAATTGCTTTTCTACCCATTTAAGGGTGTAAAACACCAGGTAGCCTAATAAGATTCCAAGCAATGCGCCACCCAAGATATCTGCCGGGTAGTGAACACCAAGATAAATCCTGCTATAGGAAACGATTGCAGCCCAAAATAAAAGGAGTAAAGTGGAATATTTATAAAAACTCTTGAACAATAATGAAAGAAACATGGCCAATGCAAATGTATTGGCAGCATGAGAAGAAACAAAACCGTATTTACCTCCACAGTGGCCTTTCACGATGTGAACAAGCCCTTCGAGATTGGGATTATGGCATGGGCGTAGCCGCTCAAAGCCAAATTTGAATACTTTTACAGAGATTTGATCGCTTAATGTAATTAATAAGGCAACTGCCACGATGATATAAAGAGATTTCCATTTGTAATGCTTTATGATGAGGATTAAGAAAAAAGCATAAAGGGGTATCCATGTGTATTTATAGCTGATCCAATACATTAATTCATCCCAAAAAGGGTTGTGGATCTCATTGAGAAAAAGAAACAGTTGGGTGTCTAATTTTATAAGAAATTCAATCATCGGTAAAAGGTTTACGTACCTACAAATTTATTTATTATTTAAAATTTTCCAGGTTTTATCCTTTAATTGTTGAATATTTTTATGGGTTTGTGATGAAATGAGCACGTATGGAACATTTCCAGGTATTTCCTCTTTGAGTTCTTCCAGCATTTCATCGTCTAAGAGGTCACATTTTGTTATGGCCAATAACCTCGATTTATCCAAAAGCTCGGGGTTATATTTTTTTAATTCATTGAGTAATATTTCATATTCATTTTTAATATGTTCTGAATCAACGGGTACCAAAAAGAGCAACATGGCATTTCTTTCTATATGCCTTAAAAAGCGATGCCCGATGCCTTTTCCTTCATGTGCTCCTTCAATGATTCCTGGTATATCAGCCATGACAAAAGATTTATGTTCACGGTACGAAACGATACCAAGATTGGGAACCAAAGTGGTAAAAGGATAATCTGCAATTTTGGGTTTAGCTGCGCTAAGCACAGATAGCAAGGTAGATTTCCCTGCATTAGGGAATCCAACAAGGCCAACATCTGCAAGGATTTTTAGCTCAAGAATTTTCCAGAGTTCTTGGCCGGGTTCACCCGGCTGCGCATATCTTGGCGTTCTATTGGTAGGCGACTTGAAATGATCGTTACCAAGTCCGCCTCTTCCGCCTTTTGCAAGAATTATTTCTTGTCCGTCATGGGTGATCTCGTCTTCAATTACATTTTCTTCATTTTTTATCACCGTACCTAAAGGCACTTCAATAATTTCATCTTTGCCGCTGGCGCCGGATTTAAGGCTTTTTGCGCCATTTTCGCCATTGGAAGCAATAACATGCTTCCTGTACTTTAGGTGCAAAAGAGTCCAGAGTTGTTTATTGCCTTTGGCTATTATATGGCCTCCTCTTCCACCATCGCCACCATCGGGGCCTCCTTTTGCATTGTATTTTTCCCGGAGAAGATGCGCTGAACCAGCGCCACCTTTGCCTGAACGGCAACATATCTTTACATAATCAATGAAATTGGAAGAGCCCATTCTGCTATTCTTTATGTTCTTCTATTTTTCTGCATACCCTTTCAAATACTTCATCAACTGAGCCAAAGCCATCAATATTTACCAATTTCCCTTTTTTATCGTAGAAATCAATAACCGGTTCGGTTTCATTACGGTATATCTTAAGCCTTTTTTTAATAACTTCCTCGTTATCATCACTTCTACCGTCCTCTTTTGCCCTTTTTACTAATCTTTTTAGCAATTCTTCATTAGGAACTTTAAGCCTGATAACTAAGGTTACGGGCATTCCTTTTTGTTCCATGATAACGCCAAATTCTTCGGCTTGTTTAATCGTCCTTGGGAAACCGTCAAAAATGAAACCAGAAAAATCATTATGCTTTTCTAATTCATGGATAATAACTTTTACCACCATCTCGTCAGGTACAAGTTGGCCTTTATCAATGATAGCTTTTACCTTTTTGCCAATTTCTGTTTGGTTTTTGATTGCTTTCCTAAAAATATCACCTGTTGAGAGGTGTTTTAAGCTATATTTCTCGGCTATTTTTAGCGACTGGGTACCTTTACCTGCACCTGGGGGCCCGAAAATAATTATATTCAGCATACATTAATTTTTTGTAAACAAAATGTTTGGTCAAGTTAAACATTTTTTTTCTTAAAGCAAAAAAAATCACCCTTCTACTTGTTTTTAAGAAAGGTGAAACAGGCAATGCCTGGGATTACTAATGAGACATAAACAATTGATGATCAGAACGCTCACTAAATCGCAGCATTGTCGTAAATTTTTAACAGGTGAAACAAATATTCAAAAAAATTCTATTCAATAATTTTGTATATATCCGGTAAATTCCTCCCAAATCCATCATAATCCAACCCATATCCTACAATGAAATCATTTGGAATCTCAAGGCCAATATATTCCAAATCCACTTTTTTTACCAAGGCTTCAGGTTTAAGTAATAATGTACAAACTTTAACATTTTCAGGCCCGTATGCATGGATAGACTTTATTGTATTTTCAATCGTTATACCCGTATCAATAATATCTTCAACAATAATAACTTTTCGATTTTTAATGTCTTCGTTAAGGCCAATAAGTTTTTTTACTTTTGAAGTGGACTTAGTGCCTTGATAAGAAGAAAGTTTTAAAAAAGTAATACTACAATCTAAATGAATGTGTTTAAAGAGGTCTGCAGCAAACATAAATGCACCGTTAAGAATTACAATGAATAACGGCGATTGGTTTTTGTAATCCCGGTTAATATCATCAGCAATTTTCTTAACAGCAGATTGAATTCTATCGTAACTAATTGATTTCTCGAATTTTTTATCTTTTACTTGTACTACTTCCATAAATCCATTCTAAAATTAAAAAAGCAAAAATAATATAAAGTATTTACTTCTGTGGTTTTATTGGCAATTTATTTATGTTAATTTTTACATATGTAGCATTTTTGTATTATTTATCGTAGTTTGGTAATAATAGTTAAGGGTAAACAAAAATTATTTATTTTTGCCTGAAAAAAAACTATGAAGCCAAAGGTTAGTATTATTATGGGCAGCACCTCTGACCTTCCTATTATGGAAGCGGCTGCAAAGTTTCTTGATGAGCAAGAAATACCATTCGAGATCAATGCTTTATCAGCGCATAGGACGCCTGAAAATGTTGAATCATATGCCAAAACAGCACATGAACGCGGTATTAAAGTTATTATTGCCGGAGCCGGGATGGCTGCTCATTTGCCAGGTGTTATTGCAGCAATGACGACTGTTCCGGTAATTGGGGTACCTATAAAATCAAACATGGAAATGGATGCTATTCTATCTATTTTGCAAATGCCTCCGGGAATACCTGTTGCAACGGTTGCCTTGAACGGGGCAAAAAATGCAGCCATTCTGGCCATGCAAATGCTATCAATTGGCGATGAAGAGCTACATGCTAAGTTTTCCGACTTTAAACAAGGGCTAAAACAAAAAATCGTGAAAGCCAACGAGGAATTGTCTAAATTGCAATTTCAATATAAAACCAATTAATGTTGAAAAAAGGCTGTCCAAAAAAACTCGAAAACAATTATTTAGTGAAAGGGTGAGTTTGTTAATAAACAGATATACTGGTTTTTAACTTTTCAGGATTCTATTGAATTCACTCACCCCTTCACTTTTTGGACACCCTCTTTTTTATAAAACAGGTATCTTTTTAGATATGGTTTTGTCTTTATTAGATAATTTCAAGAAATAAATTCCTTCATCCAGTATTGAAATATCAATCCTATTGTTTCTATTTGTTAAAATACCTCGTATCATAACTTGCCCTTGCAAATTAATGATATGGTAATCAAATTCCATAGGATTCATGCTTTTTTGTGAGCAGTTTACCTTAATAAATTCTTGTGCTGGAATAGGGTATATCTTTACTTGGTTTTTAAGATCATTATCCACTATTCCAGTTATTTCAACCGTAACTTGGTTAGATGGAGAAGATTCACCATCATCATAAAGCGCAGTTACAAAGTAATTATATGTTTCTCCTGTTATTACTTCTTGATCTGTGTAATTATTATTGGCAGAAACCTCTTCAACAGAGTCAATAATATCGCCATTTCTATAAATATAGTATTTTACAAACGCTTTGGCAGGCTCTTCCCACGATAGTTCAACTTCATTAATATTTAATGTATAAGTAAGATTTTGGGGTGGAGGTAGCTGGTTGGTATTTTCAAAACCGCTGATTACCACATTGTCAAAAGCTGCATACCATGCCCAATCATCGTTATCATCATAGTAAAAAGCAAATTGTGTAGTTTCAGAAATAGCATTTTCCGGGATTTCGACTGAATGCGTAATAAAAGAAGTTGCTTCATTAAGGTTTTCCAATTCTACCCAATCTCCTGATGGAGATGTCCTGTAAAGAATCTTGAAGAAATCGTTATAATAATCCTTGTATCCATAATCAAATTCCAGGGAAAGGGTATTGTGCCCGGAAAGGTCAAGTTGAGGCGAAATGGCATGGTCAAACACATGGGGCCCACTACCGGCAGCATCCGAATCAATAGAAATGTATGGAGTACTGTTTCCAGGAATATCAACAGTAACATTCCATTGCCAACCATTGGGATTTCCAGCAATAGTCCATCCTTGTTCGCTTTCCTCGAAGTCAAAGGTGTAAAGTTCTATTCTTCCAAATTCAACTGTTACACTATTTGAAGGGTATGATTCACCGGCATTATTGCCGCCATAAACAGCCGTTACGTAATAAGTATACATGTTACTGTTTTCAACGGAATAATCAGTATAGGTAGTTGATGATACATCATCGATGGAATCAATGGCAACACTATTCCTGTATATTTTGTATCGAGTAAAATCTGTGGTTTGTTGTGGCTCGTCCCAGTTTAATTCTACATCGTTTTCATTTTGTTGAGCGGTTAAATTAACAGGTGGGAATAGCCCGTTGAAAGGTACTGCCATATCGGCAACAAAACCAACACCAGCTTGAACAAATTTTTCCACTAAGTCGGTGCTATTAACGCTTGTTCCAAAAAGATCGGAAGGCGTATGAATATAGGGGCTATAGTTGTCAGAATCTTCAAAAGGAAATATCCCCATGTATCCATTATTATTAAAGGAAGTATGATCGCTGTCTCCACCAATGAAGCCGGCTTCTTCAACAGTGAAATCAGGAACATAAGTATCAACAATATCAGTATAATAATCGGCTAAGGGTTGCGCTGAAGAGGGACATATCATATCGGTATGAAAATCATCGCCCGGGTTTAGGTATCCAATCATATCAAGATTGAGGTATCCCATAATATCCATTCCTTGTGATGCTGCATCCGATGCATAAGCTGCGCTGCCATACAGGCCGTATTCTTCACCAGAAAATGCACAGTAAACAATGGTATAATTAAATTGGTACTGGCTTAAAATGCGTGCAACTTCCATAACGCCTGCTGTTCCTGAGGCATTATCGTCAGCCCCTGGTGCATCGGTAACCGGTGATGACATGGAGTCGTAATGCCCGCCAACCACAACGTATTTTTGATTATTCACACTACCTTCCTGCACTGCAATAACATTATCGCTTGATTCACCGCCAGACATATAGAAATCTTGTAAAGTAGCTGTTAAGCCATAACTCTCGAACCTGGATTTTATCCAATCCTGGGCTAATACGGATTGGGGCTCGTAGCAATTTCTTGTACCGTAGTTTTCCATGTGGATGATGTTATTAGCTACCGTATCTTTGTTCACTTCACTAATATAACCGGCTATAACAGGATTATAATCAACAAATTTTGCAAAATTTTTGTTTCGCGGTTCTGGAATTTTGATATTACGAATATTCACAATGCCTCCATGAACCATTGGTTTGAGTTTCTTAATATTAGCTGCTTTAACATTTACAACCAGGTAGTTATCGCCCGTGTAAAGAATATCTGCAAATTGATTTGTTTCTTTTATATATGAATTTTTGCCGTTTTGCGACATCCATAATACAAAATAATTTTCTTCTTCTTCCCAAGGAGTGTAGTCAATTAACAGCGACTCGTTGACAGGCTCTTTAGCAGTGGCAATGATAAAATCATCACAAAAATAATTCACATCAATGTTTTTTTGACGGATATAATGCCCGGCTTCTTCTTGGTTGTTGAGTTTTATTAATACCAATTCTTGCCCCACCAATGAGCAGGCAAAGAAAAGCATAATAAATGCAGTAAATAGTTTACGTTTCATAATAATGGTAAGTTTAAAGTTTAATAATTCGTTTTCCGATGTAAAAGTAATAAAAATTATGGATGTATTGACTTATGATTATATGTAATGCTAGTTTGGTTTTGAATGTGCAGTGGTTGAGTGGTGGATTTGTTAATTGGTGGATTGGTGGACGAAAGAACGAGAGAACGAGAGAACGAGAGAACGATTGAGTGATTGAGTGATTGAGTGATTGGTTAATTAGGTAATTTGTTAATGTGGTAATGAGAGAATGATAGAACGATTGAACGATTGAATGATTGAATGATTGGTTACTTTGTTACTTTGTCTCTTTGTTACTCTGTCACCCTGTTACTTTATTAATGAAGGAGTGAATGGGAGAAGTCAGAAGTCAGAAGTCAGAAGTCAGAGGTCAGAGGTCAGAAACTTTGCAGAGAGCTTATCCGGTACCAGGTATCCGGTATCTTTTATTCTCCTGCAAGAAGTTAGCTGTACAACAAAAATAATCAATAATCAAAACAATAAAGAAATCCTTAGATTTAGACTTTATTTTCGTAGTTTGATTGTAATTAAGAGAAAGATTTATAACCGTTAACTTATTAAATGCCACCATTAACTTTTTTATACTCTATAAACTTGCTTTTTTTTGATTTTTTAAATAAATTTGATAAAAACAAAAAACTAGCCATGAAAAAAATCCTTTTACTATCTGTTCTTTTGTACAGCATTTTAATCAATGGGTAAAAACAGCAAGGTGAACAGTTCGTTCAACGCTTATCCTAATCCTGTTAGTAATATGCTCACTATAGAAAATATCAAACCTTCATCTATTGTTTCAATATATAATATCAATCAACGACTCGTAAATAGTATAGATTCAAAAAATAGTACATTGCGTCTTAATATGAAAGGTTTGAAAAACGGCATGTATATTATTGAAATTAAAAATGAATCAGGAATTAAATGGAAGAAAATTGTTAAAAATTAAGTATACCATCTTATAAAAAAATTATAGCATAAAGGTGTAAAAAAACTCCTAGTGTTAAGTCAACAAAGAAATGACGCATCAACTGTTTGGCAATTTGCTCAATTACAACAATATAGATTCTCAATAATAAATGTGACGCGTCACAAAGTTTGTTTCTTTACATAAGCTTCAACCCAATCAATTTCCATATCTGCGGGTAGTTTCCCGGGTTTTATATCCTGGTGGAGGCCGGAATTAAGCATGATATACATGGGCTCGTTGGGGATATTGCTTGTTTGCTCTTTCACCGCAAGACCGTTTATCCGCCATACAATCGATTCAGGCGTCCACTCAATACTGAAAATATAGTGTTTCTTAGAGAAATTGAGGCCTTTTACAATCGATTTGTCTTGATGTGCATTAGCAGGATTGTTTCCCGTAAACGTGTTCATCTCAATTTGAGAAGCGCTTTTTTGAGCATAGTTGAATATATCAATTTGTGGTAGTATCTTATTGGTAACCAACCAAAATGAATGCCTAAGCGGGTAAGCATTGCTGAGTTTTACTTTGGCCCTGAAATAGCCGTATTTTTGATTAAAACTCTTAGCAGTATTGATCATGCCCGAAGTGTAATTAAAATCATTTACATAGAACCCCAAAGCAGGATGCCATACTTTTCCCTTGGTCTTTTCCTCTTTGGTGGTTATCTTGCAATTGCTGTTTGCTATATCTATATTGTTGCCGTCAGTATAAAAATGCTTTGAACCGGCTTGTACATAACTGTCATTCATTAAGGTTTTTCCCCAAAAATAGGAAGTAAGCCATTTTTCTGCATCAAGTTGGGGCTTATCAAAGTCATCGTAAAATGTTCTTTCCCATCTGATAATGAAATCATAGCGGTCAGAGTCTTTATTTTTATAATACCATTTGATGTCAACAGATTTCTTAAGCTCTTTGTATTTCAAATAATCCTGGTATTCTCCCGATTCTTTGAACTTGTCTTTTAATTTTAAATACCGTTTTTCTTCTTTAAATTCATCACCTTCAACATACTCCTTCAATTCTTCATATTCATTAAGCAATTGGGTGTTTTCTTTTACTTCTTCATAGATTTTTAAATCCTTGCTTTTAGCAAATTTAAAATAACGTTTTAAGTCAGAATCATTCTTTAATTGCTTATATTCTTGGAAATCTTCCTTGTATTTTGAAGAATTTTTATAATCCAACTTTTTTATCTCTGCTGGAATATTCTCAAATTCATCACCTTGAATGTATGCTGATAGCTCCTCGTATTCCCGGAGATCAGCGGAGTCTTTAAGTTCTTGGTATTGGGTGTATTTTTTTGAATGAAGGGTTTTGTAATATTTTTTTACATTGGTATCCCTTTTCAATTGCTTATACTCGGCAAGTAACTTGAATTCGTCGGAGTCTTTATAATCTTCTTTGGGTTCTTCTTTAGGTTTTTCTTTATTGATAGCCTTATAATGAGCTTTTAACTGCGAAACATTGATCTTTTCAGCCTCATCCTTTGTTTCCTCAAAACGGGCAATACTTTCTGAGACTCTGAGGCTTTCTATTTCCCTTGGGATTCCGGCTTCCCTGTATTTGACTACCCAACCGTATTGGTTTTTCAGTAATTTATGTTTTGAAAGGGTTTCTTTTCTATAAGTTTTCTTTTCTTCTTGTTGTTGTTTTATGGATTCTTTGAATTTATTGAGTTCATCGGTTTTAAAAAAATCCTCCAACTCTTTGAATCGATCAAGTTTTTCAGAGTTTTTAATATTCTCGTAATGTTTAAGAATCTCTGAATCCTTGATTTTTAAGTAGGTCTTTATTTCTTTCGATTTGGCAAGTTCTTTATAGCGCTTTTCTTTTTGCTGTGCTTCCGAACCATTCCACTTTTCACTATTGATCTCTTTTTTCTTTTGCTCAAAATCGGGCGACTCTACAAAATCACGCAATCGGATAAAAGTCTTGAAATCTTCCGAATTTTCAATCTCATTAAGCTTTTCATAATCTCTTTTGGCTTCTTCTTCTTGCTTTTCTATCTTTTCAGCGCTGGGTATCCCGCCAAAAAAAGCTTTCAAACGTAAATGGGTATGAATTTTAGTCATTGAAGTTCAAATTTCGATAATTATTTATAAAAAGCTAAAATAATAAAAAAATGTTTTACATATTTGTTTTCATAACGTATTTTCTTTAACAGATGTTTCAAAAGCAAATATAAAACTTTATAATATAACAAGCTATGCTTGGGATAATTATTGAGATACTTAGAAACCATAATTATAAGATAATGCCTAATTACATTATGATAAAAAATTAAACCAATGAATACAATAAAGCGATGTGGATGGGTTACAAATGATCCTTTATACATAGAATACCACGATAAAGAATGGGGAGTACCTGTTTTTGATGATCAAAAATTGTTTGAATTTCTTATTTTGGAATCCTTCCAAGCCGGTTTAAGCTGGATTACCATTTTAAAAAAACGAGAGAATTTCAGGGAGGCTTTTAGCGGGTTTAATTATGAAAAAATTGCACGCTACAATACGCAAAAAATCAATCAGTTGCTTAATAATAGCGGTATCATCAGGAATAAGCTTAAAATAAATGCCGCTGTAAACAATGCTGCTGCATTCATGAAAATCCAGGAAGAATTTGGCAGCTTTAGCGATTACATTTGGGGTTTTGTTGACCATAAACCGATAAAAAACCACTATAAAACTTTAGAAGAAGTTCCAGCCAGGACTGCTCTTTCTGATACTATCAGCAAAGACCTTAAAAAGCGTGGGTTTAAATTTATAGGCTCAACGATCATCTACGCTCACATGCAAGCTACAGGAATGGTTAATGACCATACTACAGATTGTTTTAGGCATAAAGAAATAATTTGATTATATTTGAAAAAAAGTTTATTTATCAACAAATGAATTTATAATACAATGGAAAGAACGATTAAAGGAACACAAACAGAAAAAAATTTGCTTAAAGCATTTGCAGGCGAATCGCAAGCACGAAACCGTTATACCATGTATGCTGAAAAAGCAAGGGAAGAAGGGTATGAACAAATAGCTGCAATTTTTGAAGTAACAGCAAACCAAGAATTAAGCCATGCCAAGAGGTTTTATAGCTTCCTTGAAGGAGGAGCAGTTGAAATTACGGCAAAATACCCGGCAGGGACTGTTGACACTACCAAGGTAAATTTATTGCATGCAGCAGAGGGTGAAAAAGAAGAATGGGAAGACCTTTACCCTGAATTTGCAAGAACAGCGGAAGAAGAAGGTTTCAAAAAGGTTGCAACATTGTTCAAACTTGTTGCTAAGGCAGAGATTACCCATGAATACCGCTATCGCAAACTATTAGAAAATATGGAAAAGGGAAAGGTTTTTGAAAGGCAGGAAACTGTGAGATGGTATTGCCGCAAGTGTGGTTACATTCACGAAGGAACAAAGGCTTTAAAAAACTGTCCTTGCTGCTTGTATCCTCAATCGTATTTTGAGGTAATGTCTGAGAATTATTAGGCTGGTTAGCCGGCTACCTTGTAGAAATTTCCTGGTAACAGGTATTTTCGTATTTCAAGTGCGAAAAAAATCAAAGAAACTGCACCCGTCTTTTCCAAGAATAATTGGCGGAAAATTTTCTTTTCCAGGTATTTGATTAGCAACTCCTACTCATACTAAAAACACAACGATTTATGTCGCAGATTTAGTAAATATTTGCGACATAAATTTTTTAGATGTTTCGCAAATCCCATCTCACAAATCAATGCGCTACCAGCCAGTTTTCGCCGGTATTCATGTCTATCTCCACCGGTACTTTCAGAGGGATGGCTCCTTTCATATTCTTGGTGATGATGGGTTTGATTACCTCAATTTCGTTGCCGGGAGCATCAAAAACCAATTCATCATGAACTTGCAAGATCATGTATGCTTTTAGCTCTTTCTCCAAGAACTCCCTGTGGATATTGATCATGGCGATTTTGATCATATCTGCGGCTGTACCTTGTATGGGAGCATTGATGGCGTTTCTTTCGGCATAGCCTCTTACGGTATGGTTCCTGGAATTGATATCACGGATATACCTTTTCCTGCCTTTCAATGTTTTAACATAGCCGTACTCTTTAGCAAAATCCACGGTGTTTTCCATGTATTCCCTGATGCCGGGATATTTATCAAAATATTGCTTAATGATGCCAGAAGCTTCTCCCCTGGGGATATTTAACCGCTCTGACAAACCAAAAGCAGAGATACCATAGATAATTCCAAAGTTAACGGTTTTTGCCTTACGCCGCATGTCTTTGGTTACATCCTTGATTTCCACATTAAAAATTTTAGCGGCAGTAGAGGCATGTATATCCAGGTTGTTATTAAAAGCTTCTATCATGCCTTTGTCTTCGCTAATGCTGGCAATAATCCTTAGCTCCACTTGCGAATAATCGGCAGCCAAAAGGGTGTTCCCTTCCATAGGGACAAAAGCTTTGCGAATTTCTTTACCTCTTTCGGTGCGGATGGGAATATTTTGCAGGTTGGGATTATTCGAACTTAACCTGCCTGTAGCCGCCACGGCTTGGTTGTATGAAGTATGAAGCCTGCCGGTTTTCTTGTTGACCAAACCGGGTAATGCATCAACGTAAGTAGATTTTAACTTTGTGAGTGACCGGTATTCCAACACTTTTTCAATGATGGGGTGTTTCTCTTGTAGCTTTTGCAACACATCTTCGCTGGTAGAATATTGTTTTGTCCGGGTAAGCTTAGGTTTATCAACGATTTTGAGGTCATCGAACAAAATCTCTCCAAGCTGCTTGGGTGAGCCAATATTGAACTCCCTCCCTCCCATTTGGTATATTTCCTTTTCTATGGTATTAATCTCATTTCCTAACTTCTCAGAAATATTCTCTAAGGCTTTTGTATCCAGTTTCACCCCATTTCTCTCCATAGTAGAAAGCACGTCAAGAAGGGGAATTTCTATTGTTTTGAAAAGCTGAAGAAGTTCATTTTTCTCCAACTGAGGTTCAAAAATTTCCTTTAGCCTATAGGTAATGTCCGCATCTTCACAAGCATAATCTTTTAGTGTAGATGTTGGTACCGTTCGGATACTGGCTTGTTTCTTTCCCTTTTTCCCAATTAGGGACTCAATGGACACCGGTTTGTAATCCAGGTAGGTTTCGGCTAAGAAATCCATGTTGTGTCTAAGGTCAGGGTGAAGCAGGTAGTGGGCTATCATGGTATCAAAAAGTTCGCCCCGGGTTTCAATATCATAATTTTTCAACACCGAGATATCGTATTTGAGGTTTTGCCCAATCTTCCTAATACCATCATCCTCAAATACAGGTTTGATCTTTTCAAGCATATTTAAAGCATCAGCTTTTTTCTCCGGGAGCAGCAAGAAATACGCTTCTTTGGCTTTGGTGGCAAATGCAATGCCTACCAATTCGGCGTCAATAATACTTAAGCTCGTGGTTTCAGTATCAAAACAAAACTCTTTGGCCTTTTTAAGCTTATCAGCAAGGTTCTCTATTTCCTCATTGCTATGAACAAGAAAATAGTTGGAATTATCGATAGAATTCACTGTTTTTGGCAGGCTTTCTTCTTCTTGGGCAAAAAGGTCGCCTTGCACACCCTGTCCAGGTTCATAGTAATTGAGGTCAGAAAATACTCTTTTGGCAAAGGCTTTAAACTCCAGCTCATTGAGGAGCTCTTTCAGTTTTGAAGTATCAACCTCACCGCGTGTGAGGTCATCTTCACTAAAATTTATAGGCACGTCTGTAATGATGGTAGCAAGATGTTTACACTGAATTGCCTGTGAGCCATATTCTTTTACCTTTTCTTTGATCCGGGTATTTTTGATTTGATCCGAATTTTTAATAAGATTTTCAACTGTATCGAATTCTGCCACCAGTTTTTTGGCAGTAACTTGACCCACACCCGGAATCCCCGGGATATTATCGGAGCTATCACCCCAAAGACCCAGCAGGTCGCGCACCTGCTCAGTCCTTTGAATGCCAAATTTCTCGCAAATTTCCTTTTCGCCGAGAATTTCAGGTGTATTTCCCCTCCTGGGCGGTTTATACATGAGTATATTTTCCGAGACCAGTTGTCCAAAATCTTTATCCGAGGTCATCATATAGGTTTTATAACCATGCTCTTCGGCTTTTTTGGCGAGGGTACCAATTACGTCATCCGCTTCATAGCCGTCAACATACAGGATTGGAATATTGAATGCTTTAATCAATTCCTTAATGTATGGTAGTGAATTGGTTATATCCTCGGGTGGTGCTTGCCTGTTGGCCTTATAATCGAGAAACTCTTCACGCCTAACTGTGGGAGCCATGGTGTCAAAAGCTACACCAATATGGGTAGGTTTTTCATTCTTAAGCACGTCGTACAATGTATTAGCAAAACCTAAAATTGCCGAAGTGTTCATTCCTTTTGAGTTGATGCGGGGATTTTTATTCAGAGCGTAATATGCCCTATAAATCAATGCCATAGCATCAAGTAAAAACAATCTTTTTTCTGTCGCCATAAGTTATAGAGAAGTTTAATTTTTTTCTTTTTTCATTATGATAGGATGCCTAAGATCCGGGATAAGGTCTTGTTCTTTTACCTTTTTAAGAAGATAAGTGATGGCCCTCTCCCCGCTTTCGCCAATATCAATAGAAAAATTGTTAACATATAATTCAATATGCTTTTTAATCACATCATCATTGGTGACTTGGGCTTTGCTTTTAATAAAGTCCCTAGAGGCCATAGGATTAGCAAATGCAAACTTTATGCTTTCTCTAATCAAGTTATTGATGTTATATTTATCTTCTTTTGGCAGGCTTCTTTTAGCCACAATTCCTCCCAGGGGTACCGGTAGATTCACCCTGTTTTCCCATAATTTACCCAAGTCGGCTACTTTTTTAAGTTTTTTTTCTTGGTAAGTAAACCGTGTTTCATGTATAATAAGGCCATAATCTACTTTACCATCAATAATAGCGTCTTCTATCTCAGAAAACAACATTTTCTTTTTGTTGTGAGCCTCTGGCAAAAATAGTTTAAGGAGCAAGTGTGCGGATGTATATTTGCCGGGGATGGCTATGGTTTTTTTCTCAATGTCTTTAAGGTCAGCCATTTCTTTTCCAATAATGAGGGGGCCGCAGTTAAAACCTATGGCATTACCAGAACGCATTAGGATATAATCGGTAGAAACATAAGCAAACCCGTGGAGACTGATCTTTTGTATATCCAATTCATTATTCCTTGCCATACTGTTGAGTTGTTCTATATCGGCAAAAACAAACTCAAAATCATAATTGCCGGTATCAATCCTTTTATGGATCAATGCATCAAAAACAAAGATATCATTTGGGCAAGGCGACATTCCAATTTTAATCAATTTTTTCTGCATATAAAAAGTCTTTTAAAATTTTAAACAAATTATCTATTGCGGCTTTTGTTTCCCATTTTTCTTTATCCCTGACTTCAACATAGTTTGATACAGCCCTAATTTGAAAAAACCGGGTGTTATTCATTATGCAGCAATACATAAAAGCTGCACCTTCCATACTCTCCAAACCAGGATTATAAGCATTGGCAAGGGTTTTTATTGACTTTTCATCACCATGGATTGTGTTGGAGGTAATACCTGTAACAGTTGGAAGGTTTTTACTGATATATTCGTTTTTAAATGGGTTATTCACTTGCCCGCTAATAAAAGGTTTTTCGTTAATATTGAGCAATCCTATTGAGAAAATATCTTTAAAACCACAAGTTGTTTCGGCTCCCATCTCGGGGAAACTATCTTGTATCACATTAGCAACCGTTCCGGGTGGGTATTTCTTCTTAAAACTTCCAGCTATACCGGCATTTAAGATCAAATCGTATTTTGATGTAGCTAATACTGTCCCCATCCAATAGCTTGTTGCCACCATACCGATACCCGTAACCAATATATCTAATTTCTTATTATTAACATCAAAATTCTGGTAAAAAACAATTCCATCATGGGGTTTTATACCGAGATAGTTAAATAAAGGTGCAATTTCATTATATGTTGCGGCAACCAGGAGTATCTTCATATATAATATTTTCTATCTGTTTTATAATTCTTACAATACTTTGGCTTGGTATACATTATATTCACGTTCAGTGTAAGTCTCAATAATAATTACAAGTATTGCCTGTATCATTCAAAATTATGAATTATTATTCACATTGACTTGTAATTCAAAATTTTTTTTTATTTTTATTTAAACAAATCCATGCAATTATGAAAACTATCACTATTCCAGGAACAAAACAATTAGAGATCAAGTACCTAGTATTTGATTTTAATGGTACATTAGCCATAGATGGCCAGTTGATTCCAGGTGTGGAAGAACGGCTGAAAGAATTGTCTTCTATGCTCGAAATTCATGTAATTACGGCTGATACATTCGGAAATGCAAAAGAGGCTTTAAAAAACATTGAATGTGAATTTGTAAAAGCAGAAGTAGAAGATCAAGTGCAGCAAAAATTGGATTATGTATTAGAGTTAGGCCCTTCAAGTGTTGCTGCCTTTGGAAATGGCATGAACGATGAAGCCATGCTGAAAAACGCTGCTTTAAGTATTGCCCTTATACAAGAAGAAGGAGTAGCAGCAAAAAGCTTGTTAGCTGCAGATATTGTGATGAAAAGCATAAATGATGCATTAGACCTCTTTAGAAAAAAATTACGTTTAAAAGCAACCTTACGGACTTAAATTTCATCTGTGAAATAAATTGTTGTAATGAATTATCTTTTTCAGAAATGGTTTCTTGTAATTGTATTTTCGCTATTTATCTTCTCTTGTACCAAAACCGATGAAAAGGTGATGAAGGAAGGTTACAGGCCTGTTTATATATCAAAAGATAAAGCCTACACGATTGTTTCAAGTCCAAAAAGAAACATACAAAACCCCGGGAAAATATATATTAAAGACCAATTCATTTATGTTATTGAAAAAGGCGATGGGATTCATGTAATTGACAACTCTGACCCTGAAACGCCTGAATTAATTCATTTTATTACTGTTCCAGGCATAAAAGATATCGCTATAAAGAATACTTTTTTGTATGCAGATAATTTTACAGATATTGTTGTTATGAATATTAAGGACCATAGCCAGGTTGAAGTAGTTGATAGGATTCAAGGAGTTTATCCTTTAAAATACCAAATGTATCCTCCTTATGATTGCTGGTTCGAATGTGTTGATACCACCCAAGGATATGTTAAATATTGGCTAAAAACCATACTTAATGATCCAAAATGTTACACAAGTATAGAACAAACAGCGCTAGATTAGCACACGAATATGAAGAAAAAGACATTTGATAAAATTTATATGATACTGCTTATATTCATTACCAGTATCATATATTCATGCGAGAAGGATTCCAGCAGTTCATCATCAGACACTGGCAAGGCGGGTTCGATGGCCCGTTTTGCTATAAAAGGCAACTACTTATACACTGTTGATAAAGAAACGCTTAATATTTTTGACATCTCAACCCCAGCAAAGCCTATATACCTCAACAATAAATATATTGGTTTTGATATTGAAACCATTTTTCCTTATAAAGAATATCTTTTTATTGGGTCACAATGGGGAATGTATGTTTATAGCCTTTCAGACCCTACCAACCCGGAGAATTTATCTAGTTACAGCCATATCTATAGTTGTGATCCGGTGGTAGTTAACGATTCGCTTGCTTTTGTAACTTTAAGAAGTGGAAGTATTTGTAGGACAGATTTTGATTTTAATCAAATGGAAGTTATTGATATAAGCGATAAATATTCCCCCCAATTAATAAAAACATACTCGATGACGTCACCAAGAGGTTTGGGATTGGATGGGAAATATCTTTTTGTTTGCGATGCCGGCCTTAAAGTATATGATATAACAAATCCTTTGGACCTTAAAAGGCTCCATCATATTACGGGTATACAAACCTATGATGTAATCCCAGACGATGGCATATTGCTTGTAACAGGCCCATCGGGTATTTTCCAGTATGATTATACCAATATAGACAGCATAAAAGAAATATCTTCAATCCCTGTAAATAATTAATTGAAAGATACATGCATAAATTAAGATTGAGCTTATTGGTTTTTAGTGTTTTTTGTTTGGTGGCAGCTCATGCCCAAAAAGAAGATTCCATTAAACACGATAACAATTTCGTGATCGTAAAATTTGCCCCGCTTTGCCTTTTTGAGCCAACACCTTCTGCCGAAGGAGCCATTGAATATTCTATTCATCCAAAATTATCATTACAACATCAATTTGGGTATATCACAACACTAGGCTATGTTGAACATTGGGCTTATAGCGAACCCATAGAGATGGAAGGAATACGTATACGCAATGAATTGCGCCTTTATACAGGAAATAAAAAAAACGGGAAAGGGGTCTATATAGCCCCTGAAATCTTGTATAAAAGATATAAGAGTATCAAAGAAGAAACCGTTGGACGTTACAACTGGTCTTATTATCAAATTATTCAAGAAACAAAAATAAAAACCATTTACGCAGGGCATTTTAAAGCAGGCTATCAAACAATTATAGATGACCTGGGATTAGTAATTGATGTATACGGCGGCGCTGGGATGAGATACCTTAAAGTTGAAACCCAAGAATTCAATGATAATACTTATGATTATGAAACCAACTGGTTTGAAAGAGTTGATGGGAATTACTTACTACCTTCACTTGTTTTGGGTTTAAAAATTGGGGTTATCTTTAAATAATATGAATATATAAGTAAAAATACCCATAAATCTACCTGGCTAGTTTAAAACTTTTAGCAAAATACGTCTTTATACGGTGCGTTTTGTTCCAAACTTCTATTATTTTTGTTTTTAACAGCCTAATAACCTTAGTTACAATTTATAAGAGAAACATTAAAAGAGATGCACCGCAAAATGCGATATTTTTTTATTTTTGTAAGAAAAGAAAGAACAAAATAGATATGAAAAGGCAACATTTATTTATTCTTATTATATATTTTCTTCCATTTATTTGTAGTTTTCCGTCGGGCAGGGTGTATTCCCAAGAAAATACCATAGAAAGTTTTAAAAAACAAATAGAAAAGTATAAAGAAGAAGGGAATAACCGCCAAGTGGCAAACTACCTAAATAAACTAGGATATAGCTATTGGCGACAAAACAATTTTGATAAAGCCCAAGAGGCATTTAAAGAATCGTTGGAGATTAATAAACAAGTTGGGAATATAAATGCCATTACAACCCTCACGCATAATATTGGGATGATCTATTCCGATAAGAATCAATATAGCCTGGCACTAAACTATTTTAACACAAGCCTTCAATATAAAAAACAAAGTGGAAAAAAAGCGGAAGTTGCTTCTGAGCTCATAAATATTGCTTCCACTCTCAGTTATTTGGGCAAATACAATAAATCCATTAACAAACTGGAAGAAGCCCTTTCAATAGCCAAAGAAATTAAAAACAATAGACTTATTCGTTCCTGTTATGTCGATTTGGCAAAATACCATGAAAAGCTTGGAAACTCACAAAAATCTATGGAGTATTTTAATTTATACTCAACCTTTGATAAACATATTAAAGAAGTAGAATATACCCAGAAAAAGGCTAAAGACCAAGAGCAGATTAATGAAATGAAATCTATTACACATAAGGCAATAGAAGAATCAAAGGAAAAAGGAGAACAACTTGAAGCCACTACTGATTCATTAAAAAAGATGGAACAGATAAGCCGTGAAAGACAACTACAGCTAAAAAACCTCAAGCAAAAACAAAAGATTGATGAGTTAAAACAAAAAGAAAAAAATGCCCGAAATGCTTTGATCAGGAATACTTTTATTACTGCTTTTGTGTTAATGATCGTTATTGCCATATTGCTATACAGGGGAATAAAACAAAAGCAAAAGGCCAATGCCCTCCTTGAGCGGCAAAACGAGGAGATCATGAAACAAAAAGAAGAAATAGATGAGCAAAACCTTCATATCACCAATAGCATCAATTATGCCAAGCGGATACAACAGTCTATGCTACCCAAAGAGGATAGCTTAAGAAAATATATTATCCGCAATTCATTTATTCTTTTCAAACCACGTGATGTAGTTAGCGGTGATTTTTATTATTTTACAAAGAAAACTTTTACGGACTTAAACGGTAGATCAGAGGAGGTAATAATTATTTCTGCTATAGATTGCACAGGCCATGGCGTTCCCGGTGCGTTCATGTCATTGATAGGATACAATCATATGAATGAGATTATTGGCAGGGGCACTTACGAGCCGGATGAAATACTGAACGAATTGCATAAAGCTATAAGAATATCACTTAAGCAGCATAAAACAGACAACAGGGATGGAATGGATATGGCGCTGTGTGTGATAAAAGACCAAGGGCGTGTTATAGAATTTGCCGGGGCTAAAAATCCTCTTGTAATGATACAAGGCAATGAACTTAAAACCATTAAAGGGAATCATGTTCCTATTGGGGGTATGCAAAAGGAAAAAACAAGAAGTTTTAAAAAACATGTAATCCAAATAGATCAACCTACTTCATTTTATATTTATTCTGATGGTTACCAAGACCAATTTGGAGGCCAAGACGGTGATAAATTCATGGGGGGGAATTTTAAGAAAATCCTAAAAAAAATCCATGAAAAACCGATGAAAGAACAAAGCGTCATACTTGACCAAAACCTTAAAGATTGGATGGGCGATAAACACATGCAAGTAGATGATATCCTTGTTATAGGATTTAAACTGGGAATATAAAAATTAAAAACATAAAACATATACTTATGAAGAACCTTAGACCATTATTAACTGCTTTTTTAGCCTTACTTATTATTGCTAACATTCAGTCGCAGGAACCGCTTAAACATGAGAAAAAAACTTTTAGAGACTCCGATGGAAAGCTGTATATCAATAAAAGCCTGCCGGTATACTTATGGTTATCTACCGGTCCTAATGGAGAAAAACACCAACTTCAAAGCGAAGCAACTAAAGAATATACTAATCCCATGTATTTTGATACAGAAGGCCGCAATACCATAAGGTCGCCTTGGTGTGTTGACCAAGAAACAAAAAAAACAGTTGTTCCACACCAAGATGTAATTTTTGAAGTCTATGCTGATAGCAAACCGCCTAATACAAAGTTTAATTATGATAACCAAAATGTTTATATATCTAAAGGTACTATATATAGTAAACCGGGATTTCAATTCAGCCTTAAAACCAATGATGCATTATCGGGTGTTGATAAACTCTATTACTCCATTAATGGAAAAGCTTTCCAAGAATATTCCTCTCCTATTACCTTTACGGATGAAAAACTGTATACTGTTAAGTATTACGCTGTTGATAAGGTAGGCAACCCTGAAGATACCAAGGCCAAGAAAGTTGAGATCGATAAATCCAGCCCGGAAACCTCTCATAAAGTAGAAGGTGATTTTCATGATGACATCCTCTCATTGCGTTCAGAAATTAAACTAGCGGCCAATGATGCTGCTTCTGGAGTTAGTAGCATACATTATAAAATTGATGACCAATACGAAAGAAATTATTCTTCACCCGTGAAAATGTGGGGGCTTGACGAAGGAGACCATAAAATTACTTATTATGCTAAAGACAATCTTGGGAATATTGAAAAAACCAATACCTATAGTTTTTTTATTGATAAAACCCCGCCAAAGATTTTGGAAGAAATCATAGGAAACAATTATGTAAGTGGTGGTGTGCAATATGCTTCAGGGCGAAGCCAGCTCAAGCTTACTGCTATTGACAATAAAGCAGGAGTAAAAGAAATCAAGTACTCAATCAATGGCAGAGCCTATATGGTTTATTCCAAACCTATTTATTTATCAGGCAACAAAGGAAACCTTTCTGTAAAAACATATGCCGTTGATAATGTAAATAACAAAAATTATAAGAAAAAGATGGATACAAAAGGAAATGTTCCATACATAGACCTTACCGGCCCGGATTTAAGCCATAGCTTTATTGGCAATAAATTCCACACAAATGACACAATGTTTATTAACGAAGATACCAAAATTATACTTAAAGCCTATGATAGTGAAGCAGGCGCTAATCATATTACTTATAATATTGATAATGGTAATGAAAAAGACTATAAAGACCCTTTCCAAATAAAAAAAGAAGGGTTTCATAAAGTGGAATTTACCGGCTACGATAACGTGGATAATACCAATAATAAAGAATTTGGGGTTTTCGTGGATAATAAAGGGCCTGAAATTTTTACACGTTTTAGTGTTCTTTCCAGGAAAAAGAAAAAGATTGATAACGAAGAATTAAACGTTTTCCCTAACCATGTGATGTTATTTTTATCTGCAACTGATACTTACGTAGGCAATGAGAAAATATATTATTCTATTAATGGTGCCCCATACAAAAAATTCTACAGGTTTATTGAAGGGTTTAGCAATGGGAAAAAATATACCGTCGATATTAAAGCTTATGACCAATTACAAAATAAAAGTGAAGACAATGTTAAATTCTATATTAAGAATTAACGCTTCAGTAATCAAGTTATTATACAAACTAAAAAACTCGTAGTAGCTTCAAATACTATGAGTTTTTTAGCTCCTCGATAATATTTTCTATTGAATAAACCTTCTTTTTTTCTCCTTTGGAATTTTTTATGATATATTGACGCGTGCCATGATTGATGATATCTATTGAAATACCGGCCTTGGGTTCAATAGCATAACCATTCCGTGCCAGGGCATTGGATAACCATATAAACTCAATACCCGAACCATTTACTTGTATCTTTTTCTTATTCCCGTTTTTTAGCTTAAAAGTGCCTGTTTCCTTGTCGAAGTGTATTCCTTTTCTCCCGAAAAATCTTTCCACATCCCCGTTAATCACTAAGTCTTCAGGCGTTCCTTCTTTTATTGGAGTTTTTTTAGCTATAAGCCATAACTTATCGGCAAACTTCAATGCCAGTTCCATATCATGTGTTGAAAGCAAAATGGATTTACCAGCATATGCAGCGAGATTATGCAGTAGTTGCATGACCTCAATCTTACTAGGAAGGTCTAAAAATGCAGTGGGTTCATCAAGGATTATAATGGGAGTTTGCTGGGCAAGAGCTTTAGCTATCATAGCTTTCTGGCGTTCGCCGTCACTCAATTCCAAGAGTTTCCTTTTCTTTAAATGAGTTAATCCAACAATATCAATGGCTTTAATAACAGCCTCATGGTCTTCTGAGCGTAACCGACCAAAGAATCCTGTATAAGGGTACCTACCTGCCGAAACCAATTCTTCTACAGTCATGCTAAGGAATTGACTCCGCTCAGTAAGGACAACACTGATGTTTTTTGCCAGTTCACGAAGTTTATAATCTTTAAGATTTTTATTTCCTAGTTGAATTTCACCTTTTAAGGGATTTAATAAGCCTGCAAAAGTTTTTATCAGGGTGGATTTTCCTGCGCCATTAGGGCCTAATAAACCAGTAAGTTGGCCAACTCCAAGAACTATGTTAATTTCACTATTCAAAGAATTAGAATTATGCTTATTTTTTCTATATCCTATTTCTAAACCTTTAGTACATATCATATCAATTGGAGTATTGAAGGTTGTTTTTTCTTAAAATTATTGAAATAACAACGGGTGCCCCGAACAAAGAAGTTACTGCATTAACGGGCAACGCAGTTTCTAGCCCCGGGAGCCTGCTAATAAAGTTGCAAACCAACGCAATAAATGCCCCATTGAGAATCACAGCAGGGATTAAAACCTTATTTCCGGTAGAGCGGAATATCAATTTTGTAAGGTGTGGCACTGCCAAACCTAAAAATGCAATGGGCCCGCAAAAAGCAGTGATAATGGCCGTTAGTAAACCCGTGCAAAGAATGATAAGAACCCTGCTTGTATGAACTTTAAGCCCAAGATTTTTCGCGTAATTGTCACCCAGTTGAAGCATATCTAAGGGCTTAATGAGTAAAGCAGAAAATATCAACCCAACACTAACCACAGGTATGAGGTAATAAAGTTGATCCCAAGTAACATTAGAGAAATTGCCCAATCCCCAAAGAACAAATGAATGCACATTATCCCTAAGGCCATAAAACTTTAAAATATCAATCATGGCAGAAGTAATGTAACCGATCATAATTCCTGCTACAAGTAGCATGGCGTTATTATTAATTTTATATGAAAGGGCTAAGATGATAAAAAGCGAGAGCAACGCCCCGATGAAAGCTCCTGCCATAACAATGATATTGGTATAAAAGCCTAATGTGTTCATAGCAGCGATAGCCCAACTACCTGTAAACATAGTTACAAAGGCAACCCCAAGGCTAGCGCCGGAACTTATTCCCAGTACTGAAGGGCCTGCCAAGGGATTTCTAAACAAGGTTTGCATCATCAATCCACCAACAGCAAGCCCGCTACCTGCAAAAATTGCCGTGATTGACTGGGGTAATCGCGAATAAAAGATGATATTATTCCATATCTCGTTGTTATTCTCATAACCACCACCTATCATCTGAAATACATAGGTGAAAGAGATGTTCACAGAGCCAAAAGAAATATTCAGTAAAAGCATGGCTAAGATAGCTGCTATCATCAGCAAGAAATAAGTAGAATTTGTATGGAATCTTTTCTGCTTATTCATCTTCTAAGAATTCAAAGTATTTGTTTTTATGATTTTTCAATATACCCGGGTGAATGAGGTTTACAAGGTCTGCAAGAATAACATCAGGCTGCATCACCCCGGTTTCATAATAAGGCTTTGTTGAAACATCACAAACAATAATGCTTTTCTTTTTAAACGCTTTAAAATTTGAATACGGCTCAAATTCATAAACCAATGACGTATAAGAAAACCTATTCGCTGCCTCCTTAAAACACCAATAATCAGCGTCAGCCCCTTTAGCATAAACCGTTTCAAAATCCAGTGCAATTGAGCCGGTTTGTTCGGTATTTGTCCATAGGTAATCAGCGCCGGCATCAGCATAATACTTGGCCATATAGCTTTTGCCACCGGGTACATGCCAAGTTTGCCCATACTTTTTCCCAGAGATAATGGTTGGCTTATATTCAAGGTTCCTTGTGCGCTCCTTTATAGATAGATACTTTGTTTTTATGGCATCAAAAACAGAATCAGCCAGTTTATCTTGGCTAAAAAAAGCAGCGAAAAATTTGATCCACTCGGCTCTTCCAAGTGGGGTATTTTCTAAGTATGCAGCATCAATGCAGGTTTTAATGCCCAATTCGTCAATTTTCCTGTTATTCTTATGATGAAATAAGGAAATAAATATGATACCTGGGTCAATATTCAATAAAATCTCATTATTAAGATTTGTAGCAGCTCCAACATCTTTAATAGCGCCTTTCTTATATAACTTCTTAATGGCTTGGTTCTTAAAATATTGAATTTCTGATATCCCGGAAATATGCTTTAAGGTATTGATGCGCTCTAAATATGCTACCTGCGTTGATGCGGTTATTACAACGTTTTTCAATGGAACCCAGGTGATCTCTTTTTTATCTAAACCTTTAGGAGGATGCATCCCGTCTTTTGCTAAATAGTACCTCTTAATGGTTTTTCCCGAACCCTCTGGGCTTTTTACTTCCAGGATTTTATATCCATCCTTTTGCCTTATGTCAAAAAAAGTAGCATAAGAAATTCTTGATGAATCACTAATAGAAATAGTATCCTTTGGTAATGAATTTTTACCTTTTTCTTTTGGGTTGCATGAGGGGTAGGCAAGCAATAACCCTGGTAGCGTAATAAAAATAAGTAGTTTATTAATCATAAGTTTGGCTTTTATTCCCGAAAGCAAAAAATTATGGCAGGTCTTCTGGCTTACTCCCTGGTTTTAAGCCTTCCCCCTTTTGTTGTGTTATGAAGCAGGAGTGGCATCCATTAAAACCTTTTTGGAGATTACAGCTGCGGGTACAGCCCCGGAATTTTTTTCCAAATCTTTTAAAAGCACCGGGTTCCCTTTTAATCCATGTATTAGAACCAAAATTAATGCAAAGATAAACAAATTAAAATGAATAACCCAATTGCTTTTATGCTAATGATTGACAATGGTTCTTAATTATTCATTCCTATAGTTTCGTATTTTGCTACCAAAATAAGTTGAACTTCACACCTGTTATTTAGAATAATTCTAAATTATAACTTTTTTATACTTTGGAAGTCGTTCAAAAATTGATAAAACAAAATTCTATTTTAAAAAATGAAAAAAGTGTATTTGAATTTAACGTAATAAGTTTTAGTTTTGCACTTCCTAATTTATAATCATTAAAAATTATTGAATCGTGGATATATTTGAACGCATCGTAAACAATGCAGGATTATTGGGTAAATACAGGGAGTATGCCCATGGTTATTATACGTTTCCAAAGCTTGAGGGAGAGATTTCTAACAAAATGATTTTCCAAGGTAAAGAACGATTGGTATGGAGTTTAAATAATTACTTGGGCCTGGGCAATCATCCCGAGGTAAGAAAGGTAGATGCCGAAGCTGCAAAAGAATGGGGAATGGCTTACCCTATGGGAGCCAGGATGATGTCGGGGCATACCGATTACCATGAACAATTTGAAAAAGAAGCAGCCGAATTTGAAAAGAAAGAAGATGCTTACCTTTTGAATTACGGTTACCAGGGAATGCTTTCCATAATTGATTCTTTGCTTTCCCGCAACGACATCGTGGTTTATGATTCGGAAGCACATGCATGCATCATTGACGGGTTAAGAATGCATATGGGAAAACGATTTGTTTTCCCGCACAATAATATAGAGAATTGCGAAAAGCAACTGGAGCGCGCTACAAAACTTGCCGAAAAAACCGGTGGAGGTGTTTTGGTTATTACCGAAGGTGTTTTTGGCATGAGTGGTGACCTGGGCAAATTGGATAAGATTGTTGAACTGAAGAAAAAATACAATTTCCGTATTCTGGTAGATGATGCGCATGGTTTTGGCACCATGGGCAAAACTGGCGCCGGTACGTCAGAGCATTTTGGTGTGATGGACGAAATTGACGTATATTTTGCAACCTTTGCTAAGTCTATGGCTGGAATAGGTGGTTTTGTAGCCAGCGAAAAAGCTATTGTTGACCATCTACGTTATGAAATGCGCTCGCAGGTTTATGCCAAATCATTACCAATGCCTATGGTAATAGGTGCTTTAAAAAGATTAGAAATGCTGCGCACCCAGCCTGAGCATAAAGAGAAACTCTGGAAAATCGTTCATGCACTCCAGGATGGTTTAAGAAAAAACGGTTTCGACCTGGGCAAAACAGAATCGCCAGTAACACCAGTGATGTTGTCTGGTGGTGTTAATGAAGCAACCGGTATTACAAGCGAATTAAGGGAACATTATAATATTTTCTGCTCCATAGTAACTTACCCTGTTGTGCCTAAAGGAGTAATCTTATTAAGGCTTATCCCAACAGCTATGCATACATTAGAAGATGTGGAATATACTATCAAAGCTTTTGCAGAAGTGAAGAAAAAGCTTGAGGCGGGTGAATATGCTAAAGGCGAATCACCGGTATAAACTATAAAAAAAAGAACCCAGATTTATTTTATTTAGGATTAACAATAAATCTATAAGAGCTGCCGGGAGGCGGCTCTTTTTTTATGGCATCGCCTCTGCGTAGATTTGGCAAGGCGCTTTGTCGATTTGGGAACGGCAAAAATGCATTGGCAATTCCATACTCTTTTACAAGTTTTGGTTTGCGGCTGGCAAAGAGCGACTTGGCAATGTGTATGCAATTAGGGATGGCTTATCCAGTTGCACCTAAAATCGTTTTAATAATTGTTTTACCCATTAAACTGATTATTCCTCCACGTTGTGTATAAATTGGGTCTTCAAGTTTTTCCCAAAGTTCTCTTTCTTCATACCCTTTCCGAACTTCACGTTTAACTTTCGGCTCGGCACTGTTTTTTAAATAATTTTCATTGTCTTTGTTTTCCGTAATTTTTTGACGGATATCGTAACGTTTGGAAACATCTTCGCAAATCTCTTTAATAACAATAGCGTCAGCTTTATTTATTTGATATTTCTGCTCAATTTCAGCCAATGCTTCTTCAATAGTTGTTCTTGGTGGAGCTTGCCCCTCATTTCCGAGCCTTAATCCCGTTTGTCGCCTTTCACCTACTTTGTGAAGATTTGCTTTTGAACCGTGATATTTTACAGCACCTTTCGTCAGCTCAATGTTTTTCAGTAACTGTTTAAGCTCGCTTGTTTTACCTTTCTTTATTAAGATGGAAATGACTGTGTTAGCTGATAGATCTCCTTTACCAACACCCTTGACTTTTTCCAAACTCCTAAGTTTTCAAATGAATACACCATATTTTTTTAGTTTATAGGTTTATAAGTTTGTGAGTTTATGAGTTTATGAGCTATAAACTTATCCACTTATAAACTTATTAACTCACCAAACCATTACATATCATTCTTTCTTTTTATCAATCTGTTTTATCATTCTATCAAAGTCCGATTCAAACAATCTGTCCTGTATTATTCTGTATTTTTCAAATTCACTCTCAGCATGTGCTTTTGCAATTTCGGCTGAAACTTTTCCTGCATCTTGCAATATTTCTCTGTCCCAGAATTTTAGAAAGCCTGCAAGACGTTTTTCCCAATCTGCCATTGTCATTGGTATTTTACGCATAGCCTGTAATTCTGCCATATCTAAATATGCTGAAACGATTCGTTGCATTTGTCCGAGCTCAAATTCCGAAAGATAATTTTTGGCAATTGTAACATCGTATTTATGAACTTTGCCATTGGGAGCACCTTCCCAAGTTGTTAACCCCATGTTTTCGTTGTTATGATCAGCCCTATTAACAATAACTTCTGCTGCTGTATTCCCATGAATGGCATAGTGCATTTTATTTTGCACTGCAGCAAAAAAACGTTTTGTAGCTTTTGCTGTGGAGTCATAATCTATTGATGTTGCATAAATATCGGTTATTTTCTGATAAAATTTCCGTTCCGACAAACGGATTTCCCGAATCTTCTCTAGTTGTTTCTCGAAAAACTCATCGGTTAGCGTACCACCATTTTTTAACCGTTCTACGTCCATTGTCCAACCCTGTATAGTATAGTCTTTAACTATTTGGTTTGCCCATTTACGGAATTGCACTGCCCGTTCGTTTTCAATTTTAAAACCCACTGCAATAATAGCTTGTAAGCTAAAGTGATCCACTTCACGTTGTACTTCTCTTTTACCTTCGGTTTGAACGATTAAGTATTTCTTAATAGTTGCCTCCGGCTCCAGTTCATTATCAGCGTAGATACGTTTAAGATGTTGGTTAATAGCAGGTACAGAAACATTATAAAGCGTTGCCATCATTTTTTGGGTGAGCCATACATTTTCATCTTCGTAGCGCATTTCAACACTTGTTTCTGAACCTCCTCCTGCTGCAATAAACGTTAAATATTCGGCTGCAGACGAACGTACTATATCGCTTTTATTTTTCTTTTTATCTGCCATGGCTATTTTACTTTTTCAGTAACCCCTTCCCAAACCTGCTTTTTGCCAGTTACACATTCGTGAATCAAACTTTTGCGGTAGGTTTGGAGCGTGGTGATTTGGTTGTTTATTTTTTTTAATTTTCTGTTTTTATTCCAAAGGTTCTCTAATCGTTCTTTATTTATCATTTATTTCCTGCTGTTTTAAAATTCAAATCTACAAAAATTTCATTATTTAAGGAGCACAAGGCTTTAGATTATTTTCAATACAAAATTACAATTACAATAAAGTTTTTGTAAATAATCCTGATAGCGGTTGTTTATTATCCAGGATAGCGGTTTGATATCACTTGGCTGTTGTTTTAAAACTCAAAACATGAATTGTAACACCAATGGCTATAACCAAAAGTATGATTCTAACATAGAGATTACTTGTTGCGTATGCCGCCGAAATAATGATGGAAGTCCACAAAAGAACGATGGTAGCAATTTTTGTCCTTTTTGTTATGGATTTGTTTTCCCTGTAATTCTTGATATAAGGGCCAAGGTATTTGTGATTGACGAGCCGGGTGTACAATCTTTCTGAAGACCTAAAGAAAAACCATGCAGCAAGAAGGAGAAACGGGGTTGTGGGTAATAATGGAACAAAAATACCTATAATACCTAATACAACACAAAGAAATCCACCCAGAACCATGATACTTTTCAAAAACCTTTTCCTATTTTTCCCCACCACTCATTAAATATTCATTATTCTTATTCACTTGTTTTTTCCATTAACTTCGTAGACAAGAAGTTTTTCTTTTTTACCTTTCACTTGCACAGGTTGCCAAGCGCTGGCATGAATATGCTTTTTCGCTTTTTTATAAATAAGTTCGCTAATAAGAATGCTATCAGGAACCTCTTTGGTGAGCATTTCTATTCTTTTGCCGGTATTTACGGTGTCGCCGGTAACGGAATAGCCAATGTGTTCTTCGCAACCGAGGTTTCCGGCAACAGCTTCGCCGCTGTTAATACCAATACCAAATTGTATTTTACGCTTAAACTTTTTTTCGTACTTTTTGTTCAATTCTTTCAGTCCTTCGCGCATCTCCAAGGCACAAAAAACAGCGTTTACTTCATTGTTTTCTGCGGCAACAGGCGCCCCAAACACGGCAAATATCTCATCGCCAACAAACTGGGTTACAGAGCCATGGTGCTTTCTCACACAATTAGACATAATTGCATAATAATCATTCAGGAAACACACAACTTCTTTGGGAGTCAAGTCCTCGCTCACTTGTGTAAATCCTCTTATATCACAAAAAAGTACGGCAACATATCGTAATTCCCCTTCAAGCAATGAATCTTCCGACTTGTTTAAAGTACTTTGAACAACCGTCTCGGGCACATATTTCATAAAAAGTTTCAATGTCTTCTCTTGTTCTGCTACTTTTTTCTTGAGTTCTAATAAAAGACTGGTATTTTTTTCCTGCAAATTAAAAAGTTGCCTCGCGTTTTCAATGGTCATTCGTAGCTCGTTTTCATCCCAGGGTTTTGTAATATACCTAAAAACCCTGCCACTATTAATCGCCCCAATAATAGCCTCCACATCGCTGAAGCCGGTAAGTAATATCCTAATTGTTTCCGGGTATTCGGGCAAAATGGTTTCTAAAAACTGTACTCCCGACATCCCAGGCATACGCTGGTCAGTTATCACCAGTTGTATGTTATGGCCTTTCATGATTTTTAAACCCTCTTCGCCACTAAGGGCGGTAAAAATATTGTATTCCCTCCTAAAGGTAGCTTTAAAGGAAATCAGGTTTTGCTCTTCATCATCAACATATAAAATGTTAAAGTCTTTATTCTGCATTTTTCAAGTTATTGTATTTTAATTCCAATAATTAACACATCATCAATTTGATCAGTATCACCTTTCCAATCATCAAATACCTCTTCAAGCTCTTTTTGCTGTTGTTCCAAAGGTTTTTTATAGATATCAAGAAGAAGGTTTCTAAATCGTTTCTTCATGAACTTTCTTAGATTGTGCCCACCAAATTGGTCAATATAACCATCGGAGAAAGTATAAACCACGTCGCCTGTTTGCATTTGGATGGTATGATTCTTATATCCTGCAAATTCATAACCAAAAGGTTCACCTACCGGGAAGTTATCGGCTTTAGTTTCCAGTATTTCACCTTCCCTAATGATAAAAAGCGGGTTAAATGCGCCTGAATATTGTAATTTCTTATCAGAGATATTAAAGCTGCATAAAGCCAGGTCCATACCATCTTTCACCCCAAAACGTTCTTCGCTTTCCCTTAGCGAAGTCCTGATCTTTTCGCTCAGGTCGTTCATTACCTCGGAAGGTTTGTTAAAACCGTTTCTATCTAATGATTGGTTAAGCATATTATTTCCTACAATGCTCATAAACGCTCCCGGAACACCATGACCGGTGCAATCTACTGCAGCAAAAAATATTTCCTCTTCTTTTCTTCTAAACCAATAGAAATCCCCGCTCACTATATCTTTAGGTTTATAAAATATGAAGCTCTCCGGGAAAAATTTCTTTATTTGCTTATCCGTTGGTAAGATGGTTTCTTGTATGCGTTGAGCATATTGAATGCTCGATGTGATATTCCTGTTTTTCACCTCTATGGTATTGTAAGCTTGCTCCAGGAATTCGTTCTGTTTTATGATTTCCTCTTTTTGGAGCTTGAGCTCTTCGTTAAGTTGCTCCAGATCGTCTCTTTGTGCTTCTATTTCTTCCTTTTTCTGCTCAATTTCTGCTGTGCGTTCAATAACTTTGTCTTGTAATTCTTGGAAAAGTTTTTTATACTCAAACTGTGCTGTATAAAGCTGAAAGGCATTATTTATGGTCATCCTCAATTCCGATTCATCCCAAGGTTTTATCACATATCTAAATACTTGGCCTTTGTTTATGGCATCTATGATGGCTTCAATATCACTATAACCGGTTATAACCATTCTAATGGTGTCAGGATATTCTTTAATTGTTTTCTCTAGCAATTCCGTGCCTGTCATTCTTGGCATTCTCTGGTCGGTAATAAGAAGGTGAACCTTTTCTTTTTGCATGGTTTCAAGAGCTTCAACGCCGCTAATAGCTGTAATGACCTTATAATCCCTTCTAAAAGAAGCCTTAAAAGAGATAAGGTTTTGTTTCTCGTCGTCTACGTATAATACTGTAAATTCCTTTTTTTCCATGCAAAACTTCCTTAATTAACTGATTTTTCAGGTATTTGGATAATAAATTCTGAGCCTTTGCCCGGTTCTGATTTCACTTTTATACTGCCATTATGGTTTTCAATAATTCCATACGAGATAGAAAGCCCAAGTCCGGTTCCATCACCAACATCTTTTGTAGTAAAGAAAGGTTCAAAAACCCGGTTTTTGGTTTTCTCATCCATACCTATGCCATTATCTTTTATTGAAATAAGGATATTTCCTTTTTCAAAACGTGTTTTAATGGTGATTTTTCCATTACCGTGAATAGCTTGGGCAGCATTGCTAATGATATTCATAAAAACTTGGTTAAGTTTTCCGGGGAAACACATAATCTCGGGTATTTGCCCAAAATTTTTCTCAACTTCTATACGATTTTTGAGCTTGTTGCGCAATATCAATAAAGTAGATTCAATTCCTTTATTGATATTGGCCATTTTTAGGTCATTTTCATCCAGCCTGGAAAAACTCCTGAGGCTTTTAACGATCTCTGATGTCCTGGCAGCGCCTTCCTTAATGCCTTTTATAAGGTCTTTTACTTCCTGCTTGAGAAAATCATAATCCAGGTCTTTTTTTAATGATTCAACTTTTTCAAAATCTTTTTCAAGGTTCTTGCTTTTTACTTCCCTGTCATATTCATCTAATATTGTTATCATATCTTTCATATCCCTTTCTAAAGGGCTAACATTGCCGCTAACAAAGTTTATAGGATTGTTGATCTCATGAGCCACACCGGCAGTAAGTTGCCCTAAAGAAGCCATTTTTTCCTTATCAACAAGCTGTGTTTGGGTCTTCTTCAGGTTATCTAAAGCGGTTTGTAATTCCTCTTTTTGGGTAAGGACTTCTTCGGTACGCTCTCTTACTTTATCTTCCAGTATTTTCCTTTGGTATTTCAGCTTTTTAGTCCTTACATGCACGTATAAAAATGTCAGCAAGATAAAACCTATCACACAAACAACATAGAACCAAACCTGTTGATAAAAAGGAGGTTTAATAACGATATGTAACTTTGCACCATCATGATTCCAAATGCCATTATTATTAGAAGCTCTTACCCTGAAAGTGTATGAGCCCGGGTCAAGGTTGGTATAAGTTGCGCTTCTTTTATTTTTTTGGGGATAGATCCACTCATCATTAAAGCCCTCCATTTTGTATGCATAATTATTCTTATCACTTTGGATATAGTTAAGGGCAGCAAATTCAAAATACAACACATCTTGGGTATGTTTTAAAACCATTTTATCGGTTTCAGTAATATGCTTTTGAAGGGGTGAAGAACCATCAGTTTTAACAGGAACAGTTTCAAAAAACAATTGAAACTTGGTTATATGAACAGGTGGAACATAAAGATTGCCTCTTATTTCGTCGGGGTGGAAATAAGTAACCCCTTTGCGGCAGCCAAAATACAATACTCCTTGGTCATTTTTATGATAGGCTCCAATATTAAAAGCGTCGCAATGCAGCCAATTGGACTTATTATAATTAATAAAAGAATAATTCACCAGGCCTTCTTCCCTGGCAAACTTGCTTAAACCTTTATTTGTACTTACCCAAAGGTTGTTTTCATCGTCAACAAGTATACCATAAATAACATTATCGAGCAATCCATTTTGAATGGTAAAAGTTTTAAAATGGGCTTCTTTGCCTTTCATACAGCAAAGGCCGGCATCAGTGCCTAACCATAATAAACCGTTTTTATCCTGGGTAATGCAATAGATGGAATTGTTAGGAAGGCTATTGGAGTCTTTTTCTGCATAATAATAGTTAAAAAAATTGTTGTTATTTTGATTGAACTTACTTAATCCATTTGCGGTACCAATCCAAATATGTCCGGCATTGTCTTGGTAAATGCATTGCACGGTATTATCAGCCAAACTTTTCTCTGAATCGCTATCATGAGTATAAGAGCGCCATTCGGATGTTGCATGGTTATATACATTAAGGCCTTCGTAAGTTCCAACCCAAATATTATTGGCATTATCTTCATAGAGATACAAAATTTCGTTGCAAAGCAATTGGTCATTGGTGTTTTCTTTATTCAGTTGAGAAAACTCAAAATTTTCATCCAGTATGTTTTCTTCACTAATAAAGTTGATGCCACCACCATTGGTTCCAACCCAAACACCTTTGCCCGGCACACCGGTAATACAATAAACCGTATTATGAGAAAGGCTTTTCTTGTCTTCTTTATTATATTGCAGGTTATAGTAAAGATCTTTTTTCTTGTTATAAATACTAAGTCCTTCTTCGCTACCCAGCCAAAGGTTATCAAATTTGTCTTCGTAAATAGCATAAACTTCATTGCTAAGAAGGGTTTTATCTCGTGTTTTGTCAACCTGTATCTTTCCAAAACTAATCCTCACAAGGTTAAGTTTATTGATACCTCCTCCGTATGTTCCAATCCATAGCAAACCGGATTTGTCGACAAATAAAGAGAGGATATGATCATTAGAAAGGCCTCCTTTTTGCATGGGATTGGTTTTGTAAACAAAAGCTTTTTCTTTTTTCATATCCCATTTTATTAATCCTCCTCCAAAGGTACCAAACCAAATATTGCCGGAACGGTCTTCTTTAATATCGTATATTTCGCTTTTGGTAAGGTCTTTACTACCATCGTAGTCGTAATAGTAGCGCGTAAAACTTTCATTGTTATCATTATAAAGGTTCATTCCTTGATTGGTTCCTACTACAATATTTCCTTGTGAATCTTGGTGAATGCAATGAACATTATTATTGCTTAAGGAATATTTATCATTTTTATTGTAAGAGAAAAGTTTATATTGCTCGCGGTTTTTATCAATCCTGAACACGCCTTTGTCAGTACCAAGCCAAAGCCTTCCTTTGGTATCTCGTGTTATACAATTTACAGATGATTGCTGTAGTTCTTCATCAGCAAAAGCGGGTGTAGAGAATCGTTTGGATTGTTTGTTCAGAATATGAATTCCATCACCAGTGCCCACATACAGCGCATTATCATCATCATGAAAAATGGAGAGTACCTTGTTGGAATATTCGTTTTTAATGGAACTAAAAGATTGCAGATCCCTGTTAAAAAGGTTTAAGCCATTGTTTTCTGTCCCGATCCAAAGATTAGAATCCCTGTCTTCATAAATACATCTTATAAAATTGCCCGAGATATTGCTACTGCTTGTATCTTCGTTCTTAAACACTTTAAACTCATAACCGTTATACCAGTTTAATCCATCTTGTGTGCCAAGCCATATAAAGCCTTTACTGTCTTGGGTTATATCAGTTACTACACTGTGAGAAAGCCCATCACCAACATTTAAAATATCAAAACGGGTTTCATCCACTTGTGAAAAAAGCTTAATTAAGGTAAACAAGCTAAAACCTATGAGTAAGAGTACATTTTTTTTTCGTAACATAGCAATGATATTTAACCAACAGTGTAACCTAGTTTCAACAGTTCTTCATCAATTTTCAGGCTGTGCTTTTTCAGTTGATTCATGTTCACTTCAAAACGCAACATATTGTTTTCTAAGATCATGAAATTGATGCAAGCTCCTTTCTTTGCCAACCCTCCTCTTTCAGCGACAACCAGGACTGGTTTATCTTTAACTTGCTCGGCCACTTGTTTCACTTCACGGCTTTTGGATGAAGTGATATAAACAAGGTGCATATCTTTTATTTCGTGAGGCGACCTGATCTTTTTCACCTCGATTTTCTGCCCTTTCCCTGCTTTTTTGATAGAAGCCATTGTTGTTAACTCGTTAAATATAGGCGAATTTCCATAAACACCTATAACGAAATTACTAGAAGTTTTATTTTCAGGCCAATAAATATATTTTGTAAACTTATAAATAAACAATGATTGTGAACGGTAATTGATACTTTGAGAAAAAGACCTGCTTGCAAAGCAAAACACCATCAAGGCTGTAAAAAATAACAGCTTAACAAAGGGTTTATATGTTTTTCTTTTGCTTTGCATGTATTATTATTTGAATTTCAAATTATAAGACAACTTAAACACAAACTCTCTTGACGGCCCGGGTAAAGGAGCATTAATGCCATAATAAGGCTGGATAAAATCGTATTGGGTATTAAAAATATTATATACGCCAATTCCAAAGTGCAATCCTTGGGTAAAGGCATTCCTGAACCTGAAAAACACGTTATTCAAAATTTGTGGTTTTAACTTGACCAATTGCCCGGATGGAACAATTTGCCCCTGTGGGTCAAGATTATCTTCATCAATGAGTACGTAGTAGCCCCATCTTTCACCAAAATATGTTCCTGTTATGTTGGCAGAAATATTATCATCTAAGTAATAACAAAGGTTCATGTTAAACTTGTTCTTTGGAAAAGAAAGCAACGCATCCTCTTTAACGATCTCTCTTTGTTCTTTGTCCCAGTCAAAGGTTCTCACTTCATATACAGAAACCCTGGGTACATGCTCAACAGTGTAGTATGAATAATTGAGATCAAAGTATCCTTTTTTTCCTTTGTACCTAAGATCCAGTTCCAAACCGCTTGATCCGGAGGCTTCGAAATTTTCATACATGAGCAAGCCTGCTTCCTGGTGTCCAAAAACATTCTCGATGATGGAATCCTGGTAATAATATTGCACGATGGGATCATCAATTGAAATATGGTAAAAATTGGTTGTAAAAAGCATTTTATCATTGATCCTGTAACCGACTTCGCCTTCAAAAACCCACGTATTTTCGGGTTTTATTTCATTATCCCAATCAATGATATTGGTAGAATCCTCGTTAAAGACATAATTAGGGTCATCAGCCACAGAGAGGGCAATGTTACCTATTGCAGGCGCCCTGTATGCTTGGCTAACAAGCATTTTTAGGTTGAATTTGCCAAAACCTTTTGTAACGCCAAAGCGGGGAACAAAGGCAGCTCCAAAAGCCGGGCTATAATCATACCTGGCGCCGGCAGTAATATTCACAGCAGGCAAACGGAATAATCCTTGCAAATAGGCTCCTTGGTTTTCATAGGACATATCTTCCCTGCCAATATAGAATTTACTGCTGGTATTGGCCTCGGCATAGTCGCCAAAGCCTTCTACTCCACCCACAAAATTGATCCTGTGGTTATAATCATAATCAAAAAAGAGTTTGAACTTGCCTCTTACAACATTCCCTTTAACTTTTTTCATTTTACCGCTATCCATTGAGTCTTGTATGCTCTCGGAATAAGGAAACGACACCATAACATTGAATGAAGGAGTGATCTTAAGTTTATCATTAACTCTCCAGTTGTATTTAAACTGGTTGTTGCTCATGGCAACTCCCCAACGTTCTTTCCGCTTTTTATCTTCATTCATCAGTGAAACATTGGTAACATCGTAATAATTGCTAAGTGAAGTAAAAGAAAGGTTTTTATAATTGAGCTTTATTTGTGTAACTTGTGGGTTGAGGTCGGAGTTTCCTTCTAAAGTGGCATAATCACCATAGCCATGTGTTTTTTCATTCTCATAAAAAGAATAATTGGTCCTGTCACTTCTTTGCCCTATCCCGTTAAATCCCATGATGCTAAAAGAAAACTTTTCCCATTTATTGCCCACGTAATAGCTCTGTGTAAACCTGCCAAAAGCGTGTTCCATCCTGCCAAGTGTTCCGTTAAGGGATAAGCCGCTGAGGGTATTCACATCTTTTGTTATGATATTAATAACGCCAAATTCGGCATATCCACCGTAAATAGACGACCCCGGGCCTCTTATGATCTCTATCCGCTCTATCATATCCACCGGGAATTCGTTACCAAAATACAGGTTTGATGCATAAATATCATTCATCTGCATGCCATTGACCATCATTAGCACTTTTCCCTCGTTAGCCCAATTTCCCCTGATGCCAAGGCCAACTCTCCCGTTTTTGTCCAAGGCAAAATGAAAACCGGGCACAAGCCTTAACACATCCAAAAGATCCCTGGCGCCGGAATTTTGTATCTCTTCTTTCGTGATCAAAGTAACAATATTGGGATTGTTTTGGGTTGAGAGCGCTTTCTTGGTAGAAACGGAAATCAGGTCATTGATAAATTTTTCCATCTCGGGCGAAACACCTGTAGCCTTAACCTCTTTAAGCTCTTCCAAAGACATGTCGTAGAAATCATAAAGCGACAAGGTATCGTACTTGTTTTTATTTTCTTTTGATTTTAACCCGGTTTTAGGTGGAAAAAGGTACTCGAATTGCTTCTTGTTTTCCGAGCTGTCCGGCACATCTTGTGCCAACAGGCTAAATATGCTACAAAAGAAACATACAAGCATGAGCAGCCCGGTATTACCTTTTAATGTTCTTATCATAGTATATGGTGTATATTGTAAAACAATTTGTTAATGCACACACCTCTTTTTGAGGCTGTTAAGCGGAGCAATAAAATGATGCTCCAAATATGTTCAAAAATAGCAATTCCTTTCCAGTGTATGAAACAGGAAGCGCCATTTTTTTCATTCAAAGTTTAGAAATTTTACAAGTACTCATAGTAAAAATCAGCGCCTTCAGGTGTACACTCCAGCTTGTAATATCTTGTTCTGCCTTTTTCGGCGGGTTTTAAGAAGCCCGCATCTTCACCCTCTTCAGCTTCTAATGTATATTCGCCTTCTACTTGGATTGTATCCCCCTCAACCAATATCTTATATTCAAAACCATAAGCGCCGGGTAAGCTAAGGTATCTTTTATTGAATTCGAATTCACTGGGCAGGATCAGCTCATTATCATCATAATAATCAAACGTTTTATACCTGTGATGTTCTTTTACGGTTAAATACACACTTCCCTCTTTGCCTTCTTCGTTGCAACCAACAAAAAGGAGAAGGATAAAACATAAAGCAAACAATATTTTTTTCATTGCAGATTCTATTTGATTGAAAAATTCACAGCAAAATCAATACCATAGCGTTTTATTACAGGTAAATAATTAAAAAAATAACCGGTATGGCTAAGCCGGCTATAGTAAGCCATGCTCCCCTGCCTTTAATTCCTTTTTTGCCTCTCAAGATGAAAAGCCCGCTTATGGCTATTAAAATTAATGAACCGGCAAAAATATCCGAAAAGATGGTCCAGTAGTTTTTTATATTGTTATAATGCAGCACATTAATTTGGTTGAATACCGGCCTTTTCTTGATTTTTTCCAGTTCGCCTTTCCCGGTTTTTAGATCCAGGATTAAAGAACCATTTTTTACAAACACTTTCATTTGATCGCTTGAAGGGAAGTAATGCTTTTTATAGTTTCTTTCTTCGCCGATATTGGCAAGTATTTGTTGTACTTTTTCTTTATGAAGTTGTTCTTTTGTAAAGCTTTTTTCAAGTTCCACTTGTTTGGTATTGATAATATAGCTTGGGTTCCAGTCATCAATATGGTTGAGTGCAATGCCTGACAAAGCGTATATCACGGTCATTCCGAAAAAAAAGTATCCCAGGTCTCGATGGATTACGCGGTTAATTTTTCGCCACTTCATGAATCAAAAAATGTTTAAATCCTATAAAATTGTATGCAAATATAGGAATAAAATTAGAAGGGAATACAGCCATCATTTGAGGGTGTCCAAAAAGTGACGGGGTGAGTGATTTTCATGTGTTCCTGGTACAGTTATGCGTTCAAAGATTTAGCAAATTCACCCCGTCATTAAATTGTGGTATAAAAAAAGCCGGCTTGGCCGGCTTTCTTGTTGTTTTTATTGAATAATAATCTTCTCCCTAAACACAGGGTT
>CAZJDA010000025.1:0-58325 GCA_964544705.1 uncultured Bacteroidales bacterium
AAGATTACAAGGATTTTCTTCAAAGAGAGGAAGAGAAAAAGAAAAAGGCGAAAGATAAAAAAGGAGGTCCGAATTATTTCCTATTACAATTAAATAGAAATAGCCGTTTGTTTACTCAAACTGTACTTGATGCTTTTCGTGGAGGGAGTATTGAACCTACTCAAGCAAGTAGTTTATTAAATGTTAAGGTAAATAAATTCCCGAAACTTGAAGCCCAAATGTATAGATGAATCCCTCTGAAAAGAAATATTGTTTAGATGCAAATGTTTTAATACAAGCATGGCAAAAATATTATGCGCCAAGTATTTGTCCGACCTATTGGGATATGCTTAATGATTTTGGTAAAGTAGATAAGCTTTTTATACCAGAGCTAGTTTATGAGGAAATTACGAGGACAGAGGATGATTTGAGCGATTGGTTAAAGTCTAGCGATATTCCGATTCGGAAAATTGACGAGGAAGTTACGAAACATCTCCAAGAAATCTATAATACAAACCCTAATCACAAATTTTTAGTTGACAACACAAAACAACGTTCTATTGCAGACCCATGGGTTATAGCACATGCGATAAAAGAAGGTGCTGTTGTTGTTACCAAAGAGGAGAAAGTTACAGCATTGAATTCAAAGAAGATAAAAATTCCAAATGTCTGTGATAATATGAAAGTAAGCTGGATTAATGATTTTCAACTGGTAAATGAATTAGGTTTGGTATTTAAATGTGAGATAGACACTCGTAAAGCACGAGCCGCCAACAATGTATATACAAAATAGGCGTAATAGTAGTAATTTCAAGGGCTGTAGCCCGCTTCGAAATCGCAACGGTTTGACAAGTTTGAAGCCCGCAATCGCCTACTTTGCATATACTGAACGTTGTGACATACAAACAGATTTAATTGCAAAAAATAACATGGATACATAAGCCATACAAAGACGTATTGACCAAATGATGAACGAGCAGAACAATCGATCAATCCAAGAATTTGAGGGATACTCGCCTTTCGAGATGCATCATATTTTGCATTTTACATTCGCGAAAGACAGCCCGTTCCAATTACAAAAACTTTCCGACACTGACTATAAAAAGATTCCGATACTTAACCAGGTAAAGGATTTGATTCGACAACATATATCACAAAAACAGGCTTATTCGATAGATTAATAAAATGTACGCCACCCAATACGTAGGATGGTAATCTTTAAAGATTTAACAACCCAATTATTAAAAATTCACCGGCTGTTTGTTATAATCATCAGCAAAACGCCAGGGTTCAGCCGGGTGGAAAGTGATTGAGGTATCACAAATCTACGGAAAACTCCACTCCCGAAATATAATTGTTGCGGATATCCATATGGTTGATCTCGGACTCAATGATAAAATAGGTTTCTATCTCGTATTCGCTCGTTAGTTCAAAAATCAACCCTAACCCAAGCCGGTTTACACTCACTTTCTTTTCCTGGATATTATAAAACAATTCCTGGGTGGTATAATAGTTAAAGAAATCTTCTGCCTTGTATAACAAAGTAATTTCGTTGCGGATAAAATCTTTCCTGTCATTATCTTCATCCGTTGAGTATTGATACCTTACCCGGTCATGAATGGTGAAATCCTTTTTACTCTCCGGTATTTGCAGTTTTACATCAGCCGTATACCTGTATTTGTCAGAAAGTTCGGGTTCTTCTTTAAAATCCAGCTCTTTCTCATTTTTAAACCGAAAACCCATGGCAAACATAATATTATCCAATCGTTTGTATTCAATTTCTGTTTGGCCAAGGAAAGCATTGTTCTTTTCGCTCCTGTAAGCTGTGTTCCTGTATTGTATAACCGTTTCGGAAGAAATGTCTTTGAAAAGATCGTATTCAATTTTATATCCTGCCCTGTATTCTTGTGCCCAAGCCCCAGTAATTCCAAGCAATAAAAAGATCACCAAACAGTGGTATTTAAGCCGGTTTATCATAATATGGCCAATTTTTGTGTGAAATAGAACCCTGAATATTCAATTCTTACCAGGAATAGCCCGTTACGGAGGTTTGTATTGATCAACACTTTACCGCTATGTTCGGATACATCTTTATAAAATACCTTTTTGCCTGTGATGGAGAATATTTCTAAGCGGTAAGGCAAGGTCTTATCCGTTGTAGTTTTTACATAAAACGTTCCATTTGAGGGGTTTGGAGAAATGACAAACGGGTTCTTGAAGCTGTTCTGCAATTGCCTTAATAGAACTGATGGCCTTTGCGCGGCAAATTGCTTGAGCATATCCACGTTATGTTTCCATTTTTTTATGTCAACAGGCCTGCCCCATCTATAAATATGCTCACCAACCATTGGCGTATAAAGTTCTTCATAATAGGCGATTTTTTTCAAAACCCTTTCCGCGCTAAAAGTATGCTTTAAATGATACAAGAATTTCAAGTAGAACTGGTTGCAAAATTCATCGTTTTTTAATAATGTTCTTAGGATAAAAGTAGAATAAGCAAAATGCGTATGGAAATCTTCGTTACCAGTATATTCAGCCAAATGGTTGTTGGTAATCCTAATCATGGCAGCATCCATATCAAAAAAGAAATATCGCCACTTTGCCGTATCGCTTTTTATTCTCCACATTTCCAGGTTATTATCAGGAAAATCGGTATTAGAAAGATATAATTGGGCAATATAAAAATCCATCAACGCATCTATGTCAATCCACTTACAAGCTTCTTGGTAAAAAGTGTTGGACGAAACATCAGCATATTGCAAAAAATTCACCAGTTCATAATATTTGTCCAAATTTCCTTCATCAATAACAAGCCTGTGCTTGTCATAGCCTATAATATCCAGGTCGGGATCCTTAATACCATAATTTGTTTCCACGTAATACCTGTCGTGCCTTTCGCGCAAATTATATATACCCCAGTATTCACCATTAACAAAAGCAATAACCGTTTCACTGGCTGCGTAGTCAATATTCATATCTTCTACAAGGTGTTGGCATAGTTCGTCTTTGAAAAGTATTTCCGACCAATCTCTTATTCTTCTTAACAAAAGCCTTTTAAAATAACGCAGTTGAGGTTTTTGTTCAAGGAAAGGAAAATCAAAATACGCTTGGCCATATTCTTCCCTGGCATAAAGCCTGAATGATTTTTGCGGAGCTCCCCTTGAACCCCTGCCGTGTATACGAGCCCCACAATTTTGCTTTAGTTGATGATGGCCTTTTTTATCAAAAACCTCAACATGCACTTCTCTTTCCCATTTTTTCCCATGATGAGCAAAATTATTATGATTGCCCTTCACATAAATTCCTGTTTCATCGTCAAACAAGTTATCAGGGTCGGTGATAAGTGAAACAACAGGTACATCATATTTCCCTTTGAGCTTTTTATTCACAAAATACACATTGGTTTCAATTCTTGATGCCGGGCATCCTTCGCTATACACTACTGCACGAAAAGGTGTTCCTTTAAAAATGAGGTCGCCGGGTTCTATATAATCATCAGAAGGATCGATGTTGGCAAAACGGTTTTCATTGGGAGTGAGGTCTTCTATCAAAAGCGGTTCTTTATAAACCGGCGATTCTTCATCGGGTTCCGAGCCATCCAATGAATAATGAATTGTATTCCCGGGGTTCTGGTGAGAGAGTGAAAGATGAAACGGCTCTTCATAAAAGCCCGGTGAATGGCTTAAAATAAGGCTATCCTTTTTATAATCAAGAATAACGGTTTCAGCGTTGTTATTGGATGTTCCGGGGGTAGGATGCAGCACCATGACAGAATCACTTCCATCGGGTTTCCTTCCTAAGCAAAGGTTTGCCGGGGCACAGCTTGGAGCTATGCTACTTACTATTTCTCCCAAAGGCGATACCAAGTATATACTTTCTTCCATCAGCCCAAGTTTAAAGTCTGTATGAAACGCTCCATTTTCATAACGGTCCTTACCAGAGGCAAACACGATCATATGTTCTCCTGGCCCTAAGATGTAGCTGGGAAAAGTCCAAAACTCGTCATCGGAAGCATCATCAGTAAGTTGCCAGTTTTTAAGGTTTATGCTTTGGCCTCCGCCATTATAGATCTCTATCCAGTCGGGTGAATCATTATCTTGGTCTAACAAAAACCCCTTGTTAGAATACATGGCTTCGTTTATCACGAGATTTTGCGATAATGCGAATTTAGAGGCCAGCAATACTAAACAAGCTAAAACGAATATTATGTTATTATTCTTATTTTTCATGGTGTTTCATGGATATACAAACCGACAATGACAACATATCGTAATTAACTGTTTCCATATAATTATCTGTATTGAAGACTTCATATTTGATCTTGGCAAATTGATGCCTGTAAGAGGCTTTGATAATCAGTGAAACTTTATCGCCCATAGGTACTCTTCTTCCAATACCGGCACTAAAAAAGGGCCCTCCTTTGAATTCGTACTCAACCAAGTTGGAAAAATCCTCGCTCCAACCGTGTGAATAACCCATTTGCACGTTAAGCAACGGGCTGTTGCTTTTTTTCTTCGTGAAGGCGGTAACCTCCGCGTAAACCGGGATAAACCTGCTTTCCTCGAACATTTGTATACCGGTTCCGGCTCCAAACCTGAAAGACTTATTGGTATATGCTCCATGGGTCATGAATAGGCTAATACCGGGATCATAAATAAAGGCTTCGTTATAAAGCTGTGCGCCCACAAGGTAAGAGGCTTCCACCTCGTGAAAAGGGTTGAATTTGCTTTTTTTGTCATCATCTTTAATTCCTGCTTTTGCTATAATTGAAAAATGAAGCATCAATCCCAAGGTTATTATAGGAGTAAACTTATAGAACATGATCGAGTTTTTAGTTAAAACCTAAATAATTTTGGCAAATATAATCATCACTGCAAAAAAAACCATAAAAGCAAGATGAAAGTTCAATTTTAGGGTTTGAAGTGTAGAATTTGGGTTTGGGATTGATTATTGAATATTTATTATTGATTAATTCCTTAGTGTCTGCCAGAAAACTACCTATGTTTCTGAGTGCTTGATTCGAAAAGTTCAAGTTCAAGGCTTGGCCTTTCTGAAAATCAAGGCGTTTACTTTCGTAAATAACTGTTTTCAGAAAGGGCGTAACGCAGAAATTGGACTTTTCGGGCAAGCACTACATAAACAAGATTGACAATAAGAATGCAAATCCGGGTGGAGCTTCAAAAGCCATTCTTGCTCCTTTACTTATTTTTACTGCATTGAGGGAGTATTTATGGATTTTGATATTTGAAGGAGATACTGAAAAGTATACTTGAAAAATATACTAAAAAGATATATCTTTATGATATAAATATAAAATATTATGAAAATAGTATCTTTAAAAATAGACGATTCGATTTTCGGCGAAACTGAGAAAATACTAGCACGGATTAAGAAACCACGGAATCGATATATTAACGAAGCAATTGAGTTTTATAATAAAATTCAACGCAAACAGATTCTGGAGAAAAAGCTAAAAGAGGAATCTGGATTAGTAAAAGCGGATTCAATGTCTGTACTTAAAGACTTCGAGGAGAATTATTATGTCGATTAAACAATTTGAAATCTGGGTTGCGGATTTAAACCCCCAGATTGGAACTGAACCAGGTAAAACAAAACCAGTTCTGGCGATACAGACAAATCTGCTTAACAAGATTCCTCACCCATCGACTATTGTTTGCCCAATTACAACAAACGTTAAAAAGGATTCAGAGATATTAAGGGTGCACCTTAAAAAAGAAACGACCAACTTGCATCAGGCTTGTGATATAATGATTGACCAAATTCGTGCGATTGATAATAAACGATTGACAAAAAGAATTGGCGTTTTACCTGGTGAGCTGATAGATTTAGTAAAAGAAAATATTCAAATAGTACTTGACCTTGAATAATGCACGACACCACAACATGCGGTCATAAAACATTGCGCGGATAGTGCTATATTTGAACGAAATAACATTTAATCAACGGCTTAGCTGGCTGATAAGTTTGTGCTTTAAAATGCGCAACGATTTTATACAGCAAAACGTTATGGGCAAGTGTAAAGAACGACAATAAGACAATGAAACGAATAGTATTAATATCCTGTGTTTCCAGAAAAGGCAAAACAAAAGCGAAAGCAAAGGACTTGTATAAATGACCTTTATTTACAAATAGTTTAGCATATGGTCAAGCATTAAAACCTGACAAAACATTTATTCTTTCTGCACTTCATCACCTCCTTGACCTTGACAAAGAAATTGAACCTTATGATGTGACATTGAGCTATGTGTCACCTGATGAAAGAAAGAAAAAGCCAAATCTGAAAGTTTTGACAAAAAATGAAGCAAAAAAATGGGGACAAAAAGTTCTAAATCAGTTAGGAGAAGTTGCTGACATGAAAAACGACACGTTCATAATTTTAGCAGGACAATCATATCTTGAACCTATTGAAAATGGTTTGACTAATATTGAAGAACCTTTAAAAGGAATAGTACAGGGAAAAAGACCTGGTAAATTAAAAAAACTTATAATTGAATTAAATGATTAAAGAACTGCATAAAATATTCAATGGACTTTACAGGTATTCTTTCCCTTTTAAGCAAAGAGAAAAGGAAATTCCACAGAACGGCATTTATATAATTTTTGAGAAGAGAGAAGTATTCGACAACTTTGATAGAATTGTAAAGTTGGTGTTTATTTAGAAAATAACAACTTCATCAATTTATGTACATTATAGGAATTGGAGAAGCCATTAAAGGTGAGTGCATTTTCTCTTTTCAATATTTCTTTATTGTCGAAGGACTTTGAAAATGTTTCAACCAGTTCTTTTTTCATTGTACCTGGCGTATCTCTAACCACGCAAAGATCGCTTAAACCGGTATCTTTTATCATAGGAGTATTTACAATGCAATACCTGCCGTTATAAAGCGCTGCTAAGAGTTTTAGTTTGATGCCTGTTGCTTGGAAAGTTGGCAAAATATTTACATGGGCCTGTTTTACCATGTCATAGATCTGCTCGGAAGTAAGGCCGGTTTTTATAGAGACATTCTCGTATTGTGAAGCAACATTCTTCAATTCTTGCGAAGGTTTATTACCTGCTATCACCAAAGGTATGTTTAGGTCATTAAAAACTTTTCTTATAAGGTACAAAGCGGCTTCATTATTTTCTCCAACGGCAAGGTTGCCATGGTAAAAAGCATATTCTCCTTTTCCTTCTGATATATTCACTTCGTGGTTGGGATGAAAAGCCGAAACAACATGCACATTATTATACCTGGCACCAAAATATTTCTTGTCGTTTTTTGATATGGCTGCAATACCATCGGCATATTTTAATACACCTTCGTACCTGCGCAATTTTGAAGCTTCATTGAAAAAATAATACCTTTTAAATATACTTTTTTCAACCTTGGCAAGGTTTAAGTAATATATATGCTCAATATTGTGGGTTCTTACAATTTTTGTACGTTTTTTCAGCCTGGGGTCATTCAAATGATAGCAAGTGTGCAACCCCTCAAAAAGAATTGGGTAATGGTCTTTTAAAAGGTTATTAATAAGTTTTTCCGAAGACCTGGTAACCATTATATAAGGCCTTCTCCGGAAAAGATGTGTTTTAGAAACGCTTCTTTTGTAATAATGAATGGTTTCACAGATTTCATTCAATTCATCAGCGCGTTTTCTTCCGTATTCATAACAATGCAAATGAACCTTAATCCCCGCTTTTTTCAATGCCTTAATTTTGTAATAAACATCTATAACGCCCCCGTAATTTGGTGGATAGGGCACATCAAAGGATAATACATGCACGTGCTTGCTTCTTCCTTTTCGTTTGCTTTTATGTGAACTTTTTGTAAACATCTATAACCTTTGTTTTCTCATTTTCCCAGCATAATTCTTTTGCAGCTTTTTTTGCATTCTCTTCCCAATCATGTAAACGCTTTTTATCTTTAAATATTTCATTTACCTTTTTTGAAATTTTCTTGGGATTATGACTATGAATGATTGTGCCGATTTTATATTGATTGATAATTTTTTCAATTTCCACCAAATTTGATGAAAGTACCGGTATGCCGGCCTGGATATAGTCGAAAAGCTTATTTGGCAGGCTGTAGCGGTAATTTATGTTTGTGTTTTTATCCAATGTAAGGCCAAGGTCTGCATTCATCGTATACATCATTAATTGAGCATAAGGCATTTTTGGCAAAAACTTTACTTTATCATTTAAACTCAATTTTGATGTTTTTTGTTTCAAAATACCAATAACATCTCCACTACCAATGATATAAAGAACTGAATTTTGAATATATTGCATCGCTTCAACAGCTTCTTCGGCACCCCTGTCAATATTTATACCCGCTCCTTGCAAAATTATAATATTCTTATTAGCCGGTAAATTTAATTTTTCTTTATTGATTTCGCAATCCGTAAAATCCCTTAATGGAGGAATATTTCTTACAACCGTTAAATCTTTTTTGTATTGCTTTTTATATAATGAAGCAATGGAATCGTTTACCGTAATAATATGTTTCAATTTTGGGAAAATCCATTGTTCTATTTTTTCCCAAACTCCTTTGGCAAATGGGTTGTTTTCTAATTCCGGCACACCGGTAAAATACTCATGGGTATCGTAAACAATATGAATTCGTTTTATCCTGGCAACTAGGAAATTCGCAAGCAGTGTATCTAAGTCGTTAGATACTAATATATTAGCTTTTTTAAATAAAAGAATCCAAAACAACCTAAAATTATATTCTAAGTAAAAAAGTGGGCCTTTATTAAATAATAGCTTTATTCTTTTGGTTTTATAATCGCGGTTTAAAGGTTTGCTGCCTTGGAGTTTTCTACCTATTAGCAATACTTGAAAGCCTAACTCTTCATCCAATAGTTTGCACATTTTATGCACCCTTTGGTCGGTAAAAAGATCGTTTGTTACGGATACAATAACTTTTTTCAAGCTTTACTATTTTTTGGCATGCAAAATTAACAATAAATATTGTTTGCTTTTTGAAATACCGTAATTTTATGTAATACCCAGTTGCATTCAAAGATACAAAATAGTGTCATGTCACATATGAAATAGTAAGGAGACTCCTTCGTTCCCGCTCATAGCGAGATAGACTGTGCCTCCTCGGAGTGACGTCATTGCGAGCCGACATCAGCCCCCGAAGTAATCTCCAAGCGTCACATTAGAATTGACATGACACTAGAATTTGAATGTTTATACTGATTATCGTTAAAAACAATACCAGGATTGAAATGAAGTGAACTAAAATTATATCTTTGAACGCATATCTCGGTATGAATTCAAGCCTTCAAGTTAGGAAGGTAAAAAGATTCCATATGATGAAAAAACAAATAATGATTATTCATTATTGAGCCATTTTTCAATAGTTTTGTAAAGAACAGGAGGGGAAACAGGTTTAGAGATATAGTCGTCCATTCCTTCTTCAATATATCTTTCGGCATCGCCTTCTAAGGCATTAGCGCTTAAGGCAATGATTGGAGGGATGTTTTTATAACGTTCCCTTAATAGTTTCATGGCTGTCATGCCGTCCATCTGGGGCATTTGAATATCCATTAAGACCAAGTCGAATTTTTTGTCAACATATTTATCCAAAGCATCTTTTCCATTTATTGCAGTGGTGACTTTACAACCGGCATTGTTGAGCATCTTTTCAACAACTTTCCTATTAACGAATTTATCTTCAACAAAGAGAATTTGAATGTTAAAATTGTATTTTTTGCTTTGATCACCGGTAGATGTATGTTCATATAATTGGCTGTCTTCCACTTTTGTTGCATTAAAGCTAAAAGTAAAATTACTACCTTTGCCTTCTTCACTTTCTACTTGGATGCTACCATCCATCAGGGATATAAGTTCTTTGGATATTACAAGGCCTAAACCAATGCCTTCGTAATCGCGTGTAAGACTTGTGTCGGCTTGCATGAACTTGGTGAATAATTTTTCTTTAACATCTTTATTAATACCAATTCCTGTATCAATTACTTGAACTTTAATTGAATAACTATCGGTAGTTTCTTCTATTAGCGAAATATCAATGGTAATTGACCCTTGGTTGGTAAACTTTATAGCATTAGACATGAGGTTAATGATTACCTGTTTTAGGCGGTTTTCATCAGCTTTGATATAATCGGGCAGGTTATCGGAATAACGGGTAATAATTTTGACTCCTTTTTGTTGAGCCATTGGGTTAAAAAGCGAATTGATCTCTTTTAAGGTAAGATGGATGTTGAAAATTTTTGGATGCAGTACCATCTTACCGGCTTCAATTTTTGACAGGATAAGGATGTCATTAATAATATTCAATAAGCTGGAAGAAGCTCTTTTGATAGTATTAACAAAATCTTTTTGCTCATTATCAAGGGAGGTTTTTTCCAATAAATCAACCATGCCAATAATGCCTGTCATAGGTGTTCTTACTTCATGGCTCATGTTAGCTAAAAACTGTTGCTTTATTTTCACGGTTTCTTCAGCCACCTCAACATCTTTTTGCAATTCAACATTGCGTTTTTGTTCGCTGATATCAGCTGCTATACCGGCAATACGGTAGGCTTTGTTATTTTCATCAAATATGGGGAAAGTCCTTACCCAGAGCCAAAGAATTTCATCATTACCCCTTTGTACCCTAAGCCTAAGATTGATCTTCTTGTCAACCCTGAATTCGTTAGACCTAAGTGCATCCAGCAATTGCTTTTTATCTTCGTAAATTATATTTTTCAATAATAGAGAAGGCCTTTTATAAACTTCTTCTCTCTTGATACCCCATATTTTTTCGTAAACATTATTGATATAAACCAACTTATTTCCCTCTTCTATCCAGAAAAGGTCATTAATATTTTCTGCCAGTTGCCTAAAGTTTTCTTCGCTGGTATGCAATGCTTTAAGGGCTTTTTTCCTATCAGTGATATCACGCGATACTACGCAAAGAACTTCTTTATTTTTGTATTTTATGATATTAGCGCTCACTTCCACGTCAACCATGATGCCGTTTTTATGCCGGTATTTTCTTTCTAGCACAAGCATCTGCCCGCTTCTTTTTAAGATATCAATTTTTGATTCAATATCTTTTATGCTATGAACAATAAATTTTTCAGCCTTCATACCTGACAATTCCCCTGAAGAATATCCAGTAAGCTTTTGTAAGGCTCTATTTGTTTCTATAACCTGGCGTGTGTCGAAATCCATAAGGTAAATACCATCAGCGCTTTGCTCCATAACTGCGCTATATTTTGCTATGCTATCCTCCAGCTCTTCTTCTGTTTGTTTCTTTTGCAGGGAAATAGAAGCTTGCTTAATAAATGTCCTTATTAAATCATTGTTTTTTAATAATTTACCCTTGGGCATAATAATCCCAGCACTGCCAAAAATACGTCCTTTTCGTGTAAATCCCACGGCATAAACTTCATTTACATTAAATAGCTTGTTAAGTGAATTACTAATAATCTCGGGTATCTGGAACAAGGAAAGCTCATGAAAACCGCCTATTAATTTCGCGATCTTTCCTGTTTTAAGTTTATTAAGGATTAGGTTGTTTTCATATAGATTGGTTGATGGAAAGGAATTATAAACAGCAAATAGTTTTCTTGTGAGATTTGAAGTTCCATTGACTGACTTTGTAACCAGTTTACCTGTATTTTCATCAATAGCATTGATGACCACGATGGAGGCACCTGCAAAAGACTTGAGTTTTTCTCCAATATAGTTATAAATATCATCTTGGGGATTAAAATCTACGAAATCCATAGCGGTTGATGAGAGTAAAGCCAAATTTTCTCTCGTTTTTGCTTCTTTAATCTCCATAATCTTTCTTGAAGTAATATTTTCTACTATGGATATTGCGCCGGTTATTTCACCTGTATCAGAAAATATTGGAGCAAATTCGGCTTTGATGAAAACATTATTCTTACCTGTGGCAGTGATATATTGGTCTTCGTAAACAACATGTTTTCCTTTAAGTGATTGACTGATGGTTTCTACCATTTTTTGATCTTGGAGAGAGGTGAGCATGTTAAAACCAATTACCTTTTCTCTTGAAGCACCTAAGATGGTTAAATGTGCATTGTTGCAATCTATTACAACGCCATTTTTATCATAAATTAATATCCCGACAGGAGCATTCTCAAAAACCAACCTGTATTGTTTTTCCCTTTTTGCCAATTCTTGCTTGATCTTTTTCCTTTCCTCGATTTCAGCAAGCAATTTTTTGTTGGTTTGAGCCAATTCATTGGTTCTTTTTTCTACGGATTCTTCAAGGGTTTTATTGAGTTTTGTGAGTTGTTCCTGTGCTACTTTCTTATCGGATACTTGCTTTTCTAAGCTTTTCTTATTGTTAAAAATTTGTATAAAATGATAGTAATTGATCCTGGAATATATTATCGAAAGCAAGAGTATTACAAAACTATGTGCAACAATAGTAAATTCAATCTTGTTGAATTCTTCAATGGAAAAATACAATATAACAAACAATAAAAAACTTGAAGAAAAAGTGCTATAGCAAAACCTATTGCTCATATATACAAAAACACTCATAGTAAAACATACAATAATAAATGTTGTTATATACCCACTCATCGGGTAATTTAAAAAGGAAACCATTACACCGTAATACAATATAAATAAGATGTATAGGGTTTGTATAATCCGAATTTTTTTTAGGGGTAATTTTTCCTGGCGTTTAATAGATAAATAATATACTATGTATGCTAAACACAAAACAAAACATAAAGCATTGATAGATAGCAATAAGATGTAGTTATAGTAAAATTCTGTTGAATTTACCAAGTGAATATAATTCACCACGATGTAAATGATATGCGCTACCATTCCAAGAAAAGCAAGGAAATAGAGCCTTGTAAAATTGGCACTCGTAACCTCTTTATTAACCTCTTTTACCGTGTTCTTATTTAAAACAGGCCATAATATGGATAAAAGATTCATTTATTTTTTTATAAAAACCTAAATAAGTATTTACTTATAAATTTACAAAAATATAACGAATGTTTGAGAAAATAATTATATTTGGCTGAAATGGCTGAAATATGAATAAAAAGCAGGAAGCATACAAATATAATATAGGCTTGGTAATGAGTGGTGGAGGAGCAAGGGGGTTTGCGCATGCCGGTATCTTAGAGGCATTTAAAGAAGCGGGTATAGTACCTGGCGTAATTTCGGGGGTTTCAGCAGGGGCTATTGTAGGTGCATTATATTCAGATGGGCATTCTCCTCAAAAAATCAAAGACCTGTTCTTACAAAAAGGACTATTTAAGTATTTTAGGGTTACTTACCCACGGCAAGGGTTGTTAAAAATGACCGGGCTTGCAAGAGTGCTAAAGAATCATCTTAATGCGCAAAATTTTGAAGACTTAAGCATCCCTTTGCACGTATGTACTACAAATCTTACAACAGGCAAAAGAGAAGATTTTAGTTCAGGCCCTTTGCATAAAATAATTTTTGCCTCGGCAAGCATTCCTGTTTTGTTTTCGCCTACAACTATTAATGAACATTACCACGTTGATGGTGGGCTTATCGATAATTTTCCTATTAAACCCATTGAAAATTTGGCTAAAGTGCTTATAGGGGTACATGTAAATCCTATTGGAGAAGATGTTGAGTTAAATAACATTATCAATGTAGCTGAGCGCGCATTCCATTTGAGCATTGGCTCTTCTATTGCCGAAAAAAAGAAAAAATGCGATATATTTATTGAACCAAAAGGTTTGAATAACTATCGTGTATTAAATATTAATAAAGGTGAAGAAATATACAAAATAGGTTATGAAGCCGGAAAAGAAATATTAAAAAATCCTCGAACAAGGGAGATTTTAGAAAGTATTGATTAATTTTGTATTGAACTATTAAACAACAAAAATTATGAAAAAGAAGATTATTCTTTTAATGCTTTTGGTATGTGTTTTTTCCAATGCCTTTTCGGATGAAATTACTAAAACCTATCAATTTGATGCGCCTAAGGTTGCAAAACAAAAAAATTACGACCTTGTAAATTTTAGTAACACTTTATTAAGCGGTATAAAAGGCCAACCGGCATTGCCTTATAAAGATGTTTCGTTACTATTGCCACCGGGCCATGTAGCAACGTCAATTAATGTTAAGGGAACCGGGTTTACAAAGATCAACAAAAAAATTAATCTTTATCCGTGGCAGCCAAGCAAGCCACTTTCTGATACAAGCAAAACCTTTTTCATTGACCAAGCGCTTTATCAAAAAGATGTGAGCTATCCTAATAAGAACCATGGAGTACTTACAACAGAATATATGAATGGTTACGCATTTGCCCTTTCTGTGATAACACCTGTTATTTACAACCCGGCCAAAAAGGAGCTGGGATATTATAAATCTATTGAGGTTACAATTAATACTCAGCCTTCAGCAAAAGCCAACCAAGCACTTCAAAACCTTAAACAGGGGCGTTTTGTTGCTAAAAAAGTAGCTGCTTTAATGCAAAACCCGGGAATGCTCAAAAAATATCCTAAAAAAACAAAAAATAATAATGAATACAAGATCTTAATTATAACCCATTCTTCATTTGAAGACTCTTTTGATGCCTTAACTACTTTTTATCAAAACAGGGGGCTTGAATCTCAAATCGTTGCAAAGCAATATATAAGTGATAATATGACTGGGCAGGACATTCAAGAAAAAATGCGCAATTATATTATTCAAGAATATCAAAATAATGATATTGAATTCGTCCTTCTTGCTGGTGATGTTGAATACATTCCTTACCGGGGGTTCTATTGCCAAGTGCAATCTTCTTCTGTTTACGAGGATGATGATATCCCAGCCGACCTGTATTTTTCTGCTTTAGATGGTAATTGGGATGATGATGGAGATGGACTCTGGGGCGAACCCGGCGAAGAAGACCTCTTGCCCGATATCGCCGTTGCAAGGTTCTCTTTTAGCAATGAAACGGAATTAGACAACATGATTGAGAAAACAACGTCCTATCAAGCTAACCCCGTATTAGGAGAACTCACCCAGCCTCTTTTAGCGGGTGAGCATTTATATAGTAATCCGTTAACCTGGGGCGCCCAATATCTTGACTTACTTCATGGATGGCACGATGACAACGGTTACACTACACAAGGAATTCCTAATCACCATGAATATGATACCCTTTATGAAAGGGACTTAGGAAGCTGGAGTGGTAGCACATTGATGAACAAGATCAATAATGGTGTTTCTTTTCTTCATCATGTAGGCCATGCAAGTCAAACCAGCGCCATGCACCTTTATAATGGAGACATAACCAATTCTAACTTTTCGCAAGTGAACGGCACCGATCATAATTATAGCCTTGTATACACTCATGGTTGCCTGTGTGGGTCATTTGATTATGACGATTGTATTGCTGAAAAAATGGTGAGCATTGAGAATTTTGCTGCCACTTTTATTGGAAATTCCCGCTACGGTTGGTTCAACGAAGGTCAAACAGAAGGCCCTTCGCAGCATATTCATCGTGAATTTGTCAATGCTTTGTATGGTATTGGAGAAGGCCATGTTGGCCAAGCACATTTGCTTTCTAAGGTTGCAACTGCTCCGTGGGTAACTGCACCTGGGCAATGGGAACCTGGAGCCCTAAGATGGTGTTTTTATGATTGTAATGTACTGGGAGACCCTGCAATGCTCGTATGGACAGAAGAACCTTTTGCAATCAACGCCAATTACCCGGCAAATATTGAAATTGGTAGTGAATCCATTACAGTTGCTTTAGATACTTCAGGAACAGCCATTGAAGGAATATATTGTGTTTTCAAAAAAGATGGGGAAATTTTTGGTTCAGCAAGGAGTGATGAAACCGGGAATGCATGGATAGAATTTGACCAGCCGGTTACTTCCGTTGGAGAAGCTGAATTGCTTGTTTATGGCTACAATAGCCTCGAAAATACATTCAACATTGATGTGATACCGAATAGCGGGCCTTATGTGGTACTCAATTCATTTGATGTTAATGATGGGAACAACAATATCCCTGAATTTGACGAATCTATTCAATTTGATATAAATTTGGAAAATCTTGGACAAGCTGATGCAACAAGCCTTACGGCAACGCTTAGGTCGCAGGATGGATATATTGAGATTGTTGATAGCACTTTTACTATAGGAGCCATTAACAGCAACTCTTCAACAGATATTGCCGAAGCTTTTGAGGTAAATATTGCAGATGACATTCCTGACCAGCACCAAGTTGAATTTCAATTATTCATTTCTGATGACACCGGTGAAGAATGGATAAGTGATTTTAGCATCGTTGTTAACGCCCCGGCCCCAGTTTTAAGCTTTTTATATGTTGACGGGCAAAACAACCTTGCATTTACTTCAAACCCAATAACAAGTATAAATTATGACGAGTATTATCAATATCAAATAACTGTTGATACCCTAAACGGCAATAGCAACAATTGCCTTGACCCCGGCGAGACCGCTGACATGGTAATTAATATCTTGAACAATGGAAGCTCTTCTGCACCTGGTGTAAGCTGTTCAATATCTTCGCCCAGTGATTATATTACCATCAATACACCTTCTGTAAATATAGGGACCATTGCGTCGGGGGGCTTAATAGAACAGGCTTTTAGCATTACTGTAGACGAGAATACTCCCATTGGAACCGCCGTTAATTTTGTTATAACCCTTGAATCGGGTAATTATTCGTCAGAAATGGAAGTAACCCTCAAAGTAGGGCTCATTATCGAAGATTTTGAAACCGGTGACTTCTCAAGCTATAATTGGCAAATGGGAGGCGATGCAGACTGGGTTATTTCTTCAAATTCGCCTTATGAAGGAGATTATTCTGCGCAATCCGGTTCAATTAGCGACAACCAATCAAGCGAAATATCAGTAACTGTTGATGTATTGAACAATGATTCCATAAAATTTTATAAAAAGGTTTCTTCAGAGTCAGGTTACGATTACTTGCGTTTTTATATAGATGGTAATCTACAAGAGGAATGGAGTGGCAATGTGTCTTGGTCGCAAGAAATATATACTGTTACAGGAGGAACCCATACATTTGCTTGGAAATATGAAAAAGATATTACGGTAAGCAACGGGGATGATTGTGCTTGGCTGGATTATGTTGAGCTACCTGCCCATGCAGATGTTAAAGAGCCAGAAATGAATATTACCATTACCTGCCCCGAAAAACCAAGCTGGATGACATTTACCGATAATGGAAATGGTGTTGCTGAATTAACGGGTATACCAGGGTTTGAAAATATAGGTGAATTCCAAGTGGAACTCCTTGCTGAAGATGATAATGGCCATTCTGTAGAACAGTTTTTTGTTGTCAATGTATCTGACCCAGAAGCTATAGCAGGGAATGATTTTCAAGGTATAAAGATCTTTCCCAACCCGGCAAGAAATATATTGAATATTTCGTTAAACGATCATCATTACCAAGATTTGAAGGTGCTTTTATTAAATAGCTTTGGGCAAGTTTTGAAAAATATAGAAACTAAGTACAATATTCAAAACCAAGATAGAATTGTTATGAAACTTGATGGAATAAGTCCAGGAATGTATTATTTGCAAATACGAAATGGAAATAAGATTAAAACTTATAAAGTTACTATTGTTCGATAATAAAATATAAATTGAATAAAGCCACAAAGGCCATGTATACTTTGTGGCTTTGTTTTTTGAGTAAGATTTTGTAACAAAAAAAAATCATAAATAAGTTAATTTAATTGAGTTCTAAAAGCATTGAATTAAAAAAAAATCTCTATTTTTGCGCTCTAAAAATACTGATATTATGGCAAAGAATGACGAACAATTTGATTTAAAGTCAACCAATCTTTTTACAACCATTTTTAAATGGCGATATCATTTAATTATTATTGCAGTAGTGGCAGCATTAGCAGGAGTTATTTTCTCAGGCCCTGCATTCATTAAACCAAGATATAAAGCTAATATTGTGATGTTTGCAACGGCTACAAATTCCATATCAAAAATGATTGTAGCAGATAATCCAAACATCTATGACCCTTTAGAGTTTGGTGAAGAAAACCAAACAGAGCAATTATTACAAATATTGAACTCTAAAGACCTGAAAGATAGAGTAATAAAAAGATTTGGACTAATGCAGCATTACGGGATAGATTCTTCTACCAAGCATATGAAAACAAAACTTTATGATATATACGATGACAATGTTGGTGTTAGCCGCACTCAATACATGGGTATTGAAGTAAAAGTATTAGATACAGATCCTGAACTTGCCGCAGAAATTGCTAATGGTATTGGAAACATAGTTGATTCATTAAAATTTGAGATACAAAAACAGCGTGCTTTGAAAACTTTTTTAATTGCAAAGGAAGAATATCTTGAATTAGAAGAAGAAATAAGTCATTATGAAGATACATTGGCAGTTTTAAACAAAATGGGAATTAATGATTGGGCTTCCCAAATCGAGAGATATACAGAGCAATATGCAATTGCTCTACGCCAAAATAATAGGAAAGGTATCAAAAACATTGAAGAAAAATTAAGTATTTTTCGTGAATATGGTACAAAATTCGACAGGGTAAAAGCCTATCTTTGGAATGTTCGGGATGATTTTTATGAGATAAAAATGAGGTACAACGAGGCTAAGATAGACATGGAACAAGTGCTGCCTGCAAAATATATTGTTGAAAATGCCCAGGTGCCTGACAAGAAGTCCTTTCCTATTCGTTGGCTTATAGTTGTTATTGCTGTATTTGGCTCTTTATTGATTGGTATTCTTGCTATCGTGTTTATTGAGAGCATGAAAAAAATACAAATAAAATAAGAAAGAGGTTATATTTTGAAAACCAATCGAAATATTTTATATTTTTATTTTTTTGTAACAGGTTTTTTGCTATTTATCTTTTTCCTTTTACTGAAAAACCCATTTTTTTTTAATTTTTCATTATTAATCCCTATTGCAGGAATCGTTTTTCTTTCTCTATTCTTTTACTTAGATAAAATTTTACTTTTTATTGCCTTTCTTACGCCTTTATCCGTAAATTTAAAAGATTCTGAAATGACATTAGGGGTTGCTTTACCTACAGAGCCGCTAATGTTAGGTATATTGGTTTTTTTCATTATCAAAATTATATATGACCGTAATTATGAGAAAAAAATCCTCCAACATCCAGTTACTATTGCCATATTTTTTTACTTAATTTGGATGTTGATTACCTGCATAAGCAGTCAAGACACTGTAATTTCATTTAAATCCTTTTTAGCTAAACTTTGGGTTATAGCAAGCTTTTATTTTTTAGGAATAGTATTATTCAAAAATAGAAAAAACATTACTACTTTTTATTGGCTTTACATAATCCCTTTTGTTGGAGTAATAATTTATACAACTTACAGGCATTCTCAATATTTTTTTGACAGGTTAGAAGGTAATCTTATGTCGCGGCCATTCTATAACGACCATACAGCCTATGGAGCTGCATTAGCTATGTTTATCCCGGCACTTTTTTTCTTTTCCGTTTATAAAAAGTTTAACCCAAAATTAAGATTATTCTCATTTATTGTTTTTGCTATATTCTTATTGGCATTATTTCTCTCATATAGCAGGGCTGCATGGATAAGCGTTATTTTTGCTTTTGGAATATATATGGTAATCAAATTAAAAATCAATTATAAAATTGTGCTAGCGTTCGGAGCTATCTTTTTAGGGGTGTTTTTATACTTGCAATCTCAAATAATCATTCAGCTCCAAACCAATAAACAGGAATCATCTGGTGAATTTGTTGAACATGTTCAATCAATGACTAATGTTAGTTCTGATGACTCAAACTTAGAAAGGCTTAATAGGTGGCAGAGCGCTTTTAGAATGTTTGAGGAAAGGCCTTTTCTTGGTTGGGGGCCAGGAACATACCAGGTATTCTATGCCCCATTTCAACGTTCATACGAAAAAACTCTTATTAGTACTGACTTTGGTGATAGGGGTAATACACATAGTGAATATATTGGCCCACTTGCTGAATCTGGCGTTTTAGGTTTGCTTTCAGTATTGATGTTAATTGGAACCGTTATATGGACAGCACTTACTGCATTGCAAAAAATACCAAAAGGAAAAAATAGGATTTTGCTTTTGTGTGCCTTTTTAGGCTTACTGACATATTTTGCTCATGGCATTTTAAATAATTTCCTTGATACAGATAAATTATCTGTTCCGTTTTGGGGGTTTATTGGGATTGTTGTCGCAATTGATCTCTACCATTCGAGTAATGAAAAAAGAAAAATAGATAATAAATAAAGCCTCTTTGTTAATATTTTTTAGAAAAAGACATGGGGAGGTTGATTCCCCTATATGGATATTATTTTATTTTCTCAATAATCTCCGGTATCCTTTTCACGTAATGCAACTCTTTCATCTTTTGACGGGCTTCCTCCGCTGGAGAGCCAAAATAGGTTTTACCACCTTCCAAGGATTTGCCAATGCCTGATTGTCCTAATACTACCGCACCTTTTCCTATGACGAGGTCTTTTTGTACTCCAACTTGCCCCCATAAAATCACATCATCTTCTATAGTAACAACACCTGCTATCCCAACTTGTGAAGCAAAGAGGCAGTTTTTTCCAATAACTGTGTCATGTCCAACCTGGATATGGTTATCTAACTTTGTTCCTTCACCTAAAATGGTATCGCCTGAAACGCCTTTGTCAATAGTACAGCTACATCCAATTTCAACTTTATCCTTAATAATTGCCCTGCCACAAGATTCAAGTTTATCATACCCTTCGGGGCGGCGTTTATAGTAAAAGGCATCCCCACCAATTACCGTATTGCTGTGTATGATAACGTCATCCCCAATTTCACAATAGTCATAAATACTAACATTGGCATGAATAATGCAATTTTTACCAATCGTAACATGATTCCCAATAAAAGCACCGGGTTGAATAACTGTTCCTTCTCCAATTTTTGCTGTTGCGCTTATCATTGAAGTTGCTGGAATAAAGCTCCTATATTTCTTTACAATGGCAACATAATCCCTAAATGGATCGTCAGAAATCAATAATGCTTTGCCATTTGGTGGGTCAACACGTTTGTTGATGATGATGGTTGTTGCTGCAGAATTTAAGCATTTATCATAGTACTTGGGATGATCCACAAAAGTAAGGTCGCCTTTTTCTACTTTGTGAATCTCATTAACCCCTGTAATTAAAAAGTTTTCGTCACCAATGAAATCTGCATGAATGTATGATGCTACCTCTTTTAATGTTGCCGGTTCTGGAAGTTTCATTCCTGCTGTTTTAGAAAAATTTAAGAATAATATTATTTGATTCTTTCAGAATAAGAGCCATCTCTTGTATCTACTTTAACCCTTTCACCAATATTGATAAACAGCGGGACATTAATTTCTGCCCCTGTATCAACGGTTGCAGGTTTGAGTGTATTGGTTGCAGTATCCCCTTTAACCCCGGGTTCTGTATAAGTGACTTCCAATTCAACAAAAGGTGGTAATTCAGCAAACAGAGGCGTTTCTGTATCTGCGTGAAAAACAACCTCAACATTTTGCCCTTCTTTAAGAAATTGAGGTGCATTGATTATTTTGCTTTCTATAGGGATTTGCTCAAAGGTTTCATTATGCATGAAAATAAAAGTGTCTTCATCTTCCTTATACAAAAATTGGTAAGGCCTGCGTTCAACCCTGGCAATATCAATTTTTACTCCCGAATTAAAAGTTTTCTGGAGCACTTTTCCTGATTTAAGGTTTTTGAGTTTAGTCCTAACAAAGGCGCTACCTTTCCCGGGTTTAACATGCTGAAACTCAACTATTGTATAGAGTTCATTATTCAACTCTATACATAAGCCATTTTTAAAATCTGATGTAGTTGCCATATAAATGAATTTATAATGGGTGATTAAATTTTTGCAAAAATAAACGAAAATAGCATATAATCAAATCAAATACCTAATCAAAACAGAGCACGGTTATCGTAAACCGTTTTTAAAATTAAAAACACTTGCAGGGGTAATTTGCCCAGAGTCTTTGAGCCTGTTTAATAATTTATTCAGTAAATTTTTTGATATTTTTTCAAAGCTTAAGTCTATCATAAATTGAGAAAAACCTACCTCCCGTAGTTTTTTTGTATGATGTATGATAGAAACCGGTTGTCCTGGTAATATATAGGTTAACCCATCAACAACGTGCTTTTTGTAATTTTTGCCCTCTTCGTCTTGAAAAATAAAATTGTTTTTTATCGTATTTACCGGCATTCGCGATAAGAAAAGAACCGGGTAAAAATAAACCGGTACGATTCCATCGCGGCTTTTCCCTTTCATTAGGTTCTCCAGGTCATTCTCCAATGGGTAAATATAATTGGTTATTTTTTCTTGTTTCAAAAATGAAATGGCTGCATCATTTAATGTGTAAACATTTTCGTTGGTAAAATATTGGCAGCCTTTTGGTAATAATATCTTTTGCGAAATATGGCTTAGGACAAAATTCCTAAAACCGTGATTAAATACTTCCAAACAATATGCCCTAATATCTTCCAATTGACCCTCGGGAATGAACCTGGGCAATTCAAAAAATATCTTTTCTTTATATTTTTTAAGGAAGGGTGCATTTATATCAAGATTTTTCCTGTCTTTTTGGTTGAACTGAAGAAACACTCCGTCAATTGCACCCAAGTATACTTTTTTTAACCATTCCAAAGTATTGATCCTAACAAATACTTTTTCTTTTTTGCCTCCCTGTATTTTTTTGAATTCGGATAACTTATTTTGGGTTATTTTATAGGGCATCTTTTTAATACCACTATCTTGTTTGTTGTGTTTGATCTTGGTTGGAAACGGTTCTTTACGGCTGGTTAGATAAACATCATCATTCATTTCAATGCTTTTTTCGGGACATTCAATAACCATTTTGTCATCACTCTCCTTAGAAAAAGAAGATATTTTGAATTGAATCTTATCTATGCCACTTTTGCTTCTTATTCTAATCCTATCTCCTTTGGCAATGTTCAAATTTGGAGAAAAAATAAAAGCGCCTGGCTTTATGCTTGAAATGCTTCCTATATAATAACCTGTATTTTTAGTATTTGTGAAAGTGTTTTCGAGGTTTCCGCCAAAAAAATAGGAGGTTTTTTCTCTTCCCAGGTCTTTTTCGAGGATGGCCTTAGCTTCTTTATTTTTTGCATGGTCATCAATGGCCATCCTATAGGCTTTGGCTACATTGTAAACATAGGTAGCTGTCCTCATGCGGCCTTCTATTTTTAGAGAAGAAATGCCGAGTTTTGCCAATTGAGGCAAATGATCAATTAATTGGTTATCCTTCAGGCAAAAAAAGTATCCCTTATTATTAGCTTTAAATACCTTTCTGCACGGTTGTTTGCAAAGGCCACGATTAGCGCTATAACCGCCTAAGTAACTACTAAACAGGCACACTCCTGAAAAGGAATAACATAAGGCTCCATGTACAAAAATCTCCAATTCAATTCCTGTTTTGCTGCTTATTGTTTTAAGTTCATCATCTGTGAGTTCCCTTGCCATAATCACTCTTTCAAAACCTTTATCCTCTGCATATTTAGCACCAATTGAATTATGATATCCCATTTGTGTTGATGCATGAATAGTGAGCTTTGGAAAGTGTTTTTTTACAAAGTAATATACTCCCCAATCTTGGATAATAATAGAAGAAATGTCTATTTGTGAGAGCATATAAAGTGTGTTGAGCAAGTAAGGCAACTCCTCGTTTTTGATAAGCGTGTTTAATGTAACATAAACCTTGATTTTGCGTTGCTTGGCGTAATTTGTTATGACTTGTAAGTCATTAATATTAAAGTTCTTTGCCCTGTTTCGTGCATTGAATTGTGTGATTCCCAAATATACGGCATCAGCGCCACCTTCAATAGCTGCATAAAATGATTCCGCGTTCCCGGCAGGGAGTAAGAGCTCGGGTTTGTGCATGAATATTAAGTGTTTTTTGCAAAGATAGGAAATTCTTTATTACACATGAAAAACATGTTGAATAGCCCTGCTATAACCCGATTTTTCAATTAAATCCTTTATATTGCCAGGAATTTTTATGTTATAGATAATATTAGCTTTTTTTGTTTTCTTGCTTTTTTCTAAAGAAACAAACATTTGCAGAAAGGTGATATCAATATCCTCTACCATTTTGCTTGTAAGTTTTATTTCTTTGTATTGATCCAGCGCTTGTATGATCTTTTGTTTTATATTTTCAACTTTATCTATAGTGAGTGAATTTCCAAGATCAATAGTTAAGGATTCTTGTTGTGAATTCTTAGCTTTTGGCTTCGTAGTTTTCTTTGCAGGCGCAGTTTCTTCCTTCTTTTGCCCGGTTGACTGGATGAGGTTGTCAATTCCCTTTTTAAAGCTTTTTTTTGCCATCATCATTTATTTTTTAAGTATTTCGTTTGTTAGCATCCTATAGTCTTCGGCGCCATGGCTGCTTTTTCTATAATCAAATATATCTTTTCCTACGGCAGGCGATTCTGCCAAGGCGATATTATCACGTATAACGGTTTTAAAAACCTTCTCCCCAAAGGCATCAATAATAGATTGATGAATATCCCTGTTAAGGACTTTCCGTTTATTGTGCTGTGTAATGAAAAGGCCTTCCAGTTTTAAGTTTTTGTTTAGCCTGTCTCTTACCAAGTCAATGATTTCGAGAATTTTTTTTAATCCATGCACTGCAAGGTATTGCGATTGTATTGGAATAAGAACACCATTTGCCGCAGCCAGCCCGTTGAGTGTAAGCAAGCCTAAAGATGGAGGGCAATCCAGTAGAATATATTGGTATTGGTTATTTAAATTTTTTAACAATTCGCTTAAAATGAGTTCTCTTCCGGGTATGGAACTGAGTTCCAGCTCAGCACCCGACAGGTCTAAAACAGATGGAATAATATCAAGGTTCTTTTTTACATTGTATGGCTGTAATTCTCCTTGCCCTTTTAGAGCTTTATAAATATTGTTCTCTTTGTCTTCAAAGCCAAATGATTGCGAAAGATTGGACTGTGGATCTAAATCGATCAATAAGGTTTTCTTCTTTTTCATACTTAATCCAACACCAATATTCATGGTAGAAGTTGTTTTTCCTACTCCTCCTTTATGATTGCAAAACGCGTAAATCTTTTTAGTACTCATTTTATTGTATACATTTATTGATTTTCAGTATCTAAATTACATAAATTTCGTTAAAGCATCAAAAAAATAAACATTTAAAAAATGATACACGAATATATTTGGGATTATATTTCTACAAATAACTATGTGAAATATGTTTTTATTATTGCAATAACCATTACTGTAGCTGTAGTTGTTTCTAAGATATTACGGTTAATTATTGGGAGGTTCCTAAAAAGTTCTACCCACAAACTAAACGTTGACCCAACAAAATATAATTTTTTGAAGAACGGGTTAAGTTTCATTATTTACCTTGGGGCGCTTATCGTGATATTTTATTCTATACCCAATTTGCGTTCACTTGGGGTTTCTTTATTTGCCGGTGCCGGTATTCTTACGGCAATTATCTTATTCGCCTCCCAGCAAGCTTTTTCCAATATCATAAGCGGGATTTTTATTGTTATCTTCAGGCCTTTTGGTGTGGGAGATTTGATCAAAATAGGTACAGATTTTTTGGGCACTGTAGAAGATATAACTTTAAGGCATACAGTTATCAAAAATTTTGAAAACCGCCGGGTTATCATCCCCAACTCGATTATTAGCGCTGAAACGGTAATTAACAGTACGATAAAAGATGAAAGAATATCTAACTTAGTGGATTATGGTATTAGTTATGATTCTGATATTGACAAAGCTAAGGAAATTATCAGGGAAGAGGCGGAAAAACACCCAAGTTGCTTAGACAACCGCACTGAGGAGGAAAAGGGTGATGGTGTGCCAAAAGTGATCACCAGGGTAACCGGTTGGAATGAATCTTCAATCAATATAAGAGCGCTTATCTGGACAAGCAATAACGCTGAAGGATGGAAACTCAAATGCGACCTATACGAAAGTATTAAAAAGCGTTTTGATAAAGAAGGAGTAGAAATCCCATTCCCTCATAGAACAATTGTGCAAAAAAAGATGAAAGAAGCTAAAGCTTAAATCTCGATCTGAACATGGGGCAGTATGTTCCTGAGGCGTTCAATTTCGTCATCACTTATGGGGTTACCTACTATATTAAGTGTTTTTAGTTTTTTCAACCTGTGAATATTTTTTGGCAACTCTGTAAGTTTGTTTTTGCCGAGGTTTAAGTGTTCTAATTGCTTCATGCGGTAAAAAGAATAGGGCAGTTTTTCGAGACGGTTGTTACTCAAATCCAACTTTTTTAATGCTTTGCAACCGCTTAAGCTGGGTAGTTTTGTTAATTGGTTGTTTCTTAAGTCTAAATATTGGAGATTCCTAAAATAAAAGCGCCGGGGAAGTTCTTTCAAATTATTGTTAGAAAAATCCATTGACCTCATTAGCCTGCAAGAACTAAGATTGTTGGGCAATACAGTAAGGGTATTGTCACTCACATCCAAGTATTTTAAATTTCCCAGTTTAAATACTTCTCCTGGTAGCTCTTCCAACTGGTTATCTTCCAGGTTCAACACCATAATCCTGTTAAGCCTTTCAATTACTTTGGGTATTCTATTGATCTCGTTTTTACTTAGATTCAAACCAATAAGCGAATGTACCTTAGTGATCTTCCGGGGTATTCTATTCAAATTCTTCCCGGAAAGGTTAAGGATAATATTTTCGCTATCATCTTCTAAGGCTTTATCAATGGAATGGAACACTGTTGTGTCAATGGTGTTTTTAAAGGAATAGCGAGGAGTCTCGACATAAAAATTATTGCAATAGTTGTTTTTGATTTTTATTGAATCTTTTAAAAAAGCAATAGACTCCTCCAATCCAAGGCTTTTATAATAAGATGCCTCAATATCCTTCTTAATGGTATGCAAAGAGCCGCCGGTTTTCATGGCAATGTCGAAATATTGGCTGTTTATGCCTCCATCCCATTGGTATCCGCAAATTACTACATGTACTGGGTGATTTAACTTGGCTAATAGCTGTATATCTCGAACACAGGTATTATCGGCAACCAGGATTATTTCATCATAGTCATTAAACTTGCTCATGGCTTCCAAGAGGGCTTCCATGTCGTTTTCCTGACTGTCACCACCGTTACCTTTATACATGACAAGATTGTATAAATCAAAAATATAATCGATGTTTTTGAGTTCTCCATGATAAATACCGCCGGTATTGCCAATGATTTTCTCGCTGCTGTATTTTTTATCCCCATCATTAAAAAGGGTGAGGTATTTTAATCCTGATGTTTTGTAATTTAGGAGTTGCCAATAGAGCAACTGGCCTCCATAAGGATACATGCTGCCTGTCCAATCGCTTACTACCAAAGCATTTTCCCATTGCTTGTTGCGCTCCAAGACCTTGAATATTGTTGAGTCCAAGGTATACGTGTGGAAATCGATGTACCGCTTCACCTTATCCTTCGTTTTATTAAAATTGCTTTCTTTGGAGTAATCTTTCGTGGAATCTGCTTCTTTTTCCAACTTATCTTCCAAAAATGTGATGAGTTTTTTTTCTTTATCTGAGCGTTTTTTAGTATTTTCTAAGCTGTCAATAAAAGTATCCGGGAGGTTGTAAAACTCATCAATATACCCAATTGTCGTTCGCTTGAATTTTGGTTCTTTGGTTGTTTTGCTGAGGTCTTTTTTTTCTTTTTCTTTAAAATCACATTCGCAATAAGGTTCATAATGGATAGCAATTCCGTGGAAAAGTTCTGAAGTAGCTTTATCCGTGGGGCAGTTGGTCTGCAAGGTAATCTCCCATTGTATGTTTTCATCATTCAGGTCTGCATCTAAAGCAAAAAGTGTTTTCAGCCTATTGAATAAAAGCGGGACAAGCATGTTATAAACGCCGTCCCTCAGGGGGTATTTTGAGAAAACAAGGTTGATGGTATGTATGGTGTCGATTTTATTTTTGAGGGAAGACCATTCAGAAGCATTTTTAAATTGATGCTGCCTAAGCCCGTTCATTAAATAAATGGTATTCTTACTTGTTGTATCCATTTTGAATTCAGGTATTTCGGTGATGTGGAACATGTTTTTCACCTTTTCGCCATATTTACTGGGGAAATTCAATTCTTCCAGGTTGAATTGTTCTTGCCCGCTGGCTGGTAATAACGCTGTTAGATACAACAATAATAGTGATAATCTTTTCATACAATGATAAACTCCTATTCTACCCATTATATTGTAGATCAATATTCCCATTTTTATTGTTCGTGGCTCTGTAGACTAAAATTGCATAATATGAGCAAAAATTATCCCTATCTTCTTTTTGAACGATAAAAAAATAATTGTACTTTTATATTTATAATTAAACCAGGTAAAGTTATGAAGAAACTGTTTTTAATTGCATGTGTATTGATTTTTTCATCAGTAACAGGCCAACATATTCCCGGTGACCTAACTGATCAATTGGCCGACGAAACAGGCAAAGCCTTAAAAAAGAGCAAAATACCAGAAAGCATGAAAGTTGCCATCTTGTATTTTACTTATGATAACGGGTTTACTGACACCACCAAAACCCCGCTTGGCAGGGATCTCTCCAAGCAGTTTGAACAAAAACTTGCATTATACTTGCAAAAGAAAAGACTTGACTATAAATTACTTACATCCAATAAAATTGCTGAAAAAAATATGATGAAGTTCTTTGTTCCTCCAGATAATAGCAAAGATGAAGCCAAGTTCTGGGAGGAATTCCTCGGGAATCAAAAACCTGGTTATTTTATTACAGGAACCTACAAAATCGGGAAGAACTATAATACCCTTAAAACCGTTAATGTAAAGATTATCCCGAATAAATATGAGGAAAAACTTATCAATGCCCAAACCCTTGCGATCTCCGACCAGGTTGTGGAAATACCTTCTGTTAAAGACAAACTCCATGTAATGAAATATGAGAAGCCCCATAACATTTCGGAATTCAGCAAGTGGCTTTCATTTATGATGAAGTTTCAATTTTCCAATAAGCAGGATATGATCAACCTGATGAATTTTACCTACCAGGATACTAAGATGGCCAGCCAATTCTCAAAAAAACTCACCAATATCCTGGAGCAAAAACTGTCTGCAAATGCCGGGTATAAAATAACCACCAAGCAATACCTGCCTTTTGTGGATGATAAGCCTTTTAAGTATACCATTTCTGGAACCTATTGGGAAGAAGGCAATAATTTAAAGCTGGTTACGGTTTTAAAAGATGTTGTGAATCAAAAAACTATTGCCAGCGCTGAAAATACACTCCCTAAATCAATCATAAAGAAGAATTCAATTGCCTATAAACCGGATAATTTTGAGAAGGCCCTTAAAGATCAGAGGATTTTTAAAACCGATGAGATTGTTCCTAGTGACCTGAAAGTTGAGATATGGACGAACAAAGGCAACGAAAACCTTATCTATACCGAAAATGATACATTGGCCCTTTATGTAAGGGCTAATAACAAATGCTATTTGCGCTTGATTTATTACCTGGCCGATGGCTCAAAGGTTTTAATGATGGACAATTTTTATGTTTCACCCGAAAAAGTTAACAAAATCATCAAGCTGCCCGATGAGTTTGTTTGTGCAGAGCCTTTTGGCGCTGAAACCATGGTACTAAACGCACAAAGCGACCCATTTAAGCCGTTAATGACCAAAGAACAATACGGTTATACTTTTATCCTCGATGATACCAAACAGGTTGTGATGAACACGAGGGGCTTTAAAAAATTGAACACAGGCAAAGAATTACAAAAAGCCGAACAACGTTTGCTATTTACAACGATGAAAGAATGAGGTGTTAGTTTTTCAAGGTTTATTCACTGAATACTTCAGTTAACGAACAAGACTATCAATGAATCTAAAGAAACGAAGCATAAGCCTTTTATTCGTGGCAATTTTCATCATTATTGCCATGAACCCAGCCAAAGCTCAGAAATGGAAGCAAAAAAGGCTGGAAAAGTTGTACAATAGAGGCAAACTCGAAAAGTGTGAGAAAAAGGCCAGGAAATATTCCTCCAAAAAGAAATTAAAAGAATTTGCATATTATTACAGGACCCTTGTTACCCTAGAGTTTTACAAAAAATCCATCAATAATTATGATAGCAGCAGGAACATAAGGAAAAGCATGGCGCTTTTAGAGCGATCAGGAATTATCGGCCTTAAAGAGAAGTTCCCAATGCGTTACCAGGAAATATACGAACAGGTTCACGAGATTATATCTTTTGAGGCAAGGAAAAACTTCGCGTTATCAAAGAAACGAGAGGCCAAGTATTTTTATGACAAGCTCGCGGAGTTTTTTCATGATACAACTTCGCAATACCTGGTATTCCATGCGCCCAAGGAGGTAACCCCGGATTTAGGTGAAGAAGAAAGGATAGACTCTGTGAGCATCAAAAGGATCAAACTCATAGAAACAGCAAAAGGCCTGGTGGGTATTGAATACAAATACGGCGGAGAAGACCCCAAAGGTTTTGATTGCTCTGGTTTTGTGAAATATCTTTATTTACAGGTTGATACTGTTTGCCACATAATGCCAATATGCAGTCAAAATTAGGAGCAGAAGTATCGTTGCAAGAAACCCTTCCCGGTGATTTGATTTTTTTCGGCAACAGCAATAAAAATGGAGGTTTCAGGGCTTACCACGCCGCCATGATCCTGAAGAATGACAACGGGGAAATTGACTTGGTACACTGCGTTAATCGCGGTGTATCAATTGATGAAACCGGCAATTCCACAAACAAATATTGGTTGAAAAAGAATTATGTGGTAAGAAGAATTCTAAAATAGTCCCGCTACTAATTATTACCCCCTTAAAATTTTTATATTCATCTATTTTTTTCTTATTTTTAGCAAGAAAAATAACGGGTTGTTGTTTTTTCCATTTAAATTCTTTTATAGAACATGTGTCTTATGGTACGAATTTCAATATTTCTTTTTTTAATTGCTTTCTGTCCTGCTATTACATTGTCCCAAAAAGTTGAAACTGTTGTAAATACAGGCCATAGGAGTTTTATAGACTACCTAAAATACAGTCCTGATGGAAACTACATTGCTTCAGGAAGTACTGATGGTTCAGTAAAACTTTGGGATATTAAAACCGGACGACTTATCAGAACATTTAATGGTAATGCCTACTCAATAAATGCTATTTGTTTCTCAAAAGATGGAGAGCTTATTATTGCCGGAGGAAGCGATGATTATATACATATTTGGGATGTTGCTACAGGTAAAGAAATCAATACACTTCATGGGCATTGGTTTGGAACTGAATATCTGGAAGTTACACCAGACAACAAATATTTAATCTCAGCAGGAGGCGAGAATATAAGTATCAGGAATTTTAAAAATGGCTCCAATGATTATCTTTTAGAACTAAATGGCCATTCTTCATTAATACGGGATGCAAAATTAAGTAATGATGGAAAGCTCTTTATTTCTGGAAGTGATGATAAAACCGCCATACTTTGGAGCCCTGAAAATGGAGACTCTGTTTTATCTTTTATTGGTCATAATGATTATATTTTCTCGGTTGATATAAGCAGTTACAATAAATATCTTGCAACGGGTTCCTGGGATCATACGGCAAAACTCTGGAATCCCCGAACAGGCGAACTTATAAACACCTTTAATACAGACGAGGTAGTCTTCAAGGTACACTTCTCTCCTGATAATAAATATTTATTTATTTGTAATGACGATACATTAAATATTGTTGGCCTTGCATCTCAACAAATAATAAAAACAATACATGAAAAGGATTATAGTTTTATAGCTTTAGATTTCAGCCCTGATGGCAAAAACTTCATTAGTCTGGATGATGATAAAATTCTGATATGGGACATAGAAACCCTTGTTCCAGTTAAAACCATAGGCCCGGAAATAGAGAACATTGCTGAAGCTCAATTCTCTCCCGATAATAAGAATCTTGTATTTGCAAGCGGCAAGCATATTAAAACCATTAATTTGAGAAACAGCAACATTATTAGATATTTTAATGGACATACTGATATAGTAAACTGCTTTGATTTCAGTGGTGACGGTTCAAAAATTATAAGCGGTGCAGAAAATGACTCAATATGTTTGTGGGATTTTGAAAGCATGGATTTACTAAAAGTTTTTTCAGATTTTACGAAAGGCATCTTCGATGTGAGTATAAGCGATGATGAGAAATACGTGGTAGCTGGTTGTAAAGATAGATATGTTAGAGTTTGGGATAATATTTCCAATCAATTGATTTATAAGTATAAAGAAGATGCAGATCCTGACAAGGTTGAGTTTTTTGGGAATGAAACAATCTACTATTCCAATGATTTGGATTTTACAATTAAAAAGATTACAGTGCCAACCTTTTCTGAACCAGAAAAAATAGCTTATGGACAGGATATGGTGAATTCATTTGACATAAATTTAAACGCAAGCAAGGTTTTATATAGTGATTTGACTTCTAAACTAATTCAAAAAAATCTTATTACTGGAGATTATACCAATTTTGATGATTATCACAGTCCTTGTGTTGAAGCGGTCAGATACAGCCATGATTATAATTTGGTTTTAAGTGGCGGAGTGGATGGAGTTATTAAAATATGGGATGCAAATACAGGCAAGCTAATTCGTGAACTCAAAGGGCACGCCACTACTGTTGATTATATCTATTTCAGCAATGACGACAAATACATACTATCAACAAGTGATGCCGGCATTTCAAAACTTTGGGAAACTTCAACCGGCAAAGAACTGGCAACAATTGTATTTACAGATGAGGCAGAGTGGGCAGTTGTTTCACCAGATGGGTATTTTGATGCTTCAGAAGGTGCTTATGATAAAATTAGTTTTGTAAAAGGTCTTCAAATCATTCCTCTTGAGAGCTTATTTGAGGAATATTACACTCCAAAACTTCTATCGCGAATATTTGCTGGAGAAGATATTTCAAAAAATAAAGTCAATATTAACAAGTTACAGCCAGCACCGGAAGTTACAATCAATTCTCCCCAAAACAATTACACTTCAACTAACAAAACTGTTACCATAGAAGCAACAATTATTGATAAAGGTGGTGGAATAGATGAATATCGAGCATATCACAACAATAAACTTTTAGAAAACACGCAAAGAGGCTTTAAAAATATTGAACAATCGGATAGAAAATCAGTTAAAACAAATATTCATCTCTCGAATGGGAAGAACCAAATTAAAATTACAGCCTTTAACAACCAAAGAACAGAATCTATACCCGCTGAAATAAATGTATTTTACGATGGTGAAGAAAAAAGGGCAGATTTATATGTGTTGGCCATTGGGATTAATGAGTACAAAAACAGCAACCTGAACCTCAATTATGCTATCCCTGATGCTGAAGCATTGGTTAAATATTTGAATTACGGTTCTGCACAGATTTTTAAGGATATTCATGTGCATTTCATTAAAAACTCAGATGCAACCAAAGCCGCAATTATTTCGGAAATTGAAAAAATCAAAAATGCAGCTACTGCCGAAGATGTATTTGTTTTTTACTATGCAGGCCATGGGGTTATGGGCGATGAAATTGAAGGTATTAAAGCAGATTATTACCTAGTGCCACATGATGTAACTCAACTGTATGGAAATGAAGAGACGTTGGTTGAAAAAGCACTTTCTTCCAACGAAATTATGAAATATTCAACTGAAATCAAAGCCCAGAAACAACTCTTGATCATGGATGCCTGCCAGAGTGGTGGGGCAATTGAAACCTTTGCTTCAAGGGGTGCGGCAGAACAAAAAGCAATCATGCAGCTTGCAAGAAGTACGGGTATTATGGTGCTGGCAGCCAGTGGATCGGAGCAATTCGCAACAGAATTCAACGAGCTGGGGCACGGAGCATTTACTTACGCTTTATTGGAAGGATTGAAATGCCAGGCAGACGGCGGAAAGAAAGATTTCAAAGTGACTGTTTCTGAATTAAAAGCATTTCTCGAAGATCGTTTACCAGAACTAACAGAGAAATATAAAGGAAAAGCGCAATACCCCACAGGTTACAGCCGTGGACAGGATTTCCCAATTGTGATTTGTAAATAGAACAAAATCTTATACCTATGAAAAAGAAATTACTCATTATAACTTTGCTTGTATTTGCTACGAGTATTTTTGCTCAAAAACTCACAACCAATAATGGCCATACGTATGGGATAGATCATTCGTGTTTCAGTAATTCTGGGAAGTATATTCTTTCTGCAAGTGACGATGGTTCAATTAAGCTTTGGAATACTCAAACTAGGCAAGAAGTAAGAAGCTTTATTGGTCATGAGGAAATGATAAAAGGCATTGAATTTTTACCCGGCGATATGTCTTTTATCTCAGCAAGCTATGATGGAGTAGTAAAGCTATGGGATATTATTACAGGAGAAAATATCAAAACTATAAATTATCCGCATAAAATATATCTTTTTGCCTTAAGTCCTGATCGTAAGGTATTTGCTTATATTGCCGATGGTCATATTTTATATGTAAAATCAATTAATGATGAACTAATATTTAAACAAAGACTTTTGGTAGAAGATACGTATTGTTTGTCTTTTAGCCCGATATGTGCATCTGATCCTGAAGGGGGGAAGTACCTGTTATCTGGTGCTAATTTGCAGTATGATAATTCAAAAATCTTTATATGGGAAACAAACACAGGAAAATTGATTCACGAAATTTATGATAAAAAAAACAGAATTGGAGATGTGAAATTTGGCTATGATGGCAAAACTTTAATTGGTTGCGGTGGCAAAACAAAAAATGGAGAAACTTGGATTTGGAATATTAATACAGGAAAAGAGATTGCACTTATTAAAACTGGATATAAAAAACAATTTTGTGTTGCTCTTAGCCCTGATGGTAGATATTGTGCGACCTCAGGAGGTATCCAGGATGATATTTATATCTGTGATCTAATTAATAAGAAGCTCATTACCTCTCTATATGGACATGAATTTGATGTAAAGAGTTTGAATTTTAGTAATGACGGGAAATATCTTTTATCAAGTGGTTGGGAAAATTTCATGGTTTTATGGGATGCAAAATCAAAGTATTGGAGAAAAGTAAGTATAATTAATGGCAAAACAGATGCAGTAAACAGTGTGAAATTTAGTCCGGTGACAAAAAATGACGTTGTTGGGGGTAAGTTTCTCCTATCTGGGCAAGGAGATCCTTTTGAATTCCATGGACATATGCGATTATGGTGCATGCAAAATCATTTTGAAAATCACACCATTAATAGTCATAAAATTCTTATTCCATGTGTTGATTATAGTTCTGATGGCAGCATGATTGCAGGAAGTGGTTTTGACCTTACAGCAGTTTTGTTGGATACACGGACAGATAAAGTTTTGCACGATTTTAAGAGTGAATATAGTCCTGATCGAGGATATTCATCTGTGTCATTTAGCCCTTCTACTAATAAAGATCCAAAAGGGTCAAAATATCTTGCTGTAACTTGTGATGACTATAATTGTAAAAATGTATTTATCTATGATACCTATAGTGGTGAAAAAGTCAAGGATATAATAACAGAAAATCGCAATATTCGTAAAGCTAAATTTTCACTAGATGGTGAGAAAATAGCATCTAAAGGTTCATTGGGAGTTTTGATAAGTGATTTTGAAACCGGTGAAGAAATTGTGAATATTTATAAATATAATGCTGTTGCTAAAGATTTTTGCTTCAATAATAAGGGGAATATCATTACTGCAGGCTCGGACTCATTGGTAAGCATCTGGGATGCAGAATCAGGTCGAAACTTGCGCAATTTAAAAGGGCATAATGGTGAATTGAATAGTGTGGCATTAAGTCCAGATGGGAATTGCATTTTTTCAGCCGGTGCTGATAAAACAATAATTCAATGGGACTTTGAAACAGGGAATAAAATCAAGGAATTTAATGGGCATGCTGCAACTATACAGTCTTTAGATGTAACCCCCAACGGTAAGCTTTTAGCTTCTGCCAGCATGGATGGGCATATTAAAATTTGGGAAATTGAGACCGCTGAACAAATTGCCACAATGATAGCTCTTGATGATAAAAATGAATACATAATATATACTCCTGACTATTATTATACGGGAACGAAAGGAGCATTTAATGATGTGTATTTTGTCAATGGCCTTGATATATATCAGTTTGATCAGTTTGATTTGCAATATAATCGCCCGGATATTGTGTACAGCCGACTTGGTATGTCATCCAATGAAACCTTCCTGGCATACAAAAAGGCTTATGAGAAACGATTACGAAAAATGGACTTTGATCCTTCAAATTTCGAGAAAACACTATCATTTAATATCCCGGAACTTGATATTCTGGATGATATAGGGTTATACGAGACTGTTGATAATCAATCGTTTGAATTTAATATTAATGCAAGGGATAAAAAGTTTAAATTATCCAGGTTATTTGTAGAGGTAAATGGGGTACCGTTGTATGGGGTTCAAGGTCAATTGTTGTCGCAAAAAACCAAAAAAATAACAAACAGATCAATACAAGTAAACCTTTGTAAAGGGAAAAATAAAATAAAGGTCTCTGTGATGAATAAGAAAGGAGTTGAATCTATTGCAAAGTCCATTGAAATAAACTACAAGCCCAAGCAAATAGTTAAGCCAACATTATATGTTGTATCGATTGGGGTTTCCAAATATCAAAATGCTGATTATAACCTTACTTATGCTGATAAAGACGCCAACGATTTCACGGAATTGATGAAAATGAATTCAAAAGCTTTCAAAGAAGTGAAAGTATTTAATTTTAACAACCAAAATGCAAAAAAAGAAGATATTCTGGCTATTCGATCAGAGTTGGAGAAATCAAAGGTTGATGATCACGTAATCGTATTCATTGCATCGCATGGGTTATTAGATGATGATCTTGATTATTATATTGCTATGCACGATTGCAACTTTGAAAATCCGAAAAATGGTGGATTAAATTATAATGCGCTTGAAAAGTTACTGGATGAAATCCCTGCCAGGAACAAATTGATGTTTATAGATGCCTGCCATTCAGGAGAGGTTGATAAAGAGGAGAGTATGTTGGTCGATGCTGACATGGAGAATTCTGAAGGAGTGAACTACAGAGGGTTTAAAGCATTGAAAACCAATAACAGTGGAATCGACTTGAAATCGAGTTTTGAATTAATGAAAGAATTATTTGCTGATTTGAGGAGGAATAATGGAACTGTTGTAATTTCCTCGGCTGGAGGTGGTGAATATGCCTTCGAAAGCTCCGAATGGAAAAACGGGGTATTCACATATGCATTGCTGGAAGGATTAAAAAGCGAGAATGCTGATGCTGACAAAAATGGAGAAATTATGGTTTCCGAATTGCGCGATTACATCTTTAACCGAGTGAAAAATCTTACAAACGGCAAACAGAATCCCACATCACGGAGAGAAAATCTGGAGTTTGATTTTCGGGTGTGGTAATGTGGATGGGGATAATATTTATCAGAAGTTTGGATTTAAGGTGAAATAAACTAAAAAGAAAACTTAAAACAAGAAACGTTCAAATAATCAGATATGAAATATTTAACTTTTACACTAGTACTATTGTTTACATTGAATGTATTTTCCCAAACCCCCATCCTAAAAACCAATTTTGGGCATCAGAACACAACAATTAAAATAAGCTCAAATAATAAGTTACTTGCTACAGGTGATGATAAAGGAGTGTTGAAAATATGGGATATCAGTAAAAAAAAGGAACTCAGAAGCATTGCTTTGGGTTCAGAAATTAAATCAATCAATTTTACTGAAGACAACAAGAAAGTTATTGCACACAGTGGTTACGAACAACAAATAATAAATGTTTATGATATTGAAAGCAATACTATTATTAAGAAAACAGAAATTGAATTTAAAGATGTGGTACTTAAAAGCATTATATTAAAAACAAGACCTCTCATACTTATCTATGGTTCCACTGAACTAAGCCTCTTCAACTATGAAACAAATACGGAAGTATTATCTGTAAGCTTCAAGCATTATTCAGATATTATCTTTGCGCTTAGCCCAAATGAGCAGAAACTTATCACCATTGAAGGATCCAAGGTTATAATATTTGATGCCAATAATGGAGAAGTGATTCAGAAATACAATTTCGAGATTCAGACAGATGTGTTGGCAATATCAAGTGATGGAGATAAATTTATAACATCGGCTAAGAAAGGCCCTTTGGAATTAAGAAACTTAACAAATGGAAAGCTCATAAAATCTATTCCTGTTGATGTTTCAAATTATATTTATTCCATAAAATACAGTCCAAATGGCAAGTATATTATCCTTTCAGACAGGAATAAAAGTCTTCAGATATTAAATAGCGATGATTTCACACTCAAGGAATCCTTTAGCAACACATATTACTTAGCATATAACGCTTCATTATTCGATTTCAGCAATGAGAATAAGTATTTTGTATATTGTGATTATTATAATGTGCATTTTAATGATCTTGCAACAAAAGAAAGCTTCCAGTTAAACCGGCAAGGCTACTCCATCAGTGACATAGAATTCATCCCTAAATCAAACAATATGCTTGTTGCAAGCAGAAGGGATATTAAAGTGTTTAACCTGAATAGAAATAATTATTCGAAGTTTATCCTGGCACATAAAAAAGGAATCAGCCATTTAATAAATTTCCAAAAAGAATCACAACTAATATCTACTTCCTATATTGAAAAGCAGATAAAAATCTGGAATAGTGAGACATTTGAACTCCTTGACTCGGTAAAAACAGAAATACCATTTCAAATAAATATCAGCAGCGATGGTAAGTTGTTTTACGGAGATGAATTAGTGGATCTGGAAAAGAAGAAAATTAGTGAACTAAACTCAAAAATTGATCCTGGCAAAGATGTAAATATCAACAGCTACAATTTTGCTTTTAGTCATGATAACAAGCATATAGCTTATTATAATTACAAAAAGAATGCTATTACTATACTCGACAGGAATACGGGCAGCATAGTGAATAGAATTTCCACAGGCAAATCACCTGGTGGGTTTATCGGATATACCCCTGATGATAAATGTCTTTTTGGCAGCCATGACGGGAATATTTATTTTTGGAACGCAGAAACTGGAAAAACAACCTGCAAATTAGAAACAGCTTGGGTTGTCGTAAGCAAAATGTATTTTAATAGCGATGGCAGCCTATTTGCTATAAAAACAGCCAACTCAGAAACCAGTGAAATAAGGCTCTATAAAAAAAATGGGGAGGCATTCGAATTATTTAAAATCATTGATGAAGGTCCTCAAAAAATAATGAAATTTACATCGGATGATCAATTCTTATTATGTTCTAGCCTAGAAGGAATCGTTTATTTCATTGATACAAAAACTGGGGAAACAGCGATTTCTTTCATTGATATCCCCTACACTAAAAACTGGGTAGCAGTAACTCCTGACGGGCGTTTCGACGGAACAGAAGGAGGATTTGAATATCTTCATTTTGTGAAAGGCATGGAAATAATTCCTCTGAACAGCCTTTTTGAAAGCTTTTATACTCCTAATCTTCTGGCAAGAGTGCTTAGCAACGAGAACTTCAAAGAACCAGAAGTAAAAATTGGTGAATTGAAACAACCTCCAACGGTGAAAATTCTTTCCCCTGCAAACAATACGAAAACAAATAACAAAGAGATCGCAATTGAAGTGGAACTTACTGACAAAGGAGGTGGTATAGATGAAATCAGACTTTTCCACAATGGCAAATTGGTGGAAGGAACGGCTCGAGGTTTTAAGAAAGTTGTTTCAGAAAATGAAAGCATCACAAAAACTTTCAGCTTGCAACTTGTTGATGGTGAAAATCATTTTAAAGTTACAGCTTTCAATAATCAACGTGTAGAAGCCACCCCTGACGAGATTACTGTTTTTTACGAAGGGCAACAGGCACAATCTAATTTGCATATATTGGCAATTGGCATCAATCAATACAAAAACCAAAAATACAACCTCAATTACGCAGTAAAAGATGCCCAAGGATTTGTTGAGCAAATAAAATCAGGTTCAGGTGATATTTTTGGAAATGTCTATACCTATTTTATGAAAGATGCGGAAGCTACGAAAACACTCATCATTAGCAAACTTCAAGAAATAAAAAACAAAGTAAAACAGGAAGATGTAGTAGTCTTTTATTACGCCGGACATGGCGTGATGAATGAAGGGATAGCTAGTTTTCCCATAGATTTTTATATTATCCCTCATGATGTTACACAGTTATATGGCAATGATGAAATGCTCAACGAAAAAGCAATTTCTGCTAATGAATTGATGGAACTTTCCAAAGAGATAAAAGCGCAGAAGCAGTTGTTTGTTTTTGATGCCTGCCAGAGCGGAGGAGCCATGCAGGCTTTTGCTATGCGCGGAGCTGCCGAGGAAAAAGCCATGGCGCAACTGGCAAGAAGTGCCGGAATCGTTATCCTCTCAGCAAGTGGAACAGAACAGTTTGCAACAGAATTCAACGACCTGGGACATGGAACTTTCACTTATGCACTGATTGAAGGCTTGCAATGTCAGGCAGACGGAGGAACAAAAGATAAAAAGATAACGGTTAATGAACTTAAAGCCTGGATAGAAGACCGTGTGCCTGAACTAACTGAAAAATATAAAGGAACAGCTCAATACCCAACCGGTTATAGCCGTGGGCAAGATTTCCCTATTGTGATTTGTAAATAAAAGAAACAGAGATATGAAACCTAGAATCATTTTTGCATTCGTATTTGCATTCGTAGTTCAAACAATTAATGCTCAAACAAATAATACCCCGAAACTGATGTTGCCAAGCGGACATACTATTCCGGTTACTGATATGGCTTTAAGTGCTGACAATGAATACCTTGTTTCCATGAATAACAAAGAAATGATATTATGGGATGTGGAATCGCAAAAACAACTGTGGAAAATAAACGACGATTTCAAAATGCGATTATCCTATTATCAGCAGAAAAGCTTCAATATCACAAATCGTTTGACATTTTTGAGAAACAAACAAATTTGTTTATTAGGAAAAACATACGATTATCGAACAGGTAATATGCTGGGGAATAATTGCAGTGCGTGTGTTTATGGAAAAACAAATGACACAATAGAAACGAGGATCAATCATACCCAAATAAAATTGATCAATAAAATCACCAATAAGGAAATAGAAGTTATCAATAGCTCTTATGACGATATCAAGCATGCAGTTCTAGCCTATCATTCAAGAAAACTCTTGTTACTAACAAACAAAAAATTGCATCTTTTGGATATTGATACAAAGGAAAGTAAATCATTTAAACTTGATTTTACGGTTGAAGATACATGGGGAGTATGTATAGGTTTTACTCCTGATGATCAACATTTTTTTGTTCACAAAAGAAGCAATAGCAGCGATAAGGAACCTGATAAGCTTATGGTCTGGAACATAAAGGACTATAGCCTCAGAGAGATTGAGAATGTACCAACATCCCCTCTGTTTTCATTTGACAGCAAGTACTTTGCAAGTTTCTCCAAAAGTATGATATTTTTATATGAGCTTTCAGGTTTTCAATTGAAGGATAGCATAAACTTTGAAGAAAACATTTCCTCAGTTGCTTTTTCAAAAGATAATAGCAAGATTGCTGTCGCTTACTATGACAAAACAATTAAAGTATATTCTCTTTCCGATTTAAATAAACCTTTAAAAACATTCACAAAAAACACAGTTGATGCTACCTTATTAATAAGTTATGATTCAACCAAGCTAGCCTTTTGCAAAGAAAAAGACATAGATTTAAAAAGCTCCAATATCATTCCTTTTAAAGAAGTTAAGTCTAAGCCCAATCCTCTGTATGATCAGTGTAAAAAGCAATTTCCCAGTGTTTTTTCAGAATATTCTTGGGGAGAAAGTAAATATGCAATTGAAAAAGATAAGCTTGTAATTTGGGCTATTTACAAACGCAAAATGATTAAAGACAAGTTGTATTGGGATTTCTATATCTATCGGTTTGATTTAAAAAATAACACAAAAGAAATTATCAGTAAAAATCTCAACGAGAGGTCGCATGTATATTTTAAAGTATCACCACAAAAGAAATATTTAACATGGAGCAGTACTCCTTCCAATGATAAGGGAGAAAAACAAACCAGCACACTTTACATTTACGACATTACGAAAAATAAAATAGCATTAGAGTTAAAAGCACCAAATAAAGAAAGATTATTAGGTTATCTTGAAATCGAAAGATATGCAGTAATTGAAAAAAATAAAGACTACAAGATGATATGGGATATCTATGACATTCAAGATAAAAAATTAATAAGCTCATATTCAGCTCCAAATTACAATAGCAGCATTGGGCGTGTATCTATCACAAGAAATTATATTGGATTATTTGTACAATCTAAACTTTCATTATATCAGTTAAAAAATGGGAAGATAAAATTAATTCAAACCTATAATGTTCCTGCAGCAAGATTCACTATACTTCCGGATTCATCAACTATTGCTGCCGTAAACCACAATGGAGGAATATCATTTTTTAGACTTGATAGTGATAAAGAAATTGCATCCTATTATCCTCTGGCTGGCGAAAACTGGGTAGTTACAACTCCCAATGGAAATTTTGATGCTTCAAAAGGAGCATTGCAATATTTGTATTGCACGTCAGGAGATCAGATTCTACCACTGGAAAGCTTGTTTGAAAAGTTCTTTTATCCTGGTTTATTGCAAAAGGTTTTGTATGATAAAAACACAAACGAATTGTTTACTCGAGTAGATTCAGATTTGAAGCCAGTTCCCTTAGTGGAAATTAATTTGATTGATATTCCTCAAAATAAGCAGGAACAATTAATATCCAAACAGAAAACAGTAAAAATTAAAGTTACGATTACAGATCAAGGAGGAGGGATTGACGAAATCCTCCTATACCATAACAATAAGCTTGTCCAAACAACCCAAAGAGGGTTTAAGAAGATTGAAAAAAATGGAGAAACAATTGCAAAAGAATATACTTTAAACTTAACCAACGGGGAAAATACATTAAAAGCAACAGCTTTCAATAACCAACGCACTGAATCTATTCCAGATGAGTTAAAAGTAACATACAATGGAGAAGAAAAAAAATCAACCTTGTATGTGTTGGCTATTGGAATAAATGAATATAAAAATAATAGTCTGAATTTGAATTATGCTATCCCTGATGCAGAGGCATTTGTAGGGTCATTAAAAACTGGATCTGCTCAAATATTTAAAAATATAGATATTCATTTTATTAAAAATTCAGAAGCGACTAAGGTTAAAATACTTGAAGAAATTGAAAAGATTAAAAATGCTGCAACTCCAGAGGATGTTTTTGTGTTTTATTATGCCGGACACGGAGTTATGGGACAGGATATTAAAAACATTAAGGCAGATTATTATCTGGCGCCGTATGATGTAACGCAATTGTATGGAAACGAGGAGGTTTTGATTCAAAAAGCAATTTCTTCCAAAGAAATTATGAAATATTCCACAGAAATTGAAGCACAGAAACAGCTATTAATAATGGACGCCTGCCAAAGTGGAGGAGCTATAAAAACGTTTGCATCCCGAGGAGCTGCGGAACAAAAAGCAATAATGCAATTGGCAAGAAGCACAGGAATTATGGTTTTAGCAGCCAGTGGCTCTGAGCAGTTTGCAACAGAATTTAATGAACTTGGCCATGGTGCATTCACTTATGCATTATTGGAAGGCATGAAATGCCAAGCTGATGGAGGCACTAAAGATTTCAAAATAACGGTTTCTGAACTGAAAGCATTCTTGGAAGATCGTTTGCCTGAGCTAACAGCAAAATATAAAGGAACAGCCCAATACCCAACAGGCTATAGCCGTGGGCAGGATTTCCCTATTGTGATTTGTAAATAGAAACCTGGAGTTTGATTTTAGGGTGTGGTAGAAATATTATTTATCAGATTAAAAATATCAAAAGAGATTTTAGGAATTTTAAATATTATATCATGAAATTAAAAAACATTGCTCTTTTCTTCCTACTATTATTCGTTCATTTTGAGCTTGCATTTTGCCAGATCAATACGGTTATTAACTCTGGTCATTGTTCATTTACAATCCATTTGGCAATGAGCAATAATGGAAAGTATTTAGCTTCTACAAGTTATGACAAAACTATCAAGCTTTGGGAAATTAAAAGCGGAAGAGAAGTTAAAACCTTTGAAGGACATACTAATAAAGTAATTTGTGTTGCTTACAGCCCAGATGACAGATATTTGCTTTCTGGTGGACAAGACAAATTGTTGATTCTTTGGGATATTGAAACAGGCAAAGAAATCAAAAGGTTAAATGATCACAGGCAATGGATTAATGCAGTTACCTTTAGCCCTGATAATAAATATTTTTACTCCGCAGCTTATGGTGGTGAATTTAAAAAGTGGGATTTTGAGTACGATGCACCTATATATACGACGGAACCACATCCTAAAGAAATTTATGACATGAATTATAACCCTGATGGAAAAAGTATTGCTACATCTGGCAGAGACAATTCTATCAAGTTTTTAAATCCTGAAACAGGTCAGGAAATTAAAATTTTCAACGGTCACACAGACTATGTTAATAGTTTTGATTTTAATGCTGACGGATCAAAAATGGTATCAGGAGCAAATAACTGGAAAGCGGATGATGTATTTATATGGGATACTAAAACAACGAAAACTTTAGTGAAAATTGAAGCACATAAAAGAGGTGTGAATTGTGTTGCCTTCAACCCTAATGGTGATAAAATTGCTTCAGCTGGCAATGATTCAACAATTAAAATATGGGATGCAGAAAAAGGTAAACTCCAATTAACTATCCAGGATTTTTCAAGAGAGATAACAGATCTAATTTTCAGTAAGGATGGGGACAAGCTATTTTCTTGTGGTTATGACTATGTTGTAAAAGTGTGGGATGTAAATACAGGCGCTCTAATCCGAACGATAGGAGAGAACATCTCCGTTGCTCGTGAGTTATGTGTAAATCAATCTTCAATAGTAGCAGGGTTTAGTGATGGTTCTGTTAGGATTCTAAACTTCGAGAATAATAAAAACCATCGCTTTTTAAAAAACAATGATGTTGCTGTTTATACTTTTGATATTAGCAAAGACAATAGTTTTTTACTCAAAGCGGGTTTAAGCAATGAAATAGATATGTGGGATTTGAAAAATTATAAATTGGTGAAAACATTTGATTCGAAGGAAGAAAAAATTTATTCCTTGGATATATCTCCTGACAATCAATATTTTGTATTAGGAGGTACGCAATCAGTTGAATTGTGGAATATTGATAAAAGAAAAATTGCAAAAGAGGTCATTTCTGACATTAAGCAGGTTAATTGTGTTGCTTATTCGCCCACAGGGAAATACTTCGCTTCTGTGGGCAACAATAAGATTGTTTATATATGGAATTCGCAAGGAAATGAATATAAAGAACTTACAAATCATAGTTGGAATATTTATACAGCCCAATTTAGTTCTGATGGAAAAATGCTTGCAACAGGTGCTGGTGATAAAACGATACGTATTTGGGATGTTGAGAAAGGCAAAGAAATCAAAAATTTAACGCAAGACAAATCAAGGGCATATTACTGTCTTAAGTTTTCTGATGATGACAAACTTATCCTGGCAGGGAGGTACGATGGAGTAATTGAGCTTTGGGATGTTAATAGCAATAAAATTTTGAGAACATTTGATGGACATCTGAAAAGTGTAAATGCAGTTGATTTTCTAAATTCTGGTGAATTTATAATCAGTGCGAGTAATGACAAAACAATCAAACTCTGGGAAACCAAAAGTGGAGATTTACTGGCAACTTTGTACTTTATTGCAAATTCCGATGATTATTTAGTTTACACGCCACAAGGATATTTTGACGGAACACAAAAAGGTACTGAACTCATTCATTATGTTAAAGGAATGAATATTATTCCTCTCACAGCCTTCTATGAAAAATACCATATCCCTAACCTACTTGCTAACCTAATAAATGGGAATAAATATGAGGAAAAAAATGTCAGCGATATTGATATTCAATTACCGCCAGTTGTAGAAATTATTTCACCAGAAAAAAACAGTGAAATCAAAACACCGGAAATAACTGTTAGTATAAAGGTTGTTGACAAGGGAGGTGGTATAGATGAGCTTAGACTCTATCATAACGGAAAGCTTGTAAAAACTACACAACGCGGTTTTAAGTTCCTTGAACGCTCAGAAACGTTGGATTTCAACATCATTCCTGTTAGTGGTGAGAATAAACTCAAGGCTATTGCCTTCAACAACAATCGTATTGAAAGTGAACCATCAGAGATTAAATTTAATTATTCCCAACCAGAGCGTACAGCTGCTTTGTATTTCCTTGTTGTAGGTATTGATATCTACAAACGAACGGATTACAACCTCAATTATGCATTAACAGATGCTAATGCATTCAAATATGCAATAGAAACTGGAGGAAAGGATATCTACACATCTATAAATACAGTTTTCCTTAAGGATGAAGAATTTACAAAAGAAAAGCTAACAGATGTTTTTACAAATCTTGAGCAAACCACGAAACCTGAAGATGTTTTCGTATTCTATTATGCAGGTCATGGAGTTATGAGCGAAGAAGATGAGCCTGAATTTCATATTGTACCTTATGATGTAACCCAATTATATGGTGATAATGAAATGCTTCAGTCCAAGGCAGTATCTGCTACTGAACTGAAAACTTTCTCTACAAAACTGAAGGCACAAAAGCAATTATTTGTTTTTGATGCTTGCCAGAGTGGTGGAATGACCGATTTACTAGCTTCCAGAAGCCAGGCTGCTGAGAGGGCAATAGCACAACTTGCCCGAAGCACAGGTACGTATTGGTTAGCAGCAAGTAATTCGCATCAATTAGCAACTGAATTCGATGAATTGGGCCATGGTTTATTTACTTATACTTTGCTTAAAGGACTGAATGGTGACGCAGATAGTGGAGAAAAAGATCAGAAAATTACAATAGAAGAACTTGCAGCATACATCAACGATAAAGTGCCAGAATACAGCGAAAAATATAAAGGAAGTCCACAATACCCAACCAGTTATGGATATGGACAGGATTTCCCGATAATAATTATCAAATAAAAAACTTATCATACATTTCAAAGAAAGAATAGTGAAAATAATGGTCTTATGAAAAGTATATACAATAAAATTCAATTGGCAACAGTAGCAATAATTACTTTTGTTTCCTTACAATCAAAAGCTCAAAAGGAAATAACCCTTAATTTAGGCCATCAGGAATCTATTAATGCAATGGCATTAAGTCCTAATGAGAAATATTTATTGACGGGTGGAGGTGACAGATTACTTAAAATCTGGGATATTAAAACAGGCAAAGAATTAAAAACCATAAAAGGACATGAGCGAGAAATTGAAGCTGTAAATTTTAGCTCTGATGGGAAATATTTTATATCAGCAAGTGACGATAATAGAGTAATAAAAATTTGGATTACGGAATCAGGAAGACTTATCAGAAATATCAAATACACACATAGAACTTCTATAAATGCAATAACATTTAGCCCAGACAATAAATATATTTATTCATGCGGTTGGGATATGAAAGTGAAAAAGTGGGATTTCAAAACCGGAAAAGAACTGATGATATACAACGGTCACACACATCAGGTTATGGATATTAAATTTTTACCTGATCCTTCATATTTTGTTACAGCCGGAAAGGATGGGTTGATAATCCTTTGGAATGCAGACAAACCGGAGCCTGTTAAGGTTATTGAAGCTCATGATGAGGAAATCACTGGAATTGATATTAGCTCTGATGGAAAATATGTAGTTTCAGGGAATGGAGTCAAATTAACAGTATGGAAATTACAAACAGGAAAAGAAATATTTTCAAGCGAACCTCAGGAAAGCGGCATTAATAGTGTTGCTTATAGCCCCAATGGAGAATATGTGGCATCAGGCAGTTGGTATGGTAAAGTTAAACTATGGAATGCCAAAACAGGAAGGGAAATTGGAGCATTTACCGGTCATACCAGCTCTGTAATGTGTTTATTATTTGATAAAACAGGGGAGAAATTATATTCAACAGGACGTGATTGCTCTATTCGTATCTGGGATGTGAAGAGCGAGAAAGAAATAAAAAATTTATATAGGAATATCATTATAAAAAATTGCGCAACACTGAGCCACAACAATAATTATGTCGCCCTAGCAGGAGAAGATAAAAATATTCAATTATGGAATATCGAAACCGGGAAATACAAAATTCTTAGCGGGCATAAAGATAAAGTTTACACAGTATGTTTTAGTCCAGAAGATAAATATATTATCAGTGGGGGTAAAAGGGATGCCATTCGAAAGTGGAATGTTGAAACGGGCGAATTGGTTAAAAGAGCGGAAGGAAAGCAGAGTGATGTTGTAACTTTAACATATAGCCCTGATGGAAAAAGAATTGCAAGTGGTTCTATGGATCAATCAGTTTTAATTTGGAATGCAGAGACTTTAGAAAGTTTGAGCTCATTCAAAGAACACAATAGTAAAATTGCAGATTTGGCATTTGGTCCTAAAGGAAAAACCATTGCTTCAGCTGAATACCGTGAAAAAACTATACTTTGGGATATTGAAACAAGTAAACAAATACAATCATTTATCTACAAGGGTTTTACAAATAAAAGCATAGCATATAATCCTAATGGAAAAGAATTACTTACAGGCCACGATTATGGCATAGCTAATCAATGGAGTATTAAAACGGGCAAAAAAATACGTGAAAATAGTAAAAATATGAACTTAGGAAATGATATCAGTAGCGTTGCCTACTCTTCTGATGGTAAATACTTTCTAATGGGATGCGGGGACAATAGCATACTATTGTGGGAAAGCGAATCGGGTATGCAGCCTATGACTTACTATGGGCACCAGGGTGAAGTAAAACATGTTGAATTCAGTTCGGATGATAAACGCATTATATCAACCGCTACAGATGGAACAGTTAGATTTTGGGATAGAGAGAGTGGAGAACTTTTAATCACTTTAGCACAAGGAGAGAATATTGATCAATGGGTAGCTTTTACTCCAGAAGGCCTTTTTGATGGTACAGAAGAGGGAATTGAAATGATTCATTACGTGGATGGTATGAATATTATTACTTTATCGGCATTATATGAGCAGTATTATACACCTAACTTATTGCCTATCATCCTTAAAGGAGGAAAGTTTGAGAAGCAAGAAATAGCTGTTGACGATTTAACGCCTACTCCTTTGGTTGAGATAACATCACCACAAGACGGAACTTTTGCCGAACAGGAAGTATTGGTAAAAGTTGTTGCAACAGACGAAGGCGGTGGAATTGATGAAGTCAGGCTATACCTGAATGACAAGCTTGTTGAAACTACCAATCGTGGCTTTAAACCTTTGGTTCAAAACGATAGTACGAAATCCAAATTCTTCAAAATATTATTAAGCAACGGTGAAAACAAAATAAAAGCTATTGCATACAACGATCAGCGTACTGCAAGTATCCCTCATGAGGTTAGGGTAAAATACAAGGGAGCTGAAAAACATGCTAACCTATATATGCTCATTGTAGGGATAAATGACTACAAAAACCCTCGATACGCATTGAATTATGCCCTTGCAGATGCAAATTCATTCAAGGAAAGCATTGAAAAAGGGGCATCCGAAATATATAAAAGCACTGAGGTTACATTGATTACAAATCCTGAAGCCACGCGCTCAAACATCCTTGAAAATCTTGAAAAGATAAAATTGAAAGCTAAGCCCGAAGATGTTTTTATATTCTACTATGCAGGACATGGTGTAATGAGCGAAGAGGCAAAGCCACAGTTTTATATGGTTCCTTACGATATTACACAACTTTATGGAAATAACAAGCAATTGACTGAAAAAGCAATCTCAGCCAATGAGTTACAAGAGATTTCCATGCAATTAAAGGCGCAGAAGCAACTTTTTGTGTTTGATGCTTGCCAGAGTGGTGGCGCAACAAGCAATATTTCAACAAGAGGAGCAGCCAAAGAAAAAGCTATTGCGCAATTAGCCCGGAGCACGGGAACGTATTGGCTGGCAGCAAGTAATTCGAATCAATTTGCCACAGAATTTGCAGAATTGGGACATGGACTGTTTACCTATTGCATTTTACAAGGTTTGAAAGGTAAAGCAGATGGGGGAGCAAAAGATAAAAAAATTACTGTAAAAGAACTCAATGCTTATTTGAATAATGAAATGCCTGAACTATCAACAAAATATAAGGGAACTGCTCAATATCCATCAAGTTTTGGCTTTGGAATGGATTTCCCTATTGTGATTTGTAAATAAAAAACCTAAAATATGAAACACATAGCATTTACTCTTTGTATTCTGATTTCGATAAATTCTTTTGCCCAGAAACCTATATTAACAGCTAACACTGGTCATTCAGGAATTATCACGAAAATTGAATTTGATAAAAATTATAATTATCTATTTTCTGCGGCTGATAAAATAAAAATGTGGGAAATGGATAATAACTTCGAAATCAGAACATTTAACAACCAACCTTCCAACATCTCCGATTTTTGCATCAGTTCTGACATGAATATGATTGCTTCTTGTGGCTATAATAGTGATATCTATCTGTGTGATTTACTGACAGGGGCAATTATTAAAAAGTTTTCCTGGAAGAAAGGTTTTAGTCAATCCATAGCATTTGCCAATGACAATAAACTTCTAATTAGCGCAGGCATTGATAATGATGGCAATGGAATGAAAATATGGAACATTGAAACCGGAGAATGCATAAAAACCATAGCTTTAGATAATACCACTGTTAAGCAAATCATTGTGTGCAATGATGGGAAACATTTCTTTTCAGCTTCAGAAGATAACACAATCAGAAAATGGGAACTTCCAGAGTGTGATGAAAAATTGAAAATAAAACTAAAGAAAGCAACTTTAGAAAGCATCTGTTTGAACCCTGATAATACAATAATTGCAAGTGAACAGAATAAGGCTATTGTTTTATGGGATGCCAATTCAGGGAAAAAAATCCGGACATTAACTACCTCTGAATATGTAAGAAATTATATTCAATTCAGCCCTGATGGAAATTATCTTTATGAGGCTAAAGGTAATGACCTGACGCATTGGTATGTAAAAGATGAAGTACCTCCTTTGGAATACAATTTGCCAGAAGGAAGGGTTCAAAACTTGTTTTTTTATGGAAATAGGCTTCAAGATGTTGTAATTGAAGATATGGATAAAAATATTATATTTTGGAATATCAAGAATAAAAAAGAAGTCAAAAGATTAACTTCAAATGTAGGTCATTTAGAGACAGTTGTTTTTAATCCTGATGAAACAAAAATATACACATGCGGCGAAAAAAATATAAATGCATGGAATCTGGAAACACGAAATACATTAAAATCCCTAATCAAAGAATACTATGTAACAAGTATTGATGTTTCTCAGGATGGGAATTATATTGTTTCGGGCAGCTATACACAATCAGCTTCGCTTTGGAATTTAAATACCAATGAAACAAAAAAAATATTAGTTGATAACAAAAATACAATAGAACAGGTTGCTTTTATTCCACAAGAGAACAAAGAAGCTGAAGAGGCTTATATTGCATGTTTAGAGCCCTATAAGGTTAGCATCTGCAATATGGAAACTGGAAAATTGGTAAAAACATTACAGGATTCTTCTGAAAATCTCTGTATGTGTTGCAGCAAAGATGGCAAATATATTGCAACAGGTGGGTTCGATAATCTGGTTCGATTATGGGATCTAGAAACTGAGAAAGTAATCAATACGTACGACTTTCAAAACAATTATATATATACGGTTTGCTTTGATAACATGGGTAAACGCATAATAGCAGGAGGGCATGACAAAACAATTAGGATATGGGATAGAGAAAGCGGCAAAGAACTGAATATCTTGAAAGATCATCGTGGTTTTATCAGCTGTTTGGCCGTTAGCCCACCAGAATTGGAAGAAAAAACCGGAAAGTCATATTTGTTGTCTGGCAGTAGAGACAATGCCATTAAACTATGGAATTTGGATAATGGAGAACTTATTAAAACATTCACTGGGCATCAGGATGAAATATCAAGTGTTTCTTTCAGTTCCAGCGGCAAATATGTAATTTCTGGGAGTGATGATGGGGCGATTAAAATATGGGATTTGCAAAGTGGAGAAGTTGTAATTACGCTCATAGGGTTTAAAAATTCCGATGATTATATTGTTTATACTCCAGATGGTAGATTTGATGGAACAGAAAAAGGAATGGAAAAATTGCATTATGTTGATGGATTGAAAACCCTTCCTTTATCTAGCTTTTTTGAGCAATACTATACTCCTGACCTGCTGGCACGAACAATTTCAGGAGAGGTTTTCGACGAACCGGAAATTAAAATTGAAGAAGTGAAGTTGCCACCAACAGTTCAGATTACTTCGCCAGAAAATAACTATCTGAGCCCTCAAAAAGAAGTAACAATCAATATAAGCGTTATAGACAATGGTAGCAGTATAGATGAGATAAAGTTATTTCACAACGGGAAACTCATTCAAACCACAGACAGAGGTTTCAAGAAAGTTTCTCAAAAAGGGCAGGTTTCTAATAAGTCATTTACCATACAATTGGTTGAAGGTGAAAATCATTTTAAAGCTACAGCATTTAATACAGACAGAACTGAATCTATCCCCGATGAAATAACTGTTAAATATGAAGGCATGAAGGCCAGCACAAAGTTATATTTTCTGGCTGTGGGTATCAATAATTACAAAAACAACAACCTTAACCTCAACTACGCTGTGCCAGATGCAGAAGCATTAATCAATAAAATAAAAACCGGAGCTTCAGAAATATTCAGCGATGTAGAAGTAAGCTTTATTAAAAATACTGATGCTACCAAGCAAGGAATTATAGAGGCTCTAAATAAAATAAAGACCTCTGCCCTGCCTTCTGATGTTTTTGTTTTTTACTATGCAGGCCATGGCGTAATGGGTGAGCAGGTAGAAGGGATCAAAGCCGATTATTATTTAGTGCCGCATGATGTAACCCAGCTATACGGAAACGAAGAAATACTGGTGGAGAAAGCCTTGTCGTCCAATGAAATAATGAAACTTTCAACAGAGATAAAAGCACAAAAACAATTATTGATAATGGATGCCTGCCAAAGTGGAGGAGCTTTGCAAGCTTTTGCTGCAAGAGGGGCAGCAGAGCAGAAAGCGATTATGCAACTTGCCAGAAGCACAGGAATAATGGTGCTGGCAGCCAGTGGTTCAGAGCAGTTTGCTACAGAATTTGATGAACTTGGCCATGGTGCATTCACTTATGCATTATTGGAAGGCTTAAAGTGCCAGGCAGATGGAGGACAAAAAGATTTTAAAATCACTGTATCCGAATTAAAAGCATATCTGGAAGACCGATTACCGGAAATAACTGAAAAATATAAAGGCAAAGCCCAATACCCCACAGGTTACAGCCGTGGGCAGGATTTCCCTATTGTGATTTGTAAATAAAGATGAAAAAATCATAATTTAAAGTTAAATAAACAAAAAATATTAGCTATGAAGATTAAAACAAAAATTATTGGACTTGTATTATTGATATCAGTATCTTCTTACTCGCAAGAGGAACCAAAACTTGTTTTGCCCATCGGACATACTAAAGCTGTTACATCGGTTTGTTTTTCTCCTGATGGCAAATATGCTTTAAGTGGATCCGAAGATGGCACTTTCAAATTTTGGGATATTGCAAGCGGCAAAGAAGTAAAAACCATCAAAGGTGGTAACGTAATTGCTATATCACCAGATAATAAATACATGCTTAGTGGTGCAGCGCTTTGGGATTTGGCAAGTTTCAAAATGGTTAAAATTTTTACTGTTAGAGGAGCTGTTAATTCGGCATGCTTTTCTCCTAATGGCAAACTTGCATTATGCGGAGATAATAATGATGCTGTAACATTATTAGATATACAAAATAAAAAAATATTGAAAGTTTTTACAGGCCATACCTCTACAGTAAATTCAGTTTGCTTTTCACCGGATGGCAAGTATGCTTTAAGCGGTTCTTGCGATAATACTATGAAACTATGGGACATAATTAGCGGAAATGAACTAAAAACTTTTACAGGGCATAACGATTATGTTGAATGCGTTAGTTTTTCCCCTGATGGCAAAAAAGCCTTGAGTGGCTCAAGTAATAGCAGTATTAAATTGTGGGATATCGCAAGCGGGAAAGAGCTTAAATCCTTTACAGGGCATAAACAATGGGTTACTTCCGTAAGTTTTTCACCTGATGGCAAATATGCAATTAGCAGTTCTTATGATAACACAATCAAGCTATGGGATGTATTTACCGGAAAAGAAATCAGGACTTTTTATGGACATTCTAATTCTGTTTATTCTGTTACATTTTCCAAAGATGGTAGGTATGCCCTCAGTGGTTCCGAAGATCTTTCTTTAAAATTATGGGATGTAGCTACGGGTAAAGAGATAAAAACTTTTACAGGAAAATCAAAAGCTGTTAATTCAATAAAATGCACTCCCAATGGAAAGTACATAATAACAGGATCAGATGACAACACATTGAAACAATGGGACATTCAAAAAGGGGAAGTTTTAAAAACTTTTATTGGACATAAGGGAGCAGTGAATTCTATAGATATTTCACCCTATGGAAGATATGTAATAAGCGGTTCAGATTTTGGCGATGATATGCAAAATGATGTTATCATCCTTTGGGATATTTCAACTGGTAAGCCCTTTAAAACTTTTAGTGGGCATGAGGGAAATGTTACTTCCGTTCGTTTTTCTCCTGCCCAAATGCTAGCAATAAGTGGCTCTGACGATAAGAATTTAAAATTATGGAATCTTGCAACGGGTGAAGAAATAAAAACATTTACAGGGCATTCATTATCTGTAATTGCTGTTGACATTTCTCCTAATGGCAAATATTTATTAAGTGGTTCTTATATGAAGTTTACAGGCCCTGATGATAATTTGAAATTATGGGATATTGCTACTGGCAGCGAGATGAGAACCCAAACAGGACATAGCATGCAAGTTGCTTCTGTTTGCTTTTCTCCCGACAACAAATATGCTCTAAGTGGAGCTTTGCCAGAAATTATACTATGGGATATGGTTAGTGGGAAGCGAATAAAAACTCTTGATGGCCACAGTGGGTTAGTAACCTCAGTATGTTTTTCAAAAGATGGGAAATATGCTTTAAGCGGTTCTTATGATAAAACCGTTAAGTTATGGGATATTGCTAGTGGAAAAGAAATAAAAACTTTTAATGGTCATGATGGATGGGTAACTTCTGTTTGTTTCTTACCAAATGAAAAGCAAATTCTGAGCAGCTCTGATGATAATACTTCAAAACTTTGGGACATTGAAACAGGCAAAGAGCTTTGCACTTTTGTTTCTGTAGGCAAGGATGATTGGCTTGCAATTACTCCGGATGGCTACTGGTCTAGCTCTAATAATTGCGGCGAATATTTCGCTATAGCTCAAGGGTTAAATATCTGGAATATAGACCAGTTTGCAGTAAAAAACAACCGCCCTGATATTGTTCTGGAACGCTTGGGTTCAGAAGATACTGAACTTATCAGCCATTTTCGCAATCAATACCTTAAACGTTTAAGGAAGCTTAAACTTAAGGAAGAACAATTGGAACAAGGCTATTATACTCCTGATGCCGAAATTACAAAATCTTCACAATCAGATAAAATTGTAAATCTGGAGATGCAATTTGCTGACAGCAAATACAATTTACGCTCATACAATGTATATGTTAACGATGTACCTATCTATGGCAAAGGCAAAAACATTACCGGGCAAAGCCAAAAAATCAATGAAAAGGTTGAATTAACCTATGGAATAAATAAAATTGAAGTTTCATGCTTCAACGAGAAAGCCACCGAATCTTATCGCGATGTTGTTTATTTCAGTTACAATAAGCAAGTTAAGCCAAACTTGTATTTTATTGGCTTTGGAGTTTCAAATTATAAAAATCAAACGCTAAACCTACAGTATGCTCATCAGGATGCTCTGGATTTGGAACAAACTTTTAAAGCAATGCAGGGCAAAGGTTTTGGTAATATTTACACTAAAGTATATACAAATGAACAGGTAACTACAGAAAATATAAAGGCTGCGAAGGAATTTCTCAAAAATGCCAAACCTGATGATACTTTCATACTATTTATTGCCGGACACGGAATGCACGATAACAATGAAGATGCAACATACTATTACCTCACATATAATACCGATTTGAACAATCTGTCTGGCACTGCTGCAAACTTTGAATTTATTGAAGATTTGCTGCAAGAAATTCCTCCTAGAAGTAAACTTTTTCTCATGGATGCCTGCGAATCCGGAGAAATTGATGAAGAAAATGACTATGCCACTTTCTATGCTGATGCCAGCAACAGAGGATTGAAGTCCAGGGGATTCAAACCTATTGTTAATGAGCAACAAACGCAAAAAAAATCAACAATTAAAAAACTGGGTATCGATAGGAACAGGTTTATTTATAACGATTTATTGAGAAGGTCAGGAGCAATAGTATTCTCTTCAAGTCGTGGCCAAGAATATTCTTATGAATATGATGAACTACAAAACGGTTTGTTCACCGAGTTCATCATTAAAGCACTAACTACAAGCGAAGCAGATACAGATAAAAACGGGACTGTAAGCACAGATGAATTAAGGAAATATATTTCCAAAGAAGTATCTAAGTTCAGTGGCGGAGCACAAAACCCAACCGTTGACAGGGATAATATTTACCAGAAGTTTGGGTTTAAAGTGAATTAGATTGAAAGATTATCTGGAATTAAGCAAAAAAGCATTAGGGGCAACCGCAATTCCCAACAGGTTACGGTTTTGGAATGGATTTTCCAATTGTGATTGTGAAGTAAACTTGAAAATTCAAGGTCGATGTTTGAATTTTCAAGTTAAATTAATTATATTTGAAAGAAAAATCTATGCTTAATCGTATTCATGAAATAGAAAAGATTAAACAACTTATGGGAATATTTCCTGTTACAGCAATACTTGGAGCAAGACAAGTTGGCAAAACTACCATCGCCAAACAAATGGATGCCGATTACTATTTTGATCTTGAAAACCAATCGACCTGCTAAAATTTGAAAATCCCCAATTTCTTTTAGATTCTCTTGACGGTGTAATCGTGATAGATGAAATCCAGCGAAAACCTGAGTTGTTTTCATTGCTTCGTTATCAAAGTGATAATAAACCCAATCAAAAATATTTGATACTCGGCAGTGCCTCTCCAGACTTAGTAAAAGGGTCAAGCGAAACGCTTGCAGGCAGAATTGGTTTTCACTTTCTGGGAGGTTTCAGCTTATCCGAAGTTGATTATGATGTTCATAATCTATGGCTTAAAGGAGGTTTCCCCAGGGCTTATTTACTCGATGATGAGAATAGCAGGTTTTGGAGGAGTAATTTTATTTCAACTTTTCTTGAGCGGGATATTCCCCAGCTAGGCATAAACATCCCCGCAAATACCCTTCGCCGTTTCTGGACTATGCTGGCTCATTATCACGGACAAATACTTAACTACTCAGAATTAGCGCGTTCATTTGGCGTTTCCGATATGACTATTCGCAGATACCTTGAGATACTTGAGGGCACTTTTATGATTAGGCTTTTACAGCCTTGGTTTGCTAATGTTGCCAAACGACTGGTAAAATCGCCTAAGATATATTTCCGCGATACAGGGCTGTTTCATTCATTGCTAACGATAAACAATCATGAACAACTTATTACTAATCCAAAGCTTGGAGCTTCGTGGGAAGGATTTTGTATTGAAAATGCAATACGAACGCTCAGCAAATATGCACAGCAGTTTTACTTTTACTCAACTCATTCGGGTGCAGAAATTGACCTTATCTGGGATTGGGGAGGCAAAAAAATATGGATTGGAAGTGAAATTTTCTGATACCCCAGGAATTACAAAATCATTAACAACATCAATGAAAGACTTGAATTTGCATAAAGCCTGGATAGTGTATCAGGGAAGCGAGCTTATTCAACTCACAGAAACTGTAACCGCTATTCCTGTTTCAAAATTAGAAGATATTAAATTATAAAAGGTTAAACAGTGTAAGAGCAAAATGAAAGTTTGGAAGGCAAATTACATTCTCGTAAAAAACCAAGTAATGGATTTGGTTCCCAAACTGTCGAAAAAACACAAAGGTGCAGCCTCAATTCTCGTCGGGTTACGGCTTTGGGCAGGATTTCACGATTGTGATTGTGAAGTAACCCTTCCATTTAATTCACACATAAAACCGATAAAA
>CAZJDA010000026.1:0-57768 GCA_964544705.1 uncultured Bacteroidales bacterium
ATGATAGTTCTTAAAATCAAACTGTTGTATATCTATACCTGCAATGTGGGTTAAATGTTTTATTGCTGATGATAGTGATATTGAGAAACAAGGTAGGAAATTTGAAGGAATAAGCCGTATCTTTAATCATGTTATAGGCAAGCATATATTTGGCTTTAAGCTTTTAGTACTGGGTTTGTGGGATGGAAAGAGTTTTCTCCCGGTAGATTTTTCTTTCCATAATGAAAAAGGAAAAAAGAAGAACTATGGTTTAACGCTTAAGCAGAGGAATCAACGGTTTAAAAAGGAAAGGGCAAAAACCTGATGGGGTTATAAGCGGAAAAAGGAATTGCGAAAAAAGAAAACTACCAATTTGCTTAAGATGCTTAGGAGGGCTTTAAAGCATGGACTGCGCGCAAACTACGTATTGACCGATGCATGGTTCTGTACCCAAGATTTTCTTAGGGATGTACGAAATATGAAAAATGGCATGCTTCATGTTATTTCTATGTGCCGTATGGATAAAAGAAACTACGAGGTAGGGGGTGAGATGATGAACGCTAAAGCAATTTTACGAAGTAAAAAAGTAGACAAAAAACGTTCTCGTGTTAACAAAGTATATTATATCGAAGTAAGCGCTACTTATAAAGGTATACCTGTGAAATTGTTCTTTACAAGGCTCACCAAAAGGGCGAAATGGCGATTAATAGTTACAACAGACACTTCATTATCTTTCAATGATACATATAAAATCTACCAGGTCAGATGGACTATCGAAGTGTTCTTTAAAGAATCAAAGCAATATCTTGGGTTAGGCAAATGTCAAAGTGTAGACTTTGATGCGCAAATTGCTGCCACCACGATAAGCTTTATCCAATATATAATGTTATCGCTTCACAAGAGGTGCAATGCTTATGAGTCAATTGGCGGGCTATTTAAGCAATGTCAAACCAATACACAAGAAGCAATATTAGCTGAAAGGATATGGGCAGAAGTGCAAGCATTAATTTTCCATTTTATATTGGAATTAGAACTACCTATTGAATTGGAAGAGTTGTTAGAAAAAATCATCTATAAAGCAAATAATAATCTTTACGTCAGGCATGTTTTTTCGACCCATACTGATGAGAGTCGAAAATCATGTGCTTAAATTAAGAAAAATGGAAATAGTACAAGTTATTGATTATGAATGTAATACAAACAAGGGTGTTATTGATAATCAGCTAGTTATATAAGTCCGAAACTTGAGTAAGTAACATTACTTATTGCTCCTTTTAAGAAATATGTGTATTTTTGTTAGTTACCAAAAATTTTTGGTGTGTGAACATTTTTTATTTATAAACAGAAAAAAAACAGAAAATTTGTAATCATGAAAGCATATATTTTTAGAATCCTCGTAAGCATTTTGTTATTTATTTTAGCAACAGATTTTTACGGCCAGAGCGGGCCGGGCGGTGTTGGCGATAATACAAATAACCAGCTATGGCTCCGTGCTAGCGACATTGACCTGGGAAATAACGAACCCATTGAAATCTGGGCAGATACATCGGGCAATGACCATGATGCAACCCAAAGCATTTATAGTTGGAGACCGGTTCTTAAAACCAACTTCCTCAACGGTTTTAATGCTGTTAAATTTGATGGTGATAGCGCCATGTTTTATGATGACATTACTGACTATGATACCAGAACTGTAATTGTTGTTTATAATATTAACGATTCACTTCAAGAAGCTACCCAATTAGGCCAAGTTTGGGGATATTATGACGATAATTTGCATGTTGCTTTGGATGCAAGGAATAATCCAGGAACTTGGAGTTGTGATGGCAATTCCTCCCCTGCATCTACCGGGAAAGTATCTATAAATAGTGGAGCCTTTGGTCCAGAAGTTGGTAATCCCGGCTCTCCAAACTGGACATACAATAGCTTTCAAATTGCTTCAACAGAATTTAGCTCAACCTATACATTAACCAACCAAACAATTGGATCTCTTTATGATCAAGGAGCAAATTTCCAAAATGGAGAGCATCAATTCGGTGGTTATATTGCAGAAATTATTGTATATAATGACCAACTAAACAATGCCGAGAGGATTATCATTGAAAACTACCTTGCTGCAAAATATGATATTACATTGAGTAGTAATGACCATTATGCATACGAAAGTACACATTATAACGAACTCGCTGGTATAGGCAATGAAGGGGGTTCTTCCAATTTGTCTGCAAGATCTGCTAATATGTTGGAGCTTAAAGAAGCATCAAGTCTTAATGCCGGCGATTATCTTTTGTTTGCCCATGACGGGAAACCAACTGATAGTTGGACCACAGATGAATTACCTGTGTCAGATACCAGTACTAAAAGAATTGAAAGAGAATGGAAAATTGATGAAACAGGGGACTTAGGGACTGTCTCAGTTTCCATTTTTTCCGATAATTTGCCTTCTTTGCTTTCTGGGTATACAAACTATGTTCTTTGGGTAGACGATGATGGAGATTTTAGTGAAGGCGCCACAGCATACCCGCTTGCACAGGTTGGTGCAACAACCGAATATAAAGCTACAAATGTGGAAATTGCTGATGGAAACTATATTACCTTTGGATGCTTTAGGCCCATAGTGTATTTTTCGGATACGGTTTCTTATGTCTTTGAAGATACAGGTACGGTAGAAATTGAAGTTACTCTAAACGGGCCAATTGGAAGCGACCTTGATATCGACTATCAAGATTTGGGAACAGGTTCTGCTACTTTAGGAAACGATTATACTGCCATTGGTTCTGGCACAGCCACTATTATAGCAGGTGACCTCACTACAACCATTTCCATTGATATTTTAGATGACGACCCGGGTGCTGAGGATGATGAAACCATTATACTTGACCTAAGCAATCCTTCAATGGGAGAACTTGGAAAAGATAGCATTAACACAATCACTATCCATGATGATGACAAAGCACGAAAACTTTTCTTCTTAACAAAAAACCAAGCTATAGATGAAGATGTGGGAACCTACGATATTATTATCAAATCCACAGATACACCTGGTATTGATGTTGATGTTGATTACCTGGTTTCCGGTACCGCCACAGGTGGCGGACAAGATTATACGCTTGCCGATGGTACAGCTACCATTCCTTCAGGAAAGGATACGACGCATATAAAAGTTATAATCAATGATGATGAATTAAGGGAAGACCCCGAGACCATTAAAGTAATGCTTACAAATCCACTCAATGCAAATATCACAGATACCAATTATATAACCACAGATACCATCATTGATGAAGACGCCGACCCTGATGTTCGTTTTGAAGTCGGGTCATCCTCCGGTGGCGAAGATATTTCGCCTGTTTATATTAATGTTGCATTATCTGCTATGGCAGGGCGAGAAATTACCGTGGATTATGCATTCACGGATTTAACGGCTGTTAAAAATGATGATTACTCCGTTTTTGATGGAACCCTTACTTTTGAAGAAGGTTCAAGATATGATTCTATTGAGGTAACTATTATTAATAACCCGGCAGTAGAATCTGACGAACAATTCAGGGTTACGCTGTCAAATCCTACCAATGCCCATTTAGGAGTCATTACCAACCATACTTTTACCATAGAAGATGATGATACAGGTGGTAAACTCGGGCCTGGTGGTGTTGGCGATAGTTCTAGTAATATTGTGTGGTTTAGGGCAGGAGACCTGATAGGCAGCCTTTCTGGCGGAGACGGAGTATCTGTGTGGCCTGATACCTCTGGGCATAACAGGGACTTAGAACAAGCAAGTGCTGACAATCAGCCTACTTTCCTGGAAAACCAACTTAATGGGCAACCGGTATTAAGTTTTGATGGTGATGAAAATGGCGCTCAAACCGATTACTTGGATGATAGTACAAATGTAGTAGTTTCAACTATTATTGCCGTGTTTTATGAAGATGAAACGCTTCAAGGTCATGATGATTTAGCTCAACTCTGGGGGAGCTATGATGACATGGCACACCTTGCTGCCGATGGAAGAAACAATGCTATTGAAAATGGATTTAGTTTTGATGGACTTGCTATTAATTTTCCTGAATATGAAAATAAAGGTAGGTATGGCTTAGATGGACGGCCTTATGGAGATTTTGGAGATGGTGCAAATTATTATCCATGGCAATGGGATACCTGGCATATTGCCATGAGTGAGTTGGACTCAACAAGAGCTATACAGAGGCAAGTTATTGGCGACCTCAGGGGAATTCAACATGGCAACGGGGATTATCCCTTCGGTGGGAAACTTGCAGAGGTGATTGCTTACAACTCAAACCTTAACCTTGCCCAACAGATCATTATCAATAATTATCTTGCAGCAAAATATGATATCACCCTAAAAGATACTTTGGATATTTATAAAGATTATTATGATTACGATGCAATCCATTACCACGAACTTGCCGGTATTGGGCGTATAGATTATGATAACATACACGAAGATGCGCAATCAGGAAGAATGTTTAGGGTATTCAATGCTTCAAATCTTACGGATGAAGAATTCCTTCTTTTTGCCCATGATAGCGCCGATATTACTGCATGGACAGAAACAGAAGTACCTGCCGATGAGTACAAGGTAAAACGAATAGCGCGAGAATGGCGAGTTGACGAAGAAGGAGATGTTGGTACAATTTCTATAGGACTTGATACTAGCCTTTTACCAGCTAAAGATGAAGGGTATTACGATTATGTTGTTTGGGTTGATAGTGATGATGGGGATTTTACATCCAATGCTACAAGGTACGAAATGGCCTACAATGCTTCTAGTGGATATTATGTTGCCTCTAATGTTAATATTAGCGATGGCGATTATGTAACCTTTGGTGTTAGGCCTATCGTGGTGCAATTTGATTATGCTACATTGAGTGGTATGGAAAGTTATTCACCTATTAATCTTTCTTTATCCTTATCTCATGCTTCACCATATGACTTAGATGTTGATTTTACTTCCGATGAAGGCACCGCAGATGCAACAGATTTCTCTTTTAATGATACAACATTAACTATACCTGCTGGAACTACCACAGCAACAGTTCCACTTGAAATTGTTAATGATTCTGATGAAGAATCCAGCGAAACCTTGGAAATTATTATGTCAACACCGGCTAATTGTGTAATCGGTTCAGTTGATACTTTAGAATACACCATCATTGATGATGACGGGCTTGGCTGGTCTGGTCCCGGCGGTGTTGGTAGTTTCAATAACCAAGTAGATGTGTGGGTTCGTTCTACTGATTCTGTTAACCTTACAAATGGCGACAAAGTTGCTGATGGCGATTATGCATGGAAAGACCAAGTTAACGGAATTGACGCATACCAAGACGTAGCAGATAACCAACCAACCTATTATAGCGTTACTCCAACTTGGAACAATAGGCCTGTAGTATTTTTTGATAGGGACGACGATAATTTCTTAAAATTCCCCAACAATGAATACATGAATACAGCATCGGGCGCTCAAACGCAACGTACAATCATTGTTGCATTTAGAACTTCTACAGAAACCTATGCAAGACAAGTGATTTTTGAAGAAGGAGCCGCTGTTAGGGGGCTTAATATTTATATTGAACAAGATTCTATTTATTTTGGCGGATGGAATAAGAACAACGACGATGGTGGTGCTACAACTCCGTGGGATTATATCTCGGTAAAAGACAGTATTGCTAAAAACAAACCGTATTTTGCTATATTACAATTTGATTTTCAAGGAGTCGATGGTGAAATAAGAGGTTCAATTAACGGTAAAGATCTTGGGGCACTTGAAGGAGCAGGAAAATTATTTGCCCATGGAGGAAATATTGGACTTGGTGGCATGAACAATGGTTCATGCTTTGAAGGCGATGACTGTGATGGTGGAAATGACCATTATTTTGATGGCTTTATTGCAGAATTTGTTTCCGGTAATATCGTATTTAACGACGCTCAATTAAAAATTGTACATAACTATCTTGCAGCTAAATATGGAATTGAATTGCCTCCTGGTGAAGATATTTACGACTATAATGTAAATCACGGCTACCAAGTATTTGGCATCGGGCAAGAAAACGACACAAGTCATAGCATCTCGCAAGGCCATGGACTCGTAAAAATAGATAATCCATCTGCTATCGGAGATGGAAAGTACATGCTCGCAGGCCACGATGGCGGGGCAATTGACAACTGGGGATATACAGATATTCCCGATAATGACTCAACAGTTAGAAGAATAGAAAGAGAATGGAGGGTAGATAAACAAGGCGGTGATATTGGAACTGTTCATTTAGGTTTTGATACCACATTCTTACAACAAATCCCATCAGGTTACTCCGATTATGTTTTACTGATTGATGATGATGGCGATTTTACCGAAGGCGCTACAGTGAAAAAAATGTCTCACCAATCAAGCGATAGCGCTGATTATTACAGCCTAAGCAGCGTAGATTTTACTAAAGGAGATTATTTTACTATTGGCGTAATTAGACCTTCCATTGATTTTGTACTTGAAGAATCCGATGGCTACGAACCTTCTTCAGATCCTGATACCACTTACTATGTGCAAGTTAGGCAGAATTTTGAATCAACAACTGATAATACAGTTGATTGGTTTACCAGTGATGGAACGGCTAACGAGCCTGGCGATTATGATGCAGCTTCAGGAACTCTTACTTTTGAAGCAGGCAGTTTGCTTGATTCTATCCCAATATCTGTTAATAGGGATGTTGACCCTGAAGATGACGAGACAGTTTCAATTACATTACAGAACCCGGACAATGGTATTTCCTTAAAAGGAGATTCTACCCATACCTTCACAATTAAAGATGTTGACCGGACGTTAAAAGTTCAATTTGCCTTGGCTGATTCTGCAAACACAGAAGATACAGATACAATCAGGTTTAATGCGCACCTTACTGAAGATAATACAGGTGTAGAAGTAAAAGTGCATTACAGGATACTTGGCGCTAGTACGGCTACCGGCGACAGCACGGATTATAAACTTTTAACAGCCGACTCCCTTCAATTTGCAAGCGGAGACACTTTGGAAGAAATATCCTTCCAAGTAATTGATGACCTCTATGACGAACCTGATGAAACCATTATATTCCAATTGTATGACCCGGTTAATGCAAACTTAGGAGACACAACAGAATTCACATATACAATTCAAGATAACGATGCACAACCTACTATTGGCTTTTCAACGGATTCTTTAGCAGGTAAAGAAAGTATATCCCCAGCATTGTTAGAAGTTGTGCTTTCCAATGCCTCGGGAAATGAAATTACAGTGGATTATACTGCAATAGATGGTACAGCAACCGGTGGAGGTTCAGATTACAACCAGGCCGATGGAACCCTTACTTTTGAACCAGGAGATGATACACTTTATATTCAAACTGATGTATTTGATGATGTTGTTATTGAAAACGATGAGGATTTTGCCGTAATAATTAACAATGTATCCAATGCAACATTTGAATATGGCACTGATGATACAATTATTTACACCATTTATGATAACGATGAACTGGGTTGGGATGGGCCCGGTGGTGTTGGTGGGTTTGATGACCAAATAGATTGTTGGTTAATGACCTCTCATTCATTAGGGTTATCTAATAATAGCAATGATGAGGTTAAAATTGGTGGGTCAAGTGATGATACGCGATGGAAAGACCAAGCCAATCACGGCCTTGATGCCTATCAAAACACTGCTGATGCACAGCCTTGGTATAAGAAAACTGCTACATGGAACGATAGGCCTGTAATACAAATAGAAAGCGGCGAAGACCAGTTCATGGAAATTGCTGATAATGAATATATGAACACAGCTTCCGGCCCCCAAAATAAACGTACATTGATTGTTGCTTTTAGGCCTGCCACAAATATTACTGACAGGCAAGTGATCTACGAAGAAGGAGCTGGTTGGCGGGGTCTTAATATTTATATCGAAAATGATTCGGTCTTTATTGGCGGTTATAATAACCCTCCATTAACTGCTCCCGATTTGCATAGATGGGATTATAGGTCAGTTACAAAAAAGATAGAAGCAGACAAACCCTATATTGCTATCCTGCAATTTGATTTTAATGATTTTGGTGTAGGTTCCGTTAGCGGGCATCTCAATGGAGAATATTTAGGTGAAATTACTGGAGCTCACAGGCTTTATCCTCATGGAGGAGATATCGGGCTTGGAGGACAAAATGGAGGTGCATGTTATGAAGATTATCTTGAACATGACCCGGGAGATACCCCTGGTGATTGCGAAGGTGGTGATAGGAACTTTTTTAAAGGGTACCTTGCCGAATTTGTTTCTGGTAACATCGTTTACAATGATGTGCAATTAAAACTGGTTAAAAACTATTTTGCTTCCAAATTCGACATGGAACTGCCTGATTCTATTGAACTTTATGAATACGATATTAACCATGGATACCAAGTATTTGGCATTGGAAAAGATGATGCCGAAAATAGGCATTATGTTGCTAAAGGTAAAGGCATCATTAAAATTGACAGCCCATCCAATCTTGACCCAGGTAGATATCTTATGATTGGCCATGATAATGGGGGCGATTATGACGAAGATGGAGGCCTTGATGAATGGCTTGAATGGGACGAAATTGATGTACCCAATAACAGTATCCACATTAGAAGAGTTGCCCAAGAATGGAGGGTGGATAAATCTGGTGGTGATATTGGAAGCATTACACTTAGACTGGATACAACGCAATATGATAGAAATAATATTGACTCTATTGGATTAGACATTACGCCCGTTGGGTATGAAAAATATTTACTTATGATCGATGATGATGGGGATTTTACCGATGCAACCCAAGTATACGAAATGGAAAAAGATGATGACAGTCCCTATTATAGTGTATCTGATGTAGATTTTGATGATGGCGATTATTTCACTATTGGTGTTGCCAAACCTTCAATAGAATTTCAAATTGCTGCAAGTGACGATTTTGAACCCATCACTCCTGTAAATGCCATCGTAAATATGAATTTTATTCCAAGAGATGATTACACAATTCAATACAAAACTTCCGGAATTTCAGCTTTTAGCCCAGATGATTATGATTCTGTTGGATTAACTGACTTTACGTTCCAAGCCGGGCAGTTGTCAGATACAATATCAGTAGCGATTGTCAATGACACTGATATTGAACCTGATGAGTCCTTTGAGATCATTTTAGATAATCAGAACTACCCTGATGTTGAAATAGGCGCTGATACAATACACACCTACACCATCCATGATGATGATATCACAAGGAAAGTACAATTTACCATACAAGATTCCTCCGGAAATGAAGGGGATTATGATTTAAATGTTAGAGTACACCTTTCTGAAAGAGATGATTCAAATCCTACTACTATTGATTACTCAGTTACAGGAGGTACTGCCACAGATAGCTCAGATTATACTTTACCAGCAGGGACAATAACGTTTCCAGCCGGTGATACGGTACAACCCGTTCCTGATTTTAAAATTCTTGCTGATATTGTTGATGAACCGTCAGAAACCATTATTGTAACCTTAACGAATCCTAACAATTGCGGCTTAGGCGACACTACAGTTTATACCTATACAATCAACGATGACGATGATGTACCTGATGTCCAATTTGAGCAAGAGCAAATTAGTGGGACTGAGAGTTTTTCTCCTGTATTGCTAGAACTCAATCTTGGTGAATCCGGATACGATATTTCTGTTGACTATTATGCCGAAGATATATCTGCAACCGGTGGCGGACAAGACTATACATTGAAGGGTTCAGGAACGCTTACAATACCAGCTGGAACAGATTCCATTAATATTGAAGTAGATATTTTTAATGATATTGTTACAGAAGATGCCGAATCCTTCAGGGTAATTATTGAAAACCCTTCTAATGCTACAATAAATGGAGGCCTGGGAACTGATACCATTACCTATACAATATATGATGATGATGGCCTTGGCATCAGAGGTCCAGGCGGCGTAGGGAACAACCTGCAATATTTTTCTTGGTTAGATGCCAGTAGAGAATCTTATAGTGATGGAGACGATGTTACTACTTTTAATGACCAATCTTCTAATGGCAATGATGCTTACAACGATGATTCCAATGAACCGGATTTTGTGGCCGACAATCCTAATGTAAACGGTAAAAATTCTATTAATTTTAATGGAACAAGCGAATATTTTAAGATTGATAATTCTGATGATATCAATACAGCAGACGGAGCCCAAACTTTAAGAACCATTATTATAGCTTTTAGGCCCACAAATACATCAGGAAGACGTGTTTTATATGAAGAAGGAGCAGGCACCAGGGGACTTAATGTTTATATTGAAGATGGATATATATATTGTGGGGGATGGAACTTTGCAGAAATTGAATGGGGATATACTTCAGTTAATGCTTCGGTTTCGAATACTACTGCTCATTATGTAATCTTAGAAATGAATGATCCCGATTCCGTATTCAGGGGTTATCTTGATGGTGATCTTATTGGAGAAAACCAGGATGTGGACAAACTATATCCCCATGGAGGAGATATAAGGTTTGGATGTAATGGTAGCGCCAGGTATTATGATGGCAGTGCAGATGGAGAAAGCTCCAGTGATCCACATTATTATCAAGGGGATATAATGGAATTCTTAACGTATAATCTCGTACCCAATGAAGCACAAAAGAAGATCATAGCCAATTATTTTACAGCTAAATACGACATTAGTATCGATGCTTCTAATGAACTTTATGATTGGGAAGCAACACATAGCTATCAAGTTTTTGGGATTGGACAAGAGGATGCGGATAACCAACATGTAGCTGCTCAAGGGCCAGGAATCGTTAAAATTGACGAACCACAAGGCTTGGATAATGGCGAGTATCTACTTATCGGGCATGACAATGGAGCCATAGATACTTGGAATCAAATTCCTAATGATTCTATTTATGTTGTTGATAGAGAATGGCGAAATACAGAAACGGGTGATATTGCTGAAATTCGTATTGGTATAGATTCAACAACACTTCCTGCAAAACCTGCCTATTATGATACCTATGTTGTCCTTACATACGATGGTTCAGACACTACGCTTTATCCAATGCTAATACAAGAAGCAGAGTTTAGGATAGCTGATGGAGTGGTAATTAATCATGGAGAGTATTTTAAAATTGGGGTAGCTAGAAACAGGTCAGTAGTAACAACCGGCAATTGGCACAACCCCAATAGCTGGCTAACAAAGCACGTACCAGATGAGGATGAGACAGCAATTATTTCTGATGGACATACCATTAATCTTGATAATGATGTTGAAGTGGGTACGATAAAAATAGGGGCCGGAGCTAAAGTTAATGTTAATAATTATGATCTTAAAATTATGGAAGGAGAGATTAGTGGAGATGGGACATTGGATGCAAATCCAGGATACATTTATTATTCTGCCGCTAATGACCAAGATATCTTTAACACTACTTACCGTTTTTTGTATTTAGAAGGTTCAGGAGTGAAAAAACTAACTGGAAATACAAAATTATATAAAGGTTTTTCTATTCAAAATGGTGTTTCTATGGATTTGGATGGATATATATTTTCATTAGGTTATCATTGGGAAAGTAATGGTACATTAATTTCTAACGGTGGTACTGTTGAGTTTTTTGGAGAATCTATTCAATTTGTTAAAGGAACTGGTACTCACAATTTTGGAAATTTAGAAGTAAATAAATCAGCTAGAAATGTTTATTTATTTGGTAATATAACTGTAAATGATAAAATAACTTTCACTAGTGGAGGAATTCGAACTGCAGGACGTTATATTTACCTGAATTCAGCAGATGAAAGCGCTATTGAAGGCTATAATGAATCTAGATATGTGAAAATGGAGAGTAATGGAAACTTATTCCGTGAAATACAACAAGGTAGAAGTTATTTTTACCCTATTGGTGATTTAAATAACTATACACCTGTAGAAATTACGGTTAATACTGCTAGCTTAGACCCTGATGCAAGTATTAGCATAAATGTCCAAGACCAACAACATCCTAACCTTTCACCACTTGGTGTTACTGAAGGTGCCAGGATCAACAGGTACTGGCAGATTGAACCTACCGGAGTCAATTCAATTGATTATGACATAGAGTTGCAATTTGTTGATGGAGATATTGTTGAAAATGATAGCGCTATAGAAAATACAGTTGTTGCTAAATGGGATGGTGCTAATTGGGAATTTGGACCCAATAACCCCGTAGACAATGGAGGTGGCACATGGAGCATTGATTGGGGCAACCTAACCTCATTCAGTAATTTTACTGTCACTGATGAATCTGCTGTTCTTCCTATAGAATTGCTTCAATTTGAAGCTAAGGTAGAAAACAACAAAGTGAAACTCCTTTGGTCTACTGCTTCTGAAATTAATAACGATTATTTCACCATTGAAAAAACCATGAATGGGGTTGATTTTGAAATGGTCACAACTTTACCAGGAGCCGGTAATAGCAATCAATTACTTGAGTATTCTACATACGATAATGAACCCTACCAAGGAGTTTCTTATTACCGCCTTAAACAAACTGATTTTGACGGTAAATACGAATATTCCGAATTAGTGCCGGTTACATACCTTGGAGAAGAAAAAGAGAAAACGATTAAAGTATTTCCAAATCCGCTCACCGAAGGTAACCTAATATTCAGAGCTATTGGATTTGATAACGGCGACATGGTAGATATTGTTATCAGTGATATTTATGGCAATAGAATCCTTGAACGTACATTTAATACCGATGATGCCGGAACTTTCAGGCATAGCTTAATGACCGGTAACATCCTAAGCAAAGGATTATATATCGTTACAGTGAAAGTTGGACAGAAAGTACATAATGAAAAAGTGATTGTAAGGTGATGATTGTTAAGTGCTTATAACAGAAATGGCTCGAATATTAGGTTCGAGCCATTTCTGTTATTACCTATTTGTGATAAAATTAGCATAAAAAAATCGGCCAATGTTCAAATTGACAGGGTTCTTCGTGTTTCCTCAAAGATTCAAACCCGTAACATAACTAGAACGCCAAAGGTACTGAATTTGACATCAAAAAATCATTTTAGCTGCTTTTAACTTCATATTAGGATCCATTTTTCCCATTATAAGGTCAATTCAAAAATTCTCCTCAAATTTAGTTCTAGGAAAAATTATACTGTTGCTATTCTTGGATATTTTCATAGAGTTAATTCATTTAACCAATTAATAGTTAAATATACACCAGGAAGCATAACACAAGTTTTGTTTCCAGCGATAAGTAGCATACAAGAAAATAAGGATAGGTTCAATAATATGGTTTTTTAAACCTTCCCTTTTAATGGTGGCATTTTACCTCGATGAATGTTCTAACGAGAACATTTTTATTACGAATAACTCTATATTTTCTTCAGTTATGATAAAAATATCCCTTTATTTGAAACTACTGGTTGATAAATATAAAAAGCTGAAAATATTATGTAGTGGCAGTTCGAGTTTAGGCGTGCTGCAAAAGGTAGAAGAATCACTCGCGGGTAGAGTGCGCATAATCAATGTCTATTCATTAAGTTCCAGGCGTTTATTAAATTTCAAAATATAGAGCTATGGCATAGATTTTTAAATACAAACTATAAAGATGATTTCCATTTACTCATCACACAAATTAGGCAATTATTCGAGGAGTATATAATGTATGATGGATTACCTAAAGTTGCATTGGAACCTAATTATAATGAGAAAGTAGAATTGCTTAATGACATCTATCAAACATATTTGATGAGAGATGTAAAGCAATTTATCCGTAATGAAGATTTTGTGAGCATGAACAAACTACTAAAAATACTTTCATCTCAGATTGGTAATATGCTTAATATTAATGAGCTCTCAAACACTGTTCAATTACCATACCAGGAGGTGTGAAGAATTTATTAACGTCCTAAAACGAATTATTCATTGGAAGAAATCAAAAATGCAACTATTACTTCCAGCTCTGTGGATCCTAAAGTGATTCATTTTGTTGCATTGCTTACTAATTCATATATAAAAACGGCCAATTGATGGTATCCCCTGCCTATGACCTTGTGTTGAGTGATGGGTTTAATGGCCAGCATACTACAACTATAGCGGGAACCGGGAAACCTGGCAAAGAAGATCTATTTAAGGTAGGAAAACTCACCAGTCTTCCGAAGAAAAAAACGTTTGATATATTTGATGATGTATATGAAAACACCCAGGATTTAATTAATATATTTGGCTTGCAGAGGTTAGTTTGATAATGTGGGTAAACCAAAGATCTTCACAAACTTTTACCAGTATTATACAGTGCTTTTCCCGGCAAAAAAAACTTTGTGGCTTTTTACGAGTTCCTTTGCGTTGTATTGTGTTTAAAAAGGATTATGATAGATAATCACGTTTTTATCTATATCTAAACCACTTCCATCTCTTCCATTTACCATAAACAATCAATATCCCACAAAAATAAAAAGGCAATAGGGGTATACGATACCTTACCAGGGCACCAAAGTTAGCTGTAGTCAGCCCAACGGCAAATGCTAAGAATAAAGCAAATATGAAAAAACTCACTACCAGTAGAGATTCAGAGGAAACAAATTTGAAAAACTTTCTAAGCCCAATCTTAAAAATCACGTAAAGTGTAAAACCTATAAAAAATAAACTCTCTAAGGCAGAAAGGAAAGGTATAAATCCATGTGCTTCCCAGATAAATGGCCTGAAGAGCCCAGATATTAAAGCAATATGCGCCTTTGAGGCTATTCCTTCAATAGTAGGGCTGAATTCACCTATGTTATAAAAATTTTCTCCATACTGCTCTGCCCGAATCAAGTCTTGTTGGGTTATTTGGGCTTTTTCGAGCATACTTTCCATATCTCCGTATTGGTCTAACCCTGAACTGAAAAAATTATACGTAGAATAGGAAAGGAAAAAAATTAAAAAAAGCAATAAAGGGCTTACTACAAATTTTATCAAATTGCTTTTTACTTGTACATTCGTATAGACAATAAGGGTGATAATAGCTGGGATAAGCGCTATGAGAATATAAGGTTTGAGCCATAAAAGGAGATGAATATTGATGATTAGGATAATAAAATTCTTCAATATTTTCTCTTTGTGAATAAATATTCTAAACACATTTACAATAATCCATAATGTTGCTGTTAAAGTAAATGTATCTTTCATAAGCCCGGAACCCCAAAAAATTACAGATGGAATAAACAATGCCCCAATAGCCAGCATTCTGTATAATGATGGATATAACCTGCTAAGCAAAGAATAAAATTTCCAAATACCTGCATAAGCAAAATAAGCCAAGACAATGGCCGAGGGAATAATAAAATTCATTCCAAGCATGGTAAAAGGTACCAATAAGCGCATAACTGCAAATGCTTGGGGCTTATAAAGGAACATTACACTTAATGGATGTCCGGTATCGGCATTAAAATGGATCCATGTTTCTAAAGTATTATTGCCTAACATAATTTTAGCCGCAACCAAAGGTTCTTCAAAAAATAAACGGGAAATAGCTTTGGCGCTCACAAAATAATTGGTAGTATCTCCAGCGCCATAATAATACACGTAAATGAGTGTGAAAAGGATTCCTCCTCCTATTTTAGCCAATAAGCCGGCAATATAATATTTGTACTCCGGCCTTTCTTCAATATATTTTTCTTTTGCGCGTCTAGCAAGAAAATATACGATTAGCACATAAATTGGCAGCAATATAAAATCATAAATGGATATGAAGCGCGAGCCTAATTCCATAATTGTTGTTTGGAACAAAAGTAATAAATATAAGGAAATGATATTCTTTTATAGTATCTTTACTTCTTGTGCAAATATCCCGAAATAGCATCAACATATTTTTCAAAGGCTTCTTGCCCTTTCTTAGTGATTTTGCATGTTGTAAGGGGATAATTATCCCTAAACGATTTTTTTACTTCAATATAGCCGGCTTCTTTTAGTTTGTTTATCTGCACACTAAGGTTTCCTTTTGAAGCAGCGGTTTGCTCAAGCAAATAGTTAAATTCGGCAGACTCTACGCTTATTAGCAGTGATACAATAGATAAACGCAACTGTGAATGCAATACTGGGTCTAAGTCTTTGAATTTCATGATGCTATATTTTTACTATTGATATTAAAGTCGATTTCAAAGGGCTGCTCAATCAAAGTATGAACTTGCTAGCTTATCAAACATCCTTACAACCAGCGGGTTACGTGTTGATTTCGTTATAACCAGCGGGTTAACCCGCTGGTTTATTGATGATATGATTATACCTGCCATCAATTATGAGCAAATTGGTTTTCAATAATAATGCCTTTTTATAATTTTATGTGTCTCTGCTAATCGGAGGGTGAAGCCACCGGTTAGTAAAACCTCAAGAATTACTATTTACAGTCTTTCAAGAGTTTTTCTGCTCGCTCCCTTCCCCAATTTGGATGAATTGAGCTTTTGGGTTCAAAACTGTTGTATTTTTCGATGGCCTTTTCTAACAAAGGCAACGCCTTTTTTTTGCCACCACCCCACATAGCAGGTGTATAGAATTTACTTTGTCCTTGCAAGTAGTAAATTCTAGGATTTTCTTCATCAAATTTTTTAGCTTGGGCTAATATTCCATCAAATTTCGGCCCTAAAGTCCGGCCTCGGGAGGCCGGTTTTATGCTTAACTTTGCATTGGTAACATAAGCCTGCATAATCAGTATCTCAACCTCTTCCGGGTTAATTTCTTGCGATTTTTTCACCAGTTCCATGGCTTTATCAACGTATTGATCGCGCAAGTCATTATCCCTGCCCATGTAAGAAGCTATTACACGGTTATAAGCGCTGTAATAGAATGGTAGCCATTCGTCTTCTTCTACCTGGGCAATGCGCTCAAATTTGTTGGCAATTTCTAAAAAAGATTTTTCGGATTTTGCTGTATCCATCATGGCCAGCGTTTCTTCCATAACTTTTACGAATGCAGAATCATCAGCATAAGTAAAATGGGTTGCAAATGAAAATACTAAAATAATGGCAATTTTTTTCATAGTATACAGTTTTTTAATGGTTTGTATTTAATTAATTTTTCAAATTTCTAATCATATTCAACGGACACTATTATTCCTAGGAAATAAGACCTTGGGCTGGCAGGTTTTATCGCCATCCTGCGTTCCCCGTCCATGGAGTACCTGTACCCAAAAATATGGTTTCGGTTAAAAATGTTCTCTACCGATGCATATATCACGGTGAACTGTCCAAACAACCCAGTAAGCTTCGATAAGCTCAAGCTAAAATTGTGGTAATCCGGGCCCATATCCTGGTGAAACTCTTCAGCCGGTTTGTTAGGATTAAAATAAGGCCTGCCTGAGGCAAAAGAATAAGACAAACTCACATTTGTAAGTATGGGATTGATCCAATACTTGGTTAATACAGATAGGTTATGCTCCGATGTAAAATCCGGTGCTGCCGAAATAGGGTAATTTCTAAACTTCCTCTCAGTATCCAGGTAGGAATAAGAAATCCAGTAATCGGCAAATTTTATGCTTTGCTGGTCGCGCCAAAAAACATCAACACCTTTAGCATAACCATATCCTTTGTTTTGAAGCGTAGTATAATATCTTGCCGTAGAGTCATAATTCCCGTTCACAAGATCGTCATAATCTTTGTAATACAATTCAACCCTGAACGTTCTTTTGTCCTGTATCATCCATTGATAATTTAGGATGTAATGGGAGGCGTACTCAAATCCAAGTTCTTTGCTTTGAAAAAGGAATTCATTACCAGGCCTTTGGTAAAAATGCCCGTAAGCAGCAGATACCTGGCTATGTTTCCCTGTTTTGTATGCGATAGAGAATCTTGGTGCAAGATTTTGTTCCTGGATGACTTCTGAATTTTCGTATCTTAATCCCGGGCGTAAAGCCAATTTAGGAGTTATAAACCAGTTCAATTCCGTGTACGCAGCGTTATAGAATTCGTCAATCTTGCCTTTGTACCAGCCATACCTGCCGTCAATATACAAATCTCCTAATTCTGTACCAAATTTAATGTTGTTTTTATCGTTCAAGAACCTGGTAAAAGTAATCCTACCCTGCGTTAATCGCTCGTCCGAAGTAATATCAAAAGTGTCTATAGCAGTCTCATCAATATCGTTAGAATGGGAAAATCCCGTTGCAATAGTCCAGTTTTTACTCAATGCATCTTTATATGTGGAATTCATATAGAAGTTTTCATTGGCTTGTTCAAACAATACTTTACCCGTAAGGTTTTCAAGGCTGGGATACCGGATAGACATGTTGCTTGTATTATACGAGGAATAGAGCTTCAACAAACCGGTTTTTGATGGTTTCCAGCGGTAATTCATCTCACCGGAATAATCAATAGGGCTGTTTACCCAATCGGTGTTTTGTTCAAATATATCATAGTACGGGTTAAGGTCAGTATATGCTCCGGCAACGCTAATAGCTGAATTTTTCATTTTTTGGGTGTGCGAAAGGGTTCCTTGCACAAAATTGAGTCCAATACCTGTTTGGGTTTTTTGGGGCATTCCCTTAGTTTCAAGCAATAAAACGGATGAGAGGGCTTGGCCGTAAAGTGCAGAATAACCTCCTGTGCTAAAAACCGTTCCTTCAAAAAGGAAAGGATTAAAACGGCCTCTTGAAGGCACATCAGGAACCGGGCTATAGTATGGGTTTTGAACGGTCATACCATCAATAATAGTTTTGGTTTCATAACCGGCGCCTCCCCTAATGAACAAACCTTCCTCCTCACCAACCATTTGCGAACCGGGCAGTTTTTTTAATGCACCGTATACATCTGCTCCAGAACCTGCAGTAGTTACAATATCAAGGGGTTTTAAAATGACCGCCTTTTTCTTGTCGCTGGCTTCAAAAGCCCCGGCAGTTATCACTACGTAATCCAACTCATTTACAGTGGATTTCATTTCAATGGTAAGGTTAAGTTCCTTGCCTTCAATTTGGACTTCTTTTATGGCTTTTTCATATCCCACAGAGGAAGCCACAAGGGTTTTTGTGCCCGTTTCCGAGGTTTTAAAAGAAAACTTACCTTCCTCATCAGTAGTAGTGCCGTCATAACTTCCTTTTATGAGGATATTGGCAAAAGGTACAGGTTTATTGCTTTTGGCCTTTATCACTTTACCTTTAATAAGGGTCTGCGCCGGTATTTGAAGCGCTAAAACAACCACCATCAAAATAGAGCAAATTCTTTTCATTCAATTTAATATTTTCTATAATTTCTAATCTACAAGAATAGTAAAACTATGTATGGTTAAATCTATGCCTAATTATGTATCCTGGAATAATGTATGCTATGATCACGCAAATAACGAGCAACAACAATTGTATATCAAAGTTTCGTGGATTATCACTCACTAAAAATGCAAAACAAGAAATTACCCAACTGCATATTCCGCCAATTATTAAGGGTTTAAATTTTAGTATACTGCCCGAAATAAAAATGGCCATTCCGTAAAAAACAATGATCATAGGGATAAGCATCATTTGATAGGCAATGCTAAAAGCAATGGTAATAATAAGCGAAATAGTAAATCCAAACCATAATGCGGCCATGAAACGGTCTATTTGGGTTTTTACTCTTGCTTTCCTGTTTCGTTTTTTATGATGGAGCATGGTGATGATGTACCCTCCAAACATTAGGATTGGCCAGCCTATATAATTGTATTCATATTGATGAAATACATAGATCATAAGGTACTGAGAAATGCTGGCAGCTACCACTAAATAGCCCCATAGCAAATAGAGAAAGCTGTCTGCCTTCATGTTGTACTTGGTTTTGTTAATCATCTCCGTAATGATGCGAAGGCTTTCTTTTTCGTTGAGTTCTGTTTGGTTTTCCATAGTATTGAGTTTTTGTTTGGCAAAATTGGCCGTATTTTCACAAAGTTGTTTGACAATTATTGCTCATTCGAATTAATTTTATATATAGAACTAATTGCAAATATAAACAAGTTTATATTACAAACCAATTTTTTTTTGAAATTTTTATAGAAATTCAATATATTTCAATTACTGCCTTCCAATATTATCCACTGATAACCAGCAAATATAAAATTCATATAAAAACATTTCATTTTTTCCGTAAAATAAAATTAATATTTTATTACCAAACATATAAATTTTATGACGATTATGTTATAATATAGCACAAGAATATTTCAATTTTTTTGGTACTTTATACCTATATTTTCGCTACAATAATTTGCTATCTTTGCATAAGTGCCTCTCTGTAAATATAAAATCTATCATTTTATTAACATAAAACTCGTGATTATGAAAGGTATTTTATACAAAATTGCTATTGCAATTGTAGTATCCTTTTTGTTTACATTGGATACAGCCGCACAGCCAAAAGCAAGTATTATTTTATCAGAAACAACCCTTGATTTTGAGAATGTTTATCCAGGTTACACCTCACGTATTCAACGCTATACAGTAGAAGGAGTCTCTTTATCGGACAATATTACAATCTCAGCACCAACAGGTTACGAAATTGCCACCAATTGCACCGGTTCCTATGGATCATCCCTTACTTTAACAGAATCGGGTGGGTCAGTTTCAGAAACCACGATCTATGTGCGCTTTGCACCCAACTCCTACAGCACATTTATTGGTAATATTTCACATACCAGCGGTGCAGTTACTGAAAACATTGCTGTGAATGAGGCCAATGCGCCAACCAACAAACCAAGTGGTTATTACAGCACAGCCACAGGAAGCGGTCAAACCTTAAAAAATAACTTGCATAACATCATCCAAGGACATACCGTGGTTTCTTATGACGATCTTTGGACTGCCTTTGAAGACACCGATGCCAAACCCAATGGGAAAGTATGGGGTATGTACTCAGACAAAGGTGATTGCGAAGATCCTCCCTATGAATTCATCTTCTACGTTCAACAAGATTCTGGATTTAATGGGACAGCAGAAGGACAAGTATACAACCGCGAACACTCTTTCCCTAAATCTTGGTGGGGTGGCTCTACGAGCAACAACCAATATAGTGATATGTTTCATTTAATTCCAGCCGATAAATACTTAAATATACAAAGAAGCAACAACGAGTACGGGGAAATTTCCTCACCTACCAAAACTTACCTTAACGGGAGTAAAAAAGGCCCCAATTCCTATACCGGATCAACGGGAGAAACAGCTTTTGAACCCATTAATAAATACAAAGGGGATTTGGCCAGGGGATACTTTTACCTTGCTACGCGCTATAAAAACGAAATTACCGGCTGGGCATCTTCATGTCCTATGATTGACGGCGACATCAATGATGCTGACGGCTCGGTATTTGAAGAATGGGCATTGAACATGCTCCTCGATTGGCATGCTATAGACCCGGTAAGCATGAAAGAAAAAAACCGCAATGATGCCATTTATTTAAAACAAAATAATAGGAATCCTTACATCGACAACCCGGGTTATGTGAACTTGGTGTGGGGTGGATCCACAGCCCCGGTAATTTTCAATATCACAGCCACACCTTCTTCTCCTACTTCCTCCCAAAGTGTTTCTGTTTCTGCTGATATTAGTGATAATGGAACCATAACTACAGCATACCTGGTTTGGGGGACAAGCAGCGGGAGCCTCACAAATGGCCCGGTTTCAATGAGCACATCAAAAAGCGGCACTTATGTTACAACTGCTGATATTCCCACACAAAGCAATGGGACAACAGTATATTACAAAATAACGGCTGAAGATAATAATGCCAATACTTCTATTAGTGAAGAAAAAAATTATTCTGTAAAAGATGTCCTTTGGGTTGAAGATTTCTCAAACCCCACCTATACAGTTACATTAGGGACAGAAGGTTCTGGAGCCACAGGAGATTATTTCATGACAACCGATGGAAGCGATATTAATAAATCCTATTCAGGAGTCACCGGGAATTTTTTTGCAGGCCAGGATATTGATGGAATTACCGGGGGTGTAGTCCCTTCTCAAATATCATGGACAGGGATCGATATTTCAGGGCAAAGCGACCTAACTTTTAGCGGTGATTTTGGAGAACAATACGACAGCCCGGGAGATATAGATGCCAGTGATTACCTGCTTATTGAATATCAAATTGATGGAGGCGGATGGAATAACCTCTTAGCTTTTGAAAATGACGGAAGCACTTATAACTCCAACTTTTTTGAAGATACGAATTTTGATGGTGATGGTGACGGCAATTCCATTACAACTGCAGATGGTACCATGTTCAGTTTTTCAAAAGCTATTACCGGGACAGGCAGCTCGCTTGATTTAAGATTCACTGCATCAGTCAACTCAGGTGATGAAGACTTTGCTATTGATAATTTTTACATTTCAACTGAATCCGGTAGCACTCCTCCACAAATTTACAATATTACCCAAACGCCTGCAAGTAGCATCACCAATTCAGAGGCTGTTTCCGTCTCTGCGGATGTCACGGATGATATAGGTGTTTCTATTGTTGAAATGCATTGGGGCACAACAAGTGGCTCGCTGGCCAATACCATCAACATGGGCTTTGAAAGCGGCAACACTTACACAACAAATACAACGATCCCTTCACAAAGCATCGGGACTACTATTTATTATAAGATTTTTGCCGAAGACGCTGAAAACGCTTCAGCCACTTCAAGTGAACAAAGCTACACGGTAATTGAAAATATTGGACTTTCTCTTCCTTATTTCCAAGGTTTTGAAACGGCACTAGGGGACATGGCCACAGAAAATGTTTCAGGAACACAGGCATGGGAAAGCGCATCTTTTGGTCAACCTGCTCCTTGCGCTATGATGAGTGGATATGAAAGCGGTACAGACTATGCCAATGAAGACTGGCTTATCACTCCTACTATGGATTTTAGCGGGAGCTATTCCAATCTTTACCTTTTCTTTGATGAAGCCATCCATTATGAAGGCGATCAAGGTGGACTCATAGAAAACAAAGAGGAAGCCTGGATCTCTACAGATTATACCGGCACTGGTGACCCCGAGACCAATGGCAACTGGACGGAACTCGATATAACCAATAGAGCTTCCGGTAATAGTTGGGATTTTGTTTCGGTAGATGCTGTTGATCTATCAGCTTATATAGGGAATTCTACTGTCTATATCGCGTTTAAATATACAAGCTATGATGGTGAAGCAGGAACCTGGGAAATCGATAACATCAGGGTAACCCCTGAACTTATTATCAATGAATTCCTCGCTGATCCTGCAACTGACCATACAGGAGACGCTAATGGCGATGGAGTACGTGATGCCTCTGACGATGAATTTATTGAACTTTTCAATAATACGGATTCATCTTTAAATATCTCCGGTTGGGAGGTTTATGATGGGTATGGATTGCGCCATACATTCCCGGTGAATACTGTTATTCCCGCAGAAAGCTATATTGTCCTTTTTGGTGGTGGCACTCCCACAGGTGATTTTGGTGGTAGCATCATACAAACTGCTTCAACAGGGCAAATTGGGCTCAATAATAGTGGGGATGACATCATAATAAAAGACGCTTCTTCCAATACCATTGCTGCTTATACTTTTGGTTCAGAAGGCGGTAATGACCAATCATTAACAAGAGATGCTGATATCTACGGGAATTTTTCATCCCATGCTACAGCCAACGGTTCAGGTGGAGAACTGTTCTCGCCCGGTACGTTCATCGATGATTCCTCTTCATATACAATGGCTACAGGAACTGGAAATTGGGCAGATGTTATTGGTTCAACGAGCAATATTTCTAATGTTAGGATACCCAAGGATATTGTGGTTGAGGTTCCTGCCGTGAAAGTTACCAATGAATGCAAAAACCTTATTATCGAAGCTGGTGGCGCACTCACTGTTAACGGGCAATTAGATGTAAACAAAAGCATCTATATTCAATCGGATTCCACGGCCACAGGCTCAATAATCAATAATGGAATCCTCAATATCGGCGATCAAACATATATTGAACAATTTTTAAATACGACAACGATTCCAAACTGGCACTACATGAGTATGCCTGTTAATTCCGAAACAGCCGATGCATTCCCAAGCCACAATTCTACCTATGCTTATTTTTGGACAGAAGGTTGGGAAGATTGGACTCCAGGCGAAATCACGAATCCTTCTACAGCCCTTAATGTTATGACAGGATATGCTGTACCAAGCAATGGAAATGTGAAAGCGCTTTTTGAAGGTACATTGAATGATACAGAACAAAGCTTACCCGGGCTTACTACTACAAATGGAACATCCTACGAAGGTTATTACCTGGTTGGAAATCCTTATCCATCACCTATTGATCTTTCACAACTAAGTTATACAAACATTACTGAAGATGTTTGGTTCCGGGCGGATGGAAATTTTGCTACTTATAACATAAATACCGGTGCTACTACCAATGGAGCTACACAATATGCCCCTGCAAATCAAGCACTTTGGATTAAGGTAATCCCAGGTTCTACGGGCAGTATTACTTTCCCACTTGGCATGAGAACGCATACAACTCATGAATTTTACAAAAAAGCAGAACCTAACCTCTTCCGTATGGTTGCTGAAAAAGGTAAATACTCTGATGAAATTGCCATTGGATTTTATGATGGTGCAACAAATGATTTTGAAAATTTTGATACGGAAAAAAGGTTTGCCGAAGCGCTTGAATATCCTCAATTATATTCTATATCAAATGGGGTAAAGCTTTCTGTTAATAGCCTATGTAACAAAAATGAATTCTATACCATCCCTTTGGGTATTAAGGTAAACTTTGCAGGATGCTATACCTTATCTGCTACAAATCTTAATGAATTTAATAATAAACTCAATGTTTACCTTTTGGATGACGAGGCAGGCAAAACCATTGAACTTCGTAAACAAAACGCTTATCAAGTAGAATTTTCAACACCTGGTGAATATTCCTCAAGATTGAGCCTTGTGTTTTCTAACGATGCCATGTATCTAAATGAACAGGATAATAATGATATAAAAGTATTCTCAAACAATAACCACATCTTCATTGAATCACAAATTACTTCTAATATGCATTTCAGCTTGTTCGACATAAAAGGGAACCAGATTTTCTCTAACGAAATATTCATTGAAAAAGGCATACAAAAAGTAAAGCTGGACAAAAACCTTTCAGCAGGATTTTATTTTGTGAATATGCTTTCGGAAAGATACACGATCAATGAAAAAATATGGTTAACAAAATAGTCTTTGTTTGCTAATTGAAATAATAAAACCATGAAAAAAAAGAGGTGGAATGAGCGCAGCTCTTTTTTATTTTCAGTTTAGCATAGCCAAAATTAAAAGCCAGGGTTCGGTACATACATTGCGTCACTCATTTGCCACTCAACTCATAGAAAATTGTGTTGATTTAACAATTGCCCAAGTATTATTAGGCCATCGCTCTCTCAAAACTACAGAAATATATCTACATCTAACCAACAAGCAATTAAGAAAATTAAAAGCCAGATAGACAATTTGGAAATAGATATAAAATAATTATTTTTGACAAGCATTTAAGAATTTTCTCAGTACGGGAAAAGAAAAATTGTTTAATTGTACTATCTATCTGCGCTTTGCAGGCAGTAAAATTCAAAAGGGATAAGCGAAATATAAGCAATATCACAGTTAATATTAACGAGTTATGTTTCATTAGAAAAAAAAAGATTTTCTTTCAGTAATCAAGGATATTTTGTAAATTTGACATATGACTGCAAAAACAAATATATTGTATAAGATTAAAAGTGCTGTTGAAAATAGTGACCCTAAGGCTACTGTGATTCTTTATGGTTCATATGCTCGAGGTGACCAAAATAAAAACAGTGATATAGATTTGTTAATTCTGGTTGACCATGATGAATTGACTAGAAATAAAGCAAAAAACATAAAATATCCTCTTTATGACATTGAATTTGAAACTGGAACCATAATAAGCCCTTTAGTTCTTACTAGAAAAGACTGGGAGAACAAACACCGAATTACACCATTCTATGAAAAAGTCACAAATGAAGGTCAAGTATTATGAATCCCAAAGAACGTAATGACCTTATCGAACACAGAATTTCAAGAGCTAAAAGCTCCATAAAAGAAGTTGAATTGCTTGTTGAAAATGAACTGTTTAACGCCGCAATAAGTAGATTATATTATGCATGTTATTACGCTGTGATTGCTCTTTTAATCAGCAAGGAAATAAAAGCTCAGACTCACGCTGGTGTAAGACAAATGTTTGGATTACATTTCATTAAGACAGGTTTACTAGATAAAAGTCATGGAAACCTGTTTTCTGAAGTGTTTGACATGAGACTTACTGGGGATTATGATGATTTTATTGAATGTAGTAAGGAAGAAGTAATTGAACTACTTGAGCCTGCAAAAATAATGATTAGGGATATTGAAATTCTGATAAAAAAGAATAAGTAACGGAACACAACAAGCGACCAGCCGTAATTGCCGGTTGTAGTGGTGTTTGGGTGGTTCAATGTTTTTTTGCAACTTTAGTGCAACATGATAATGATGAGCTTTTAATTCGGCAGCTACGGCTACCGCCAAACGTTGCTAATTGAAATAATTAACCATGAAAAAAGAGGTGCAACTAACGCACCTCTTTCATTTTTTTGGTTTAGCATAGCTAAAATTAAAAACAAACTAATCTTTAGTCTAATGCTTACCTGTATTTGTTAGCTCACCTTTATTTCTTTGCTTACTTTCATTTCTTCTTTTTTCTTAGGGAGCTTAACCCTTAGGATACCATTGTCATAATCTGCTGAGATGTCATCGCTTTTTACAGATTCTGGTACTGTGAAAGAACGCTCAAATGAGCCATAAGAAAATTCTCTCCTGTTGTATTCTTTTCCTTCTTCTTGCTTATCTTCAAGTTCGGCTGAAATGGTTAACAAGTTTTTGTCCAAATTGATCTTGAACTGGTCTTTCTTTAACCCGGGAGCAGCTAATTCAATAGCAAACTGCTTATCTTCTTCAACAATATTGGCAGCCGGAACGCATCCGCATGCTCTTCTCTTGTTAATTGAAACATCTTCATCAAAAAGATCGTTGAAAAAAGTGTTGAAAAAAGGCCTGTCTTGAAATTTCATAAGTGCCATAATTATATCCTCCTAATTTGTTAATTAATATTTTCTTTTATAGATTCATGATTGTTTTATCAATAGGTATGCCATTGATGGATATTGCATGATGTTACGCCAATGTGTCACACATAGCAATGTTGTGGTGACAAATTGTCATTATAAGAATCTAATTATTCCCGCAAATTCTATTATTAACTTCGTACTTTTGTTTTATAATATGGCGTGCCGACTTTTTGCGAAAAACTTTAAAATCATTATAGGTATCGAGATTTTGAAAAAATGGGATCACATATTATTGAAGAACGGCCAAAGAGCCATTGCCCCGGAAATTATCACTGCATCAAGGGCAACAGACATTCCCGCATTTTACACCGCTTGGTTTTTTAATCGACTAGCAGAAGGTTTCATTAAATGGTACAATCCATTTAATGGGAACCCGCAATATGTTGCTTTTAGCAATTTATTGGCTGTGGTGTTTTGGAGCAAAGACCCTGCTCCTATCCTACCCTATTTAGAACAATTGGATAAAAAAAATATTGCGTATTATTTTCAATATACCCTGAATGACTATGACGAAGAGGGTTTAGAGCCTGGTTTGCCGAGATTGCAACACCGCATCCACACATTTAAAAAGCTCTCAGCATTGATTGGAAAAGAAAAAGTAATTTGGCGATTTGACCCGTTGATTATTACAAGCAAGATTTCCGTGAATAAACTACTTGACAAGGTTGAATCGGTAGGTGAGCAAATCCATACTCATACCGAAAAAATGGTTTTTAGCTTTGCTGATATTGAAATATATAAAAAGGTTAAAACCAACCTGGCAAAGCACGGTATTGAATATTGTTTATTCAACGAAGAACAAAAGCAACATATTGTGGAAAGGCTTGCAAGGATGAAGAAAAAATGGAACATCGAGATCAATTCTTGCGCAGAAAAGGAGGATTATACACAATTTGGAATTTATCACAATAAATGTGTTGATGACGAACTTTTGGCCAGGCTATATCCATCCCATAATAAACTCATGGCTTTCTTAGGTAGGAAACAAACAGGCTTATTCAAGAAAAGCTCAATAAAGTTAAAAGATCCAGGACAAAGAAAACATTGTTTATGCATAAAGAGTAAAGACATAGGCGCATATAATACTTGTCCTCATTTATGTATATATTGTTATGCAAATTCGTCGGATAAAAGTGTTAAAAGCAATTTTAATCGTCATCGTATGGAATGTGAGAGCATAATTCGCAAATAAAGATTAAATTTGTGGAAGAATAAACCCATAAAATAATAATGTTATGTCACTGGAAACTAAAATAATGGAAGACCTTAAAAAGGCTATGCGGGCAAAGAACAAGAATGAGTTGGAAGCTTTGCGTGCAATAAAAAACGGGATTTTGCAGCTCAAAACCGAGAAGGGAGGCGCAAAAGAGCTTAGTGAAGAAGCAGAACTGAAGCTATTGCAAAAACTGGTAAAACAAAGGAAAGAATCAGCAGAAATCTATCACTCAAAGGGAAGACAGGAATTAGTCAATACAGAATTAGAACAAGCTGAAGTTATAGAACGCTATTTGCCGGAACAAATGAGTGAAGAAGACATAGAAAAAGAAGTAGCAAAAGTAATAGAGGAAACCGGCGCTTCTGGAATGAAAGACATGGGAAAAGTGATGGGTATGGCCACCAAGAAGCTATCGGGCAAAGCCGATAACAAAATGATCTCTCAAATAGTTAAGAAGAAGCTTGGTGGAGCTTAGGGTGGCACCCAACATTAATAATTCTTTATTCATTGATCATATCGTAATCAATTCCCATTTCTTTGGGTTTGCTGTATGCTTTGGGGTGAATATATTTGCCTTTGTCTCGTGGGCCTTTTTCAACTTCTACCTTTATCCTGTTTTGCTCTGCATAAGGGTCATGGCGGATGCCTGTTACTTGCCAGGAAACTTCCATTCCGGCAGATCCACCTGCAATGACGAAACTGTTCCCCTGAATTTTTTGCTTGATATATAAATTGGGCCCGGGTGCACCAATAGGTGTTAGTTGGTATCGAAAATCCATGTTCAGCGCTTCAAACCAATCCGGCATAGTAACCAAAGCTTCTCCATTAGCCCCTAAAATAACGTTGCCATTATAAATATTCATCATATCCGGGCTTTCAACGAAAGAATGGTAGAGGTATTTATTTTCTGGGTCTAAAGGATGATCAATTTTAAATGAGCCGCTTCCTTTAGAAATACTGCCGGTAATATTTACATTACCACTAAAATAGCCAGCATAATTTGTCCCCCCACTAGCTATTCCATAAACACCGTAGTTAGTTGTGCCACCATAAGCATATCCTCTTACCCCATAATTTGTAGAAGCACTTGTATTATATACATATCCATACAAGCCATAGTTAGTGGCTGTTCCATTTGCTCTGCCATAAACTCCATAAGCATTTCCTGATGAAGGGGCAGTGTAAGAATAAATGCCTCTTTCTGTTTCAGCGCTTATCTGAAGTTTATATAAAGGAGAATTTGTACCAATACCAACATTGCCATCATGAGATATCCTCATGGACTCCTGCATATTGCCTGTGCTTGTACCGGAATTATGCGTATAAAAAGCTAAACCAACGTAATCTGATTCAGTGGTTTCTTGTACTCCAGCTATTGCAGCATGTCTTCTTTGTGCACCGCTAGCTCCATTAGAAGGGCCTGAGAATGAAATTGAAGCGCCAACGTTTCCATCCCCAGCGCCTGCACTATGATCTTCCAAGTAAATATTATCAACACCAACATCACTCCCACCCAATGTAAAGGCCGTTGAATTAATTATAGTAAGTTTTTGAGAGGGGCTGGAAGTACCAATACCAACACTGCCGGAGTTATAGTAAATATCACTTCCATCTGTGGTCCATTGTGAGCTCGTATTATCAACCCAATCAATTCCACTGCCAGTACTTGACAATACTTGCCCGCTGGTCCCATCATCACCGCTATTATCATGCAACCCGCCATTGATGGTTAAATTATCGTGTATTTCAACGTCACCTGTACTAAAATCGCCTGTAATAAGAGCGCCTAAGTCATTGGTAATAAAAAATTTGTCTGAATCTGTTGCTGCTAAGGGATTGTTCCCGGGAAGGTTTACATACCCAATTCCAACATTGTCTGTACCTGTGGTTACATTGGAACCAATATTCATCCCAATAAAGGTATTCCTGCTTCCAGTGGTAATTGCATCACCTGAGTAGCTTCCAAAGAGGGAGTTATTAGTGCCTCCTGTTCCGGAAGAACCTGCATTATAACCAACATAGGTATTCTTATCTCCTGTTTCATTACTTTGGCCTGCATAAGCTCCAACATAAGTATTATAAGATGTAGTTGTATTGCTATGGCCGGCTCTCATGCCAAGAAATGTATTATTTCCCCCTGTAGAATTATCATTACCGCTTTGTTCGCCAAAAAAGGAATTGCTTGTTCCTATAGTATTATTATATCCAGAGCGGTATCCCACGAAAGTATTTACATCTCCAGAAGACATATTATACCCTGCTTCTTTACCAATGATCACATTTTCCGATCCGGAGGTGATGCTAAGCCCAGCAGAGGTCCCTTGTATCACATTATCATCGCCGGTTGTAATATTGGCTCCTGCCGTTGTACCGATTATAACATTATAAAAAGCACCGCTTCCCATCGAATTGGCAGCTCCCGTACCCAGGATAACATTTGCATTTCCCGTGGTAATGCTAAAAGCTGCCCTTTCGCCAATAATCACGTTATCTGAAGCAGAGGTAATATTTACAGCAGCGTGTCTACCATGAATCACATTGTTGTACCCACTAGAAATATCCACAGCAGCGCTATCACCAACAATAACGTTGCTATAACCGGTAGAAATCCCTTTTCCTGCATTGGTTCCTTGTACAACATTATTAGCGCCTGTGGTGATGCCATATCCAGCAAACATTCCCTGTAAAACATTGCTATGCCCATCAGTAATTGACCAGCCTGCCATATGTCCTTGTATCACGTTGTAATATCCTTCATCCACGTTATAACCGGCGCTTCTTCCTTGTATTACATTACTATGTCCCGTTGTTATATTATAACCTGCCCTGTATCCCATTAAAACATTGTTATCACCCGTTGTAATATTTCTACCTGCACTAATTCCTTGAATTACATTGTTATTACCTTCAGTAATACTATACCCTGCCAGGGCACCTTGAATAACATTGCTAGATCCTGTAGTGATTTGAACCCCAGCTTGTTCCCCGATAATCACGTTATAATTGCCGGTAATTCCGATAGCTTGCCCGCTACCAGCCAAATGCCCGATAAAAACATTATCAATTGCTTCATTAATATTGGTTCCTGCACCATCCCCTAGAATAACATTGCGTTGTGATGTGCCAGTAAATGTAGCATCACCTTTACCAGCCTCATTCCCCATGTAAACATTATTATTTCCCAAGTAATGGTGCTTTCCCGAGTTATATCCAATAAATACATTGTTGTGTCCATCGTTGGTTTCTTCGCCGGCGGAGCATCCAATAAAAGTATTTTGTGATCCAAACAGAATTTGTGAACCGGCATTTTCTCCAACAAAAGTATTTGCATCGCCTGTAGCATTTTTAGCGCCACTACCGGTACCAAGAAATGTATTGTAATCTCCGCTATTATCACGCCCGGCATAATGCCCTAAGAGTGTATTATTAGTTCCATCGGCATTAGCCAACCCAGCCTCATTTCCAATGATAACATTCCTGCTTCCTGTAGTATTTAAAGACCCTGCCTGGTATCCCAAAAACACATTCAGTTCACCCGTTGTGTTGTTTTTTCCACTTTGGTTTCCAATATATACATTGTTATCACCGCTACCTGCAGGTTCTCCCCCGTCTGTTGTACCGTATCCTGCTTCCAGGCCTAAATATATATTGTTATTACCATTGGCATGGAAATAACCTGAATTCATTCCCATAAAAATATTGTTGCTTGAAGTAGAATCGCTATAACCAGCGCTTGTACCAATACATATGCTATTACCACCTGTTTTGTTGCTGTATCCGGCGCTTGTGCCAATTCTTACATTATCACCACCCGTTTCATTTAAAAAACCGGCCTTATACCCTAACATAACATTGTTAGAGCCTTCGCTTTCATTCATGGCATTACCCAAGTTATTATACCCTGCTTCGTTGCCAAGAAAAACATTATGCCTTCCATAAGTATTATTAAACCCTGTTTTATGCCCTATAAGAACGTTATTTGACCCTTCTTCGCCGGAGTAACCACTTTTAAAACCTAAAAACAGGTTATACAATCCTGAAGTAATTGACCTACCTGCTTCATGTCCAATAAAATAATTGGCAGGTGTAATATCCATAAAATTGGTAAGGCTTCCACCCTTTGTTGCTGATCTTCCGCTAACGGCAAAGCCGCCAATATTTCCTTTTGCCGTGGATGAATCAACATAAATTCTTGTGCTATCGGGTGTAGTGACCAATATATCTTCTAGCTCATATCCTGCCTTGGTTGCGGAACGCCCACTAACAGCAAACCCGCCAATGTTACCTTTTGTTAAGACGCCACCTTTGCCCCCGGTTCTACCGGAAACAGCAAATCCATCCTTGGTGCCTTTAGCTCCTTTATCAATAAATACATGGGTTTTTGAAGGTGTGACTTGCAGATAGTCATTATCTTCACTTTTTGTAGCGCTGCGCCCACTCACAGCAAACCCGCCAATATTTCCCTTTTTAGCTACTTCGTTGATGTAAACACGGGTACTATCAAAAGTTGAAATAAATAAATTATCTATGGCATTTTTGGTAGCCGAACGCCCACTAACAGCAAAGCCACCTATATTACCTTTTCCTGCTGCTGTATCAAGAAATACTTGTGTGCTTGACGGTGTAACCGCCAGATAGTTATAATCAGAAGCCTTTGTTGCCGAGCGCCCACTAACAGCAAACCCACCAATATTTCCCTTGGTGTTTTCTTGATTGATATAGATGCGGGTACTATCGTATGTTGCAATTAGTAAGTCATCTACAGCATTTTTTGTAGCTGAACGCCCACTAACGGCAAATCCACCAATATTCCCTTTGCTTGCTGATGTATCAATAAAAATGCGCGTGCTGGAAGGGGTTACTTCAAGGTAGTTATTGCCTGATTTGGTAGCTGACCTTCCACTTACAGCAAACCCACCAATATTGCCTTTGCTGGTTTTATTCACATACACCCTGGTGCTATCCGGCGTAACTCTAAGGAATTCGTCATAAGAGCCTTTTGTGGCGCTCCGTCCACTTACCGCAAAACCTCCTATATTTCCTTTTACCGTTTCATTTAAATAGATTCTTGTGCTGTCTGTAGTAACACGTAAATAATCACGTGATCCTTTTGTGGCACTACGGCCGCTCACAGCAAAACCTCCTATATTGCCCTTGGTAGCTTCATCAAAGCTTATTTGCACACCATCAGGATAAACGGCAAATACGGTATCTCCATCTTTATTGATGACTTTGAACAAAGGATCCGTAGCAGATGCCGACGAATTAGCTTTTACTTCCAGTGTGCTAATAGGTTCCGGTTGGTTTATGCCAACTTTGAAGTCATTAGAAACATATAGCCTATTCCCGGAGATTTTCCAAGTATTGCTTGCATTTCCATGAGAAAGGTTGGTCTATGAGCTCCCATTAAAAAAGAAAAACGATAACACATCCGTGTCAAAAACCAAGAGACCGGTTGCCGGTTCATGAATGGCTACTCTTTGAACTGAAGTTAAACGTGGAACAAGCATACCCTTGGTTATGGAATAAACATCGAGCATAGCCGATGTATCGGCAGTGTATGCTTCATCATTTGTTATTGTAACATTTTGGGAATAGCTTAAAATATGGGCTACAAAAATCAATACGAATACAAAAAGCAGGGTCTTTTTCATGATATTATTTTTTTAATAGACAATAAAATTACTTGTTAGATTAACAATCACATTAAAAGTTTTAATTCAGATTTTTTATCGATGTAAAGATACTTAAATTATAAACGCCAAATCCTCAGAAGCAAATGTTTGTTGTCACTATTTAGTAAATTGAATGACTTTATGGGTTTACTTTTCTATTTTTTTTAAGCCGAGAGACGTCTTTTTGCAATTGCTCTATGAGCTCTTCCCTTTTATCATCCCGGGCTTCCAATTCTTTGATCCTTTCATTCAATTGATGGATATAAATATGGGCTTTTTCAAGTTCTTCGAGGATTTGCTCACGGCGTTCGGCCATATCATAACCATTTCTTTTATTAATTTCTTCGGCGCTTGTTACAGCAGGTAGATGTTTTTCTTTCCACATGAAGGCCGCGTGCTCTTCGATGGTCTCTAGTAGGTAGTTATTTCTAAATACGTTTTCCTGAATTTTCATTTTAGCATCAATAAAACTACCTCCAGTAACTTTTATGTTTCCTCCAGATACTTCAAGCATTTCAGTAGGATTATTGGTATTGATCCCCACTCTGCCATCATTCATTATGGTCATACGCACCAAGCTGTTGGTGCCAAATTGTAAGGGAGTATTGAATTCATTCACCATGTAGAAAGAATTCCCTATTGAACCTGTGTACAATGCTCCATTTTCTCCAATATAGCCAATACCACCAATGACTTGGTTCCCATCCTGCCGCATCTCTATCCTGCAATTGTCCGATTCGTTGGAATTGTCAGTATCTGCATTTATCAGAAGTGTAGCATCATTAGTTTTTTCAATATGCAGATCAGCTAATGGGCTTAAGGTACCAATACCTACTTGTGCATTGAATGCCAACAAATCATTATCGAATTCGCCATAAATCAAAGCTTGGGTAGAATCGTTATCCGTGTTTTCTATGATGAGCTGGTTTGAACCTTTGGCATACATTCCGCTTTTATTGCCCAGGTAGACGTTATTGCTTCCGTTGGTATTAAAATCACCGCTGTATTGGCCAATATATACATTATTTGCAGCAGAATCAGTATTCAATCCAGCCCCGTATCCAAGAAAAACGTTACGATTACCTGTTTGGTGTTTTTTACCTGCTGCATACCCCAGGTATACATTACCATGTCCTTCTGTTTCAAAACCGGAATTTACTCCTACAAATGTATTATATGATCCCATATCACAGTATGCTCCTGAAAAGCTGCCTATAAAAGTATTTTGGATATTGTTATTCTGGTAGCCGCTAAATGCTCCAATAAATGTAGTATAGTTACGAGTATTTACCGACCCGCTATTGTCTCCAATAAAGGTGTTGTATGCACTATTATTGTCATGCCCGGTATTGTAGCCAATAAATACGTTGCGTTCACCGGAAATATTGGAATAACCACTCAAATGCCCGATGCATATATTTTTATCGCCACCAACATTTGAGTATCCGGCTAGGTGCCCCATAAAAACATTGCTCTTCCCATTTTGATTAGAATACCCGGTTCGATAGCCCAGGAATGAGTTATAATAGCCCGTAGTATTGGAATATCCGCTTTCATGGCCTAAAAACGAGTTCCTTTTAGTAATATTCAAGAAATTTTCTCTTGTACCGGTTTCTATATTTCCCACAGCAAATCCAGCGGTTGAGTCTTTTACATATATTCTTGTGCTATCTGGTGTAACCTTAAGGAATTGGTATTGATCAATTTTGGAAGCGCTTCTTCCGCTCACGGCGAAACCTCCAATATTACCCTTCGTACCTTCATTGATGTAAAACCTGGTGCTATCAGGGGTTATCCGCATATAATCATACGTATCTTTTGTGGCGCTTCTACCGCTCACGGCAAAGCCCCCAATATTGCCCTTGGAACTTTCATCTACATAAACATGCACCCCGTTTGAATAAACACCAAAAACTGTTTCACCATTTTTGTTTTTCACTTCAAAAAGCGGGTCATTTTCGCCAATGCTTTGATCAGCATACACTTCAAATTTACCGGTTGGTGTTTTGGTTCCTACACCAAAATGCGTTAAAGTATCGTTCAAATAAACCAATGAATCTGCATGAGTCCATAAATTATCGGGATTACCCGCGTTTAGCTTGATCCATTCACTACCATTATAATAGTAAAATTTATTTTCGGTGTTATTAAACACCAAAAGCCCAGTAGCAGGGTCATGGATACTGGCTATTTGAGCATTATTAAGCCTCGGGATTAAAAAACCCTTTTTATTGGATTTTACGTCAAGCATGGCCGATGTGTCGGCAGAATATGATTCATCGTCTGTGATGGTAATGTTTTGGGTAAATGCCATAGTGCTTGTAATGACCAATACAATTGTAATGATTGAAAACTTTTTCATGGCTGTTAATTTTAAACTAAAGATAATTAAATTGACTGCTCTAATATAATCAATGTTTTTGTAGGATTAAAAAAAACAGCTATGATTTGTATCAATATATCCAAAAAACAAACATAAGGCACACTTATAAAAATTGGATCAAAACGTATTTTTAGTTAAATAACATTCATTATACCGTACAAAATGTTAAATTTGAAGTAATGATTAAACAATTTAAAACATACATACAAAACAATGAACTCTGCACTCCCAATACCCCTATTCTTCTTGGAGTAAGCGGGGGAATTGACAGCATGGCCATGCTTGATCTTTTCCATAGATCAGGCTTCACAATTGGCATAGCTCATTGCAATTTTCTTTTGCGGGGAGAAGAATCGGACCAGGATGAATTTTTTGTAAAGGAAAGAAGTGAGGAATTGCAATTGCCATTTTTCGTAAGGCATTTCAAAACCTTTGAATACGCTAATAAGCATCACATATCCATACAAATGGCTGCAAGAGATTTGCGCATGGAATGGTTTGAATTCATCAGGAAGACGAATGGTTATGATTATATTGCACTCGGGCAACATTTGGATGACCAAGCCGAGACTTTTTTTATCAACCTCTGCAGGGGTACAGGTATAAGTGGTCTACATGGTATTTTACCTAAAACAGGAAACATTATTCGCCCTTTACTTTTTACCACAAGAGAAGAAATAAAAACATACGCCAAACAGAACATTGTTCGCTATAGAGAAGATAGATCCAACCTTTCTGATAAATATATAAGAAATCATATCAGGCATAATGTTATTCCACAGTTAGAAAAAATCAACCCTGGTTTTGTAAAAACCATGCAGCAAAACATCGAAAAAATAAGATTTGTTGAAACCCTATTCACTGATTTTATTAAAGAAATAAAGGAAAAATCATTGAAACAAGAAAACAACAATATTGCCTTGCTAATAGACAAAATAAGGCATTACCATAATAAAGAATATATCCTGTTCGAATTATTGAAAGAATTCAATTTCACCCCTCCTGTTTGCAAAAATATTGCAACTGTTCTTGATGGCGTAGTAAAAACCGGGGCGGTTTTTAATTCTCCAACGCATCAATTGGTTGTGGATAGGGGAAAACTCATCATTGAAACCGATAGCATGGAAACCCCTGATAAGATCATGAAAGTTCATAAAGAAACAACGAGTATCCGCGCCATTCATGGAGTTTTTATATTCAAGACTGTCACTATCACCCAAGATTTTGTTATCCCAAGATCAAATAATATAGCATGTTTAGATTATGACAAGCTCTCATTCCCCTTATGCATAAAAAAATGGGAATATGGAGATTACTTTTATCCATTGGGAATGAAAGGCAGAAAAAAAATAAGTGATTTCCTTATTGATAATAAAGTGTCCTTACCTGGTAAGAACAAGGTCTATGTCTTAAAAATGGATGAAAATATTGTTTGGTTGGTAGGTTTTCGAATTGATGATAGATTCAAAATTACCAAAGAAAGCAAAAGAGCTTATATGATTGAATACAAAAGGAACTAAACATTACAATTCAGAATGTTTAGTTGTTTTTAGCAATATTTATGAATTTATTTTGTTATATATTTGCAAAGATAAATTTACATATATAAATACCAAAATGTAAGAAGTCATGAAGTATTTAAAAAAACATTTATTATTCCCAACATTAGCTTTATTAATGCTAATAAGCGGTGTCAATGCCCAAATGATGGAACCGGTAAAATGGAGTACATCAGTAAAAAAAACAAGCAATAATGAGGCGGAACTAATACTCACTGCTACAATGGAAGAAGGATGGCATCTTTATTCTCAAGATATACCCGAAGGGGGGCCAGTTCCAACAGAATTTTCTTTTAAGCCGAATGAAAATTATGAATTGACCGGTAAAGTAATAGAACCCAAGCCTATAGAAGAAAACGACCCAAACTTTAAAATGATTTTAAAGTTTTTTGATAAAAAAGCCACTTTTAAACAAAAGATCAAGATAAAGTCAAAACAATCCTTTAAAATAAAGGGTGAAGTGTATTTTATGTGTTGCGATGATAAGCAGTGCTTACCTCCGAATGCTGTTGACGTTGAGTTTACTATTCCTGTTGAGCCAGAAAAGCAAACCGCTCAAAAAGAAGAAACTACTGTAAAGAAAACTTCGGAAAGGGAAGTTGAATCTATGGAACAAAAATCCGAAAAAACTGAAACTGGAGAAATCACAGAATCCGAAGAAGAAATGGAATTGCCAGCTACCAAAGAAGTACAAGAAGCTGATTTGATAGCAGCAGACAGCACTGAAGAATTCCAAGACATGTCTTTATTTTGGTTTTTCTTAACTGCATTAGGGGCTGGTTTCCTTGCTGTGCTCACACCTTGTATTTACCCCATGATCCCTATGACGGTATCTTTTTTCATGCATGAAGAAAAGAAGAAAGGCAAATCACTTCTGAAAGCTTTTGTTTTCGGCATATCCATTATTGTCATTTACGTTTTAATTGGCAGCATTGTTTCTATTACTTTAGGAGAAAGGTTTGCCAACTTTATCAGTACACATTGGCTTCCCAATATATTCTTTTTCATCTTATTCATCATTTTTGCCGCTTCATTTTTAGGGATGTTCGAGATTGTGCTGCCAAGTTGGATGGTCAACAGGTCAGACAAACAAGTGGAAAAAGGGGGACTGTCCGGTTCATTTTTCATGGCTCTGACTTTAGTGATTGTATCTTTTTCTTGCACGGCGCCAATAGCAGGGACTATCCTTGCTTTTTCTGCGCAAGGGATGGTTATAAAGCCTGTCATCGGCATGCTTGGTTACTCCCTGGCTTTTGCAATCCCATTTACGATTTTTGCAATAATCCCATCATGGCTACAAAAGATGCCTAAATCAGGAGGCTGGCTCAATTCCGTTAAAGTTGTAATTGGTTTTATTGAATTGGCGCTGGCATTTAAATTCCTCTCCGTTGCCGACCAAACGTATCATTGGGGTATCCTTGACAGGGAGATCTACATCGCGCTGTGGATTGTAATATTCACATTGATGGGCGTTTACTTACTTGGGAAATTAAAATTTTCTCATGACAGCGATCTTAAATATTTGGGTGTGCCCAGGTTAGGACTTGCAATTGTAACCTTCACTTTTGTCGTATACCTTATACCCGGCATGTTCGGTGCGCCCCTTAAAGCACTTGCGGGTTGGCTGCCACCACAAAGCACACACGATTTTGACCTCAATTATATCGTTCGTGATAATGCTTACATGGTGAAAGATGCTATTGGTGAAAACACCGTTAAATATTCCGAAGGGCAGGAGAACGAGCTTTGTGAAGATCCAAAGTATGAGGATGCTTTGCACCTCCCGCATCATTTAAAAGGATATTTTGACTATGACCAAGCTATTGAATGTGCAAGGGCACAGAAGAAGCCTTTATTTATTGATTTCACCGGCCATGGTTGTGTAAATTGCCGGGAAATGGAAGCACGGGTTTGGTCCGATTCAAGGGTATTGCAACGTTTGAGGGAAGACTTCGTTGTGGTTGCCATGTATGTTGATGATCACAAGATAAAACTTCCAAAAGACGAATGGATAGTGTCTAAGTATGACGGCAAAGTAAAGAAAACCCTCGGGGCAAAAAATTGGGACTTCCAAAAATGGAAATTCAATGCCAATGCTCAACCTTACTATTGCATATTGGGCGATGACGAGAATCTCTTGGTTTCACCACGGGGATATGATCTTGATGTTGATGAATTTGTAGAGTTTCTTGACAGGGGAGTAGATGCGTATGAAAGAAAATTCAAGTAAAACACGTATCATTATAACATAAAAAAAGAATCCGTCCAAAAAGTCTCGAAAACAACAATTTAGTGACGGGGTGAGCTTGTTAATAAACAGATGTACTGACTTTTAACTTTCCAGGCTTTTATGAAAAACACTCACCCCGCCACTTTTTATATAACCAACATATGTTTCAAGAAAAATAATAAACTTCCGTATTATTACGTATTACTTTAAAAATTGTATTTTTGCCACGAATTTTAATTCGCAGGAATACAATTGGTTATTTAACCCGTAAAAAGTTCGCTATGCAAAAAAAACTTCGTTTCACACTTTTAATACTATTTGGATTGTTTATTTCAATGCCTGCATATCAACAAAACAATAATATTGATGAAGCTTATAACAAAGAAATTGCCCTTGCTGACGAGGCTTTTGAAGCAGAAGAATATCAAAAAGCGCAAAAGCATTATAAAAAAGCGCTCAAAATAAAACCCAATGCCAAATACCCACGCTACAGGCTAGAAGATAGTATCACACTTGAAGAAATGAAACGCCAACAGGAAGCCAAAAAGGACAAAGAAAAACTGGAAGACCGTGAGGATGCTTACAAAAACGCTATCATTCGGGGAGTCCAAAATTTTAAAAAAGAACAATATAACATTGCTAAAGACGCCTACTTAGAAGCTCTAACAATTAAGCACTGGGAACAATACCCCAAAAATCAAATTAAAAAAATCAACCAAATATTATTCCTTAGCGAGTTAGAACGAAAATACAGGTATACTGTTGATATGGCCGATATGTTCTTTGATGCAGAACAATATTACAAATCAAGAGATAAGTATAATGAAGCCCTGGAAATTAAACCTAAAGAAGAATACCCCAAGAAACAATTGCAAAGAATAACCAATATCCTCGAATATCAAAAAAGGCTTAAAGATTATAATAAGATTATTGCCAAAGCTGATAAAAACTACTATGCTAAACAATATAAACAAGCTAAGACCCAATACAGGGAAGCTTTAACTATATTTGACAAACAATACCCAAAAGAACAGATCAAAAAGATCAATGATATTTTATCTGAGTTTAACCAAGTATATGGTTACGAAATAGCCATAGAAAAAGCCGACAAGCTTTTTAAACAGCAAAAATACCTTGATGCAAAAAAAAGCTATCATGATGCATTAAATATCAAACCGGGCGAACCCTATCCCAAAAGCCAAATCAATAAAATTGAGACCATACTCGCCCAACAAAATAAACTGGCAAAATACAACCGGATCATCAAAGAAGCAGATCAATTTTTTGAGGATAAAATGCTCACCAAAGCTAAACTCAAATACAAGGAAGCTCTTGAAGTATTGCCCGGCAAGCAATACCCGCAAGACCAACTTGAAAAGATTGAAAACCTATTGGACCTACAAAATGTAGAAATTGTTTATAACAGCATTATTTGGAAGGCAGATAGCCTTTTTAAAATCAAAAAATATATAGCTTCCAAAAACAAATATGAAGATGCCCTGGAAGTAATACCTGGAAAAGAATATCCTAAAAACCAGGTAAAAAAAATTGATTCATTGCTTTTATCCCAAAACAAAATTAATCAATACAATGCCAAAATAAAAGTAGCAGACAATTTTGTAAGTAATAAAAAATATAACAGCGCCAAGCAAATGTATCAAGAAGCGCTTTCCATTTTGCCCGGCAAGCAATATCCAAGAGATCAAATCAATAAGATCAATGATATTCTTGCGCTTCAAAACAAACAACAACAATACAACAACTTGATTCGTCAAGCAGATGAAAAACTCGAAACCAAGTTATATCTTCATGCTAAGGAACTTTATAGCCAAGCTCTTGATATCTATCCCAACAAAACTTATCCGAAAGAACAGATAGAAAAAATTAACCAACTCTTAGCGGAGCAAGAAAAACAAAAACAATATTCTCAATTAGTAAAAAAAGGGGATGATGATTTCAAGATCAAGCAATATTCGAATGCAAAGATCCATTATCAAAACTCCCTTGAAATTCTTCCTCAAAAAAAATATCCAAAAGAACAAATCAGCAAGATCAACCGCATATTAACCGGCCAACAAGAACAAGAAAAATATAATGCCTTGATCAAAGAAGCAGATTTGTATTTCCAGCAGGAGTCGTACAGAAGAGCCTTAGCATTTTACAAGAAAGCCCTTTCTATTTTCCCCGGAAAAAAATATCCCAAAAGCCAAATTGATTTGATCGAAAACATGATTGACAGGGAGAAAAAGTATAATGAAACCATCGCAAAAGCAGACAAATTTTTTAACAACAAACAATACCAATACGCTTTGATAGCTTACAATGATGCGTTAAACCTTTTTAACAGGGAATATCCGCAGCGTCAAATGGCCAAGATCAATGAAATCTTGAATAAACAAAAGCCAGTAAAAGAAGAAATAAACAGCAAGATACCCAAGGTTGAATACGAAGAATTTGACCTTGACCTTTCTACTGCAGATAGCATGAAAATTGAAGAATACTACAAAAAGGCTATCAATAAAGGAGATAATGCACTTGAAGCAAAATATTTCAGCGCTGCAAGGTTTTATTTTTCTAAAGCACATGAGCTAAAACCCAATGAACCTTATCCACAAACCCAACTGGAAAAAATAGAGAAAGAGATTAACTCTATTATGAACAACTTGGGAAACAAATCATACCAAGACCTCATTAACCGTGCTGACAGAGCTTTTAAGGACGGGTATTATTCTATTGCAGAATATTATTACTTATTTGCATTAAGCGTGAAACCCAATGAAGAATACCCGAGAAAAAAATTAAAAGAAATTAAAGATATGATCCCAACAAAAGAAGATCAATAAAACCAAAGTAATGTGCTGAAATAGAGCGGGAAACGGGGTTCGAACCCGCGACCCTCAGCTTGGGAAGCTGATGCTCTACCACTGAGCTACTCCCGCTTTTATACCAGTTGTAAATTATAAAATAGTTCAAAAACTATTTTGAAAGTAATATCCGTATTATAATTATCTTTACAAATATAGCAAAAAACTATATACAACACCAAATTCTGAAATTGAAGAAATTTGCTTATTCAAAATCTCTTTTGATGAACCAATGAAAGATTGTATTTTTGTATTCTGAAGCAAATAAATATTTATGAGCAATACCATAAAAATAAAGAATAAAAAAGCTTATTTTGAATATTTCCTAACGGATAAATTAATCGCCGGCATTCAATTGCAAGGTACGGAAATTAAATCCATTAGGGAGGGGAAAGTAAGTTTGAACGAATCTTATTGCAGTTTCAGGAATAACGAACTTTTTGTTGTAAACATGCATATTGCAGAATATTCGCATGGCAACTATAACAATCATGAACCCAAAAGAGACCGGAAACTTTTGCTTAATAAGCGTGAGTTAAAAAAACTTCAAACCAAGATCAATGAGAAGGGATTTACCTTGGTGCCAACATTATTATTCATCAATGAAAATGGTTTGGCAAAATTAGAGATCGCTTTGGCAAAAGGAAAACAATTGCATGATAAGCGCGAAACCCTTAAAAAGAAAGACGCCAAACGAGAAATTGACAGGATGTCAAAATATTGATCGCCCCATCATGGATTTTTGAAACTTACAATACACTTATTATTTATTGTTGCCTCTATTATCTTCATCTTTATAAATATACTTTCTTTTGATGGCTTCTAATTCCCTTTCAAAATTTTGATAATCCCTTCTTTCTTGTTCATTTTTGGCTTGTTTTGTTTCAACTTGGTTTTCTATTTCTTCTTCCTCCTCCCACTGGTACTTTTTACGTTTTGGCCCTTCATTCCTGAAAAAGTAAGCTATAACGAGTCCAGCAATAAGCCCCATGAGATGAGACTCCCAAGACATTTGTGCTTTTATCGGTAAAATACCCCATAGCATTCCACCATAAACAAAAGCAATAATAAGAGAAATAGCGGCAAAACGCATATCCTTTCTAAATACACCGCTAAAAAACAAAAATGAAGCCAATCCATATACAACCCCAGAAGCTCCTATATGATAAGCATCCCTGGCAAAAACCCAAACCCACAAACCCGTAATTAAATATATGAGAATAAATACGGTGTAAGCGATCTTCCTATAAAAATAAAATAGCCCCGCGCTCAAAAAAAACAAAGGCAGTGTATTGGCCATTAAATGAGAGAAGTCACCATGAACCAATGGTGAAGTAACAATTCCAATTAATCCCTCGGTAGATAAAGGCTTTATTCCCAAGTATCCTAAACGAATGCCAAAAACTACTTCTATCAATTTTACCAACCAAATCAAGATAACCAATATAATTGGCACACGGAGGCTTTTATAAAGCTTTCTTTTTTCTTTATTCATTCAACACGTATTATTTATATCTTTGTACCCAAATTGAGCGATTTTCGCTCACGATAAAGAAATTGTATGCTTTTCACCTCACCTATTCGGTGAAAACCGACAATTTCTAAATCGGGATTATCCGCCAGCTGGCGGAAAGCGCTTTTTCACTACGTTCAAACCGCTCAACTTAGGTTTGTATTTATCATTTCCTAACAAAATATTGGGATATGATGAACAAACCTACGAATTATTTGATTATTAATAACAATAATATGTTTTTTTCGTTTACAAGAAAACAAAATAAAATTCAAGATTATGAGATATAAGACTTTAGCCAAGAGTGCAATTTTAGTCGTTTTAATCACAATTATTTCTTTACCGGTACTAAACGCGCAAGAATACAACCCTGATAAAACAGAACGTAAATTTAATACAGTTTTACAAGCTATCAGGTATGCTTACGTTGATAGTGTTGATTTACCTGAATTGGTAGAAAGTTCCGTTATTCATATCCTAAAAGAATTGGACCCTCACTCAAGTTATATTTCGAAAGAAGACCTTCAAGAAGCAAACGAGCCCTTAAAAGGAAAATTTGAAGGTGTTGGTATTCAATTCAATATCCTGAAAGACACTATCGTTGTGATTTCAGCCATCCCAGGAGGGCCTTCAGAAAAACTTGGAATTAGGGCTGGAGATAAAATTGTTAAAATTGACAAAGAAGAGGCTATCGGTAAGAAGGTTGACACAAAATTTGTTCGCGACAGGCTGAGAGGCGAAAAAGGCACTAAAGTAGACGTTAGTATCTACAGGAGAGGAAATCAAGAACTACTTGAATATACCATTACACGTGATAAAATCCCTATCAACAGCGTTGTTTCTTATTACATGGTGACCACTGAAACCGGGTATATAAAATTAAACCGTTTTTCACGAACATCATTAACTGAATTCAAGGAAGCCATGTCTAAATTAGAAAAAAAAGGTTTAAAAAATTTGGTTTTTGACCTAACAGGAAATTCTGGCGGATACCTGAACGTTGCCATTGATATAGCTGACGAATTTCTTGAAAAAGATAAATTGGTCGTTTATACCGAAGGTCTAAGGAGCCCTGTTAGGAAAACCTTTGCAACAACTAGGGGCAATTTTGAAAGCGGGAAATTGGTTGTTTTGATTGATGAAGGGTCTGCATCTGCCAGTGAAATTGTGGCAGGGGCCGTGCAAGATTGGGACAGGGGGCTTGTTGTTGGTAGAAGATCCTTTGGAAAAGGACTGGTACAAAGGCCTTTCAATTTGCCTGATGGTTCGGTGATACGGCTTACAACTGCCCGTTATCATACACCAACAGGCAGATGTATACAAAAACCTTACGAAGAAGGGTATGAAGCTTATAGGAAAGACATCTTGAACAGGTTTAAAGAAGGTGAATTCATAAGGCCCGATAGCATCGATTTCCCCGATTCTCTAAAATACAAAACTCCTATAGGGAGAACCGTTTATGGAGGAGGTGGCATTATGCCCGATATTTTTGTCCCACTTGATACAACAAGGATATCAGATTATTATTCTGACTTGCTAAGAAAAGGCATAGTTAATGAATTCTCGTTGGAACATGTTGACAAAAACAGGAGAAAACTTAAAAAGCAATACCCTAATATTGAAGCTTATGAGGGAAAATTTAAGGTTACTGATGAGTTTTTCAATGAATTTATAGATTATGCAGAAGAAAAAGGCGTAGAACCGGATACATCAGGTATTGAACAATCGGGAATTTACATCAGGAACCAAATAAAGGCGCTTATTGCAAGTAATTTATGGGAACATAAGCAATTCTTCAGGATATTCAACAAATACAATGATGCCTTAAACAAGGCTTTGGAAGTGATTGAAGACGATACTTTTGATGAATTGTCATTAAAATATAAATAATCGTTGGATTCAACTTTTATTCTTCTATCCCATAAATTTAAATAATATTAGAAGCATCTGGGATTGTTATGCTCTCCCATATGCATTGTTCATTCCCAAAACTAAATCCGGGAATACAAAATATATTTAGCCGTTTATTAGTAGCTTGGTATAATATTTCCTTATCACCAATGAGAAGTATACTGACTTCCATCCGTTCTCAATTCCCCAACTCTAAAGAGAAACAACCTTTGCTGGTACTACCTAATTCAGCCATGCCCTTGTTGCTATTTCTCTATAAATACATAACTAATGAACACCCAAAGAATTTACAGATACATTGTAAATCCTCATTAAACACATATCAAAGCAATAAATTTTTCCATCAAGAAATATTTAACTCATATAAATTTTATATATTTGTTGTTTAAAATAAAATCTCCAAAATTTTGAAACCATGAAAAAGGCACTTATCATTTTCGTATTGTTTTGTTTTTCAATGGCTCTTTATGCTCAAAACGTTACTGTAACAGACGACCAGGATTACACAGCCGACACATCGGCCATGCTTGATGTAAAATCAACCACCAAAGGAATGCTTGTTCCGCGCGTTACAACCACGCAAAGAAACAGCATTTTCCAACCGGCAACAGGCCTACTTGTTTTCGATATAGATATATCATCATTTTTCTTTTACAATGGCTCAGGTTGGACAAATCTTTCCCATAGCAATGCAAGCGATTCATGGAAAAGGGATGGCAACAACATTTATCTTACCGATGATTTTAAAGTAGGTATTAATAAAACCAACCCGTTAAGCGCACTGGAAGTAAAAGCCAATTCAACAGCAGCTGACGGCGACCCGCTTTTCCAAGTTATTAACAAAACCGGCGACACGGTATTTGCCGTTTTCCCACATGGTGTGCAAATTAATTTTGACGAGACAGCTAAGGGTAATATAGGTGGCTTCGCCGTCAGTGGGCGTAATGCCACAAAAGGAACCAGGGAATACTTTCGCATTACATCTGATAGTACTCGTATATACCTCAACGAAAATCTAAAAGGCAATATAGGGGGCTTTGCCGTGAGCGGACGCAGTGCAAGCAAAGGAGCCTATGATGAATTTTTTAGGGTTACACCTGATAGTACACGTGTTTATGTAAATAAATCCACAAAAGGAAATATTGGAGGATTCGCTGTTAGCGGTAGATCAGCTTACAAAGGTACTGAAGAAAAAACTTTTATAACCACACCAGATAGTACCCGGGTTTACATTAGCGAAAATTTAAAAGGGAACATTGGGGGCTTTGCTGTAAGCGGACGCAACGCTACCAAAGAAGGTGAGACTGATTACATGAAAGTTAACAGCGACAGTACAACCATTTACACAACACTAACAGCTGTTGGGAATATGAACGTTAATGGTAATATTTATACAGGAGGAACGGTTTCTACACCCCCTATATCTGATATTGATGGCAATGTTTATCAAACCATTAAAATTGGAACCCAAACCTGGATGACTGAGAACCTGAAAACCGGTACCTACAATACAGGCTTGCCAATTAGTTTGGCTGACGTTACTTATTATGATGACGATATATCTAATGTTGATTCTATGGGCTTGCTATACTCGTATTATGCTGCTGTTGAGAACCCTGAAGGCATTTGCCCAGATGGCTGGCACGTACCCGACGAATACGATTGGGAAGATCTTTTCACTTTTCTTGGAGGTATAGATTATTCGAACAATCTTACTAGCGTTGGTGAAAAAATGATTGAACCCAGTTCTTCCTGGCTTAATTTAATGATAAATGTAACTAACCAATCCGGTTTTAGTGGCAGGCCAGGAGGATATGCTTTTGATGATGGAGGAACATGGCTATATTTAGATAAAGGTTCATCTGGACGTTGGTGGGGATGGGGAGTTGGTAGCAATGTTGCAGCATCCTATCACTTGAATGGAGAAGAAGGATTAGGATACCCAACCACATATACAACCGCACCTGCAGAAGCTTTTTCTGTGAGATGCATAAAAGATAATTGGTAATTCTGTCAAACTAGAATTATGTAATTTTCCCCCAAACTCGTTGGTACTTCTTAATAATAGAGAATTCATGAAAGTCGATGCCCTGCTCCGCCATAGCTACACAGAGGCGTTGTCCTTATCGAAGATAATTTTCTGAGTTAAACCAGGTGTACACTTCTTGTTATATCTATATTATGATATGACTTATGAATGGCCATATAAAAAAAATACATCTAATATTTTGCAGACACATTCTAAATATTGTCTAAATAAACATCAAAATAACAAATTTTTCCATTAAAAAATGTTTAACTCATATAAATTTTATATATTTGTTGTTTAAAATGAAATCTCCAAAATTTTGAAACCATGAAAAAAGCACTTATCATTTTCGTATTATTTTGTTTTTCAGTGGCTATTTATGCTCAAAACGTTACTGTAACAGACGACCAAAATTACAATGCCGACACATCGGCCATGCTTGATGTAAAATCCACCACCAAAGGGATGCTTGTTCCGCGCGTTACAACCACGCAAAGAAACAACATTTACCAACCGGCAACAGGCCTGTTGGTGTTTGATACCGATTCATCATCTTTTTTCTTCTATAACGGTTTCGGCTGGACAAACCTTTCCCATGGAAATGCCAGCGATTCATGGAAAAGGGATGGCAACAACATTTATCTTACCGATGATTTTAAAGTAGGTATTAATAAAACCAACCCGTTAAGCGCACTGGAAGTAAAAGCCAATTCAACAGCAGCTGACGGCGACCCGCTTTTCCAAGTTATTAACAAAACCGGCGACACGGTATTTGCCGTTTTCCCATCAGGGGTGCAGATCAATTTCGATGAAACTACCAAGGGAAATATAGGTGGATTTGCCGTCAGTGGCCGTAGCGCCTCAAAAGGAACAAGGGAATACCTCCGTGTTACCACCGATAGTACTCGTATTTACCTCAACGAAACCTTAAAAGGAAACATCGGTGGTTTTGCCGTGAGTGGCCGCAGTGCAAGCAAAGGAGCTTACGACGAATTCCTCAGGGTTACGCCGGATAGTACACGCGTGTATGTAAATGAATCTACAAAAGGAAACATCGGCGGTTTTGCCGTGAGCGGTAGATCAGCTTCCAAAGCCACCACAACGCAATTCATGGACATTACCCCAGACAATTATTTTATCGGACATGAGGCCGGTAAATCCGTTACATCAGGACTTTACAACCTGTTTCTCGGTTATCAAAGTGGGGTTTCCGATACCTCCGGGTCAAACAATGTTTTTATTGGCAACGCAACCGGGTATAACAGCGCCAGCGGCCAATTCAATGTTTTCCTCGGTAACGAGGCAGGTTATAATGTTACCACAGGATCAGACAACGTTTTATTAGGTTACCAAGCCGGTTATAATGTAACAACAGCCGGGAACAACATCAGCATTGGCAGCGAAGCCGGGAAAAACAACACCAACAACAGCGATAATATTTTCCTGGGAAGGCAAGCCGGATTTTACCATACAGAGGATACTGAATTTAACCCGGGTCAACATAATAATAATATCTACATGGGATACCAAGCCGGCTATGGCGACGTTGCCGGAGAAAAAGGTGTTGCCAACGTCTTTATCGGGAATCAATCCGGGTATAGTAATAGAACCGGAATTTATAACATTATTATTGGTAACAAAGCAGGCCATGGAAATACCACAGGTTCTAACAACGTGATGCTAGGAGACCTGTCTGGCTTCCAAACTACTTCAGGATTAAACAATGTTTTCTTAGGCAATAATTCAGGATATAGTAATGGAAGTGGTTGGTCAAATGTTTTTATAGGCAATGGCGCCGGATACGACCTTTCAGACTATGATAATAACGTTTTTATAGGAGACCATGCAGGTGCTGACGCCAATGCTGGAGATAACAACGTCTTTATGGGTGTAGATGCAGGTAGGTATCATTTTGCAGGTGACAATAACATTTACATGGGAAATACTGCCGGCCAAGGAAATGATAGTTATACAGGAATATGCCAAAGAAATGTGATACTGGGAGATGGAGCAGGAAGCAATATCAAATCAGCCATTGATAATGTATTCATTGGCCACTTAGCCGGTGAAGGCTTTGAAGGAACCGGTGTTACAGGAGGATACAATGTTATTATTGGAGAACAGGCAGGTAGGCGTATCATTGGCGGAGAGAAGAATGTTTTTATGGGTAATGAAGCCGGTTTATACAACGAAGAAGGAAAACACAACGTTTTTATTGGTTTTGAAGCAGGAAGGGATAATGTTGGTGATGGCACCGCTTATGATGGCAACTACCAGGTATTTATCGGTTATCAAGCAGGGCTTCAAAGCGAAACCGGACAGTCCAATGTTTATATAGGCGAACAGTCTGGTAGGGATATCCCCTCAGGAGTTTACAATACCTTTGTTGGTAAATCAACGGGCTATAGGATGACTTCAGGAAATTGGAATGTAATGTTAGGCGCCCAATCGGGGGAAAATAAAACAGGCGGAAATTCCAATGTTCAAATAGGGAATCATTCCGGGTCAAAAACCGAAGCTGGAGAAGAAAATGTTTTTGTTGGGCTCAAAGCCGGTTATAATTTTGGCGGCGCTACCGACGGTACGAATGCAATATCCAGGAATGTTTGTGTAGGATTTGAAAGCGGGTGGAATGGCATTGGAACCAATAATGTGCTTGTAGGATATAAAGCAGGGAGAAGTTTGATACACAATACAAGTTCAGGAAACGTCATGTTGGGTTATATGGCAGGGGCTAATTATACAGGGTCTAATAAATTGTTTATAGATAACTCCAGTGATGCAACTCCTTTAATTTATGGTGATTTTGATACAGAAATTCTCACCATAAACGGTACATTAAATATTAGTGGTACGTATGATATGCCCACAAGCAACGGATTAAGTGGCCAGGTATTGGTTACCAACGGCACGGATGCAGCCTCTTGGACAACGATTTCTACTGGTGGTGTAACAGCCGGAAATGGATTATCCCTTTCAGAAAGCCAGGTTGAACTTGGTGGAAGCCTTAACTCAAGCACTACAATTTATAACGGCAACTATTATTTAAGGCATTATTTAAATGGTACCGGAAATTTCTATATATATGACGGCTCTGATTATGCATTTACCGTTACCGATGATGAACAAGGTGGAAATGTTGGTATTGGTATAATAAATCCTTCATCAGATCTGCACCTTTATCAAAGTGCTGATGCCACTTTCAAAGTAGAATCAAATACAGGTAACCCCAGTATTGTTTTAGATGGAGCTGATGGTGCCAGCGGTACAGATACTTATACCTTTGCTTATCATGAAAATGGAGCGTTTAAGGCTTCATTTGGGTGGCAAGCCCTGGATGATTATTTCTTTATTTATGAGGGTGGAATTAATTCTTTTGTATCGCATGATGGAAATATTGGACTTGGAGTGACAGCTCCAAGTACCAAACTTCACATTAAAGCTTCTGGAACATCTCATCAAGATGGGATAAGAATAGAAACATCAGGAACCTCCTCCGAGAATTGGTATTTATATATGAACCCAAATGATGATTTCGTTTTTAGAAATGATGCTAGTGATTACATAACATTCCAGAAGAATACTGGGAATGTGGGAATTGGAACAACCAATCCAGACGCAAAACTACAAGTTGATGGAAACATTATTCCTGTTACCAATCAAGGAGGCGATCTTGGAACGAGTACCAGCGCATGGAATCATTTATATTATTACACTGCACATAATAAATCAAAATCTTTTTCCAATATTGATGTTACTTCTGAGATCATGAAGCACAAACCAATTTCCCTAAAAGATGGAACAGGAAATCTTGATCCCCAATCCTTACCTATTGCACTGAGAGGAGAAGGCAGTTTCATTTTATCAGACGAAATGACAACATTCAATTATAAAGCCAACTACGAGCAACAAGAGCAAATCAATGCATTAAAAAGCAAAATTTCCCAACTCCAAGAAGAGAATCAATCTTTAAAAGAGAGTAATGCAAACATCTTAAATAGATTGGAAAAAATAGAGAAGTCATTGAATAAATAAAAATAATTTGGGCCTAATCCTTATAATAAGTTATACTGCTTCAGTCAGTTATCGCTCCTAAAGCATGAATATTTGGAAAGGTAATGAATTCACAACCGGGAAAATCCCCCATAGCATTTCCAGGGATTTTCCCGGTTGGTTTTTTATATAACTTTTTGTAATTTTGATAGTTAATATCAAGTTGCATTAAAAGATACAAAGTAGAATTTGAATGCTGAGTTGGTATCATGCCGAATGTGGTTCAAAATAATTCAAGCATTGAAATGAACTGGAATTATATCTTTGAACGCATATCGGCACAAAGAATACTGCTTTTTGGCTGTTTATAACCAATTGCTATCTTGAATAATAAATAGTATTCGGTATTAGCCTAAAGACATGTATTCATTAATTTCAAACCCAAAATGACCCTGTTATGAAAAAACTATTCCTTATTTTATCCGCAGTTCTCATTCTACCTTTTTATGGGATGAGCCAAAATGTTTCTGTATCAGACGATACTTTGTATAACCCCGAATCGAGCGCCATGCTTGATGTGTACTCTGAAAGCAAGGGATTTCTTGTCCCCAGGCTCACACAAGCGCAAATCTCGGGGATCAGTGAACCTGCAACCGGGTTACTGGTTTTTAATACCGATGAAAACAAATTTAACTATTACACTGGCTCGGGATGGATTGTCCTTAACGCAGGCAATCCCGATGGTTTATGGGCAACCCAGGAAGATACCTTGGTCTACCTTAACGATTCTTTAGCCCATTTTGGAATTGGCACATACACCCCTACCGGGAAATTGGAAGTGAAGGCCGATCAATCCATAGGGGATGACGATCCCTTGTTTGAAGTAAAAAATCATGCCGGTGAGCCTGTTTTTGCCGTATACCCCAATGGTGTGCGCGTGTTTACCGATGAAAACAGCAAAGGAAACATTGGCGGTTTTGCAGTGAGCGGAAGAAATGCTACAAAAGTTGTTTCCGACTATTTCCAAGTTACCCCTGATAGCGTAAGAGTATATGTAAAAGAAAGCGGTAAAGGAAATATAGGTGGCTTTGCCGTAAGCGGGCGCAGCGCTACAAAAGCAACCTCAGAATACCTAAGAGTTACCCCGGACAGCGTGAGGGTATATGTGAAGGAAAGCGCCAAAGGGAATATTGGTGGATTTGCAGTTAGCGGCAGGAGCGCTACAAAAAGTACTTTCGACAATTATTTGGAAGTTACTCCCTCCAGGACACAGATTTTATTCGATACAACTTTAACAAAAGGAAACATAGGTGGCTTTGCCGTAAGCGGAAGAAACGCCACGAAAAACACCATTGATAACGTTTTTGTCTCAAACTACGATAGCACAAGGGTGTATATCAATGAAAACGGGACTAAAGGCAACATCGGCGGTTTTGCAGTGAGTGGCAGAAGCGCTGCCAAAAGTGAATTGAATGATTTTCTCCAGGTTACACCGGCAAAAACTCATGTATTTGTAGATAAAACCGCCAAAGGAAACATCGGTGGTTTCGCGGTAAGTGGCAGGAGCGCTGCCAAAGGTGTTGCAAAAGATGCTAAAGGCAATATTGGTGGGTTTGCGGTGAGTGGCCGCAATGCTACCAAAGCCGGGTATGTATTGGAAGATATTTTAGTAACAACACCCGACAGCACTCGCATTTACGTGGATTCCAGTGCTACCAAAGGAAATATCGGTGGGTTTGCGGTGAGTGGCAGGTCGGCCGCTAAAGGATCTTTGAATAATTTTATGGATATGACACCGGATAATTATTTTATTGGGCACAAAGCCGGTTCAAATACTACAACAGGACAATTTAACTCCTTTGTAGGGTTTGAAAACGGGTTAAATAACACAACCGGTTCAAATAACGTAACGTTGGGTTATCAAGCAGGCATGAATAACCAAGATGGTAACAGGAATGTTTTTATTGGTGATAAAGCAGGAAAGTTGGGTTCACACATAGAAGCGAATGTTTTTGTGGGCGCAAGCGCAGGAATGGAGTCGGTTACTGCTTATAATACATTTGTAGGTTATGAAGCCGGATACCATGACGTGAATGGGGCGCAGAGTGTATATGTTGGTATAGAAGCAGGAAGATTTGCTGAGGGTGGAGTTGGAAATATTTTTATGGGTAGAAGAGCTGGACATAATGCCGCTGGCGACCATAATGTTTATATTGGCTATGATGCTGGCGCTTGGCCAAATCAAACCAATGAAACTCAATATAACTCTGGGGATGAAAACGTCTACATCGGTTTCCAATCAGGAGCAAATAGTTTCTCAAGCGATAATACCTATTTAGGAGCTTATTCCGGGAATAAAAATGGAACAGGAAGTAAAAGTGTTTGTATTGGAAGAGATGCAGGGAGATATAACACTTCCAACTCACAAAATACTATTGTTGGCTACCAAGCAGGATACAACGAAAGTGAAACTGCCGGGATTTATGGAGCTTATAACACATTTATGGGAGCTGGAGCTGCGCACAATATAAGCTCAAATATTAAAAAAAATGTAATTATTGGGTTTAATAGTGGCACTGAAGCAAATAATGATGAAAATGTATTTATTGGCGCCCAAGCCGGAGAGATTGAGACAGGCGCCGACAATGTATATATTGGCGCTTATGCAGGCTGCAACAATGCTGGCGGTTCAAAGAATGTTTTCATAGGTAAATCAGCCGGTGTCTTTGAAAATTCTGTTTCAAATAAACTTTACATTGAATCCTGGGGAACATCGGCAGGAGCTGCTTTAATCTATGGTGATTTTTTCACAAATGAATTGCGCTTCAATGCAAACGTTGGAATTTTAGCGCCACCCAGCAGTACTCATGAGCTTTACGTTAACGGCGATATTTATGCTACAGGAACTATCTCTGGCGGTAGTTCAGGTGATTCTGACTGGACAATCTCCGGCAATGATATATATGCGGCCAACTCCGGCAATGTGGGCATAGGAACTTCAAGCCCTTCCGATAAACTGGATGTTAACGGCGGTGTTATTCTCCGTGGTGTTGGCGATGCGCCAAACGGCACAGGGTATAGCAGCCCTTATGAGTCCTTGAGGATGACAGGCTCTACATCAGATTATATTATCTCTACACAAGACGGCTCTGGCAGAATTCAACATTACTGGAACTCTACTACCGGCGGTGGATCAAACAAGTACCTCGTTTCATCCGAACCTGCCTGGATGTGGGATGTTAGCGTAAACGGAGACCCATACATGGAATTTAAATATGCTGGAAGTGGAACAGCAGGTAATTCTATAACCTGGGATACACACATGGCATTTTTATCTGATGGAAAAGTGGGCATCGGCTACACAAATCCATCCTATAAACTCGATGTAAATGGGAATACACGGGTTGACGGCAGGTTCTACATAACCAGCGGAGATTCTTGGCAAAAACTGGATTTTGGCTATGAGACAGGCGGTTATTCATACATGACAATTTACGATGGCAGTTCAAATGATGATATCCAATTGGCCACAGGCTCCAATTCATGGTACGCTGGAGACGGTGACTTTGGTATTGGAACCAAAAGCCCATCTGAAAAACTCCATGTTGCAGGCAATGCTTTTATCACTGACAACCTCATGATAGGTGGTAAAACCCCTGATATTATCTCCTTAAACGGGAATGACATGTATGTTGCCGGAGATTTTGAACAAAATGGTTCCGGTGGAGCATCGTTTTATAATATTGCTACAGGCTCTTACGATCCTTCTGGTCTTGGAGGAGGAGATATTGCCGTGAATGGCCACCTTGCTGTAGGCACCGATAACCCCAATTCAGGGTTTCACGTTAATACTTCAGAATCACATAAGGTTGAAAAGAAAACGTCCAAAGCTGCTATCCCACTCGATAAAGACGATTATATCGTTTATACTGATGTGCAACTTGATTATACATTACCAGATGCTGCTACATGCATAGGAAGAGAATATATTGTAAAAAATATTAGCAATAAATCTGTACGCCTTGAAGTTAATGGATCTTCAGGAGATTCCATAGACGGTAATACATACGTTGACTTAAATAATCAATGGAACTACGTTAAAGTTATAGCTGCAGAGAGCAATTTATGGCTCATTATTGGAGGTAGTTATTAGCTTATAAATTTCTTCGATAGAGAGGCTTCGCCTACTGACAATATTTCGTATGAATCTCATTTCGTGTATTGTGAAATGTTGACAAACGTGGAGTCTCTATGATGTTTTTATTATAACCCAAATTGAGCGATTATTCTCTTCGGTCACGAGCTAAAGCTTCTCGCTCACTGCCTGCCCGTACAAAAAGTGTCGGGGACAAAGAAATTGTATGCCTTTCAACATAGCTATTCGGTGAAAACCAACAATTTCCAAATCGGGGATATTCGCCTATAAAAGTCGGACACGGTACAAAAAGAAACAAAAAAGCCAAGGAAAAATGAAGCTTCCACGCGCAAGGCCAGCCCTGGCCCCGCCTTTTTTCCGGGCCGACGCGCTTGGATAGCTAACAATTCTGCATTTCTTTTGTGTTTTATGGGTTTGTTAACTGCTTTTTGCTATTGTAAATAAAATTTTGCCTGCGGGTAACCCTTCCTAAATTTTTTGCACCTTGTTTTGTAATCATAACGTTTGAAGGCCGCGGTGGTAGATTACTGGCCAAAAAAACCTGGAAGTTATTTAACCCAACAGCGTTGTTGGTTTCTTGTTATGGCAATATATCTGCAAACATGAAATACCGATATAACTTTCAAAAATAAATAATATGTTATATATTTGTAAGACATTATAAAATTGTTTTTTACCTATAGGTGTTGTATTGGTCATTAAAACTTCAAAACCATGGAAGCGCATAGAGAAATAGTTGAGATAAAAAACCGTACCTTAAATATACTCCTACCGGATAAATTCAACAATGGTAAAGTGGAAGTAATTGTTTTGCCAGTAGAAGAACAGGAAAATGAAAAAAAACGTAAACCTTCTGATTTCAGGGGCTGTATCTCAAAAGAGACAGCTAAAGCCATGTTAAACAGTATTGAAGAAAGCCGAAAAGAATGGGAAAGGGATATTTAATCGATTCAAACATACTTATTGAATATTCCGGCGATTTATTGCCCGAAAAAGCTTATTCCTTTGTATCTGGTGTTATTGACGAACAGTTTAATATTTCGATAATCAATAAAATTGAAGTTTTGGGGCATAATATGGTTGGAAAGTCTATAGAAGATTTCATAGGTTTGGCT
>CAZJDA010000027.1:0-55996 GCA_964544705.1 uncultured Bacteroidales bacterium
GGTTTTTGAAAATATACTTACGAAAAGGTAAATAATTACTTTCATTGGCTTCAAAGTATACATCCCATCCATGCATTCGTGTAACCGCCTTACAGTCAATATTCTTTTTTCGATATTGCGCTAAGGCCAATGCTATATCATTGTTCCAATAAGAATATAAAAACACCCGGTCGTGGGTATGGGTGTGTTTGTTTACAAGTTTATTTATAAATGGTTGCCAGCATTTTGCTTTGTGCCAGCTTTGCAGCATGGTGTTTAAAATGATTGTATTGAGTGGTCGTTTATAAATGGTGCGTATAGTCTTTAATTCCTTCCAAAATTCGGAGCTGAAAATGGTTTTAACAGCAAGTATCTTATGTTGTTTCGATAATTCATAGTCTTTGCGTACCAAGTCTACATTATTTGGTACATGCCGTGTTTGTTCGTTTTCCGTATTGTTCGAAACAATTACTACCTTTTCAAATGCGTTTGTAAGATATTCAATTTCGTTTTCGATAAAGGTTTCGCCGGTTCCAAAAGGATAGCAGCTGGCAAAAAAAAATAGTATGTTAGACATAGGATTTTATTATTTTTGCACAAAGTTAATGGTTTTGAAAAAAGTTCTCATACTTGCATACGATTTTCCTCCTTATGTTTCTGTTGGTGGCTTGCGGCCTTATTCGTGGTATAAATATTTTCACGAATTTGGTATTTATCCTATAGTGATTACACGACAGTGGGGAAATAAATACGGAAACCATCTGGACTACATTGCTCCGGGTGAAAGCGATGAAGCCATTATTGAAGAGAGCGATACCGGAACCATTATACGTACACCTTACAAACCCAATTGGGCCAACAGAATTATGCTGCGTTATGGTGAAAGACGGTTTCGTTTTTTTCGCAAAGCAATAACCGCCTGGTATGAATTTATGCAGTTTCTGTTTTTTGTGGGAACCAAGGCAGGTCTATACCGTGGAGCAAAATCCTTTTTAAAAAACCATAAGGTTGATGCAATTATTGCTACGGGCGAACCCTTTATTCTTTTTAAATATGCCTCTGCGCTGGCAAAAATGAATAAAACTCCATGGTTTGCTGATTATCGTGATCCCTGGTCGCAGAGTGCTTCGAGAAGTAAAAACATTTTATTAAAAGCATGGAATTCATTTTTTGAAGTAAAGTATTTGAATAACGTGTTTGCCATAACGACTGTTTCTGAGTTTTTTAAACACCAAATTAGTGAATTAATAGTTAGAAGAAAGATTTTTATAATACCCAATGGATTCCATTCTATGGAATATGAACCCTGCCATAATAAAGACAGTAATACGCTTAAAATAGCATTTGCAGGGTCTATTTATCCCTGGCATCCATTAGAAAGTGTTTTATTTAAACTTCACAACTTCTTAGCCTCAAATCCAAATGCAAAAATAAAGCTTAGTTTCATTGGTACTGGTAAGGGGGAGTATATTGCACAATTAATTGACAAAGAATTTCATGCACTAAAGGGGCAGGTTTTTTTTACCAATAAAATTCCTAACCAGGAGTTAATCCCCGTTCTTAAATGTCAGGATTTGTTGCTTTTGTTTAATGATTATTCCATTACGGGGACAAAAATTTTTGATTATTTGGCAGCTAAGCAACGAATTCTTTTATGCTATACGAATGATACAAATGCAAATCAACTTAAAAAAAAGCATTTCCCATTTAAAGATGAAAGTATTAAACACAACATGAGACAGACTGATATAATCGAATATACTAAATCGGGCTATCTTATAGAAAACCAATCGGAATTAAAATTGGTTTTGGAAGCACTTTACGAAGAGTTTACCTTAAAAGGTTTATTACCCTGCAATTCCATTAATCTTGAAGAATTTACAAGAAAGCATCAGGTTGAAAAACTTGCAAAGGTTTTGTTAAATATCAAAAGTAAATAAACAATTATGACATCCAAAGTAGCAAAAAAAAGAACTCCATGTCATTTGCCCTGGACAAGCATGTATATTTCGCCCAATGGCGATGTAAAACACTGTTGCAGTACAAATCTCACCAAACTAGGCAATTTAAAAACACAAACCATTGAGGAAATATGGAACGGAAATTTGTATAAACAAGTTCGAAAAAAGATATCAGAAGGAGATTTCGATGGGGCCTATTGCAACCCAAACTGTGAAGGATTAAGAACCGGAAGAGGCTATCCCTGGCCGAAAACAAAACCTGGTTCAAGTGTAATTATTGAAAACGAAGAGAAAGGAAAAGACAACTTTAAAAATGGAATTAAAGAAGTAAATCATTATCCCTTTTATCTTTCGCTTGAGTTTTCAGATAACTGCAACCTCAGGTGTAAAATGTGTTACTACGAATTTAAGCCACCCTATACCTTTATTCCCGATAATGCCGTGTCAAAACTGCTGGATATATCCCAATATGCCAGAACCCTTGCCCTTATGGGTGGCGAGGTTTTTATGAACAAAATGGATCTTCATTTTATAGATAATTATGAACAAGCTGAAGGTTCGACCATTGGTTTCATAACAAACGGATCATTTTTGAATGATACAATGATTCAACGAATTGAAAAATTCAAAAAAATGTGGATGCAGATTTCAATTGATGCTACTGAAAAAAACATCTATGAAATTATTCGACGTAAAGGCAACTGGGAATCGGTTAATGAAAATGTACATCGAATTGTTAAAAGGGCAAATGACCTTAAAAAAGATGGATATGAGTGGGGAATTTCGCTGGCTTATGTGGTAATGAAAACAAATTTTACAAATCTCCCCGATGCTTTAAAATATGCAATTGACTTGAATGTAAGGATTGGTTTTCATATAGTTAAAGGCTTTCATCTTTTTGACGAAAACATATTTGTATACAAAGGCCTGATTAAAGATGAGGATGCACAGCAGATTCTACAGGAATCTTATAAAATATTAGAGCATAATAAGAACAATTATGAGCACTATGAGCAAGTGCTTTTTAGACTTAAGGATATTGAAAAAAGTCTCAAAAACAAAAAAATCCGCGTCCCGTTTATGTTCGTCAGGTTTTTAAGATTTATAGTCCCCGGGAATGGTTCAGGGCAGGGGTTAAACCCAAAAGAACGGAGAATAGGCCATTTGATTGAGACATATTATAATTGGAAAGTTGGAAATGCCTCATTCAAAAATACCGTTTCATATATATTGTTTAAAAGTTTTGGAAAATTAAAGAGTTTACTAAAAAAATAGTTTATGGAAAAAAATATTCATAACATTTGTCCTATCTGTGGATCTGGTCGGCTCAAAAATCTTAAGAATTATCATAATCACCATTTAACTAAATGCTCTTTATGTTCCCTTGTATTCTCTTTCCAAATCCCTTCCCATCAAGCTTTAGAGAGCCATTACGAAGGCTATGGCCGCAATGATTACCTCTCCCCAATTACAGTGAAGCGCTACAATGAGTTGTTAGACCAATTTGAACCTTATCGGAAAACCAACAGGATTCTTGATATAGGTTGTGGAATTGGCTATTTTTTAGAAGTAGCAAAAAAACGGGGTTGGGAAGTTTATGGCACAGAATATACCGATGAGGCCATTAAAATTTGTGAATCGAAAGGCATCAAAATGCATAAAGGCGATTTGAATGCCAATATGTTTCCTTCTGTACATTTCGACATCATTACAGCTTTTGAAGTGATCGAACACATCGCTTTTCCAATAGAGCTTTTAAATACAGCGCAGCATTTTTTGCGTCCGGGCGGCGGGTTTTATTTAACCACGCCCAATTTTAATTCGATACTGCGCAGGCATCTTGGGGCCAAATGGAATGTCATTAGCTATCCTGAGCATTTAAGTTATTTTACGCGCCATTCGCTAAACTATGCATTAAAAACATCCGGGTTTAAGAAAAAATACATCCACGCTCATGGTCTAAGTATTACACGCCTGAAAACAAGCAAAGGTACTTCAAAAGAAAAATACATATCTTCAACATCGAGCGATGAAAAAATCCGGGAATCATTTGAGAAAAATAAAAGCAAACAATTGCTCAAAAGCGTTATCAATCAACAATTGTCATTATGGGGAATTGGAGATTCGTTAAAGGCATTTGCCATAAAAAAACCGGGTAAAAACCTGCGCTAATCAGTTTAATCAGCGTCATCAGTGTTCCATCAAGTAGTTTATCTTCATGATACTGGAAATTCAATGATATTTGACTTAACTTTTCATTATGGATAGCGGGGAAACTATTTATTGAATAAGGTAATAAGGTTGAAAGTTGCAGGTTAATCTTATTGTTACTAAGGTTGAACAAATAGGAATAAGGTTTTTTCATAAAGAGTGTCAACCGGTAAATGGAAAATGTTTATTTTTCCATGTATTTATTTAACTTTGTTATTTACAATAATACAAGAATTTCAAATTGAAAAAGGAAGAGTTAGATTTCATATTAGAAAAAGGTGAAGGATACTTTGTTGAGTTTAAGTCAAATATTGACAAAGGTTTATCTAAAGAAATCGTTGCATTTGCAAACTCATCAGGGGGGAAGGTGTTTCTCGGCGTTGATGATAATAACAAAGCTATTGGTATAAATATTACCAATAAACTAAAATCTAAAATAATTGACATCAGTCGTAATATTCAACCTGCTATTGATATTCAGCTTACTGAGTTTAATAATCTTTTAATTATTGAAATACCGGAAGGCATAAATAAACCCTATCAAACTAAAGAAGGTTTTTTTCTGAGAATTGGCGCCAATTCTCAGAAAATGAGCAGGGAACAAATAATTGACTTTATTCAAACCGAAGGAAGAGTTAGATTTGAAGAGCAATTTCATAGACACTATGCCTTCAAAAAACATTTTAACCCAAAAAAATTAGCCGGCTTTCTCAGGCTTTCAGGTATATCTGCAAATATAGATGATTATACTTTGCTGGAAAATTTAAATGTTGCAAAATATGACGAGAAAGATTTAAAAATGAACAATGCCGGTGTTCTTTTCTTTAGTGATTCTATTTTTTCTTTGATAGAACAGGCAACAATAACATGTGTTGTTTTTGAAGGATTAGAACGAATAAATGTTATTAACCGTAAAGATTATACAGAAGATATAATTACAAATATAGATAATGCCTTACAGTTTGTTAAGCAGGCATTAAAAGTAAAATATAAAATGACTGGCGAAAGCCGGAGAGAAGAAATTTACGAAATTCCTGCACTTGCAATAAGAGAAGCTATTGTTAATGCGGTTGCACATAGAGATTATTTTGCAGATGGTAGTCATATAAGTATAGAGATATTCGATGACAGATTAGAAATAAGCAACCCGGGAGGATTGCCCAAAGGACTTACCCGTGAATTATTCGGTAAAAAAGCAGTTAGACGGAATCCGCTAATTACAGGATTACTACAGAGATGTGATTTAGTCGAAAATCTCGGTACAGGGATTAATAAGATAAGAACCTATTGCAAAGAAAACAACAATGAAGAACCTGTTTTTGAGTTCAATGAATTTTTCACAGTTATTTTTAAAAGAAATGAGGGAATAAATGAGGGAATAAATGAGGGAATAAATGAGGGAATAAATTTGCTTTATAATTACATAAAATCAAATCCCGGGAAAAGAGTATCTCATATTGAGAATGATTTGAAGGTGCCGGCAAAAACTTTGGAAAGATGGATTAAGCATTTAAAAACGGAAAATAAAATAGAATTTAAAGGAAGTAAAAGGACTGGAGGATATTATTTGGTAGAATGGTAGATTGTAGAGTAAAGTTAATAGGCCATTAAATGCATTCAGATGTTATACAAATCAGCAGTCAACCCCGAGCTTTTACGGATATTAGGACAACCGATAAACCAGGAAGTTCCGCAAAGTTTTGCCATGATGGATTAACAGGAAACGATTAATAAGTGGTTACAGAGACCTGGCGAGGATAAAACTTGTGGTTATCGGCTAGTGGCTATGGTGCGTGCCGCATTTTTACCTTTATGCGTGTTGATTTTCACCCTGTTCAAATTTACAATTTCATGTCTTGATGTCCAATACCTGCGGCATGCCCTATGAGCCAATGTGTGTGCTGGGTAATTATTTGTCATAATGATATTTACAACTATAAATCAAGATCTCCTGGTCCATAACTTGGTATACAAGTCTGTGTTCTCGATCAATTCGTCGCGGCCATAAACCCGATAAATCATATTTAAGAGGTTCTGGATTTCCAAGTCCGTGAAAAGGAGTACGCTGAATGTCTTTGATCAATTGATTGATTTTCTTCAATATTTTTTTATCTTCTTTCTGCCATGAAACATAGTCTTCCCATGAATTTTTTGAAAAGGTAATTTTTATCATTTCTCGATTAAATCATGTTTTACTGTCTTTCCATTTTTGATTTGCTCAATTGATTCATAAAGTCTGTCGGCATTCGCTTTGGAACTCAATAAATGAACTGTTTCCATTATTGAGTTATATTCGTCCAAAGAAATCAAAACAGTCCCTTTCCCGGATTTCCGTTTTATAATTAAGGTTTCGTTATTGTTTTCAACATTGTCAAGAAACTTTTTTAGTTGCGTCCTAAATTCTGTGAAATTTGCAGCAATCATTGTTATAATATTTATAAGTTATTAAATAAGTACTAATATAAGTACTTATTTTGATTTTATCAAATATTTTTTCAATTTAATTTTGATTGAGAGTATTTTTCTTATGCAGCATAACGCTTTAACCCTTGTCATCAGTGTTCTATCCAGTAGTTTATCTTCATGACACTGGAAATTCAATGGTATTTGACTAAATCTTATTATTATGGATAGCGGGGAAATTGTTTATTGATTAAGGTAATATGGTTGAAAATTGCAAGTTAATCTTATTGTTACTAAGGTTGAACAAATAGGAATAAGGTTTTTTATAAAGAGTGTCAACCGGTAAATAAAAAATGTTGGATTACGCAGGAATTTACTAGGAAAAAGTGTACTTGTTTAACTCCGAAAAAGTAATGAGCTTAACCGTTACATCTTCATGTCGCTGCAGGGCATTACAAATATCGAGCACCAACCGTTCGGCACCGCCTTTTCGCAAATTGGGTATGATGTGAAGAATGTTCATTTTTTTTCTTGTTAATTCTCCGTGTGCTTTGTGCGCTTTGTGGTGCATTTATTAAGCTTATTAAAGTATATCGTTCAATTGCCAGGCTAACACATGTTTTATGCCCTTATAGTTTTGCAATGAAAGGTCATCTAATGAGATTACGAATTTTTCGTAATTATCAGGTATCCTTTCTAATTCGCCAAATTCACGTTCAATGGTTTTTTCATCAATAAGCAAATAGGCAACCTGCAAATAAATGACTCGGTTGTTTTTCGAAGCTACAAAATCAATCTCCTTATCACGCATCACGCCGGTGTAAATGGTATAGCCCGAATTTAAAAGTTGTAGATATATCAAGTTCTCTAACTTATAACCAAGGCCATATTCAAAACCGGGGTACAAAAAGATGTAAACAATTGGATTATGTATCACGAAATTCATCATTTAAGCCGCTTAGGCTTTAGTTAAAGAAAATTTTCCTTTAGCAGATGATCCGAATTTGATTTATTGATAAAAAGTTCAGGGAACAATTTTTAGTTTATGAAGATGCCTACCTAACGTTGTTAGACCCAAAATATGAATTTGAAAGCCCAGGTGGGAAATTTGTACATGTTAACAACCAAATAAAAAAACCCTGCTTAACAAATTGTTTAACAGGGTTTTAGTAATTTTATCGTGATTCCGACAGGATTCGAACCTGTGACCTACGGCTTAGAAGGCCGTTGCTCTATCCAGCTGAGCTACGGAACCATCGCCATAAATATAAAAAGAGGGTGTCGGGGTGGTAGGATTCGAACCTACGACTTCCTGCTCCCAAAGCAGGCGCGCTAACCGGGCTACGCTACACCCCGCCATGTGAATTGGGTTGCAAAGATAACAAAAACTTCTTAAAAACAAATCTTTTCTATCAAATTTTCAAAAAGTTCCAAATAAAAGCCCTACCAGCTTTTGCAGGCAGGGCTTTTGGTGTTTATGGAATTTGGATATAGATTATACGATCCCTTGGTCAAGCATTGAGTTGGCTACTTTTACGAAACCAGCAATATTTGCCCCTTTTACGTAATTTACATAATCGCCTTCTGTACCATGCTTAACACATGCACTATGGATATCCCTCATAATAATTTTAAGCCTTTCGTCTACCTCAGTCCTTGTCCAACTCAACTTGGATGCATTTTGCGACATTTCAAGGCCGGATACGGATACACCGCCTGCATTAGCAGCTTTGCCAGGGCCATAAAGTATCTTTGAGTTCATGATTACATCCATTGCTTCAGGAGTACAAGGCATATTAGCGCCTTCTGAAATACAAATACAACCATTGTTAACAAGGTTCTTAGCATCCTCTTCGTTCAATTCGTTTTGAATAGCGCAAGGAAGAGCGATATCAACCTTTTGTTCCCATGGTTTTTTACCTTCGTAAAACTTAGCGTTAGGGAATTCATAAGAATATGGTTTGCAAATGTCTTCGTTGGTTCCCCTAAGCTCTAATAAATAGTCGATCTTTTCTCCTGAAATACCTTCCGGGTCATAAATATAGCCGTCAGGGCCTGAGATGGTAACAACTTTTGCGCCTAATTCTGTAGCTTTTGTAATAGCTCCCCAAGAAACATTACCAAAACCAGAAACTGCAACTACTTTCCCTTCAAAAGAATCACCTTTTGTTTTCAGCATTTCATTGGCAAAATACACGTTACCAAATCCTGTTGCTTCAGGACGAACGAGGCTACCACCCCAGTTTATTCCTTTTCCTGTAAGAACGCCTGTATGTTCGCGTGCAAGTTTTTTGTAAAAACCGTAGAGATACCCGATTTCTTTACCGCCAACGCCAATATCACCGGCAGGGACATCAGTGTCAGGGCCAATAACGCGCCATAGTTCGAGCATAAAGGACTGGCAGAAACGCATGATTTCTTTGTCTGATTTACCTTTTGGGTCAAAATCAGAACCGCCTTTACCACCGCCCATAGGCAAAGTAGTGAGACTGTTTTTAAAGATTTGTTCAAAGCCTAAAAATTTTAACCCACTAAGGGTAACGCTGGGGTGAAAACGAAGCCCGCCTTTATAAGGCCCAATAGCGCCGTTGAACTGCACCCTGTAACCAATGTTAACATGTACGTTATCATTGTCGTCGATCCAAGGAACTTTGAATGTAAATACCCTGTCAGGCTCAATCAACCTGTCAATAATACCGGCTGCTTCATACTGTGGGTTTTCGTTCACGTGGTCTTCTATAGACTCTAAAACTTCCCTTACTGCTTGTAAGTACTCTGATTCGCCTGGATGCTTCTTCTCCAAGTCGTTCATTATTTTATCTACGTTCATTTTAACTACGTTTTAAAAAATTAATAAATAAAACAAGATGAAATTTAAACCCTTGCTTTAAATTTCAAAAGGCAAAATTATATTTAATAAAATATCCGGGCAATAAAAAAGCAAAATATTTTTTTCTATGTTTAAAATTTTGTGAATAATCAGGTTGATGCTCATGTATAGGTTCACGAACAAACCAGCCGCCCCAGCAGCTTTCATCTCCATAAACGAGCCCTGGGTCTGGGATATTTTCTGCACTAATTTTATGACCAGCTACGGATTTTGAATGATCTACTACAACATAATTATAATACACCGGTGTTTTGTATAGGTAATCTTCATTCATCCCTTTTCTTAAAATAATCCCTCTTATTTCGTTAATGCCGGTTTGCTTCGGTTTTTCTGTATAATGGTATACCTTGTTTTTTATTTCAACGGTATCAAAGGTTGAGATCGGATCGAAATTATCATCAAATTCTCCTAAACAAAGGAAGTGTTTTTCTTCCCGGTTATTATTATAAACCCTAATTATTGCCTCAAATACCTCTCCTTTTTTAACAGTGTCATTTTTAGAATCAATTGTATAGTAGTTACTAAGTTTTTCTACAACTTTGCCTAAACTATCATAAACTATATCACCTAAATAGAACGCTGAATCAATTGTCATTTTCTTTTTCTTAAAAAACTTTTCTCTAATATAACTAGTTTGCTCCTTATAATACCTTGGGTTTTTTGAATAATAGTAATCAGTTACTATTTTTGGTATACCATTTTCATAAAAAAAACTTTGGTCAGCCGTACCATTTTTAGTATTGAATATACAATATCCATGAGGTTCTCCATTTAAGAATATAGCATCTTTAACAAGTTCTCCAAAAATGTTATATTTATAAAATTTACCTTCCAATTCACCATCAATGATTGAATACTCTGATTTAAGCTTGCCATTTTCAAAATAAGTTTTGCATGTGGAGTCCCTGTTATTGGAAATAAAACATTTCTTTTTTAAAGAATCATTTTCATAATATTCACTATAATATGAGTTGTCTTTACTTTCACTACAACACATGAAAAACACAATTACTAAAATGTAAAAACAACCAATGAGCTTTTTCATAACAATTTATTTTTATAATTCAATTTAATTAATTTTTTTTACCAATCATCACCATGATAACCTTTGCCAAACTTTTCTATAAATCCCGAATGACCTTTATGATTTAAATATCTTGGTTCAGAAGTAGGAGCAAGTTCAAAGCCAATTGTATCATTGAAGGAGTCAGATTTTTGATAACCCAATGTATCATTTGTTTTTGGATGAATTATGAAATTTCCTAATTTACTGATGACTGGTCTTAAGAATTTATTGCTGTTATCCTTTTGAGGTTGAGCAGGTTGGGATTGAGAAATGGCTTCTTTTACCATGGGCGCCAATGGGCTAAATACACCACGAACCATTTTAGTAAATTGAACATTGAGTTCCATAAGAGCCATCACCTGGGGGACACCACCCATATCATAACCAGGTTGCAGGTCATTCGTGGTATAACCATCACCAGGCCCATCACCTATCCTGTCATTGTCTCCAGTCATAGCAGCACCGATCTTGCATTGATTTTTTATCTTCCTTGTTTTATTTTCCCGGTTTCATAATAACACCTTTTGTTTTTTTACCATCAATTTTAATGGTTAAGTTTTCTTTGAATTTTATATGCCTCAAAAATTCATCTTCATAAATAGCATCTATGGAATTTAGGAAGTTCACATCGTAAAATCCATCATTAATGTATGGGTTTATGGTAAAATATCCCACCCTAAAAGAGGTAAGGTTTTGAAAAAAGTGGGTCCCTTGGCTTGGGTCTATGCGATAATTTTCTAACCCGGATTCAACAATAACCCTTGCAGCAGATATTTGCGACCATTTAACGGGAATCCCCAACCATGGGTCAGTAGAACCCCAACGCCCGGGGCCTATCAGCACATAGTTATTGTTCTCTTTAATGAATTTTTCGTTGATAGCTTCCACTCTTTCACCTATTTCCGGGTTTTTTGCCGGGTCAAACGAATCAGGTTTTACGTAAATTAGGTCAACAACACCGTCAATGATACCATTGCCTAAGGCAGAGTCGGCATAAATGATGGTATCCTCTTTAGCAATATTATCCAAATCTTCTTCTAAAGCTTCTTTATTTTCCACTATTGGCCTTATTTGTAAGAAATTGAACAATTTATCCTTTTCCTTTGGACGGTTTAAATTTCCAGCAAACTCGATTTCTACTGGATTATTCATTTCTTTCTGCCCAATATATAGCAAATCTTTCAAAATTTCTGCAAGAGGAAAAGTGTTGTATTTTAATACATTAGCAAAAGTAATGATTTTTTTTCCTTCATGGTTGCTCCCGTCGCGGATTACATGGTTGGCAAAATCAAATGTTGAAGCGATATCTTTGATAGAGTTTGCTTTTTCAGCTTCTTTAATCCTCATCCTTTTGATATTAATTCCGTCATCAGTAGAAGGTTTAAAACTATCACAGTCGAGGTCTAAGGCGTAAAAATATTTTTGCGTATCGCGCAATGCCATCTCCGGGCTTGAAAGTTGAATGATTTTTTTAGGGTACTGGGGTGAAAATCTTAAGGTTTGTCCTCCTTCAACAATATATTTTCCTAATCCTAAAGCAACACTGGCAATACCATCTTCGGGTTTTTCCATTTCGATGGGATAAAAATTGATGGACCTAGCCACACCTGAAAAAGTAGGGTAGAATGTGTTTCCATACCGTTTCCCGCAGACTTCTTGTAAGATGATTCCCATTTTTTCTTCATCAATAACGTTTGAAGTGGCTGCCATATAAGCTTTAGAAGCTTTGAAAAAAACCGAGGCATACACACATTTTATTGCATTTGAAAGCTGCTGAAGCATTAAGTTCATATTGCTATCAGTCTTAGGAACCATGTATGTTGAGTATATCCCTGCAAAAGGCTGGTAGTGAGAATCTTCCAACAAACTCGATGAGCGCACTGCCATTGGGTTTTTTACAACGGTAGCAAAGGTTTTTAAATCATCTTTTAGGAAAGGGGGAAGTTTAGCCTTTATAAATTTTTGAAGGATATCTTCATCAGTGGCTGTTGAAAGGGCTATTTCGTAGAGGTTATTTTTCTCCATAAATTCATCAAAAATCTCTGTGCTCAGCACCACCGTTCTTGGTATGGTTATAAATACACCCTTATATTTATCCGTGATCTTATTTCTTTTAAGCAATGAATCAATAAAAGCCAATCCCCTAGCTTTTCCTCCAATAGAACCATCACCTATCCTCGAAAAAGTAAGGTACTTGTCGAATTTCTCTTTATAGAACTTTGCAATAATTCCTCTTCCTTTGCTATAGCGGTATTTTGCAATAGAATCGAAAATATATTTTCTCACCTCATCAAGATTTTTGAATTGCTCGGGCTTTACCGGCCTAAAAACATCGGCAATAGAAAAAAGCGCCCTGGCTGTTAGCCACTTGGAGAAGTGGTTCTTGCTAATATGGTAAGAAAGAGTAGCATCAGGTATCTCAAGGATTTTATTTTGCAACTCTTGTAAATTGGCTGCCCTGTCAATTTCCTGGTAATTGCCGGGAAGCCTGAACACAAAATCGCCAAAAGAAAAATGGCTTTTCATATAGCTTCTAAGTTCCAGTGAAAGTGAAGGGGAGTGTTTATTAATAAAACCGACCTTCATCCTTTCTGCAAGGTATTCATATTCAACATCTGACGATTGCAAAATAAATGGCATTTGTTCGTCATCTTCTCGCACCATTTTGCAGTATTTTATCCCAGCTTTCTTATCTAGTTTACCTTCATGCAAATAACTTATATCAGAAATAATCCCAAGAAGATTGTTTTTGTATTTTTGATAGAGTTCAACAGCATCCTCGTAATTATTGGCAAGTAAAATTTTTGGCCTTCCCCTCATCCTCATGGTTTTTTGGTGCTCGTTAAGCCCTTCTGTCATAAACTCTTTGGATTGGTTAAAGATGATCTTGTACATGTTGGGCAAATAGCTGGAATAAAACCTAATAGAGTCTTCAACCAGGATAATGGTTTGCACCCCTACATCAACATCTTGCTCTACGTTCATTTTATCCTCGATAAGTTTTATAATAGCCAGCAGCAGGTCTGAATGGCCTAGCCAGCAAAAAACATAGTCTATCGCGCTAAGGTCTTCATTTTTCAATTTCATTGATACTTCTCGCGAGAAAGGTGTGAGAACAACAATGGGTTTGTCTTCATACTTTTCTTTGATTTTTTTTGAGAGTTCAAAGGGGTCCATATCGCCAACACTGAGCATGTTGATGATCAGGTCAATGCTTTCTTCTTCTAAAATAGAAAAAGCTTCTTCGGCTGTTGAAGCATGGATAAACTCCGGTGGATAGCGCAAGTTAAGTGATACATATTCGTTAAAAATCTGCTCGTCAACGCGGCCGTCCTCCTCAAGCATAAAAGCATCGTATTGGCTGCATATAAGCAAAACATTGCGAATGCGTTTCTGCATTAGCAAATAAAACTTGGTATCTGATGTAAAAAACTCTTCACTTAAAATGATTGGGTGATCTGCTGGCATAATAATTGGTTTCTTTTTACTTTTCAGTTTCATTCATCGTAATCAGTGATAGCCTTTTTTTTCCATCCATTCTTATGGTTAATGGATGTTTAAACTTAATATGCTTAACAAAATTTGTACTCTCAATCGTTTTTTGTTTTTCAAGGATATCCCAGCGTATATAGCTGTCTGAACGTTCATAATGTACAGTAAAATAACCAACATTCATTGATGTTACATTATGAAAAAAATGTGAACCGAGTGAAGCGTCTAATGGAAAACCTTCTAAGCTGGTTTCAACAATAATTTTTGCGTTGCATATTTGTGGCCATGTCACGGGTACGCCGAGAAACCGGTCGCGTGTTCCCCATCTGCCTGGGCCTATCAAGATATATTGTTTGTTTTCGCTTTGTAGTTTATTATTGATTTTTTCAATTTCATCGGCAATTTCCATAGTACGGGTCTTGTTAAAGCTTTCCTTGTTAACATAAACAACATCAGTAATACCCTTTACAATACCATTCCCCATAGCTTTTTGAGTATAAAGCAAAATATCTTTGCTGTCAAAATCATCCATATTGATATTAAAGTCTTGAACATCACCAATAAGGGGTTTAATTTGAAGCAAGTAAAATGATGCCTTTCCTTCGCTATCTTTTGTAAGGTCAACGGCAAATTCGATCTCAACAGGCGACCCGAAAGCTTCTTTAACAATATTTAACGTGGTATCAATAGTTTTGGCCAAAGGAATATAATTATACATCAGGATATTGGCAAAATTAACAATCCTTGGGCCGGGCTTGTCAATTCCGGCTTCAATCTTGTCGTTATCGCTATCGTATACAGATGCGCAATGTTTGAGTGAACCTTGCATTTCCGCATCATCAAGGTCAAGCCTTTTCAGAGCTGCTGTTTCGCCCTCTAAAAGGTCAAAATTTTTATTTTTAAGGTCAACCGCCAGGAACTCCAATTGAGAATCTTTGTATTGGTCTTTTGGTGATTTTATTTGCACCCCTGGGTGTTTAGGGCTAAAGCGGTATGCCTTTTCTCCTTCCACAACATATTTCCCCAAACCCAGGCATGTAATGGCAAAGCCTTCGTTGGGCTTCATATTTCCAACCGGATAATAGTTATACGATTGAGCAACCCCGCTAATATGTGGATAATAATAATTTCCAAAGCGTTTCCCTACGAGTTCCTGAATAACTACAGCCATTTTTTCTTGTTCTACCCTGTAATTGATAGCTTTTATATATCCTTTAGCTATTTTTGAATATACCGAAGCATACACCAGCTTAATAGCCGTTGTAAGTTGAGTGAGCCTTTCCTCGAAGCTATCGTGGTTGTTTGGGATAATATAGGTTTCGAATATACCGGCAAATGGCTGCATTAATGAGTCCTCGAAAAGCCCTGATGAACGAATAGCCAAAGGTTTATGTATTACATTAAGAAGTTTGCGCAGCTTCTTGATAAGAGAGTTATTGAGTTTGCCATTCACAAATATTTTTTTGATTTCTTTGTAATCCAATTCTTCAAAAATCACTTTATTAAGGTTATTCCTTGTAATGAAATATTCAAACTCGTCTGTGCCAATGATGGAGGTTATGGGAGTTTTAACGTGAATACCTGGTGAAAGTTTTTGAATATCAATATTGTAAATTAAGGTATTGATAAAGGCTAAACCCCTACCTTTGCCGCCAAGCGAGCCAGCAGAGAGTGTTAGGATATTTTTTTCGTCATGGAGCATAGATTCTTCGTAAGGAACAACTTTCCCTTTATTTTGCTCATAACGATACTTGTTAATGGTTTCAATAATGTATTCGCGCATTTTCTCCGGGTCTTCAAAATCTTTTACCCTCACTGGTTGAAGTATCTTGGCAATTTGAATTTCGCCTCTTGCCATCAACCAAAGAGAAAAATGGTTTTTACTTGCATGATAAACCAATGATTCAACGGGTATCGTTGCCAGCCTTGCTTCAAATTCTTTTAATGACCGGGCAACTGCTATTTCATGGCCTTTGCTGTTCCTGTATATAAAGTTACCGAACCCCAGGTAGTAGGTGATAAAACTTTTAAAATCCTGTAATAATGTTTCTGAGTTTTTATTAATGAAGCTTGCTTTAACTTCATAAGCCCTATCGGCATTTTCAGGATTTGAAGATTGGATAATTGTAGGCAAGTCCTTAATCTTTTCGCGAGCATATTTCACCAGTTTTACCCCGGCAAGTTTATCCATTTCATTATTCCTGTCAAATGCCATATCTGTTATCAAGCATAAAACATAATTCCTGAATTTATTAATAATATCTGTAGCTTCTTCATAGTTCGATGCCAACAGTATCTTTGGCCTGGCCCTTAGTTTAAAAACTTTATAAAGCTCATCGGTACTAACTTCTTCAATAAGTTGCTTGGTTTGCTCAAGTACAATAGAATACAACATGGGCAAATACCTGGAATAATAATTTGGAGAATCCTCTACCAGCAGGATAACACCAACAAGCCCAAGTTGCGTGTCGTTATCAACGTTTACCATATCTTCCACTGATTTTACCATAGCAAAGAATATCCTAGAGTCGCCATTCCAAGAAAATATTTTGTCAATGGTTTCGCATTTTTCTGTGCCTTCCTGGAAAAATGCAATATCCTTGTTATTATTGGCTAATAAGTAAACAGGAATATAAGGAAAATCGGTTTTAATCTCTTGGCTTAATCTCACAGGCATGGTTTTGTCAACACCCATCATGATAATTACCAAGTCGTAATGCTTGGTTTTGAGCTGTTTCTGTGCTTCTTTTACCGAGCTAACACCTGTAACACGCGGCAGAGATGTTAAATTAAGTTGATGGTATTCGCCCAAAATCTTTTCTGTGAAAAATCCATCCTGTTCAATGCTGTAAGCATCATACAAAGTTGCAACAACAAGGATTTCTTTAACTTTAAAAGGCATGAGGTCGTGGTAAATGTCCCTATAAGCATTTTGGCGATTAAAGAATTTGAATAACAATTCACGGCTTACTTTATCCTCTTCAGATTCCTTCTCGGTTTTCTCTTCCTGTTCAGGTTGCTTTTTATGGATCAGTGATTCGGCTTTTACACTATTGAGGTATCCCACAATGATCTCGGCGAGGTTATTAATTAAATGTCGCTCTTCTTTAAGGAAGGGCCCTTCATCATACTCGGGAAATGATTTTGTATAGAATACTTCTATTATGCCGTGCCTACCGTCAATGGTCACAAAAGGCTGGCGTTGCACCCATTTAGTTTCAACAAAAGCCGGGGTTACAAACTTTTTGTTTTGGTAGATAATCCTTGCTACGGTATGTGAAGGATACTGCCAGGCCCTGGGCAATACCAGGGTTATCTTCTGTAATGTTTCGTTAAGTGGTTTCCCTTCTCTAACGATTTTTGTTGTTTCATTTATTGCCGCAAGTTCTTTTAGCCTTTCTATATTTTCGGCTACAAGTTTCTGGTACTTATCATTTTGATGCTTGTGTACGTCTTCTTTTCTCATTACTATTGTTGTTATAAAAGTTCTATAATTAAAACAGACTAATATACAGAGTTTTTATACAATAAAAAAATTTTAATTTTCTTCATTATGAAATAAATTTTTTATAATATTGTTTTCAAATTAATTTTAACTAAAAAATAGAAAAATACTATGGCAAACAGTTTTTATGACCAAAAGGTTGAGGAATTCATGGCAAAGATTATCGCTAAGAATCCTGCAGAAGAAGAATTTCACCAAGCGGTAAGAGAAGTAGCAGAATCTCTTATTCCATTTATTGAAGAAAATCCTAAATACAAGGAAGCAAAGGTTCTTGAAAGGATAGCAGAACCTGAAAGAGTAATATTATTCAGGATCCCATGGGTAGATGACAAAGGTGTGATACAAGTAAACAGGGGGTTTCGTATAGAAATGAACAGTGCAATAGGCCCTTACAAAGGCGGGCTTCGTTTTCACCCAACCGTAAACCTCGGAATTCTTAAATTCCTTGCTTTTGAGCAAGTTTTCAAAAATAGTCTTACAACACTTCCAATGGGTGGTGGTAAAGGTGGTTCTGATTTTGATCCTAAGGGAAAAACAGACAATGAAGTAATGAGTTTTTGCCAAAGCTTTATGAATGAATTGTTCAGGCATATTGGGCCTAATACCGATATTCCTGCCGGAGATATTGGCGTTGGTGGTAGAGAGATCGGTTTCCTCTTTGGTCAATACAAGCGTTTACGAAACGAATTTACCGGTGTTCTTACAGGTAAAGGTAGAGAATGGGGCGGATCATTGATTAGGCCTGAAGCTACAGGTTACGGCGCTACTTACTTTGCAGAAGAAATGCTAAAAACTAAAGGCGATTCTTTAAAAGGCAAAACAGTGGCTATTTCTGGGTCAGGAAACGTAGCACAGTTTGCTACTGAAAAAGTAACGGAGCTTGGTGGAAAAGTTGTTACTTTATCCGATTCTTCAGGTTTTATCTATGATCCTGAAGGAATAGACAAAGAAAAACTAGCGTATGTTATGCACCTTAAAAACGTTAAAAGAGGCCGCATAAAAGAATATGCTGACAAGTATAGTTGTGAATATCACGCAGGACAGCGCCCATGGTCAGTGAAATGTGATGTTGCCATGCCAAATGCTACACAAAACGAGATCAACGAGGAAGAAGCTAAAACGCTTGTTGCCAATGGTTGTATTTGTATCTCAGAAGGAGCAAACATGCCATCAACCCCAGAAGCTGTTGAAGTATTCCTTGAAAAGAAAATCTTCTATGGCCCTGGTAAAGCTGCTAACGCAGGTGGTGTTGCTGTTTCAGGCCTTGAGATGTCACAAAACTCTCTCAGGATGTCTTGGCCAAGAGAAGAGGTAGATAGCAAATTGCACCAGATTATGAAAGATATTCACGCCCAATGCGAAAAATTCGGTAAGGAAGATGATGGATTTATCAATTATGTGAAAGGCGCAAATATAGGCGGTTTTGTAAAAGTAGCCGATGCTATGTTAGCTCAAGGCGCTGTATAAAACTCTTGTTGAAATATATAAAACGCCCCGGTTTTATTAAACTAGGGCGTTTTTTTCTTCAATAATACTACATTCTCTACATGTTGAGTATGGGGAAACATATCTACAGGTTGAATAACCTCAACATGATATTTTTCGCTCAACAGCGCAACATCCCTGGATTGAGTGGCAGGGTTGCAACTAACATAAACAATGCGTGAAGCCCCAGCGTTAAGCACCTGTGCTACAACGCCAGGGTGCATACCAGCGCGTGGCGGGTCAGTGATGACTACATCGGGTTTTCCATTCTCCAGGATAAATTCACCAGTTAAAACCTTGGCCATATCACCAGCATAAAAAAATGTGTTATCAATGTTATTGATCAATGCATTTTCCTTAGCATCTTCAATGGCGCTTTTTACATATTCAATGCCAATAACTTTTTTTGCATCACTGGCAACAAAATTAGCTATAGTGCCTGTGCCTGTGTAAAGATCGTAAACAATGTCGGTGTTTTTTATTTGGGCTAAAAATCTTGTTAATTTATATAATTCATGTGCCTGCAATGAATTCGTTTGATAAAAAGATAAAGGCGCTATCCTAAAATGCATATCATCCATCACCTCTGTAATAAAAGGCTTTCCTTTATAATTTTCAGCGGTTAGGTCGTGTAAGCTGTCGTTTTTTTTGTCATTAATCACAAAATTCAACGAGGTGATTTCTTGAAATTGCTGCCAAAGATGATCAAGTAATAATGCTTGCTTTTCCTCGTCTTTGTATTTAAAAATAACTATGACCATCAGCTCGCCTGCGGCGGTATTCCTAATAATTAGGTTGCGGAGGAATCCTGTTTGTTTTACCGGGTCAAAAAATTCAAGGTGGTTATTTATGGCAAAATCTCTAACAGCCAACCTAATATGGTTAGAAGGTTCTTCTTGCAAAAAGCAATGGTTGATATCCACTATTTTTTCAAAAAAGCCAGGCACATGAAAACCCAATGCGTTCATATTTTTTTCTTTACCATCATCCTCATCTTTTGTAAGCCAGCGCCTGTTTGAAAATGAAAACTCCATCTTATTGCGGTAATAGGTGGTTTTTTGCGAAGGCAGTATAGGAGAGATGCTTGGTAATGGAACCTTAGCTATCCTTTCAAAATTATCCTTAACTTGCTTTTCTTTGTAAAAGAGCTGCTCCTTGTAAGGAAGATTTTGCCATCTGCATCCTCCACAAATACCGAAATGATTGCAGAAAGGTTCAATAGCTTTTTTTGATCGCTTATAGAATTTTACGGCTTTTCCTTCCAAGTAATTTTTCTTTTTCTTGGTGGGCTTGATATCCACAATATCCCCAGGTATAGCATTTTTAACAAAAACTACCATTCCATCATATTTGGCAATAGCTACACCTTCAGAACCGATATCAAGTATTTCGGTTTTTTCGATTAATGGAAGGGGTTGCCTTCTTTTCCGTCTTCTTCCCATATCAATAAGGTCCTTAATTATTTACTCATTCATTTTAATACCGGTTAATTAAACCGGATGGCTTTTACTGGCGACACCCTGGTAATAATATATGAAGGGATTATCAACATCAAAACACAAACTACAAGTGTGCCGGCATTGATCAGCAATACATGCCATACATTGATATTAATGGGAACTACAGGCACATAATAGGATTCTTGGGGAAGCTTGACCAAACCAAAATGAAACTGAAGCAAGCAAATAGCCAATCCAAAAATATTACCCCACAATAGTCCTTTGCCAATTAAATAGGTAGCATTATAAAGAAATATTTTCCGGATACTCCAGTTTTTTGTACCCAGCGCTTTAAGAATTCCAATAAGGCTTGTGCGCTCAAGAATCAATATCAATAGCGTGGATATCATGTTAATCCCGGCAACCAATACCATAAGGGCTAAAATGATAATCACATTCATATCCTGCAATTTGAGCCAATCAAATATTTGTGGGTAGAGGCTTTTTACAGATCGTACATCCAGTGTAAAATGAACGTTTTCGTATACATACCGGCCTATTTCATCAATTTTGTTAAAATCTTTTAATTTGATCTCAAATCCTGAAACTTGCGTGGAGTCCCAGTTGTTGAGCTTTTGTATATGTTTTATATCTCCCAACACAAAAACTTCATCAAGCTCTTTTAACCCTGTTTTGTATATTCCTTTTATCGTGAATTTCCTTAACCGTGGCGGCTCTTGGATAAAATACATTAGTACCCTGTCGTTCAAATGGAGTTGAAGTTTATCAGCGAGGTCTTTAGAAATAACAATGTTATTGGTTTTTGCAGAATCAGTAACAACAATAGGCTCTCCCTCAATAATTTTATCTTGAAAAAAAGACCAGTCAAAATCTTTATCAATTCCTTTAAGGAAAACACCTTCTATCATTTCATTGGTTTTGATGATGCCGGCTTTTTTGCCAAATACCTGGATATGATCAATTCCCGGGTGTTTTTCCAGCTTTTCAACAAAATCATGATAACGATATACAGGCTCGGTTTCCATAGAATTGTTGTTATCGAAGTTCACAATCTGTATATGCGAGCCAAAACCAATAACTTTGTTCCTGATCTCCTGTTGAAACCCTGTAACAATAGAAATAGAAACGATCATAACGCCAAGCCCCAATACTATGCTAAGAATAGCAATACGGGTAATGGGTTTTGTAAAGCTTCCTGCCTGCTTTTTAGAAATAATCCTGTTGGCGATGAAATATTCAAAGTTCAAAACCGCTTCCTTTTTTGTTTATTTTGCAAAAATATCAATAATAGGTTGATTTTGATTGAAAGTGTTGAAAAGATTCTTTATAACCTACATTGAATAGTTAAATGTTTAGCACATAAAAACCTTATAATCAGCAATTTAAAATCACGAAAGGATGAGTTTTTTATCGTGTTCAGCCTGTGCATCTTCTTTGCTTTTGCAATATTAAAAAGTATTCAGTATTTTTGTTTATGGATAAATTTTTGAGGATTTTCAAACCCATACAACGGGGATTTTACGTACTATATTGCAAAAAATTAGGAACCACTCCATCATTGGTTTTTTTCATTTTATGTTTCTTATTCCCTTTTTTTTCAGAAGCTCAAGAGAAAGCCTTGACGGATAGAAGAAATTTTTCATCTAATCAACAGATCATCACAGGATCAGAGCGCACCCGATTGTATTTCCCCTTTTTAAAGGACAAGAATATTGCAGTGTTAGCTAATCAAACCTCTATAATTGGAAAAAAACACTTAGTAGATAGTTTACTGAATGCAGGCTTTGCTATCAAAAAAGTATTTTGTCCCGAACATGGTTTTAGGGGCCACGCTGATGCAGGTCAAAAAGTTGAAGACCAGGAAGATTCACAAACAGGACTTCCAATCATCTCCTTATACGGCAAAAAAAAGAAACCAACGGAAAAAGACCTTGAGCATATTGATCTAGTGATATTTGACATTCAAGATGTTGGCGCCAGGTTTTACACTTATATTTCAACAATGCATTATGTAATGGAGGCTTGTGCTGAAAACAACATTCATTTTCTTGTCTTAGACCGTCCCAACCCCAATGGGTTTTATGTGGATGGCCCAGTGCGTGAAGCCGGTTACAAATCATTTGTTGCTATGCATCCTGTTCCTATTGTACATGGTATGACAATAGCCGAATATGCCCGTATGATCAATAATGAAGGTTGGTTGCCAAACGGTATAAAATGCAAACTAAAGTATGTGCCTGTTTATGGTTACAACCATAAAACTTTATATCATTTAGAAGTTAAGCCATCACCCAACCTCCCCGGTATGGATGCCGTATATCTTTATCCTTCTTTGGCTCTTTTTGAAGGAACCGTTATAAGTGTTGGCAGGGGCACTGAATTTCCTTTCCGGGTTTATGGTAATCCAGTGCTGCCTGGTAATGGTTTTTCTTTTATCCCTGAACCAAACCAGGGAGCTCGCTACCCAAAGCATGAAGGAGAGAGATGTTATGGTGAAGACCTTAGTGATTATTCAAAGAATATTTTGGAGCATGGAGGAAAAATAGAATTAAAATGGCTGATAAAGGCTTATAGAGATTATCCCAATAAAGGAGAGTTTTTCAATCATTATTTCGACCTATTAGCTGGTAACAGCAGTTTGAGAAAAGAAATACAAAACGGTGTTAATCCTTCTAAAATCCGTAATAGTTGGAAAATAGCGTTAGAAAAGTTCAAAGAAAAAAGAAAACTTTATCTCTTATATGAAGACTTCGAATAAAAAAATTCTATTTTTAATATTTCTAAATAAATATTTTTCTTATCTTTAAATTTTATTATTTTAGATGCATTATAGAGTATTTTTATTAAAAAATGGGTTATGATTTATAGAAAAGATACTTCCAATATCCCGTTGTACGGTTTTATTAATTTATCAAAGCTTACAGGGGTAATGCATTATGTAACTACCAGGGATGGTGGAGTAAGTAGCGGCCCATACGAATCTTTAAACCTAAGTATTAACGTGGGAGATAACCCGGATTACGTACGTTTTAACAGGTTTAAACTTGCGGGTGAGCTTGGAATACATCGCGAAAGATTGGTTTTCCCCGGACAAGTCCATAGCGACAACATTAAAGTGATTGATAGCAGTTATTTAATGCTGACTAATATCCGTAAAAAGAATTTCCTGGACGAAACTGATGCGTTGATCACTAAAGAGCCGTTTGTGTGCCTCTCTGTTTTAGTAGCTGATTGTACCCCTGTATTATTTTATGACAAAAAGAAAAAAATTATTGCGGTTGCTCATTCAGGCTGGCAGGGAAGCTTATCAAATATTGCAGGCAAAACCGTTAAAAAGCTTTTAACCGATTTTGATTGTACTCCTGCTAATATATACGCCGGCATTGGGCCTTCTATTAGCCCAGAAAATTACACCATTAAAAGGGATGTAGCAGGTTTATTTTTAAATACCTATGAGAATATTAAAGATGAGTTCATCAAGAGAAATTCTGATGATAAATACCTTCTTGATTTGTGGACGCTTATCAAGCTTCAAATAGAAAAAGAAGGCGTTCCGGGCGAAAATATTGAGATGCCAGGGCTTTGTACATTCAAAAACCACGATAGATTCTTTTCCCACAGAAGGTCAAAAGGAAAAACCGGGAGATTTGCCGCTGGAATTATGCTAAAGTAGCTTGTACAACAATATATTATACTGCCAAACACTACATATTGCTATTTGTCATTTTTGCAAATCAAATTACCTGTTCAAAAAAGGCACAAAACATGTCATTAGTTTTAAGCCTCTCAGCCTACTGGCTAGAGTTCTAAAAATATCATCAAAACACCTATTCCGGTATTACTACGGGAAAATCATAATCAAAGCTTGGCCTTTGCACTTTGCCAAGGATGTATGATAAGAAATCAACATAAGCCTCGGTGAATTGAAATTTTTGTACATCGTAATACTCTTCGGGTAATGGCATGTTACCTATGTCGCCCATGTCAATTGAAGTAGTATTATGTTCTTCCAGTTCAACGTAATTTACCATTTCTTTTAATACCGGCATTCTACCATAAGATTTCCTAAGCAATAAATCAACAACTTTATCGGATAGTGTTTGTGTGAGTTTCCTGTCGTAGCGTTGGCATTCGCCCGAGCGTGGGTAATAGCCGGTAATTTGAGCCCTGGCGCTAACACCCAGCCTTTTTGACAAGTCAGAGGCGATTACGCCGCTAATGCCACCAAAACGCGGATGTCCGTATTCATCTAATTCCGAGCTGGCATAAACTACATCCACTTTTCCTTTCTCGTCATCAAACCACCTTGTTCCTTCAGAAACAGCAATAATAAGGTTTTTCTTAGGCGATTGCATATAAGCTTCTTTAACAGATTCAAAGAAAAATTCTTTTCTTTCTTCGGTAATTTCATACTCTGGAACCAACGCCATTTCAGCTCCTCCAAATACAGCAGACCCGGTAAGCCAACCGGCATCGCGGCCCATGATCTCAACTACCATAATCCTGGAGTGCGATTCGGCAGTGGTTCGCAAACGGGATACAAAATTCATGACACCCCTGGCAGCCGAAGGGAAACCAGGGCATACAACAACTTCATTTTCCTTGCCTTGGAATTTATGAATCGTCCTTGTTTTCAAATCATTATCAATCGTTTTTGGAAATCCTATTACAGGAATGCCTTCAGTTTCGTATAATTTTTTGGCTGCCCCATTGGTATCATCTCCACCAATAGTAACCAACACGTCGATTTTGTATTTTTCCAGGTTTTTGAGGATTTGTGGCACCCTGGTTTCTGGGTTTTTATTGGTTGGGAAAGGATTGGTCCTGCTCGATTGCAATGCAGTTCCTCCATAATATCCATTATATGGCTGGTGAGTTAGGTCAATAATATCTCCATCACCCAAAAGGCCTTTCCAACCTTTTCTTATTCCATATATTTTATACCCCAAGATAGAGGCACGGTTTCTAATGGATTCAATACTTGAATTCAATGCTGGTGTATCGCCACCGCCTGTTAGTATTCCCAAAGTTTTGCCATGAAATAATTTGATGTCTGAAGCCATATTTTCCAAATTTTGTTGTTTTTATGACAAATATAGAATGAAAATCCGTAAAAACCACATGCTGAAAGATAAAATATTTGGTTATTGGTAGATTTTTGCTATTCCCGATTTATAACCACTCTATAATTTTATGGCACAGGTCGTTAAATTTCACAGGTTTAGCCAGGTAATCATCAAGTCCTTTGTTGATGTATTTTTCTGCATCACCTTCCATCGCGCTAGCGCTAAGGCCTATTACGGGAGGTAATTTTTCGAATTTTTCTTTCAGCTTGTTGAGGGCGGTTATGCCATCCATATGTGGCATATGGATATCCATGAGGATAATATCAAATTTACCCTCAGAAAATAATTCAAGCACTTCCAATCCATTATTGGCTATCTCTACCTTGCAGCCTGCATTCTGCAACATCATAGATACTACTTTTTGGTTGAGTATTTTATCCTCTGCAAGAAGTATCGTAATGCCCAAGTTAACAGGCTCTATTCCTTTTGCAGGTTTTATCGTTTCCTGCACTGGCTTTTCCCCTGTTTTTTTAGCTTTAAAAGTGAACCAAAACTTGCTCCCTTCACCAGGCTCGCTCTCTATGCCTATTTCACCTTTCATCAAATTCACCAACTGTTTGGAAATAGCAAGGCCTAAACCAGCGCCTTTAATATTATTTGCGAGGTTGGCATTTACCTGTGAGAAGAAATCAAACAATTGAGTTTGGTTTTCCTTGGCAATGCCTATTCCCGTGTCGGTGACTTCTATTTTAAAAAGTACTTTGTCACCGGTTTCATCAATTTTGAATAACTTGACATCAATATTTCCATTATTGGTAAACTTTATAGCATTAGACACAAGATTGGTGATTACTTGCAGAAGTCTTGTTTCATCTATTTTTATGAAATATTTTTCCAAGGTATTACAATCAAAACAAAGGGTGTTATTTTTTTGTTTGGCAGAATATTTGAAAAGGGATTCAACTTTTTTGAAAATGCTACAAATATCAATCGTTTTTGGATATAAGACCAACTTCCCAGCTTCTATTTTGGAAATATCTAAGATATCGTTAATAAGATTTAGCAACAACCCCGATGACTCATCAATCATTTCCAAAAAATCCCTTTGCTTGCTATCTAAATCGGTTTTTTTAAAAAGATCAATAAAGCCGATGATGCTGTTTAGTGGGGTCCTGATCTCGTGGCTCATATTGGCAAGAAACTGTTCTTTGATCTTGGAAGATCGCTTGGCTATTTCAACTTCCTTTTCCAATTCATCCCGTTTGAGTTTTTCTGTAATATCATTAATAACAACATGGATAAGTTTTTGATGATCCACTTCAAAAGGATTAAGTGAAATTTCCGCATCAAATTCAGAGCCGTCTTTACGGAGGTGCTTCCACTTAAAGCGCTGTGAAATGCCCATATGCGCTATTTCAATATTCTTTTGTCCTTTTTTATAAGAATTATCGCCATTATATTGCTCTGGAGGTGAAAAATCAAAAGGAGTTTTTCCTAAAATATCTTCTTTTTTGTCAAGGCCAAAAATATTAAGCGCTTTTATATTACAATCAACAATGGTAGAGCTTTCCATGATCAATATTCCTTCGTTGGCGCTTTCAAACATTGTACGGTATTTTTTCTCGCTTCTCTCTAACTCATTTTTATAAGCTTTTTTCTCTTTAAGTGTATTTATTTCTCTTATCGCTCTTTCAACTATGATCTCCATTTTTGAAAAAGCTTCGGCGCTTTTTATAACATAGTCCTTAACACCTGATTTTAATGCATTTACGGCAATTTGTTCATCACCATAACTGGTCATTATGATGGTATGAATTTTTTTAATGACATGCTTTTCTTTAAGGAAATCAATACTGTTTCCATCAGGCAATTTAACATCGGCTATAATAAGGTTTGGCTCATAGGATTGAATGATTTTATATGCCCCATCCAATGTATATTCAATCTTTACCTCGATGTTGTTCATGTTTTTTAAGGCTAGGCTGACCAGCTCCAAGTGATCCGGGTCATCTTCTATGATCAATATTTTTGTATGGTGAATTTTGTTTTGCATAGATTAAAAAAGTATTAAGGACTATTTTTGTTAACCAATAGCCAATAAATGCCCAACTCCCTGATGAGCATAGAAAAATTTTGAAAACCGGATGGTTTCACTAGGTAGCTATTGGCATGATATTTATAAGCGGTTTTTATGTCAGCATCATTGTCCGAAGTAGTTAAAACTACTACAGGTATATGTTTAGTTGAATTATGGGTTTTGATCTTTTTTAGCACTTGTAAGCCGTCAACTTTGGGCATCCTAAGATCCAAGAGAATTATGACCGGTCTTTTCATTGAATCGCCAAATAAATAATCCAAGGCTTGCTCACCATCAGGAAGATGGATGATCTTGTTGGCAAGGTTATGGCTTTTCATGGAAAGTTTTATCAATTCGGCATGGTCTTCATTATCTTCTACCAATAATATTGGATAATCACCAGGATTCATAATATATTGTTTTTTGTGGGTAATGAAAAATAAAATTTGGCACCTTTGTTGATCCCCTCAGAATAAACTTTGATTTCTCCGCCATGAAATTCAATGATTCTTTTCACCAAAGCTAGGCCAACACCTGTTCCTTCAGATGTATGGTTGAGCTGGTCAAAGAGGTTGAATATTTTGTCTTTGTATTTCATATCTATTCCTATTCCATTGTCTTTTACAAAAAAACAGGTTTTGTTTTCAATTTTCTCATACCCGATGGTAATTTTAGGGTTTTCTTGTCCTCCAAAATATTTCACAGAATTTTCAATAAGGTTTTGAAAAACCTCCATCAATCTTTGTCTATCACCATAAACATGGGGCATGCCATGCATTACTTCAATGTTAACATTTCTCGTGTTAATAATACCAGAAAGCAACTCAAGTACAGTATTTACAAGCCTATTTATATCAATATTTTCACTTGGATTAATCACCCTTCCGATCCGTGATAGTTCCAAGAGGCCTGTCAAAAGGTTTTGCATTTTGTCAGATGCATTTGATATCCTTTTAATATAAGAGGATGCATTTTCAAGATTTTGTTTATTTAAATCCTCTGTTAACACACCCAAAAAGCCTTTTATAGTAACAAGAGGGCTTCTCAGGTCGTGAGAAACAGTGTATGTAAAACGCTCCAATTCCGTGTTTTTAATTTCCAATTCTTCAACAAGCCTGGATTTTTCATTTTTTGTCCTTTCCAACTCTTCCTGGGTGTTCTTTGCTTTTTCTAAAGCGCTTACGAGAGTTGATATTTCTTTTGCCGAGGCATGTATGGTATTGGGTTGAATGCTTTCTAATTTTCCTTTGCCCATTTTATCAGCCATAACTGTTAATTTTCTTAAAGGGACTGTAAGGGTTTTTGCATAATAACTGCCAATAAGAAAAGCAATAACAATGGTTGCAATGGTAGAAATATAGGTAATATTCATTGCTCTTTTCCTCATCAACACCAAAGGATCTAAGAAATCTTTATGATAAGCACTGGCACCGATGATCCAGTCCCATTCCGGCACATAGGTTATGGCCGCTATTTTCTTGTATGCTTGTTCTTCACCAGGATTTTGCCAAGGGTAAGTGATGGTAAAAGCTTTTGATGGCGTTTTCTTCCCTTCTCTAACTATTTCCCTGATGAAATACCTGTCCGATGCGTCTTTTTCATTCCAGATGTTTTCGCCATCGCGCTGCCTGTTCCTGGATACAATATAATGGCCTTTATCTTTTCCAGTACCGGATATTACATAAATATACCCCGTTTTACCAATCACTTGCCTGGCTATTTTGTTTTTGAGCCTTTCTTTCATCTTTTGTTCTATAGCAGGATGTATCTTATACTCAGCATCTATCCCCAAATAAACATCCCAGGATTTGTAATAGGCTACGGCTGCTATTCTTATTTTTGGATTATGATTTTCATTTTCCAGGGTGTACTTTATAAAACTTGGTTCTTTAGCCATGGAAGAAGTGTTTCGTTGTATTTCTTTAATAAATCTTTTCCCTATGGTGTCTATGATCTCTTGTTTGGGTAAAACATCTTTATTTGTAATCGTTTCTATTTTTAGTTTATCCTGATGCTTTTTCATGATCCAGGCCATGGTACTTTTTCCAAGGTTTAATGAAGAAATATTTTTGTATAGAATTTTTTTGATGTGTGTAGGGGCTTTATTTTTCCCTCCGCTGGCAAGGTCAGCGATATAGAACCACCTTTCTATGCTTTCAAGAATTGAAGAAAGGTTCACTCTTGCAATGGAGTCTTCCATTTCATTAGCCCTGTTTATTTCCTCTACGTATGATTCTGTGATCATCTTCCAATCTTCTGCCTGTGTACACAGTTGATCTTTAATCTGCTGTAAAACAATACGCTCGGCATTGTAATAATTGGAATATCCTATCATGAAGCCGCTTATCGCAATAAGCAAGGCAAAGGGTATTATCAATTTCCATTTTATTCCTATATTAGATATCCTTTTTTTCAAATGCCTTAAATTTTTAACACCCTGCTATTAGCTGCACATTAACCAACATTTTGTGTGCTTCAATAATTACCTTAAGCATGGCAAGTTTTATAATTCTTAATGGGAATTTACTAAGTTAAAATAAATATCTGGCATGCTCAAATATATTGCCTGATTTTTTATATAAATTAACTAACTTCTGAAATTTTTGTTTTGTAAAACCCAAGATGAAATTGTATGGATATTCTACAAAAAAATCAGGCAATCATTACTATTGTATGTAAATCAAACAATATTCTCTATATTCCATAAAAGCTTGGTTTTTGTTAATAAGTTTTTTATATTTGTAGATAAATAAAATAAAACCCAATAAATTTCTAATCATGAAAAAAGCTTTCACATTAACCTTAGTTTTTTGTTTTTGCGCTATTTATGCAATTGCACAAAATGTAACCATAACAGATGACCAGTCTTACACTGCCGACACATCAGCCATGCTTGATGTAAAATCTACCACCAAGGGTATGCTTGTGCCAAGGCTATCAACAGCGCAACGAAATGCTATTTTTGAACCGGCAACAGGGCTACTTGTTTTCGACACCGATTTATTATCATTTTATTTTTATGACGGCACTGCCTGGATAAACCTTAGTTCAGGAAATGCAAGCGATGCTTGGGAGAAAAGTGGCAACAACCTATATACGAAATATGCTAACGATAACCTTGGCTTAGGAACTGAATCCCCTGCGCATCAGCTTCATTTAAGTAGAGATGTTTCAACAACAGATGGAACGGATGGTAATTTTATTAATATTCAAAATTCCAACGTTTCTGCCGGTGTCCTTTCAGGCATTAGGTTTCAAAATGGAACTACTGCCAATACCTTTAAAGGCGGCATTTTTTACCGAGATGCAAGTACGTGGGGTGTTGGTGAAATGATCTTTGCCAATAACCCAGCCACATCGGCAGGAAATGTGACTGCACAGGATCTTAGAATGATTATTGATACAAAAGGCCGTATAGGCATCAACAAAGAAAACCCTTTAAGTACTTTGGAGGTCAAAGCCTCACGAGATGTAGGAAGTACCGAGCCCTTATTCCAAGTTATTAATCAAGGTGGAGATACGGTATTTGCTGTATACTCCGATGGAGTGAGAATAAACTTTGATGAGTCTACTAAAGGCAACATTGGAGGGTTTGCTGTAAGCGGAAGAAGTGCAACAAAAGGAGAAAGAGACTATTTTCGTATTACTACCGACAGTACCCGCGTATATTTGAACGAAAACGTTAAAGGGAATATCGGGGGTTTTGCCGTAAGCGGGAGAAGCGCTACTAAGGGGCCTTTTGACGAATTCCTAAGAGTTACGCCTGACAGCACAAGAATTTATGTTAATGAAAACGCCAAAGGAAATATTGGCGGTTTTGCCGTGAGCGGCAGATCAGCTACTAAATCAACCACAACAAAATTCATGGATATTACACAAGAAAATTATGCCATTGGGCATGAAAGTGGCAGCAATTTAAAAACAGGACAATATAACAACTTTCTTGGATACCAGGCTGGAATGGAGACTACTGATGGAAGTTACAATACATTTATCGGCTATTTAAGCGGGCAAAATAATACCACGGGCGAATATAATTGTTTTGTTGGTTGGGAAGCCGGGAGTAAAGCTGATACCAATTTTAATACTTTTGTTGGCCACGGTAGCGGCAAAAATACATTGAAAGGACGCTCTAATGCTTTCTTTGGAGCTTCCTCCGGTTGGAACAATACCTCTGGCCAAAGAAATACCTATCTTGGCTCAGGTACTGCCGTGATGAATGAAACCGGCAGCTATAACCTTTACGTTGGCACATACAGTGGGCAAATGAGTAATTCCGGCAGTTGGAATACTTTTGTTGGCACTCACAGTGGAAGGTCTTCCGACGGAAACAGGAATACTTTTGTAGGATATTATTCCGGGAGCATCAACAACGGCAGCAACAACGTTTTTCTCGGATATAATGCCGGGAAAGAAGAAACCGGCTCCAATAAACTCATTATTGCAAATGGATATACTGAAGATAGCACCCTAATTTATGGGGAGTTTGACAATAGCTTTTTAAGGGTGAACGGTACCTTGAACATAAATGGCAGCTACGATTTGCCTACTAATATTGGGACAAGTGGACAGGTATTGGTTACCAACGGTATGGATGCCGCCTCCTGGACATCCATTTCTTCCGGGGCTATTACAGCAGATAATGGAGTGTCGCTTTCAAGCAATCAAGTGCAATTAGGAGGCTGTTTATTGAAATCAACTTATATTGACCATAATAGTTATTCCTTATTTCACCGGCTAAATGGAACTGGAAATTTCTATATCTACGATGGTACTGATTACGCCTTTACCGTTACTGATGATGCCCAAGGCGGTTATGTTGGGATTGGCACTTCCAGCCCTTCATCTGACCTCCACTTGTACCAATCTAATGATGCCACATTGAAAATTGAATCTAATAGTGGCATCCCTGGAATTATTATGGATGGTGCAGATGCTGCCGGTACTTACACCATGACTTACCAGGAAGACGGGGCTTATAAAGCGTCATTCGGATGGCAAGCTACAGACGACTATTTCTTTGTTTATGAAGGAGGTATCAACTCCATTGTATCCCATGATGGTAAAGTTGGCCTTGGCACAACATCTCCCGGGGCTAAGCTCCATATTAAAGCTCCTGGCAACTCTTTTCAAGATGGGATAAGAATGGAAACTTCTGGGACAACTGCTGAAGATTGGTATTTATATATGAATGCTACTGATGATTTTGTCTTTAGGAATGATGCTGATGACTATGTTACCTTCCAGAAAAACACGGGGAATGTTGGTATTGGAACAACTACACCTGATTACGCCCTGCAAGTTGACGGGACTATTGCCCCGGAAAGCAGTGGAACAGACAGTTTAGGGACTTCATCACTGGTATGGAATGCTATTTATAGCAGCAAATGGAACAAGAACTCAGCTAAATATTTCCCAAAGAAAGAAGCCATGCAGATCCTAAGTGCTCATGTTTTGAAAAACAGCAGCAAAAATGAGGTTGTTGTTGGGTCATTCCCCAATCAATTGAAAAATGGGAACCATTTCTTAATAGGCGAAACCGCCGTCTTCAATTACCAGGTAAATAGTTACCAGCAGGAGACCATCGATCAACTCAAAAAAGAAAATCAATTGCTTAAAGAGGCCAATGAAAAAATATTACAACGACTGGAAGGCCTTGAAAAAAGGTAAATGAGTAGATAAAGACACATAAGAATACCCTAAAATTCAGATACTTAATCGCCTTGTTATAGGAAACTACTCTTTTAAAAAAACGGAAGTCTAAATAAGATTTTTACTATAAAAAAAGCCTGCTCAAAAACAAGCAGGCTTTTTTTGTGGCATCGACTGGAATCGAACCAGTGACACAAGGATTTTCAGTCCTCTGCTCTACCAACTGAGCTACGACGCCATCCTTAATTTCGGCTTGCAAATATATGAAAGTTTTTTTCTACCCACAATTTTTTTTAAAAAATTTTATCCCTATTTTTGCCCTCTATTTATGAACTTGGTTATAGACATTGGAAATACACGGGCAAAGCTGGCGATTTTTGCTAACAAAAAGCTTATTGCCGATACTTCATTAGATAGCTCGATGTTATCTTGCGAAATAGTATTGAACTTTGTCTATAGGAACAGGGCAAATATAAATCATTGCATTATTTCTAGCGTTTCTGAAAAACCTTTGGCTTTGATTCAAGAACTATCAAAAAAATACTACCTGGTAAATCTATCACCAAAAACACCTGTCCCTTTCAAAAATTTATACCATTCCCAAACAACACTTGGCACTGACAGGATAGCCCTCGTTGCTGGGGCAATAGAGATATACAAGAAACAAAGCATTTTGGTTATAGATGCAGGAACGTGTATTACTTATGACTTCATTAATGAAAAAAACGAATACCTTGGAGGAGGCATTTCACCTGGAATGGGTATAAGATTTAGGTCTTTAAATACGTTTACTAAGAAATTACCGTTAATAGAATATAGAGAAGAATTTCAACTTATTGGAAAGAATACCGAAAATTCTATTTTATCAGGAGTATTAAACGGTGTTATTTGTGAAATAGACGGTATAATAGAGAAATACAAAGAAAATTTTGGCAACATACAAATAATTTTGAGCGGAGGCAACACGATTTTTTTTGATAAGCGGCTAAAAAATAACATCTTTGCATTTCCAAATTTATTGTTGTACGGATTGAATTCAATACTTAATTATAATGCACAAAACTAAACGATCAGCTTTATTTGTTTTATTTATCTTTTTATGTGGAACATTGCATTCACAAACAAGAATTAGCGCCCCCTACTCTATTTTTGGCGTTGGCGAGCTTCAACAATCAGTTACCAGCAGAAACCTTTCTATGGGCGGAATTTATAATGGAATAAGGCATCCGCTTCAAATCAATTATGTAAACCCTGCTTCTTACACGTCTTTCGACAAACAGTCCTTTCTATTTGAAGCCAACCTTGCCGGTACATTTAAAACGCAAAAAACAGAAACCATATCACAATCACATAATTATGCCAGTCCAGGAAGTTTCTTGTTGGGATTTCCCATCACGAAAAACATTGGTACGAGCATCGGCTTGGTACCATATAGCAAAGTTGGGTATAAAGTAACCAATACTGTAACTAACGATGACGGTATGGAAGCAAGATACAAGTATGAAGGCGATGGAGGACTCAACATTTTTTATATGGGGACAGGGATTAAACTCTCCGAGAAATTTTCAGCAGGGATTAATGCAGGATACATGTTTGGTAAAATCAACAAAACAAAATCGGTTGACTTCCCCCTTGACACCCTATATTTTTATGGGTTTAAAGAAAACCGCGGTATTTACCCACAAGGTTTCTATTTTGATATTGGATTGCAATACCATGAAAAATTAAAAGAAGGCCTTTCTTTGAATATTGGCGCAGAAATCAGCCCAGAAGCTAATCTCAATGTCAACCGGGAAATAACCGCAGAATCCTTTATTACTGAAATATACGGCAAAGACACGATACGGGATATTGAAGAAGACGGAAAAATGGCCATTCCCATCTCTTATTCTACAGGAATTACTTTGCATAAAAAAGATGCTTGGCTTATAGGGGCAGATTTTAGCTCTCAACAATGGGAAGATTACAGGTATTTTGGGGAACCGGGCAGCCATCTTACCAACAATTATTCCGTTTCATTAGGAGGAAAATATATCCCAAATAAATTTGCTTTGAAAAATTTTCTCAATAAAATAGAATACCAAGCAGGGTTAAGATACAGGGAAAATTATATCCTAATGGCGGATAACCCTTTTAACGAATTTGGCGTTAGTTTTGGACTTGGCATCCCCATTTATAAAAAGCATGCCGGGAAAAGCATTATTAATATAGGGGGAGAATACGGCACAAGAGGTGCGCTTGAAAAAAACGGATATAAAGAAAACTTTTTTAATTTTGTATTTAGTATAAATATTTATGAGATTTGGTTCATCAAAAGAAAATATGATTAATTTAATAAAATAATTTGTTATGAAAACAAAAATAATAGCTTTTGCTTTCAGTCTGTTCCTGTTGTTTAGCCTTTCGGCTAATGCACAAGAAAACGATAAATATGGTAAATACGGCAAAGACAGTGCTGAATGTGTAAAAAACCTTTCTATTTACGGCGAATATTTTAAGCAAGATTTGTATAAAGAAGCCTATAATCCTTGGAGATGGGTTTTTGAAAATTGCCCTAAAGCAAGTGAGAATACCTACATCAGGGGTGCTAAAATGATTGAAGAAAAAATTGCTAAAACAAAAGATAAAAAGCTTAAATCAAAACTGGTAGACACTTTGCTCTTGATCTATGACAAAAGGATCAAGTATTTCAATAAAAAAGGTTATGTACTTGGCAGGAAAGGAATAGACCTAATGAAATATAAAGGAGACCTTAAAGGAGCTTATGATATTTTAAAAGAATCCATTGAGATAGAAGGATACAAATCAAGAGGGGATGTGCTTTATTATTGTATGCTTTCAGCATTGAAAATGGTGCAAAAAGAAATGGCCGACAAGGCGCTTATTGTTGAAACGTATGATTTTACAACGAAATTTACAAGCGAAAATGTAAAAAAAGGAAGAAAAGAAAAATACTATTCCAAGATTGGAGAAAATATAGAAAAAATGGCTGCACCTTTCATGGGTTGTGATGATTTGATTGAGATTTATTCAAAAAAGTATTATTCTTCGCCTAACGATCTTGAGTTGGTCAAAAAGATTACATCTCTTTTGGATGAAAAAAAATGCACCGATTCCGAATTGTATTTTACTACTACAAAAAAGCTTAATGAGCTTGACCCTTCAGCAGAGTCCGCTTATCTTATGGGGAAAATGACATTGGAAAAAAAACAATATAGCGAAACAACTACTTATTTAAAACAAGCCGCTGAGTTGTTACAAGCGAAATTTGACGAAACGCAAGATAGTTCTTATATGGATAAAAAAGCCAAGGCTTATTTTTATCTTGCACAAGCATATCAAGGCTTAAGTAAATACCTTACATCCAGGTCATATGCCTACAACAGCTTAGAAATAGACGAGGATAATGCAAAGGCTTACATGCTTATTGGTGATTTGTATGCATCAAGCGCCAGTAACTGTGGAGATAACGAGGTAACAGAAAAGGTTGCATACTGGGCAGCCGTTGATAAATATGAAAAAGCCAGGGCTGTTGCAAAAGAGAATGGCGATGCTGCCATTGCTAACGCAGCCAGTCAAAAAATTGGTGCATACTCAGCAAGATTCCCTGGTAAAGAAGACCTATTTTTCTATAACTTAAACCCCGGAGACACGTATAAAGTTGATGACTGTTGGATTAACGAGACAACCACGGTCCGTGCACGATAAAAATGTTTAAAAATTATACTATAAAATTTTTTTTTATTGATCTTAAAAGCATTATCATAACTATTGCTATGATAATGCTTTTTGTTTCGTGCCAGCAAAACAAGCTTGATGAAATAAAAGCTATTAGCGAAAAAGGGAAAGTTCCCGTTATTTCTGCTGAAAATGTCAAGGTGCTTTATAGTGAAGAAGCCAATATAAAGGTTATTGTTCAAAGCCCGGTAATGAACAGGTATATTGAAGAAAAAAAATACTTGGAAATGCCCGAAGGAATGGATGTTGTTTTTTATGATTCCTTAGACAATCCCAAGTCAACGCTCACCTCCAATTATGCCATAAGTTATGAAGACGAGCATAAAATGGTAGCAAAAAACGATGTTGTAGTGGTAAATGAAAAAGGAGAAAAGCTTAACACAGAACATCTTGTCTGGGACCAAAACAAACACATAATCTATTCCGACGAATTTGTAAAGATTACATCACCTGACAGGGTTATCTATGGACAAGGGATGGAATCGGACGAAAAAATGGATAATTGGAAAATTAAAAAAGTGAGTGGCATATTCAACGTGAAAAGCGATATAAAAAATAACGCTAAAACAGATTCTACTGGAAACACTTCAAAATAATTTCTTGTCATGAATGAATGGGTCATCGTAATTATTGCCCTTATTTTCTCGGCTTTTTTTTCTGGTATGGAAATCGCTTTCATATCTTCCAATAAACTTGTTATTGAATTGGATAAGAAAAAAGGCTTAATCTCCGGAAAAATACTTTCCTTTTTCTCTGCACGCCAGCCCGGCTTTATTGCTACTATGCTTGTGGGAAACAATATTGCCTTGGTTATTTATGGAATTATGATGGCCAAAATATTGGAACCTGTATTAATTAATAAATTACCAACTTTCCTTGCAAGAGGCTCTGTTGTACTCACTATTCAAACCATTGTTTCAACAATTTTAATACTTTTTACCGCAGAATATCTTCCCAAATCCTTGTTCAGGATCAATCCCAATAATACAACCAAACTGCTGGCAATACCGGCATTTATAATGTATGTTTTCCTCTATCCTATTGTTAAAATCATCATGTTTATTTCAGAATTTTTCTGGAGATACATTTTTAGGATCAAACTTGTTAATGAAGTACCGTTTTTCTGCTCTATAGACCTTCACCATTACCTCAACGAATTTAAAGCGGAGAAAAGGGAAAAAAACCCCATGGACCCAGAGGTTAAAATGTTTAAAAACGCTATCGAGCTATCAGGAATAAAGATCAGGGAATGCATGATACCCAGGACAGAAATTGAAGCCATTGACAAAAACAGCTCTATTGACAACTTACGGGAAAAGTTCTCTGCTACCGGCTTATCTAAAATCCCTATTTATGAAGATTCTATTGATGATGTTATAGGTTACGTTCATTCTTTTGATATGTTCAAGAATCCTTCTTCAATAAACCAGGTCATGCGCCCAATAGAAATAGTGCCTGGTACCATGCTCGCCAACAAACTGCTCGATAATTTCATTAAAGAGAAAAAAAATATTGCTGTTGTTGTTGATGAATTTGGAGGAACTTCAGGTTTAGTAACTTTGGAAGACCTTGTTGAGGAAATTTTCGGAGAGATCCAAGATGAATATGACATGGAACAACTTACAGAAGAAAAGAAAAGCGAAAAAGAATTTATCCTTTCGGCAAGGCATAAAATAGATTACTTAAACGAAAAATACAACCTAGAACTTCCAGAGTCAGAGGATTACGAAACCATTGGTGGTTTGATATTTCATCATAACGAAAGTATTCCTGCCAACCGTGAAGAGATTACCATCAACAACTATGTTTTTACCATCCTTCAAGTTACCAAAACAAGGATTATGAAGGTAAAGATGACAATTCAAGATTAAGAGAAAAATTTTCCTCTTCTGAAATCATACAATAATACACAAATCGATATTACGAACATTTCATAAGATTCTTATATAAATAAATTGCATAAATGCCATAAATTATTTATATTTGAAGATAAACAACTAATAATTGTTAATAAAAACACTTTATGTAAAACAGGCAAGGTCTGTGAGCACTGTTGAATTCCAAACATCTTTACACCATAAACCATATCACGGCTTTGTCCATAAAACTTTAAACAAATGAAAAAAGCTACCTTGTTCTTTCTTATGTTAATACCGGTTTTAGTTTTCGGCCAGAATGTTGCTATAACCGATGATGCCAACTACACAGCCGACACCTCGGCTATTCTAGATGTTAAATCCCTATCCAAAGGGGTTTTGATCCCAAGGCTTAATTCTACTCAAAGACAAAACATTTTTGATCCTGCAGCAGGGCTCCTGGTATTTGATACAGATGATACTTGCTTTTATTATTTTACCGGCAAACAATGGCTCAATTTATCAGCAGGGAATGCTTCCAATATTTGGAGTAGGAATGAAAACTCAGCCTATCTCACAGACACCTTATTTAAATTTGGTGTAGGTACCGCGTACCCTTCCGGGAAATTTGAAGTAAAGGCCGATAATTCTTTAGCTGCCGACGACCCACTCTTTGAAGTAAAAAACACCCAAGGAGAAACGGTTTTTGGGGTTTACCCAGATGGTGTAAGAGTTTTCGTTGACGAAGGTACAAAAGGAAACATTGGAGGTTTTGCCGTAAGTGGAAGATCTGCTACTAAAGCTGTAGAAGACTACATGTGGGTGACAAAAGACAGCGTTAGAATTTATCTTGATGAGACAAGTAAGGGCAATATTGGGGGCTTTGCCGTGAGTGGAAGATCTGCTACCAAAGGCGATCTTGGTGAATATTTTAGGGTAACCCCAGATTCTACACGTGTTTATGTGAGAGAAGGCGCTAAAGGAAATATAGGCGGTTTTGCAGTGAGCGGGAGAAGCGCAACAAAAGGAACTTATGATGAATATTTAAGGGTGACACCCGACTCTACCAGGATATTTTTTAAGGAAACCGCAAAGGGAAATATTGGAGGGTTTGCTGTAAGCGGTCGTTCTGCAACAAAAGATCAAATCGATAATTATTTTCTCTCTACAGCAGACAGTACAAGGATTTACATTAAAGAGTCCGGCACGAAAGGAAACATCGGAGGATTTGCTGTTAGTGGCAGAAGTGCCACCAAAAGTACAAACAGCGACTTTTTTAATGTTTCAATAGATACCAGCCAAATTATTGAACCAAGCGAGGCAAGAATCCTTTGGTATCCCACTAAAGAAGCTTTTATGACAGGCAAAGTGCTTATAGAAGACCCTGATAGTGTAGGTAAAAACTCCATGGCTACAGGATTCGAATCAAAAGCTATTGGGGATTATTCACAAGCTTTGGGCTATCAGGCCAGGGCTTATGGAAAAAATTCCTCTGCAATTGGAAATTATGCGAATGCAGAAGGAGTTAATAGCTATTCTATTGGTAATTATGCATATACAAAATATGAAGGTTCGTATGCTATTGGCTCGGGTGCGCAAGCCCTCAGTGAATATTGTTTTGCTCTTGGATCAATAGGTGTTGACTCTGCAGGCAATTCAACCAACCAAACCAAAGCAACAGCTAACTATTCGTATGCTTTAGGCATGGGTTCTATAGCATCTGGACAAGGGGCATTTACTTTAGGAACGCAAGATACAGCTTCGGGAAAATATTCCCTGGCCATGGGTTATAAAACAAAGTCAACAGGTTGGTATTCAACGTCATTGGGGTATAAAACCACTGCCGGGGGAATTAGTTCAACAGCAATGGGTCATGAATCATCAGCCAATGGACATTATTCATTATCTCAAGGTTATAAAGCTACAGCTAATGGTGATTATTCAATGGCATTTGGACAATTTACCAATACAAGCGGGGGAAACTCCCTCGCCTTTGGTAATTCTGCACAAGCAGGAGGGTCTGCAATTGCCATGGGGACATATGCAATTGCTTCAGGAACTGAATCTATTGCTTTAGGATATTATGCAGAAGCAGACAGCTACCATGCTACTGCTATTGGAAGAGAAACCTATGCCTCCGCCTATTTTGCCACTGCAATAGGCTACAAAGCTAAGGCTACTGCCAATTATGCCTTTTCCCTTGGTCATGGCATGGAAGCCAATGGGGAACATTCTTTTGCCATTGCCTTAGACGACATGAGCGGAACATCCGTTTCAAATGATAACACAATGGCAATTATGGGCGGTAATGTTGGGATTGGCACTTTATCGCCGGGCTCAAAGCTTGAAGTTAGCGGCAAAACCACCACTACAAATTTCCAGATGACCTCAGGGGCACTTAATGGATATGTCCTTAAATCTGATGCAAATGGTAATGCAACATGGTCTTCAACACAAAACATTGATCTCGACTGGATTTCTTCTGCAGGCCAACTTTATACCTTTGGCAGCCCTAATGTGGGTATAGGAACATCCTCTCCTACTTATGATTTGCATGTAGATGGAGATTCTAAAATTACCGGCGACCTTTCTGTTGATGGAAATATAACCGGTAACGTGAATAATATGAGTATAGGGAAAATCTATTTATCTTCTGATGGTGAAATTGTTTCCACGGCTATTGGAACAATTGATCTATATTGGGATAAAACAAACGGGGAAATTGAAATTCATAACACTCAAGCAGACAATTGTGAATATTGGTACCAAGTGCAAGATGGCAGCTCTACATCTGGTAATTCTTCATCAATTGCAGGAACAACTGACTCTGCCATCATTTCCAATACCAATGTTAATAATAAAGGATTTGAAATACATTTTGGTATTGCTGATGATACAACAGGTTGGTGCTCTGTGTGGCTACAGTATGTTAATGGATATTTGGTAGGCCATTATATGAACTACTAATACAGATTGAATAGCATAAAGCTGCAACAATGCTCTTACATGAGTTGCCGGTTTCACTTTATACCGATAGGCGTTCAAAGGTATAATTCCAGTTCATTTTAATCCTGGAATTATTTTGAACGACAATCGGCACATAATACCAACTAAACACGCAAATTCTACTTTGTATCTTTGAATGCAACTTGGTATTGTATAATTTTATAAGAACCTTAAAAATTTGTACCATGAAAAAACTATTAGTCTTATTCTTTTGTATCATACCCATAATTCTATGGTCACAAAACATTGCCATTACAGATGATGAAAATTATTCTGCAGATACATCTGCTATCTTGGATATCAAATCAACAACCAAAGGGGTTTTGGTTCCCAGGCTAAATTCTACTCAAAGACAAAACATTTTTGATCCTGCAACAGGACTCCTGGTATTTGATGCAGATGATACCTGCTTTTATTATTTTACCGGCAAACAATGGCTCAATTTATCAGCAGGGAATGCTTCCAATATTTGGAGTAGGAATGAAAACTCAGCCTATCTCACAGACACCTTATTTAAATTTGGTGTAGGCACCGCATACCCTTCCGGGAAATTTGAAGTAAAAGCCGATAATTCTTTAGCTGCCGACGCCCCCCTGTTTGAAGTAAAAAACACCCAAGGAGAAACGGTTTTTGGAGTATACCCAGATGGAGCCAGGGTCTTTGTTGATGAAGACCTAAAAGGCAATATTGGTGGTTTTGCCGTGAGTGGCAGAAGCGCCACAAAAAACATTCAAGATTATTTGCTCATAACTCCTGACAGCACTAGGATCTATATAGATACAGCTTCATCAAAAGGAAATATTGGGGGATTTGCCGTTAGTGGCAGGTCGGCTACCAAAACATCCTTGAATGAATATTTGCAAGTAACCCCAAATAATACCCGGGTATATTTTGAAAAGGAAAGTAAAGGAAACATCGGTGGATTTGCGGTTAGTGGAAGAAGTGCAACCAAGGGCGTGGTGGAAGACGTTTTTCTTTCTACCCCAGACAGCACAAGAGTATATGTTGATTCCAACACATCCAAGGGAAACATTGGTGGTTTTGCAGTTAGCGGCAGAAGCGCTACCAAAGGTGTAAATAATTTTCTTAACTTAACCCCTCAAAACTATTTTATTGGACATGAAGCAGGTTGCCAAACCATTCCCGGTCAAACAGATGGAATTTACAATTCATTCATTGGATATCATGCCGGGTTGAATAATACTTCTGGTAAATCAAATGTCTTCTTAGGTTATGGAGCCGGGAAAGGCAATACATCAGGCCAGCACAACATTTGCATTGGACAGTCTACCGGTAGCGACCTGGGATCGGGCGACTATAACATTTTTATCGGAACAGGATCAGGGGGTGAGTACAAAGATCAATCCTATAATACTTGTATTGGAATTAACGCAGGAAGATATACCAACCTTGGAAATAGCAATACTTTTATAGGATTGAATGCCGGTTTGAATTTTGAAAAAGGCAATCAAAATACTTTTGTTGGCGCTGATTGTGGATATGGCGCCAAACACTGGGAAAACACAACGAAAACGGCCAGCGAAAATGCGTTCTATGGGTTTTATGCAGGACATGAAATTTCCGGTGGAGACAAAAACGTTTTTATTGGAAACCATGCCGGGTATTACGATTCTACAGGCAGTGAGAATGTATTTTTGGGATATAAAGCAGGGTATGTTGCAACGGGATCTAAAAACGTTTTTATAGGAAATAAAGCCGGGTATAATGAAAAAAACTCGGGAAGGCTTTATATAGAAAACTCCAATGCAGACTCAACCGGCGCTTTAATGTATGGTAATTTTAATAACGATTTTCTCTGTATTAACGGGAAGCTGGGTTTGGATACTGTGCCACTTGATAAGATCCATGTTTATAATGGAAACATAAGGATCAGCAATGGAGATATTATTGTTGACGGAACAGCACTAAATATTCCTGATTATGTTTTTGAGGATGGCTATGAGCTGGAATCCATAGAAGAACATGCAGAATTTATGTGGAAACACAAACATTTGCCGGCCCTTGAAAGTGCAGAAGACATAAAATTGAAAAATGGGATCAACTTGGCTGAAAGAAATGCCCAACTATTAGAAGAACTGGAAAAAGCCCATATCTATATTGAAGAACTGGATCAACGAATCAAGCTCTTGGAAAAAAAATACGAAGCCATGAAAGAGCAGTAAAAACAAATTGACACTTTAACCCAACAGGTTCAAAAGCTCATTGAAGAGAATAAGAAATTAAGGACAGCCATAGAAAACAAATAGTGCGAGAAAAATATATAGCAGGGTTCTCCTTACCAGGGGAACTCTTGCTTTCTGTCACCTTGGGTCAACTCACCATAATTCTTGGCTTTGGGAAGCTTTTTCTTATTGCCTTTAAAGAATTCTGCAAGATCAAGGTAATAATAAGCATCTTGGTTGTCGTTCACTATGGTGGTGTATTTTTTGAGGTCGGCTGATGCACCATCGTACTTATTGGCTTTAAGTTGGGCAACACCACGGTAAAAATATAAATGATAATCGTTTTCATTAAGGGTTATCGCTTTATCCAAGTCTTTCAAGGCAGTTTCTATATAACCAAGATTAAGATTTACGATTCCCCGGTTGCGGTAGGCTGCTGCAAAATTTTCATCAAGTTCTATACACCGGTTAAAATCACGCACTGCATCGGTATAATTATGGTATACATTGGCTTTTAAAGTCCCAGAAACCATATACGTAGCAGCAAAATTCGGGTAATCTTCAAGCAGTTCATGAACGATTTTTTTAGCTGCCTTCTCGTCTGTTTTTATATAGGCGTAAGCTTTGCATACCTTTGCATACTTGCTGCCAGGGGCCTTATTAAGGATTTCTTTTTTAATATCTTCTCTTTCGCATTTGTTTGAAGTTTGCCAAAGTTGTTCAAACAATTCACTAACACTTAAATCGTCTTGTACTTGTGAGTATGAAAATGAAGAAATAAGCAATAAACCGGTGATCAAAATTAATTGTCGCATAATATCCTCTATTTGGCTTACAAAAATACAAATTAATTTGTAAAAACCAGTCCTTTATATGTAAAAAATTATATACATACTTATATAAATAATTGAAAAATAAATGGTAAGATTGTGTTATGTAAAGTAAAATTTCAACTCGAAAAATGATAATTCTAACTCTTGGGTAAGCTCAAAAAAGATTCCTGCATATTTCAATATTTTTTTTACTTGAGCTGTTTCGTTTTGCCAATTTTATTATTTTTGGGATTAATAGGGGGTCATGAATTTGAAAACCCTAATGATTTAGTGAAAAAAACAAATGATAAAGATTCCCAAGATCTAAATAACAAGAAAACCATTTATTTTTAATGGCATATTACCGAGTTTAATTAAATATTAAAACACGCTTGAAAAAACAAATCGTAATATTATTCCTTCTTTGTAACGCATTTGGTAATTTTATGAATAGCGCCTTTGCCCAATCGCCACAAAGAAATTTTTACCTCATTGATTCCATCCGCATAGAATATCTCTCAAAAAATGACAAGAAACTGCTAGATAGTTTGTTAACAACCTATCATTTAACAAAAATCGATACGATAAAACTTGATGTTCTTAGCGAATTATCTTTAAATTTAATGACACCCCAATGGATCAGTTACAACAACCTAATGCATGAGCAAGTAAATGAATTTCTAAAAAAACCAGACTTAAAAAATGAAGAGAAAGCTTTTTATAAAGCAATACTCGCAACTGCCTTGAATAACAAAGGTATTTATTGCGACAACCAGGGAAATATAGCAAGGGCATTGGAATATTATCACAAAAGCAAAACCTTATTTTGAGCGGTCTTATAAACTATCGCTTAAAACCGGGTACCCTGAGATTATAAAGAATTCAGCCAATTCTTTGAGAAAGCTTCATGGCAAGTTGGGAAATTGGGAAAAAGCATATAAATTCTACTCCCAGTTTGTCACCATGAGGGATAGTATTCGTAATAAAGAAACCAAGAAAGAAGCCCTTCGCCAATCCTTAAAATATGAATATGAAAAAGAGTTGCTGATCCGGGAAAAAGAACAGGAAAAGCGGGAAGAAATGCAGAGGATCATTCTATATGCCATCATTGCTATTCTTATCTTGGTTGTGTTGTTTTCTGTTATTATATACAACAGGCTTAGGATTACTCGCAAACAAAGCGCTGAGATAAGCCGGCAAAAGTCTTTGGTAGAAAAGAAAAACAAGGAGATCATCGATAGTATTAATTATGCAAACCGTATCCAGCAAGCCTTGCTCAAAACTGAAGAATATATTAGCGAACACCTTCCCCCGCATTTTGTGCTGTTTTTACCCAAAGATATTGTAAGCGGCGATTTCTATTGGTCGCACGAAGTAGATGAATACATGTACATAGCTGTGTCGGATTGCACAGGGCATGGTGTGCCGGGCGCTTTTATGAGCATGCTGGGTATTGCTTTTCTTAACGAAATATGCGCCCAAGGAAAACATTTATCACCGGCAGAAATATTAGACCGACTCAGGTACAAGGTCATAGAAGAACTTTCACAAACAGGCAAAGAAGGTGCAAATAAAGATGGTATGGATATATCATTGGCAAAGATCAATCTTACAACCAACAAAATTGAGTGGGCAGGCGCAAATAATCCCCTTTGGATTATTAGGAATAAAAACGGTGAAGAAAAGAAAAAATTGGAAGTGATTAAAGGAGATAAACAACCCATAGGGCTCTATGCCGCCATGAAACCCTTCAAAAACCATTTTATTAACCTTTTTAAAGGAGACACGATCTATCTTTTTAGCGATGGCTTTGCTGACCAGTTTGGAGGGGCTAAACAAAGAAAATTCATGGTTAGAAATTTCAAAAAAACCATCATAGATATTGCCGGTGAATCTCTCGAAAAACAAAAAAAACTCTTAAAATCAACATTTTATGACTGGAAAGGCGAGCATGAACAGGTTGATGATGTTTGCGTAGTGGGACTTAGAATAAGATAACCACAAACCGGTTGGTTACCAGGTCATTCCTGAATGATTTAGAAATATACATTTAGAAATAAAAATGATTTACCCGGTTTCTTTAAGACTATCTTTAAGGGGAATAATTATATCCTGTATATCTTTCCTTTTATTAAGGCATTTTTATACATTAATAATGAGAATGAACTTCTATGCAGTCAAAAAAAGTGAATAACAGGCTCATTAACATACTGATTGCCAGTGAATTAATACCCAGGATTTTCCCTATATACTATAAGGTACACTGCCTGACCTGGGAGGCTATTCGTCATCTTCGAGCATTTTGCTTGGATGCTTGCCCGTATGGAAAATGTCCGCGATTATTATTTCCTGCTCAGTGATTTGCTTACCAATTTTTAATTTCTTTTTCGATTTCTTCCTGTGCTATGTAGTCGCCGGATTTTACCCTCTTGGAAACTGCCAAGACTTTTTGCCTCAATTTTTCCTTGTCGATTGGGTTTCCGTCTGCATCATACCCTATGGGGTTGATTGCATATTCATTTGATATAGCTTCCACCATCCGCAAAAAACGTTCGTCCGCATGGTCTATGACCCTATGTATCTTTTTCCTCAATTGTATTATATTCATGTTGGTGCAATTTTCCATACTGCAAAGATAATCAATATTCAATGGTGTTTCTATAGTTCTTGCACGTTTTTTTTGTGTGTTCTCAATTTTTTAGGCAGTGTCTGGAATATTACTTCAATGAGTGGAACTGCTTTACTTTTTTTTGTAGCTCATCTATTTGCCCAATTTGAGGTTAAAGGATTGCCGGCATCAACAGTTAAGCTGTCAATTATGGCCATTCGTTTATTTTCATCGGCTATGTGCACGGTTTTTCGTTCGGTTGTTAATGTGTTGTTTATATATTTGTGATACACTTCAAAGTTACCAAAATAAACTGTTATTTACTTTTTTCTTGAAAAAAAAGTAACAAAAATTCAAGAAAACCTGGAGCGAACCTTCGCACAGGCCACTCCCTGGCACCGTAGATTTTCGGGCCGGCGCGCTATGAATGCTGGGGGCACTCAATGGGGATGCTTGCTGCATTAATGCCAAGTAAAAACGGGTTTTGTAAAAGTTAATTCAATTTGTATTTAAAAAGTCAATCGCCTTTTTTCATCTCCATAAAAGTATAGGTTTTTATCTATATTTCTGTTAAGTCTGCATGTTAACTACAATACAATGGGCCAATCCCAAAAAAATTTTGTATCTTTGAAATAAAAAAATAATAAATGACACAAGAGGCATTGAAATTAGAATTAATTGAATGGCTATCACAACTTGATGACGATGAAACAATTGAATATCTGAAAGTTGTAAAGGATTCGAGATCAAGTAATAAGGACTGGTGGAATGAACTTACTGTTAAACAAAAACAGGGAATTGAGAGAGGATTGAAAGATATTGAACACGGCAGAACTGTCCCCCATGAAGAAGTGAAAAAAAAGTATGGATTATAAACTACATTGGACAGAAGAAGCAATAGATAACCTCGAAGAAATTTTAGATTACTTGATTTACAAGTGGACACAAAGAGAAGTCGAAAATTTCAAGAATAAATTGAGTAGACAACTTAACTTAATAACTCAAAATCCCCAGATGTTTCCGATTTCATCATATAATCCAAGGCTTAGGAAAGCAGTTCTTAGCAAACAAACAACGATTTTTTTTGAAATAAAAGACGATGTCATATTTTTGACATACTTGTTTGTAAACAAAAAGAATATCAATAAAATTAAATGATGCACAGCAGCCCAACATGGCGCTAAGACCCATGTTAAGCGTAGCTTGAAGCTACGTTATGATTGATCCTACTTATAACAAAATCATTTAATCATCGCGTTTTGGCCTTTTTGGTGCAAATTTTTATTTTGGCGAATCAGCTGCGGTGCATGTGTAGCTATAGCTACCAAATAAGAAAGCGTAGCAAATGCTACGCTAAACTTCCCTGCTTTTTTTAGCTTTTGCTACGCTCATAGAGGGATGCTTCCTGCATTAATGCCAAGTAAGAACGGGTTTTGTAAACATCTATCCAATAGGCTTTCATCATGCCTCTGCTAGCACAGCTTTATTTGAAGCTCAAGATGAGCGAAATTATGGTTGTATTCAAATGTCTTTTGAAAAGAAGGTACTAAAACTCTTTGCATTGCCAGGTTAGAGTTGTGACTATATTTGCAAAATTCAAAATTAAAAACTATATTTGCTAACAGTCGAAAAAAAACAGCCTCTTAATGATGGGTGTAATTATGAGTATAGCTATCACTTTTGGGGAACAATTGATTAATTGGCTGTGAACGCAAACTTGGGTTCTGACAAAAACAAGTTAAAACTGATTGAAGATAAATAGACACATTCCGAAGAAAACTAATCATTTATATTTCGTATAATAGATATGTACAGGAGGACATAAAAACCGATCAGGTAACGCAAACTGTTAAAATTGATACAATGGACATACAATAACATTACTGACGGATATGGACATAAAACAGGGGTGCAACTCCAGATGAAGGACTGGGAAAAAATTAGAGAAAACCTTGAAGAACTAAAACGCCTTAAGAATAAAAAACGGTTTCTTACCGACCTGGCAGAAGCTGTGGAAGAAATGAAACTAATCAAGCAGGGCAAAGCAGAAGCCCGCGATGCTGAAGATTTTCTCAATGAGCTTTAGTGTTAAGACAATATCCGTTTTTGAACGTCAAGCAAAACGCTTTTTGAGGTTAAAGGATTGCCGGCATCAACAGTTAAGCTGTCAATTATGGCCATTCGTTTATTTTCATCGGCTATGTACACGGTTTTTCGTTCGGTTGTTAATGTGTTGTTTATATATTTGTGATATACTTCAAAGTTATCAAAAAAAACTGTCATTTACTTTTTTCTTGATCAGCCAGAGGCGGACAAGTGAAAAAAGTAACAAAAATTCAAGAAAACCTGGAGCGAACCTTCGCATGAGGCCACTCCCTGGCACCGCAGATTTTCGGGCCGGCGCGCTATGAATGCTGGGGCATTCAATGGGGATGCTTGCTGCATTCATGCCAAGTAAGAACGGGTTTTGTAAAAGTTAATCCAATTTGTATATAAAAGGTAAATCGACTTTTGATTTTACCTTTTTATTTTTATTTTACGCCTTTAAGTCTAAAAATTAGTTACTTTTGATAAAAAAAACCCTGCAACTATGAAAAATTTTATCTTTAATCTTGTTCTTATTTGCGCAATCTTATTTGCCAAGTTTTCAACAGCCCAAAACGTCACAATTACCGATGATGCAACGCATACTGCCGACACGTCAGCTATTCTTGACTTAAAATCAGAAACGAAAGGATTTTTACTGCCCCGGCTCACCACAGCCCAGTTAAATAACATCCAAAACCCTGCTTCAGGGTTGTTAGTTTTTAATTCGGAGGAAAACACGTTCTATTATTATACGGGCGAGAATTGGATTAAGCTTACCTCTGGCAACCCAAGTAATATTTGGATACAAGATGATTCGCTGATTTATTTAAGCGATACTTTAACCCATTTTGGCATTGGGACTAAGAAGCCTGTAGGCAAACTGGAAGTTATGGCAGACCCTACCGTTGGCGATAATGACCCACTTTTTGAAGTAAAAAACAAAGATGGCGACCCTGTATTTTCTGTTTATCATAATGGAGTTCATATTTTTGTTGATGAAACAGCCAAAGGTAACATAGGTGGTTTTGCCGTAAGCGGAAGAAGCGCTACGAAGTCCCTGAATGATTATATGCGTGTTACAACCGATAGTACCCGCATCTATGTTAAAGAGGAAGCCAAAGGCAATATCGGTGGTTTTGCCGTGAGTGGGAGAAGTGCAACAAAAGGTGAATATGATAATTACTTAGAGGTAACACCTTCAAGTACAAGGATATTTCTTGATACCACTACATCAAAAGGCAACATAGGAGGATTTGCTGTGAGTGGCAGGAGCGCTACTAAAGGAGTCTTCGAGGATATATTTTTAACAAACCCAGACAGTACCCGCATCTATATTAATGAATCCACAGCTAAGGGCAATATTGGTGGTTTTGCCGTGAGCGGGAGAAGCGCCACGAAGCAAACTGTTGAAGACTATTTAAATGTATCCATTGATACAACCCAGGTAATTAACCCCAGCCAGCCGAGAATATTGTGGTATCCTACTAAAGAAGCATTTTTAACAGGAAAAGTTTTGATAGAAGACCCTGATAGCGTAGGAACCAATTCTTTTGCCTCCGGTTATGAATCAAAAGCTATTGGAAACTGGTCGCAAGCTTTGGGTTATAAAACCATAGCAAGGAGAGATTATGCAACAGCCATTGGGTTTAAAGCAGTAGCTGACAAAAAAAACACCATAGCTATCGGTGATTCTGCTATAGCATCTGGCTTGAACTCCATAGCTTTTGGCTCTGCTATGAGGGATTTTACATTTTATGACGAAAGGGCAGAGGACTCAGTAACCATTAATGCCGGCGGCCCCCTTTCTTTAGGGAAAAACTCGCTTGCTATAGGTTATGGCGCTTATGCAAGTGGAGATGCATCCATTGCTATTGGTGCACAAGACACTGCCACTAAGCCTTTTTCCATTGCTATGGGAAGAGAAAGCAAGGCAGATGGAATGTATAGCAGTGTAATTGGAGGCTACAAAAATATTACGTCAGGATTTTTTAGCTTTATTGGCGGTGGGCAACAAAATACGGCTTCAAATCAATTTTCGGCTATTATAGGAGGTTCACACAATAATGTTAGTGGCCAGTTTGCAGGGGTGTTAGCCGGTTCAAGCAACACTGCAAGTGGACAAAATGCTGCCATTGCAGGTGGGGCTATGAATAATGCTGATAATACATGGTCGTTTATTGGCGGTGGAAATTTGAACATTGCCTCGCATAGCAATGCAGTAGTTGTTGGAGGAACTAACGACACTGCTTCGGGATACCGCTCATCTGTTATTAATGGCGCATACAATAGGGCCGAAGGTTGGTATTCTACCGTGATTAACGGAACCTATAATAAGGCCTATGGGCAAAACAGCCTTATCCTGGGTGGCCAATATAATAGAACCCATGATTTTTGCGAAGTAATCCTTGGGCAATATGCTACTATTGGAACAGGATCAGGATATTTATGGAATGACGCTGACAGGATCTTTGTGATTGGTAATGGAACCTCTACAAGCAATAGAAATGATGCTGTGAAAATTTTAAAGAACGGGAGCGTTTATTTTCCTGCCGTATATAACCAAACCATTTCAGGAGACAAACAACTTTATATTGATGCCAATGGGCAAATCGGTGTGCCGGCAAAAAACATCAAAGAAGAAAATAAGAAGATGATGGCAAAGTTTGAAAAGGAGTTTAAAGCCCATGATACCATCATTCAATCACAACAACAAGAAATTGATCGTTTAAAACAACAGAATAAACAACTCCTGGAAAGGATGAAAGCCTTGGAGGAAAAAATGAAATAGTTTTACACGGGTAAATTTTTCAATACCTCTTTTTGCTTTTTTGTTAATTTGCTCACTATTAGATTGTAAGATTCGTCAATCCATTGATGGATAAGTGCATCTTCTATGCTTTCATCAATATACACTGTATTCCAGTGCTTCTTGTTCATATGGTAGGCGCCTTCTATGGTTGTATACCGTTCGCGTAGCTCAATGGCTTTTGCTGGATCACATTTTAGCGCTATTTGCAATGGTTTCTCCAACGGGATAAGCGCAAACATTTTATTCATAACCTTAAAAACCAAAGTATGCTCATCAAAAGGAAGGCTTTCTGTGGTTCCTTTCTTGCTTAAACAATATTCTCTTAATTCTTCAACGTTCATAAAAATGCATCTCCTCAATATATTTGTAAACCCCGGCAGGTAAAAAATAATTCATATCCTTGCCTTCTTTTATAGAATTCCTGATAAAACTGGAAGATATCTCTACCATCGGGGCTTGGGTTAGAATAACCCTTTCATGATTTTCGTATTTGGATTTACCGGCATTATGGCGTGGATAAACATAAATATCGTGGTGTTTTAAGATTTCTTCGTGGTTTTTCCATTTATGAAAAGATGCCAGGTTGTCGCTACCCATGATCAAGGCAAAATCTCGTCTTGGGTATTTCTCGTAAAGATATGCTAATGTATGAACTGTATAGGAAGGTGTTGCCAGTTGAAACTCTATATCAGAAGCTTTAAAGACCGGGTTGTCTTCTATAGCGGTTTTTACTAGTTGAAGCCGATGATGGTTATTGAGCAAACTGCTTTTTTCTTTAAAAGGGTTTTGAGGTGAAATAACAAACCAGATTTCTTCTAATGCCGTAAATTGAACAAAATAGCTGGCGATCATCAAATGGCCTATATGAATGGGATTGAACGACCCAAAAAATAAACCGGCTTTTCTATACTGAATGGTTTTTCCCATTTTCAATTTATTCTCTTAAAAAATTCCCAACCATAAATTTAGCTTGTTCAATGGCGTTTTGTAATTCGTCATTAATAAGGATCTTATCAAATTGCTTGGCAAATGTCATTTCGTATTCTGCCTTATTAATGCGTTTTTTTAAACTTTCTTCCGATTCTGTATGCCTACGCCTTAGTCTCGCTTCCAACTGGGCTATATTGGGTGGCATAACAAAAATTGCCAGGGCTTTATCTTCATATTGTTTTTTGATGTTCAGTCCCCCTTTCACGTCCACATCAAAAATAATATCATTGCCCTTGTTCCATATCCGGGAGGTTTCAGATTTTAGCGTACCATAGTACGAACCTTGATACACCTCTTCCCATTCAAGGAATTCATTATTTCGTATTTTTTTTTCAAATTCTTCCTTACTAATAAAATAATAATCTTTCCCGTCTTTCTCCTTTGGCCTTTTTTCCCTACTGCAAGCAGAAATAGAAAATTCCAGTTGGGGGAAATATTTCAGGATGCTTTTTACGATTGTTGTTTTACCGGCTCCTGATGGAGCCGAGAATATTACCAATTTACCCGGCATATTATAAAACGTTCATTAATTGTTCCTTAATTTTTTCCAACTCATCTTTCATCTGGATGACCAATTTTTGTATCTCTGCATGATAAGCTTTTGAACCAATGGTGTTGATTTCCCTTCCCATTTCTTGGGAAATAAAAGCCAATTTTTTTCCACTGGCTGTATGGGTGTTCACCGTTTCTGCAAAATAATTGCAATGATTTACCAATCGTACTTTTTCTTCATTGATGTCAAACTTTTCCAAGTAATAGATCAATTCTTGTTCAAAGCGGTTTTTATCGATGTCTTCCTTTTCTTTAAGGTTTTCGAGTTCAGACCATATTCTTTGCTTGGTTTTTTCTATCCTTTCTTTTTCAAAAGGTTCTATTTGAGTAAGGAGATACTTGATATTGGCGGTTCTTTGGTTAATGTCTTTTTCCATGATACCACCTTCATTTATCCTATACTCATTGGTTTGAGTAATCACTTCCAACAGTGCTTTTTTTAAGCCTTTCCACTCATCTTCTTCCAGCTCTTTATATTCGGTTTTCATCACATCAGGAAGCCTCATGGTAAGATAAAACAAATCTGTTTCCATTTTATCGTCAAGGCCTGATGATATTTTTTTTAATTCATTGTAATAATTGTTGATGAGTGCTTTATTGAAGGAATAATGGGTTTCTTCGCCCTTTTCTTCAAGGTAGATATTAAAATCGATCTTGCCCCTCTCTAATTTTTCTGACAACAAAGCCCTTATCTCCATTTCTTTTTCTTTGTATACAGAAGGGATTCTTGCATTAATGTCAAGTTGTTTGCTGTTAAGGGTTTTTATTTCTATGGTTACTTTTTTACCCGGCAGTTCAAAAATACTTTTGCCATAACCGGTCATTGATTTTAACATATTGGATTGTATTGGAATTGGATTCTATGCAAATTTAATATTATTTTTTATGTTGATAACAAGCACCTAATAAATGTTAAATTATTTCTATTTTTACATTTTGTTTTTGTAAAAATTTATCCATGGCTAGGCAAGAAGTATATAAAGAAGGGCAATATACATTTTTTAGCGATCCTTTAAAAATGTATATTTCTATGCTTAGTGATATTGAAAAAGCAAAACATTATGTTTACTTAGAAACTTATCGTTTTGGCAGGCATGCCATAGGGCAAAAATTCCGTTATATTCTACAAAAAAAGCACAGGGAAGGAGTAGAAATAAAACTCCTTGTCGATTCCTGGGGGTCGGCTTCACACAGGAATTTTTTTCATGAATTGATAAAATTGGGTGCAGGGGTACGATATTTCAAAAAAATAAAACTTACTTTTGACGGGCTCACCAAGCACCATAGAAGAGACCACAGGAAACTTTTGGTAATAGACAATAAGATCACTTATATTGGATCATCCAACATTACAGATCATTGTTTTAACTGGCGCGAAAGTAATTTAAGGATATACCACGATATTGCTTTGGCGTTTAGAAGGGTTTTCTTACAAAATTTCGACCTTTATAACAAGCGTTTTTATGATAAAATTGCTTTTACCAGGGTAATCGATTATGATGAATTCAGGATCATCAGGGATGTGCCTTCTACTTTGATGCAACCTACTAAAAAACAGTACTTAGAACTTATAAAAACAGCCAAAAATGAGATCATTATTGAAACCCCTTATTTTTTGCCCAGCGGTTTAATACGAAAAGCCCTAAATGAAGCCGGGAAAAGGGGAGTGAAAGTAAAAATCATTATCCCAAAGCGCTCTGATGTTGGAATAATTGATGTTTTAAGAAATAAATACCTCGGGCAAATCCATACGGAAAATGTTCACATTTATTTTTACTTGCCACAAAATCTTCATGCTAAAATTTTTATTGCAGACAGGAAAACATTCATTATTGGCTCTTCAAATTTTGATTACAGGAGTTTCCGGTTTCAGTATGAACTGAATTTAATGGGAGAAAATAAAACCATTACCAATCTTATTGTAAAACATGTAAGAGAAACCCTTTCTGAATGCGAATCTTTTGATTTTGATCTATGGATTAAACGCTCGCCTGTGCAAAAGTTTTTTGAAAATTTATTGGTACCTTTTAGGCATTTGTTTTAACCTAAAAAGGCATTTTTCAAATGCCAGTTTACAAATTTACAAATTTTTGATACGTTTCATCCA
>CAZJDA010000028.1:0-55628 GCA_964544705.1 uncultured Bacteroidales bacterium
TACGTGCAAAATATTGTAAGTTATTGATAATCTAATGACAGGTCAGGAGTTCTGATACTAGTGTTAAGTCAATAAAGAAATGACGCATCAACTGTTTGGCAATTTGCTCAATTACAACAATATAGATTCTCAATAATAAATGTGACGCGTCACTAGCATGCGTTTTCACATATCACCCCATTTAAATGAATCAGCTTCAAGGCCGGTTATTTGAAGGATCCTGTCACTAACAGTAGAAATAGCATCTTCCATTGAAACAGGCTTACTATAAAATGAAGGAGAAGCCGGTAAAACAATTCCTCCAGCTTCGGTTACTTTTTTCATATTATTGATATGTATTAAATTAAGGGGCGTTTCTCGCGTTACAAGGATCAATTTTTTTCTTTCTTTCAAGATAACATCTGCTGCCCGGCAAATCAATGTTTCGGCTATCCCGTTAGCAATCCTCCCAAGTGTTCCCATCGTACAAGGACATATGAGCATGGTATCGTAACCGGCAGAACCGGATGCACAAGGGGCAAACATATCATGATTGGAATAATAATGAAATAACGGGTCATCAATGGGCTCTTTACCTATTTCGTAATCCCATACAGCTTTTCCATTCAAAGAAAAAATAATATCACAACGTTCAATATTGTTTTGTTGCTTCAACAGCTTCTCAAACAACTGGTAAGCATATATGGCTCCACTTGCACCGGTTATACCCAGTATAATTTTTCTTGGGAGAAGCATCATTACAATTTTAGGTGAAGAGCATTCACAATAACTGAATTGTATTGCCCTCTATTCAATCGGTAAGTAGCGCCACTAGAATGTTCCCTAACCGGCCAAACCGAATTGTTAAGACGGATATTAAAAGACCATTTATCCGCAAAATCAAAATTAAACCCGAGGTTCACAGAAAAATCTATTCTATTAAAATCATCATAAATAGCAAAGGCAGCTTCTCCAGCTTGGTCTTTCTCAACATAATCTACAAGTACGGCAAAAGATGGGCCCGCCTCAACGCTAAAAAAAGTAGAAAAATGATGCCGGTACAAAGCAGGTACTTCGATATAATGCAACCTTAATGTATACTCTTCAAAATCACTATCTGTCGGGTTCTTCTTACTGCCTTTCTGTGTATAATAAAGTTCAAATTCTAAAGCATCGCTACGCCCAAGATAATAATTAACCCATCCTCCAAATACCGGGCTTACCTTATTAAATCCACTTAATTCATCGCCGGAAATTTGGCTTGCAGCAAAACCTCCTTTTAACCCACCATTAAAATTTTGAGCACTCAAATACATAGCAAAGAGAATAAAAGCAAAAGATATTATAAGTCGCTTCATTGTATTGATTTTTGATTTGTACAAACCTACATAATTTTTCTGATGTATATAAACCAAAATACATAAAAAATAACGGGGTTTCACATTTTTTTGTTATCTTTTGCAATAAATCAAAAAAACAGTATGGTAAAACAGCAACAGGCATCATACATAGAACTTTTTTATAATGGAATATTGGAAGAAAGGATAAAAATTATTGATTTTGTTGCAAAAGTATCATCCAGCACCTATCTAAATCTTATGACTCAATATCATCCCTGTGGAGATATTCATAATATTCAAGAATTAAAAACCAGGGTAGGTAAAGTGACCTGTGATGATTTAAGAGAGTATGCTAAAAAAATAGGTGTCAAAAGATTAGATTGATGAAATTCAAATTAATTTCCTAATTTTAATTGAGATTAAATAAAATATAGATAATTATTTGTTATTTTCACCAAGATAATTTTATTTTATCCCTTATTATTTCTATATTTATACCGATTTGTTTCAAGGTTACAGCTTTCAAATTTCTAAGAATTGCAAATGACCTGGTAATCAATCAGCATAAATAATTTTTCAAACAATATTTAATGAAAATATTTAAAGAATATTAATATATAAACCATAACACATATGATGAATTGTATTACTTTTGTAATTCATTTCATTTTTATACAACACTGAATTAAAAAATTAACATAATAATTATATGGGTTATATTGAATTTGACAAAAACGAATTGGTAAACCTTGAATACTCGTTGAGCAAGGAGTTAGTGAGGTCAAACCGCGCGGGCGCCTACGCCAGTACAACTATTATTGGCTGTAACACACGCAAATACCACGGCCTTTTAATCGCCCCGCAACCGGCTATTGATGGAGAGCGCCATGTGCTGCTATCTACTTTTGACGAAACAATTATCCAACACGAAAAAGAATTTAATCTCGCTTTGCATAAATATCCTGGTGCGCATTATAGTCCCAAAGGACACAAATACATCAGGGATCTTACTGCAAATCCTATCCCTAAAATCACTTACCGCGTTGGAGGCGTTATTTTAACCAAAGAAACATTACTATCACAAGAAGATGACAGGGTGCTAATCCGTTATACTCTTGTTGATGCCCATTCCAAAACCTATTTGAGGTTTAGGCCGTTTCTTGCCTTTAGGAACATTCATCAACTTAGCAAAAGCAATGTTTTTGCCGAGAGAAAATACGCGGAAATTGAAAATGGTATAAAAGTGAGGATGTATCAAGGATATTCTCATTTGCATATCCAGTTTTCTAAAAAAGTTGAATATACTCATGTCCCTGATTGGTATTATAACATTGAATACATCGAAGAACAACGCAGGGGATACGATTACTCTGAAGACCTTTTTGTCCCTGGTTTCTTTGAATTACCCATAAAAAAGGGAGAAAGCATTGTTATTTCCGGGGGTACAACCGACATCAACCCGGCCGGGCTCTCCAAATTGTTTTCAAAAGAAGAGAACAAAAGAATTCCTAGAGACAGCTTCTATAACTGCCTTGTAAACTCGGCACAGCAGTTCGTAGTTAGAAGAGGTAAAAAAACCGAAATATTAGCCGGGTTCCCTTGGTTTGGACGCTGGGGAAGAGATACGTTTATCGCATTGCCAGGATTAACTCTGGAAATTGGGGATAAAAAAACTTGCAAAGAAGTTATAGACACGATGGTTTCGGAGCTAAAAGGGCCTCTTTTCCCAAATATAGGGTCAGAAGAAAACACTGCTTTAAACTCCGTTGATGCACCTTTATGGTTTTTCTGGTCTTTACAAAAATATGCAAAACACGCCAGTTCACCGGCAAAAATTTGGAAAGACTATGGCGAAAAAATGAAAATGATTCTCACTGGCTATAGGGATGGAACGGAATTTAATATAAAAATGCAGGAAAACGGCCTTATCTATGCAGGAGAGCCAGGAAAAGCACTTACTTGGATGGATGCCGTGGTACATGGAAAACCTGTTACGCCAAGGATTGGGATGCCCGTTGAGATTAATGCCCTATGGTACAATGCCGTGATGTTCTCGCTTGAGGCTGCCAAAAAAGCAAATGATAATCAATTTATTAATGAATGGATACAACTACCAGGAAAAATTGAACATTCATTCAACCATTTGTTCTGGACCGAAGAGGGAGGAGGTTACCTCGCAGATTTTGTTAACGGTGATTATAAAGACTTAGCTGTTAGGCCCAACCAGGTAATCGCAACTTCCCTACCCTACTCTCCTATTGATGATGAAAAGAAGAAAAAAGTATTGGATATCATCATCAAAGAGCTATTAACACCAAGAGGGCTCAGGACATTAACCCCTAACCATCCGGAATACAAAGGTGTTTATTCTGGAAACCAAGAAGAAAGGGACAGTGCTTATCATCAAGGTACTGTTTGGCCATGGCTTTTCGGCCATTTTGCTGAAGCCTACCTTAAAATTCACCAAAAAAATGGTGTATATTTTATTAAATCTCTTTACGAAGGGTTTGATGATGTGATGCGTGAGCATGGTATTGGCAATATCTCCGAGATTTATGACGGAGACCCGCCACATACCGCCAGGGGAGCCATTTCACAAGCCTGGAGTATCTCTGAATTACTTAGAGTAAGAAATTTACTCAGAAAATATGAACCTGAATCTGTAAAATAAACCAAATTAATGAGAATACTAATGTTTGGGTGGGAATTCCCACCACATATTTCCGGAGGATTAGGAACCGCTTGTTTTGGGCTTACAAAAGCACTTCTAAAACAAGACTTGGACATTATTTTTGTTGTACCTAAAGCCTATGGCGATGAAGACAAAAGCAAGTTAGACCTGGTAAACGCCAGTGATGTTACTGTTGATATAAAGGCCAGGTTACTCAAAGAATATTATGAAAAACTATCCTTCCTAGAAATCGCTTCCAATATAATACCTTATGTTATTCCAGGAGAATACGAGGAAAAAAGCGAATTAAAAGAAAAAACCAACAAAAGCACCATACATGTTGATGATGAAACTATGGTAAGGCATAAATTCTCGTTCTCGGGAAAATACAAGAAGAACTTAATGGAAGAAGTCTCTAATTATGCGATAGTGGCTTCTGTTATTGCACGCAAGCAAGAGTACGACTTAATACATTCACACGATTGGTTAACTTACCCGGCAGGTATTGCGGCTAAAGCAGCTACCGGCAAGCCATTTGTTATTCACGTGCATGCAACTGAATTCGACAGGTCGGGCGAAAACGTTAATCAAAGTGTTTACGATATTGAAAAAGCCGGTATGGAGGCAGCAGACCAGGTCATTACCGTTAGCAATATGACCCGGAAAATCGTGATTGAAAAATATGGCATCAACCCTGGCAAGGTCGTTACTGTCCACAATGCTGTTGAACCAACTTTTTTCAAGAAGAATGTGGATTCTGAAAAGCATGTTGATGAAAAAATCGTCACTTTTCTTGGTAGAATCACTTTCCAGAAAGGCCCCGAATATTTTGTTGAAACCGCTCATAAAGTATTGCAAAAAGACCCCAATGTTAGGTTTGTTATGGCCGGCAGTGGTGATATGATGAATAAAATCGTGCTTCGTGTCGCCCAACTCGGCATTTCTAACAAGTTTCACTTTACCGGCTTCCTCAGGGGCGAAGATGTTGACAGGATGTTCCTTATGAGTGACGTATATGTTATGCCTTCTGTATCAGAACCTTTTGGAATATCACCCTTAGAAGCTATGAGGTCTAATGTACCTGTTGTTATCAGTAAACAATCAGGTGTTTCTGAAATATTAAAACATGCCCTAAAAGTTGATTTTTGGGACATAGAAGCAACAGCCGATGCTATTTACGGGCTGCTACAATACAACGCATTGCCCAAAATGTTTATCAAACATGGTAAATCAGAAGTAGATAACATAAAATGGGATAACTCGGCTATTAAAGTTAAAAAAGTGTACCAAGATACATTGATGAATTTTATGAATAAAAGTGTAACCTAAAAAACCCTTAAAAATGAGATCTATTTGTTTTTACTTCCAGGTGCATCAACCATTACGTTTACAGACTTACCGTTTTTTTGATATTGGTTATAACCACTATTATTATAATGATTTTGATAATAAAACCATCATAAAAAGGGTTGCTGAAGCATCCTACTTGCCAATGAACAACTTGCTCTTAAAACTTATTAAAGAGTACGGTTCCAAGTTTAAAGTAAGCTTTTCTATTACAGGCATCGCTATTGACCAATTCGAAAAATTTGCACCCGAAGTCATAAAAAGCTTCCAGGAATTAGCAAAAACAGGTTCTGTAGATTTTATAGGAGAAACCTACGCTCACTCATTAGCATCACTTAAAGATAAAGAAGAATTTAAATATCAAGTAAAAAAGCATTCGGATAAAATCCAAGAACTTTTTGGACAAAAACCTAAAGCTTTTAGGAACACAGCACTGATATACTCAGACGAAATTGGCGAAATGGTACACGAATTGGGCTACGATATCATGCTTACAGAAGGTGCCAAACATATTTTAGGCTGGAAAAGCCCTAATTACATGTATTGCAATGCTACCAATCCAAAACTAAAGCTATTACTCAAAAATTACCACCTTAGCGATGATATTTCTTTCCGGTTTTCTAACCAAAATTGGAATGAATGGCCACTTACTTCCGAAAAATTCACCCAATGGCTAAAAGATATTGACAAAAATGAAGAAGTTGTAAACCTCTTCATGGACTACTGCACTTTTGGAGAGTACCAAAAAAAGGAAACCGGTATTTTTGAATTTATGAAAGCATTACCAAAGCGGGTATTCGCCAACACAAAATTTAATTTTAACACACCTAGTGAACTTGCCAAAAAGATGCAACCTATATCGCCCATATATGTCCCCTACCCTATTTCCTGGGCTGATGAAGAACGTGATTTAACGGCATGGCTGGGTAATGAACTCCAAAAAGAAGCTTTCGACAAGCTTTATGCCTTATCCGGGAAAGTGAAAGCAGCCAAAGACCAATTCCTTAATAATGATTGGCAAAATCTCCAAGTTAGCGACCACTTTTATTTCATGTCAACAAAATGGTTCTCTGACGGGGAAATACACCGGTTCCACAACCCATATAAATCTCCTTATGAAGCATTTATTAACTACATGAATATCATTTCAGATTTTGAAGCTAGATTGGATAAGTTACTGGGTACAAAAACCATTACCGCACCCAAAAAGGTATTGCCCAAAAAAGATGATAAAGTTGAAGCTGTTGATGTAAAGAAAAAGGAAATAACATCCAAAGAAAACGTGAAGAGGAAATCCACATACAAACTTAAACCTGTTACCTTTACAAAAATTACAGAATTGCCCAATTCCGTGGTAAAGAAAACACTGAAAGAGATGGAAATACAAACCATTGCAGCGGCTATGAAAGGCTCCAAGAAACAAGTGAAAGAAAAAGTTTATCATAACATTGGCAAACGTGCATCAAAACGAATTGAAGAAATTCTTAGTGACTCAAAATCGATAACAAGAGACCAAACTTCAAACAGTAGAAGAAAGATTGAAAAAGAGCTTAAGGAGAATATTTGAGGTATGAAGTATGAGGTATGAGGTATGAAGTATGAAGTGTGAAGTATGAAGTGTGAGGTGTGAGGTGTGAAGTAAGAGCTATGTTTTTAGTATTGGGAAAGTGAACAATTGGTGAATTGTAATTCATAATTTATTATTCGTAATTTATAATTCACAATTCGTAATTAACAACTCATAATTCAACGAACAAATATTTATAGTTCAAATTCTTCAACATATAAAGTTGTTAATAAGTATCGTAACAAAGTTATACATATTTATTAACAACAATGTTTCGTATTAACTACAAATTATTAATTTTACACCCTATAATAAAAAACCCAATTATTTATGACTGAAGATAAGCTTCTTACACCAAATTACCTTTTCGAGGTAAGTTGGGAAGTTTGCAATATGGTGGGAGGTATCCACACTGTTATCTCTACCAAGGCAAAAACCCTTGTAGATGAATTAAAAGACAATTATATATTAATAGGCCCTGATGTTTGGAAAGAAACTAGCGAAAACCCGGAGTTCATGGAAGACAAATCCATTTACCGCTCTTGGAGAGAAAAAGCTGAAAAAGAGGGGCTAAGATTTAGGGTCGGGAAATGGAAAATTTCTGGGGCGCCTATTGTTATACTTGTTGATTTTACCCCCTATTTTCAACAAAAAGATCAAATTTTTACCGAGTTTTGGACAAAATACGGCCTTGACTCCCTTTCAGGACAATGGGATTATATTGAACCTGCTATGTTTGGCTATGCAGCAGCCAAAATTATTGAAAGTTTTTATGAGTATAACCTTACTGGCAGGGATAAAGTAATTACCCAATTCCATGAATGGATGACCGGCTCCGGGGTGTTATACCTTAAAGATAGGATTCCCCAAGCAGGAACTGTATTTACTACCCATGCAACAACCATAGGCAGGGCTATTGCTGGAAACGGGCTCCCCTTGTACAAAAAATTGAACACCTATGATGTGGACGAAATAGCCAGCAATTTCAATATCATTGCAAAAAAATCCCTGGAAAAAATCACAGCAGAACAAGCAGATTCTTATACTACAGTAAGTGATATCACATCCAAAGAATGTAAAGCTTTCTTAAAAAAAGAAGTAGACTTGGTAACACCCAATGGATTTGAAGACACTTTTGTGCCGGAAAAACCCAAATACGAAGAGAAAAAGAAAATTGCCAAAAACATGCTTCGCAAAGTTGCTGAAGCCATGACCTCTCAAAAATTGGATGATGATACCATGTACATTGCCACCAGCGGTAGGTACGAATTCAAGAACAAAGGTATTGACATGTTCATTGATTGCCTTGGACAAATCAATAAATCAGGAAAACTCAAAAGAAATCTCGTTGCTTATGTGCTGATCCCGGCAGGTCATGATGGGCCTAAAAAAGGCCTTTTGGAAAGGTTGAATAAAAATGACTTTAGTAAACCCCTAACAGCCAATTATCTTACGCATAATATTTATAACGAGGAACATGATGCCATTCTTTCACGAATAAGGGAAAATGAACTTAACAACGGTCCTGAAGACAAAGTAAAAATCATCTTTGTTCCCATGTATTTGGATGGGAAAGATGGAGTTTTCAACCTAAAATATTACGACCTTCTCATTGGCTTAGATATTACCGTATTCCCATCATATTATGAACCCTGGGGATACACTCCACTAGAGAGTGTTGCTTTTTCTATACCAACCATAACTACAACTTTGGCTGGCTTTGGCCTTTGGGTTAAAAGTGAGAAAAATGACATCGCCGATGGAGCTTCTGTAATCAACAGGACAGACGATAACTACGAAAAAGCTTGTAATGAAATAGCCGAAAAAATCACCAAACATACCCTTTGCGATAAAAAAACGTTAGAACAAGCAGCAGAAAATGCATACAAAATCTCACGCTTGGCTCTATGGAAAAATTTTATAGGAAAATATAAGCTTGCATATAACATAGCTCTTGGCAAAACAGCAGAAAGAGAGCATCTCTACAAAGGCAAACAACTACCGGAGCCTTATACAGCCCACAAAACCTTTGAACCGGAAAAACCTATCTGGAAAAAGATATACATTAAATCAGATGTACCTCAAAGCCTTGTAAAACTTAGAGAGATAGCTAACAACCTTTGGTGGGCATGGAATGATGAAGTTGGTGATGTTTTTAAAATGATCAACAAAGAACTATGGGAAAAAGTAAGGTACAACCCCATTGCTTTCTTAGAATCACTCACTTACGACCAATACATTGCCATTCAGCATTATGAAATGACCAAGAATAACGAGTTTATCAATAAGCTCAAACTGGTTTATGATAAATTTGAAAACTACCTTAGCAAAACAAAAGAAAAACCTAAAGATACCATTGCCTATTTTAGTATGGAATACGGCTTACATGATACCATCAAAACATTTTCCGGTGGCTTGGGAGTACTTGCAGGAGATTACTTAAAACAAGCAAGTGATTCTAATAAAAATATGGTAGGCATAGGTATTTTGTACAGGTATGGCTATTTTCAACAAAAAATATCCATAAAAGGCGAGCAAATAGCCGAATACCAACAACAAAAATTTACACATATGCCTTTGCAACCGGTGAGGGATGAAAACAACAAGTGGAAAGTCATCTCCATAGCCCTGCCTGGTAGGAATCTTTATGCAAAGATTTGGAAAGTAGAAATAGGACGTATACCCCTATACCTTATGGATACTGACATAGAGGAAAACCAACCTGAAGACCGCTTTGTAACCCACCAGTTATATGGAGGTGATTGGGAAAACCGCTTTAAACAAGAGTTTTTACTGGGAGTTGGTGGAATAAGATTATTAGAAACCATGGGGATAAAACCCGACTTATACCATATTAACGAAGGCCATGCAGCATTTTTAGGATTGGAGCGGCTTAGGCATTACGTAGAGAGCAAAAAAATGGATTTTGCCGAAGCCATTGAAGTGGTTAGGTCAACAACGCTTTTTACAACACACACACCGGTGCCTGCCGGGCATGACTACTTCTCAGAAAACTTACTTAGGACTTATATGCCGCATTATGCCGACAGGCTAAGAATAACATGGAATATGTTTATGAACTTAGGGCGCTTTGTAGAAAATGATCCTAATGAAAAATTCTCTATGAGTGTGCTTGCTGCCAAAACAGCGCAAGAAGTGAATGGTGTGAGTAAAATCCATGGAAAAGTTACCCAAAATATGTTTTGCAAGCTATGGGAAGGGAATTTCCCGGAAGAACTGCACATAGGTTATGTTACCAATGGTGTGCACTACCCAAGCTGGACAGCCAGGAAATGGAAAAGCCTTTACAAAAATGAATTTGGCGACCATTTTCTTGATGACCATTCCAATCCTGAACATTGGAAAAAGATACATGATGTTTCTGACTTGGCAATATGGGATATCAGGCAAAACCAACGCAAAGACTTGATCAAGTTTGTCAAGAACAAGCTAATGAACGATCTTACACGCCGCCAGGAAAGCCCAAAAACAATTTTTGAAACCCTTGAATCTTTTGATGAAAACGCTCTTACCATTGGGTTTGCCAGGAGATTTGCAACCTATAAAAGGGCTAGGTTATTATTCAAAAATGAAGAAAGATTGGCAAAAATCGTCAATAACGCGGATAAACCCGTACAATTTGTTTTTGCCGGTAAAGCTCACCCGCATGACCATGCAGGGCAAGACCTGATAAAACATATTATTGAAATATCAAAAAGCAAAAGATTCTTAGGAAAAATTACTTTCTTGGAGAACTATGATATGGAGATAGGCCAAAAACTCACCCAAGGTGTTGATATATGGCTAAACACCCCTACAAGGCCTTTGGAAGCTTCAGGTACAAGCGGGCAGAAAGCCGCCCTTAACGGGGTAATTAACCTAAGTGTGCTTGACGGATGGTGGGCTGAAGGTTACAAACCTAATGCAGGCTGGGCTATCAAAGAAGATAAAACCTACGATAACCAAGAAACACAAGACGAGCTCGATTCCGAAACCATTTATAACCTCCTGGAAGATGAAATCATCCCTACCTTTTACGAGAGAGATACAAAAGGAATACCTGTTAAATGGATATCTTATATAAAAAATACCATTGCTGATGTTGCTCCAAAATTCACCATGAAAAGAATGGTGGATGATTACTTTAAATTCTATTACACCAAGTTGTTATATCGGTCTAAAGAGCTTAGAAAAGACGATTATCAAAGAGTTTTTGATATCACCAACTGGAAAACAAAGATCATGAGGAGCTGGGAAAACATTGAAATTATAGAAGTTAAACTTCACGATTCCAGGAACAAACCCCTACTTCTTGGTGAAAAATTCACGGCTAAAGTGGTGATTAATCCTCAAGATATTAATCCTGACGACATAGGAATTGAAGTGATCTTTGGAAAAAGGGATGAAAACGGGGTATTAGATATTATTGAAAAATACGAAATGGCCAAAGAAGTAACCAACGGAAGCCATGTAACATACACAGCAGAAATTTTTGCAACAAGGTCAGGAGTATTTGATTATGCTTTAAGAATGTATCCAAAAAATAAGATGCTACCCCACAGGCAAGATTTTAACTTGGTAAAATGGATTTAATCCCGCGTTTGCAAGAAAAAAATGGCATGGAATGAAATTTTATTTTGAACGCAAAATCGGTATAAAATAATTTTTATCTTTGAAAAAAATAAATCAATAACTATGAAACTCTTACAAGGAAAAACAGCACTGGTTACAGGCGCATCAAGAGGTATAGGCAAAGCTATTGCCATAAAATTTGCCGAACAAGGAGCAGATGTTGCTTTCACTGACCTAAAATATGATGACGCTGCCAAAAATTTGGAAAAAGAACTTGAAGAGCATGGCGTTAAAGCCAAAGCTTATGCTTCTGATGCCAGCTCCCTGCAATCCTCAGAAGAAACTGTAAAAGAAATCGTGAATGATTTTGGCAAAATAGATATTCTTGTTAACAATGCAGGCATAACAAAGGATAATTTACTGATGCGGATGAGCGACAGCGATTGGGATGCTGTAATAAACGTAAACCTCAAATCGGTATTTAACCTTACAAAAGCTACCCAAAGGATATTCCTGAAACAAAGGTCAGGAACCATCATCAACATGAGTTCTGTTGTCGGGAGAGAAGGAAATGCCGGGCAATCCAATTATGCCGCTTCAAAAGCTGGTATCATCGGGTTTACTAAATCCATAGCCCAAGAGCTTGGCTCGAGAAACATTAGATGCAATGCTATTGCTCCTGGCTTTATCGAAACAGAAATGACAGCAACCTTGCCCCAAGACGTTAAGGAAGATTGGGAACAACAAATCCCACTTAGGCGTGTTGGAACAACCGAAGATGTTGCTAACCTGGCTTTATTCCTTGCTTCTGACCTGTCTACCTACATCAGCGGACAAGTAATTAATGTTTGTGGAGGTATGCAAACGTAAAAAAACCATAAAACTTTGTATTTGGGTATTCAAGAAAAAGCTTTTGGATACCCTTTTAAAAGTCATATCGGTATTATTTCTGTTTTATTTGAGATTCACTTTAGGAACAGCTCTTCAATTTTGTCTGCTATTGCATAACTAGTGACGCGTCACATTTATTATTGAGAATCTATATTGTTGTAATTGAGCAAATTGCCAAACAGTTGATGCGTCATTTCTTTGTTGACTTAACACTAGATTCAAGGACTATTTCTTGATAAATTCCTTTCGTTTATTGTCCAAAGATTCCAGGTTGCCAAATTTTCAAACTATTATTCTTTCAGTTTTCTAATATTTATATTTTTAGCCAGCGATTTCATCTGTCTGATAGCTATTTGATTTAATTTCTGTAACCTTTCATTTTGCTTCACCCCCATGCTGATAAATTCGCTGTTCATACTTTCAATGTTTGCCAAAACGAGTAATTGTTCAATAGTACTGTAATCCCTGATGTTTCCTCTTAGGTCAGGGTTTTCTTCCCTCCACTGTTTTGCTGTTTTTCCAAACAGGGCCATATTCAATACATCAGCTTCAGAAGCATAGATATACTGCATTTGTTTCTTAGTTAGTTTCGGTGGGATAATATGTTCTTTTATGGCGTCGGTATGGATTCGATAGTTGATTTTAGCCAATGTTCGATGCAAATTCCATTCGAGTGATAATCGTTGGCTTTCATCTTCTTTAAGCCGTTGAAATTCTTTGATCAGGTATAGTTTGAATTTTGCACTTATCCATGACGCAAATTCGAAAGCAATGTCCTTTTGTGCAAAAGTGCCACCTCCTCTTCCTGACTTTGTAATAATTCCAATTGGATTGGTCAGTTCAATCCATTTTGTTGGTGACATTGTAAAACTATTACTTCCGGCTTCAAACAAAAGGGGGTCGATTTCGACCCCTTTAAAAGTAGGATTATTAATAGTTTCCCATAAAGCAAGAAATTCTATAGTACTTCTGTTTCTCATCCAGTTTTTTACAACATCTTTCGGTTCTTTAGCATTACGGTATCTAGCTATATCCGTTAAAGAGATATAATCATCACTTTGGTTACTAAACACTGTAACATGTTTATTGATTACTTTTATAGATGCTATTTTACTTCTCATATTTACAACTAAAACTTTGAGTTAAGACAATTTTAGGGTTAACTATTCCACGAACTTCCTCTTTATGGTTTTCTTCCCTGGGTGAAAGATCATACCTATCAAGAACCTGCTTAAACAATTCATCTAAGAAGTTTGATGGATTTTTAAATAGTTCTCCATTTTTTCATTGGTTGCAAACTTAACATCTTCGAATTGTCTTAAGGAAACATTAAACTCATAATTAGATTCAGGGTTTGAGCCAAGCCCCGAATCAATTAAGTTTGATGAACCTGTAATTACTTCGCAAGGTGCATATTCATTGAAATTTGCAGGTCGAAAAATATAAACCTTCGCATGAATTTTATCAAGAAATGGCCTTACTTTGAAATAACCAGATGCTCTAAAATAACCAACCAACGCATCAAAGTGTCTAATACTTTCGATGTTTTTAAAAACACCTTCAAATTTTTTCAAAAGACTATTTCCACTTTGATTTGTAAAAAATCTACTACTCATAAACTTTTAATTATTAAAGATATTCCTTGTTTTAAAAATTTTGAATCACCTTATTCTGAATTGACAAATGATTTTATGAATTGAACTTCTATATTGTTTCAACTTGACATATTTATTTTGATGAATTCATCAAAAATAAGTAAATAATCTTAGATAATTTGTCGCCTAATGGAAAAATTTGCACTTTTGGGCAAGCGTTGGTTTTGTGCATTGGCCTCTCGATAAGTCGGGGGCATGTAATGGTGCTTGACAATGTGCAATAAGGTTTGGCTAATCATCTCATTTTCATCTTGCAGCAAAATTTTCATTAACAGTAGTTTGTTTCTTCGGCTTGTTAGGAACTATGCATTCATACCGATAGGCATTCAAATTCTACTTTGTAACTTTGAATGCAACTTGGTATTATACAATACTTGGTTTAGATATTTGTTAAGATAAAATTTTTACTTCACCAACAATCTATTAATTTTGCCACAAAACTTAAAATTAACGCACTATGTTGAATACGATAAAAGAACACAGGTCAATACGCAAATACAAAAGCACACCCATCAAAGAAAACATACTCAATGACATTCTAGATGCAGGATTCAGGGCTTCTACCACGGGAAACATGCAGCTATACAGCATCATTGTTTCTAAAGATGAAGAAAAAAGGAACAAACTTTGGGAGTTTCACTTCAAACAAGACATGGTAAAGCAAGCGCCTGTAACCTTAACTTTTTTTGCTGATATTAACCGGTTTAATAAATGGTGTGAACAAAGAAATGCTCACCCCGGATACGATAATTTCCTATGGTATGTGAATGCCGCTATAGACGCTTTGCTTGCAGCACAAAACGTGGCTGTTGCAGCAGAGGCTCACGGACTTGGCATATGCTACCTTGGCACCACTACATACCAAGCCGATAAACTTATCGAGTTTTTCAATTGCCCCAAAGGTGTTGTTCCTGTTACAACCCTGGTAATCGGTTATCCTGATGAGTCGCCCGGGCTAACAGATAGGCTGCCTCACGAAGGCGTGGTGCATAACGAAACGTATCAAGATTACTCGAAAGAAGCCATTGATAAAATATACAGCGAAAAAGAAGCATTGAAAGAAACAAAAGACCTTATTGAAGAAAATCAAACAGAAAACCTTGCGCAAATATTCACAGAAAAACGCTATGTGAAAAAAGACAACTTGCACTTCACCAAAGTTTACCTTGATGTGCTGAAAAAACAAGGTTTTATGAATAACGAAGGGTAAAGATATGATTGGTCATAAGGATTTACATGCATTCGTAAAAAATATTTTCCTCAAAATAGGCTGCCCGGAAGATGATGCCGTTTTAGGCGCTGATGTATTAATAGCAGCAGAACTAAGAGGAATAAATTCGCATGGCGTATTAAGGCTTCCCAATTATGTAGCCCTATGGGAAGCCAAGCGCATAAATGCCAAGCCAAACATAAAAATTGTACATGAAACTCCAAGCACTGCTGTAGTAGATGGAGATTCAGGATTGGGTTTGGTTGTTGCTCCTAAAGCCATGGAAATTGCTATTGAAAAAGCAAAAACCGCCGGGACAGGGTGGGTGGCTGTTAAAAACTCCAATCATTATGGTATTGCAGGCTACCATGCTATGAAAGCCCTTGAACATGATATGATAGGTATGGCCATGACCAATGCAAACTCTTTGGTGGCGCCAACATTTTCTAAAGACAGGTTACTGGGTACAAATCCTATTGCTGTTACTGTTCCTGCTAAAGAAGAACCGCCTTTTGTTGCTGATTTTGCAACAACTGTAATAGCAAGGGGTAAATTAGAAGTCCTTCATAAAAAAGGAGAAGCGGCTCCCGAAGGATTTGTGCAAGATAAAAATGGCAAACCCTCAACAGACCCTAATATTTTAACAGAGGGAGGCGCTATTTTACCTTTGGGTGGAGACAGGGAACATAGTAGCCACAAAGGCTACTGTTTAGGCGCTATTGTGGATATTTTTTCCGCATTGCTGCCGGGCGCGAATTTTGGGCCGTTTGTACCTCCATCTGTTCCCTATTTGGATGTACCCAAAAATCAACCGGGAAAAGGGACCGGCCACTTTTTTGGAGCCATGAGAATTGATGCGTTTATGCCTGCTGAAGAATTTAAAACAAAAATGGACCTCTGGATAAAAACCATGCGCAGCGCTAAACCTATTGATGGAGAGGAAAAAGTCCTCATCCCCGGCGACCCGGAAAGGGAATCTGAAAAAATTAAAGAAAAAGAAGGCATCCCGTTACTGGATAAGGTTTACCAAAACCTTAAAAATCTTGCAGAAAAATACAAGGTAGAACTGCCTGTTAACCAATAATATTGCTACTATGATTTCATTATCAGTAGTTATCATCACTTATAACGAAGAAAAAAATATTGGAAGATGCTTGGAGTCAGTAAAAGATATTGCTGATGAAATTGTTGTTGTTGATTCATTCTCAACGGATAAAACAGAAGAGATATGCCGGCAGTACCATACCAAATTCATAAAAAATCCTTTTGAAGGCCATATTGAACAAAAGAACTTTGCCCTTAAGCAAGTTCAGTACCAGCATGTTCTTTCTATTGATGCTGACGAATGCCTTTCGGAAGAATTGAAACAATCTATTGCCAAAGTAAAAGAAAACTGGGTGTATGACGGTTATTATTTTAACCGTTTAACCAATTATTGCGGAAAATGGATAAAACACTGCGGTTGGTATCCTGACAAGAAACTTCGGCTTTTCAACAGCAAAAAAGGCTCTTGGGGCGGTGTAAATCCCCACGATAAATACATTATAGATAAAGATGCAAAAATTCAATACCTAAAAGGAGATTTGCTACATTATTCTTTTTACACTATTTACCAGCATATGGAGCAAATCAATAAATTTTCCACCATCAAGGCCAATGGATTTTATAAAAAAGGAAAAAAAGCACCCATTTATAAATTGTTTTTTAACCCTATCATCACATTTTTAAGGCATTATATAATCAGGTTGGGGTTCTTAGATGGGTTTTATGGGTTTGTAATAAGTGTAAATTCATCCCATTCCACTTTTTTAAAATATGTTAAATTGAGAAGTTATTATAAAAATAAATCCCAATGACCATTATCCATGTTTCTACACCCAACTCATGGAGAGGTGGCGAGCAACAATTGGCCTATCTTGCAGAAGAACTTAAAAAGTATGGCATAGAACAGGAAATTATTTGCCCTGGAGGTTCGCCTTTGGAGGCGCATTGTATAGAAAAAGGTTATAAAACCATTCCTTTCAAGAAAAAGGGAATGTTGAAATTAGGATTGGCAAGGATTATTGCAAAGAGCACAAAAAAGGCCAACAAAGCCCTGGTTCATGTTCATGACAGCCATGCACATACTGCTGCAGTGATGGCATCTGCATTTTTTGGTAATAAAGCGCCCATTATTTTAAGCCGCAGGGTCGATTTCCCGGTTAAGAAGAATATTTTTTCTTACTGGAAATACAATCATGCTTCTATCAAAAGAATCCTCTGTGTTTCTGAAAAGATCAAGGAAATCACTTCAAAAAGCATAAGCGATAAATCTAAACTGGTAACGATTCATTCTGGAATTGATCTTTCTAAATTTGATAACAAAGCACCCAAAAATATCCTTAGGGAAGAATATGGAATTCCTTCAACTACAAAGATAATTGGAAATGTTGCAGCAATAGCGGATCATAAAGATTATTATACTTTTGTGGATACTGCCCGAATCATTATCAGAGAAAACAAAATCTCTTGCAAGTTTTTTATTATTGGCGATGGGCCTTTAAAAGATGAGATAAAGAGCTACATACAGCATTTGGGTTTAGAAAATGATGTTTTGATGACCGGTTTCAGGAAAGATATTCCTAAAATATTTCCTGGCTTGGATATTTTCTTGATCACTTCAAAAACGGAAGGCCTTGGCACCTCTGTACTTGATGCTTTTGCTTGCAAAGTTCCTGTTGTTGCTACCAAAGCCGGGGGAATACCTGAAATGGTAAAGCATGAAGAAACCGGGATGCTTTCAGGGGTAAAAGACGCTGAAGGTTTAGCTCGTAATATCCAAAAAATCCTTAAAGATGATGAATTTCGCGAGGAGCTAAGGAAAAAAGCTTTTTTAACATTAGAAAAATTCAAAAAAGAAAACACTGCACGCAAGACCATGGAGGTATATAAAGATGATAGCAACAAGCCGATTAGCGACTACAATGAAAATTTTGTTACATAAAACTAAAAAAAAGTGATTGTCTACCCACATTTGGCACATTTGGCACATTTACAATCCCTTCCCGCATAATCTGATGCTTCAACTTGAAAAAGAGCTAAATTTTCCATCACAATAAAAAAATAATTACTATATTTGTCATTAACAGACAAGTCATATAAAACAAGTCAAATGAAAGACACTTTTGGACAGTATTTGAAGAAATTAAGATTAGAAAAAGGCTTAACTTTAACACAGATGGCAGCTAAACTTGATTTAGATTCTGCAAATCTTAGTAAAATAGAGAATGGAAAAAGGGAATTTGATGAAAAGAGATTAGAAAAATTGTCACATGCAGTAGGAGTGGATATTTTAATCTTGAAATCTGAGTATTATAGTGATTTTATTGCACGAAAGATTTATCAGTCAAATTGTCCTGACAATACATTAAACCTTGCAGAACAAAAGGTTAAATACCTCAAACAAATTAATACTAAACAAATTGATATAAAATTTTAAATATGAAAATAGTATCTTTTTTTGCTGGTGCTGGAGGTTTAGACCTCGGTTTTTCAAAAGCAGGTTTCGATATCGTTTGGGCTAATGAATATGATAGAGAAATTTGGGAAACTTTTGAGAAAAATCATAGTCATACCATACTTGATAGAAGAAGTATCGTCGAAATTGACTCAAAAGAAGTGCCAGATTGTGATGGGATTATTGGCGGTCCTCCATGTCAAAGTTGGAGTGAAGCAGGTTCTTTGAGAGGTATCAATGACAAGCGTGGGCAGTTATTTTTTGACTTCATCAGGATTTTAGCTGATAAACAACCGAATTTTTTTCTGGCTGAGAATGTTTCAGGTATGTTACTTCCATCAAATGAGGAAGCATTAAAAAATATTAAGAGGTTGTTTGAAGAGTGTGGTTATAAATTATCGTTCGGCTTATTAAATGCTTCTGATTATGGAGTACCACAAGATCGAAAAAGAGTGTTTTTTATTGGTTATAGAAAAGATTTAGGTCTTAAATTTGATTTTCCAAATCCTACAACACCAAAGAATAAGGTCACCTTAAAAGACACCATTGGGGATTTAAAAGATACTGTAATCCCGGCAAAAGAAGGCAATATTTCAAATGAAAAGTATTGCAATGTACCCAACCACGAGTATATGATAGGTGGTTTTTCTTCTATTTACATGTCAAGAAATCGTGTTAGAGGATGGGATGAAGTTTCATTTACAATTCAAGCAGGAGGAAGACATGCACCGATACATCCACAAGCACCTAAAATGAAATTTATTGAGCAAAATACAAGAATTTTTGTTCCAGGAAAAGAACATTTATATCGTCGCTTAAGTGTTCGGGAATGCGCTAGAATCCAAACTTTCCCAGATGAGTTTGTTTTTTATTATCGACATATCTCTGCTGGTTATAAAATGATTGGTAATGCTGTACCAGTCGAACTAGCAAAGGTTATTGCAGAGAAAATCTCTTCTGATTTATCTACTATTAAAAGTGAAGTGAAACAAAAAGGTAATAAAAACACATTCGATGGGGATTCGGCAAAAGAAAAAATGTTAGAAATCGTAAATGCAGAATAATGGCAAGTCAAACAATAACTGGAAAAGCATTTGAGTATTCATTGCTTCAAGAATTTTACGACAGGTTGAAAAGCGTTACAAAGATTGAAATACTGAAAAATGAACCTTATTTAACGGCAAAAAAATGTTTTGAAAGCTTTTCTGAAAATGAGCAAGATGATTACAGGTTAAATTCCAGTGCATCTGTTAATTTTCTAATAGATATAGAACCACGTCTTTCAAACGGTATAGATGAGACAGATATTTTACAACTCGAAATTGTTTCAGATATACAAGGACAAAGTGGAGATGTTCGAGATGTGTTAATTATTCGATCAATCCAAAAATGGGAAATCGGTGTTTCAGCCAAAAATAATCATAGAGCAGTAAAACACTCAAGACTATCTATGAAAATCGATTTTGGTCAGAAATGGTTAGGATTTCCTTGCTCACATTCATATTTTGAAGAAATTGAACCTGTTTTTACAAGATTGGAAAGTATTAAAAAGCAAGATAAAAATACGAAATGGGATAGTATTGAGAATATGCACCAAACCATTTATATCCCTGTTTTAAATGCTTTCAGAAAAGAATTGTTGCGATTAGATAAAGCTTATCCTGGAATTGTGGCAGAAAGATTAGTCGAGTATTTAATTGGTAATAAAGACTTTTACAAAGTAATAAAAGGAAAAAATGAAGTTGAAATACAGGCTTATAATTTACATGGCACATTAAATCAGTCATTTGAAAGCGTTAAACCGAAAGCCAGAATACAAAAACTTAAATTACCGTCAAGACTAATTGAGATTGTTTATGAGTACAATTCAACAACCACTTTACTTGTTTCATTAAACGAAGGATGGTCTATTTCTTTTAGAATTCATAATGCAAGTTCAAGAGTTGAACCATCGTTAAAATTTGACATAAATTTAGTGAGTGCTCCTCACACTCTTTTTACAAATCATATTTTCATCAGTGAAAACTAAATATGGCTTTCATACAAGCGAAGAGAGATCAAAATTGATGAGCAAGATAAGGGGAGTTAATACCTCTCCAGAATTGAAATTAAGGAAAGCAATATGGTCTTCCGGATTGCGATATAGAATTAATTATAAGAAATTAGCTGGGAAACCAGATATTGCAATTCTCAAACATAAAATAGCGATTTTTATTGATGGTGAATTCTGGCATGGATACAATTGGCAAGAAAAGAAGAAAAAAATAAAGTCAAATAGAGATTACTGGATAAAAAAAATTGAAGGTAATATGAAACGGGATGTAGAAAACAACAAAAAATTAAAAGAGCAAGGTTGGATTGTTTTAAGATTTTGGGAAAGAGAAATTAAAACAGATTTAGATAAATGCATGGAACAAATATTGAATGAAATAAGCTAAACACCACATCCATACACATTGGCAAGTTGCACTTTCCCTACCTCAAACCAAAACTTACCAAAGAGTATGGCTGCTTCAACACACGAAATGAACATGCAGTAAAACAGATTGTAAAAGATTGGATAAATGACAGATACACAAAACGGGCAGTTGCTAACAGCGTAACATTGCGCATGTGGGGGTGATGTGGTATTTGAAAGTCAGAACTTTTAATTACCTTTACTACGGTCTGATAGATAAGTGCCTTAAAACCACACACAACGCAATATACGCAGAACGTTTGGGCTTAATAGCAGGAAATCGGTTCACAGAAAGGCAAGTAATTTATAACCTGGATTTTTAATTTTTCGTATTTTTGAAATTATGGAAAATCCTACCGTTTCCAAAATGCCCTAGAAAACAATATTAGCACCGTAAATAGTTCCAGCCTTCCAAGAAGCATTAAAAAAGAAAGAAACCATTTTCCCATAAGTGGTATCCCAGCATAGTTTTCTACAGGGCCAACTCCGCCTATTGCAGGCCCAATATTTCCAAGTGTAGCAGCAACAGAACCAATAGCCGTTTCATAGTCAAGCCCCATACTTGACATCACCAACGAGCCAAAAGCAAAAATGATCATATATATGAGGAAAAATGCCAAGATATTAAAAATTATATTGGAAGCAATGGGTTTTTTATTCAGCCTAACGGGTATCACTGCCATTGGGTGAATAAGCCTACGCAGTTCCAAGCTGCTATTCTTAATAAGCAATAATTGGCGGATCACTTTTATTCCTCCACCCGTAGAACCGGCACAACCACCGGTGAACATCAATAGAAAAATAAGAAACCACAAATACCCCGGCCACAGTAAGTAATCTGATGTAATATATCCTGTTGTGGTTATAATGGATACTACTTGGAAAAAAGCGCTACGGAACGAACTTTCAATACCATAATAATCATGAATAATAAGAAATACTGATATAACAATGGTAACAACAGCAATTAAAAAAAGGTAATACCTGTATTCTTCGTTAGAAAATATTTTAGTATACTTCCTTTTTAAGGCCAAGTAATGCAACGTAAAATTGGTTCCTGCCAAGATCATAAATATTGTTATAACATATTGAATGTATGGAGAAAAACCGGCAATACTGGTATTCTTTGTTGAAAAACCGCCGGTAGCCATAGTACCGAAAGCGTGGCACAAGGCATCAAAAAGGTTCATCCCACCAAACATCAAAAGGATGGTTTCTGCAAAAGTCAAAATTACATAGATACCCCACAAGCGTTTTGCTGTTTCTTTGATCCTGGGGTGTATTTTGTCTTTTGTAGGCCCTGGCATTTCGGCTGCATAAAGCTGCATACCGCCAATACCCAAAACCGGGAGTATGGCAATGGTAAGAACAATAATTCCCATCCCTCCTATCCAATGGGTAAGGCTTCTCCAGAACAATAACCCCTTAGGCATAGCCTCAATATCCATTAGAATAGAAGCCCCGGTTGTAGTAAAACCTGAAATGGTCTCGAAAAAAGCATTGGAATATTTGGGAATAGCCCCGCTAATTATAAAAGGCAGCGCCCCGAAGATGGAAATCACCACCCATGAGAATGTAACAATAATATACCCTTCGCGCTTACCTAATTGTTTATTATCATATTTCCTAAACGAAAGCCATATAAGAAAGCCGGAAAAAAAAGTTATAAGAATAGATATACTTATAGATAGGAAGTCTTCTCCACCATAATAAAGTGAAAATGGCAGGCTTAAAACCATAAATCCACTTTCTATCATCATGAGAAAGCTCAGAACCTTGATAATAAGCTTAAAATTGATCGTAGATCCCGTCATTACACCTCACAAATTTGAACTACAAAAGTAAACATTCTTCAATGGATTTTAAATTTTTTTCAAACATTGGTGTTCACTTGAATAATTATAGTAAATTAGCCCTTCTAAATACAGTAACATGAATCAAGACAATAAAAGAGGTTTTGGAACAGCCCCGGTTTTTTTCACGGCTATCTCTACGATTCTTGGGGCCATTCTATTTCTTAGGTTTGGATTTGCAGTTGGTACCCTGGGCTTTGTTGGAGTAATTTTTATTATTCTAATAGGCCACCTGGTATCTATTCCCACAGCTTTAGCAATTTCAGAAATATCAACCAATATCAGGGTTGAGGGTGGTGGCGAATATTTTATCATATCCAGGTCGTTTGGATTGAATATAGGCGCTACTATCGGTATAGCGTTGTTTTTTTCACAAGCTATTAGTATTGCTTTTTACGTGATAGCTTTTACCGAGGCTTTTTCACCAATTTTTTCATGGGTTAAAGAAGAATATGGTATTTTTTTACCCAGGCAAGTGGTGAGCCTCCCAGCTATGGGGTTGCTTTCTTTGCTTATTCTTAAAAAAGGCGCTAATATGGGTGTAAAAGCGCTTTATGTTGTTGCAGCAATATTATTTATCTCCCTCCTTTTATTCTTTTTAGGAACCACAGAATATACAAAAAATACTGAATACAGTATTTTTGACGGCGCTTTCAGAAACCCAAAAGACTTTTTTATGGTCTTTGCCATAATTTTTCCTGCTTTTACCGGCATGACAGCAGGTGTTGGCCTTTCTGGCGACCTGAAAAGGCCGGGAAAATCTATCCCGCTGGGAACCACACTGGCAACCTTCATTGGAATGATAGTATACGTGTTTATTGCATGGAAACTGGCTTCTTCTGCCAGTCCCGAGGATTTAGCCAATAATCAATTAATTATGAGCAACATAGCCATTGGTGGCGCTTTTATCATTCCTATTGGATTAGCAGCTTCTACGATTTCTTCTGCATTGGGCTCGGTGATGGTAGCGCCCAGGACTTTACAAGCTCTTGCATTAGATGGTTCTTTTCCATATAAAAAAGTTAACAAGTATCTATCAAAAGGAAAAGGTAGCACTAACGAACCTTTTAATGCCTCTGTTGTAAGTGTTATAATCGCATTCGCGTTTGTTGCATTAGGCGATGTGAATGCAGTTGCAGTAATCATTTCCATGTTTTTCATGGTTACTTATGGCTCGCTTTGCCTTATTTCCGCTTTGAACCATTTTGGAGCAGATCCATCTTATAGGCCTACTTTTAAATCTAAGTATTATATCTCGCTGCTCGGTTTTTTAATGAGTTTTTGGTTGATGTTTAAGATCAATACGCCTTATGCAGTTATTGCTATTATATTGATGATTTTAATTTATGTAGGCATAAGTTATTACAATAAAGACAGGGGCGGATTGCAATCCATTTTCCAGGGTGCAATATTTCAATTAAACAGGAAATTACACGTGTATTTACAAAAAGCCAACAAAAGCGAAAAAAACCTAAAATGGCGGCCATCAGCAATTTGCATCAGCGAGGATTCTTTTAAACGCCCACATGCCTATAATCTTTTAAGTTGGATTTCGTACCGGTATGGGTTTGGAACTTATATTCACCTCACCGAAGGTTATTACTCAACTAAAACCCACAAGGAATCTATAGAAAATTTAGAGAAACTCATCAAAAAGCATAAATACAAGAATAGCAACGTGTATACCGATACCATAATCTCCCCTTCCTATACATCTGCTATAGCGCAGGCTATACAGCTACCCAGTATTTCAGGGTTGGAAAACAACATGCTGATCTTTGAGTTTGATAAAAATAAACCTTCTAACCTTAAGCAAATAAGCGAAAATATTGGCCTTGCTAAAGCAGGCAATTATGATATTTGCATTTTGGGCAGCTCAAACAAGTACCAAGATGTGAACAAAGAGATTCATATTTGGATTAGCAGCTATGATTTTGGCAACTCCAACTTGATGATATTAATAGGCTATATAATTCTTGGCCACCCGGATTGGAAAAAGGGGCAAATAAAAATTTTCGATATTTGCAAAGCAGATGAGGTGGAGCAAACCAAGAAAAACTTAAAAAACCTAATCTTAACAGGGAGGTTACCCATTTCTTCAAAAAATATTGAGATATTAGAACTTGACCCCAATGTAGGCCGCAAAGAATTAATCAATAAAAGATCATCAGAAGCAGGGTTGGTTATCATGGGCTTTCAAGAAGATCAAATAAAGCATGATTTCAATAATGTTTTCTTGGGATATGAGCAGGTGGGTAATATTTTATTTGTGAATGCATCGGTGCAGAAAGAAATTGAATAAAAAAAAGGGAAATTCAGATAAACCTCCCTTTTTTTCAAAATTTTAATCTTTTAGCCTCTTCCAGATTTGTTATCACTAGAAGAACCTCCTGATTTCTTTGGCGGTGGTTCTTTCGTTTTATAGCCACTACCACTTTTTTTCGCATTTGCAATGGAATCAGCTTTTGCAATTGAATCTTGCTTTGCTTTTTCTCTTGCTTCAGCTTCAGCTTCTGCTGCTGCTATAGAGTCAGCTTGGGCTTTCTCTGCTTTTGCAATTGAATCAGCTTTTGCTTTAGCTTTTGCTTCTTGTTCCTTTTTGCTTGGCCCACAGGCTACAAATGTTGCAAGCCCTGCTATTGCCAGAATTGTAAGAAATTTCTTCATGTTGTATTAGTTTTAATTGGTTAACCTGGTACAAAAGTATAAATCTTTTTCTTTTTACAAAACAAAAATCTTATTTTTTTTACTTTATCAAATTATTATCTTACTGCATCAGTAAAATACAACCTTTGGTTTAAGAAATAACCACGGTCAAAAGCATCTTAATAACTGGTTGTTTTTCATTACTTTATATTCATATTTAGCATTACTATTTTCATTTTTACTGTATTGTAACAACTATATTTATGAGATAAAAAAATTCATTGGGATGTTTGTTCAATTTACCAAATCTAAATTATTCAATATTTAATTTTTACAAGCACATATTTTCGTATATTTGCAAATAGAAAAAAAATAGATTACTAACCAAAACTTATTGATTATGAAAAGAAAAAGTTTAATTTCATTACTTACAATGCTGATTTTCAGCGGAACCATGTTTTTCTTTACCAGTTGTGGTGAAGAAGATACTGAAGCACCGGTTATTACATTAAACGAACCGGATAACAACTATACTGTTTTTGGAACTGAATATACAGATCCAGGGGCAACAGCAACAGACAATGAAGATGGTGACTTAGAAGTTACTGCTTCTGGAACAGTAGATGAAAACTCAGCTGGTGAGCATATAATAACTTATACTGCAACTGACGAGGCAGGGAACTCTACAACAGAAGACAGAATTGTGACTGTTGATGCTGGAGCTTTCTTAGAAGGAAAATACGATGTAGATGACACAGACTCACAAGTACCTGTTTATACTTCTGACATTTCAACTTCAAGCAGTGATTATAATAAAATTTTTATAGATTTCTTTGCTTGGTATGATGGTGCAGAAGTTACTGCAACTTTAGATGGAACAAGTGTTACAATTGCAGAACAAGACCTTTCAAGTGTTGGTACTGACAACAAAGACAGGACTTTCAAAGGTTCAGGTAGCTTTACTTCAAGCAAGACCCTTTCTATCAGTTATGAAGTTTGGTTCACAGGTGACCCAAGCTCTGCATTTACAGGATCTGCAACTTACACTTTAAAATAATCCATTTATTTTAAAAAAATAATATAAAAAAAGAGCGTGGTAACTTATTATTCCACGCTCTTTTTTTTAATTAATTCTAACCATGGTTATGATATTAAACCACCCTACACAACAAATCTATAAAAGATTTAAACTGCTTTCAACTTCCTTACTATTTGGCAGTTTTAATTCAAACAAAACATTTTCTTTTTATCTTATCATGAAGTTTGGTTAACAGCAGACCCCAAACACTTCGTTTAAAGGCTCTGCTTATACTTATCAATAAACGGCATTCATAAAAAAACTATATTCACACATCATACGTCAAAGCCAAAGGCAAACCGGTATCAAAATCCCTTAAAAACTCGATGGTTTTGTGAATTTCTGTATACATCACCACATCGTCATCAATAAATTTTACCATTTGCCTGTATTGTTTTACAAAATTTTCTAAGTATGGGGATGTTTTTGCCGGCCGCCTGAACTCCAAGGCCTGGGCTGCATTAAATAGTTCTATGGCTAAAATCCGTTCTAAGTTTTCCATCACCTTGTAAGCTTTTGTAGCTGCATTGGCTCCCATGCTTACGTGGTCTTCTTGTCCTTGCGAAGATTCAATGGAATCAATGGAAGATGGTGTGCAAAGTTGCTTGTTTTGGTTTACAATAGAAGCAGAAGTATATTGAGGTATCATAAACCCGGAATTCAAACCGGGATTTGCCACCAAGAATGCAGGCAATCCCCGCTTACCAGAAACAAGTTGGTAAGTTCTCCTTTCGGAAATATTGCCCAACTCCGAGGCAGCAATACAATAGTTATCCAAGGCTATGGCCAAAGGTTGCCCGTGGAAGTTACCGGCAGAAATAATTAAATCTTCATCCGGGAAAATGGTGGGATTATCCGTTACAGCATTGATCTCGTTTGAGAACACATATGAAACGTAATTCAACGAATCTTTGGAAGCGCCATGCACTTGTGGAATACACCTGAAGGAATAAGGGTCTTGTACGTGTTTCTTTGCACGGTTAATAAGTTCACTATCTTTGAGTACCTGGTTAATGCGCTGTGCGGTAGTCAATTGTCCAATATGAGGCCTTATACGGTGCACCAGTTCATTGAACGGTTCTATCCTGCCATCAAAAACATCTAATGATAATGCGCTGATGATATCAGAATATTGCGAAAGCTTGAATATCCTTAAAAGACATTCAACGCCATAAGCGCTCATAAATTGTGTTCCATTGAGCAAAGCCAGCCCTTCTTTCGATTGCAGTTCTATACGCTTCCAACCGAATTTATGGCAAACTTCTGAGGCATTTTGCTTTTCACCTTCATAATAGACCTCTCCCAAACCCAGCAAGGGAAGCGACATATGGGCAAGGGGTGCTAAATCGCCCGAAGCGCCTAAAGAACCCTGCTGATAGATTACCGGCATAACATCATGATTGAAAAAATCAATCAACCGTTCTACAGTACACAATTGAATGCCAGAATTGCCATAGGATAAAGATTGAATTTTAAGCAAAAGCATGAGCTTAACGATTCTCAAAGGAACTTCATCACCTGTGCCACAAGCATGAGACTTTACAAGGTTTTCTTGCAGTGTGTTCAAATTATCCTTAGAAACATTGGTATCGCATAAGGAACCAAAACCCGTTGTTACCCCGTAAATTGGCTCGCCTTGTGTAGCAATTTTATTGTCTAAGTATTCACGGCATTTGTTGATATTCGCTTTAGCCTCATCAGATAAAGCCAATTTGTAATTCTCATCAAGAATGATCTGTAAGGTACTAAAAGTTAACTTTTTTGTTGATATATAATGTGTTTTCATATTTTTAGAATAATTGTAAGATTTAATTTGCACTGCTAAATTCTTTCAATTCATCAAAATTCAACTCTTGTTGCTCGCCACTTTTCATATTTTTTACGGAGATGACCCCGGTTTTCATTTCTTCTGAGCCAATAATAGCTACATAAGGAATATTTTTCTTATCAGCATAATTCATTTGTTTTTTCATTTTAGCGTTGTCAGGGTAAAGTTCAGCGCTTATGCCCATATTTCGTAGTTTTTTAAGCAATTTAAGGCAATACTTGGCTTCTTCTTCGCCAAAATTAACGAACATTAGGGTTGAATTAGCTTGTATCTCGCCAGGGAAAAGGCATTTTTCCAATAAAACATCGTAAATTCTTTCGGCGCCAAAAGAAATTCCAACACCCGAAACATCTTTCAGTCCGAATATTCCTGTAAGGTCATCATATCTACCGCCACCACAAATACTTCCCATTTTTGAATCTTTTGCAACCACTTCAAATATGGTTCCTGTATAGTAATCAAGCCCTCTTGCAAGGGTGAGGTCAAATGTTACAGGTGTTCCTATTTCAAGGATTTTTGCATATTCCAAGAGTTCTATGATTTCATCAATACCCTTTGTACCGGTTATACTGCCTTTTAACAATTCCTTCAATTCAAAAACTTTTTCATTATTGCTACCACCCAGTAAAAGGATGGGTTTTAGCTCTGATATGGCGGTTTCAGTGAGGCCTTTAGCTTTTAGCTCGTCAATCACCTTTTCCAGCCCAATTTTTTCTATCTTGTCAATGGCTACAGTAATATCGTTTAATTTTTCTTCCTCTCCTATCACCTCAGCAATACCCGACAATATTTTGCGGTTGTTGATCTTTATTTCAACAGCAAGATTAAAATTGTCAAATACTTCATCAATGATCTGTACCAACTCGGATTCGTTGAGCAATGAATCGCTACCGATAACGTCAGCATCGCATTGGAAAAACTCCCTGTATCTTCCTTTTTGAGGATTATCGGCACGCCAAACAGGTTGAATTTGGTATCTTTTAAAAGGAAAAACGAGTTCGTTGCGGTGTTGCACAACATAGCGTGCAAAAGGAACGGTTAAATCATACCTTAATGCTTTTTTGCAAATCATGGAAGCAAACTTAGCAGAAGATTCTTCTTTGGGAACAGCCGGCGGGATCTTGGCCATAAAATCACCGGAGTTGAGTATCTTAAAAATCAGCCTATCGCCTTCTTCCCCGTATTTCCCCATCAGGGTAGAAAGGTTTTCCATGGCAGGAGTCTCAATGGGGACAAATCCATATTTCTTATATACATTTTTTATGGTTTGAAAAATATATTCTCTTTTGGTGGTTTCTTGTGGTGTAAAATCCCTGGTTCCTTTTGGTATACTTGTTTTTATTGCCATAACTAAAACTTTATTTTTAGATGCTTTATTCCTGGTAAAGTAAACAACAAAAATACAAATCTTAGCAAGTGTAGTGAAACTTTTACGAAAATTTTCGTTACACTCGAATTTAGCTTTACAAAATTACCTGGTAGAGTTTATGACCGTTCAGATGTAAAAAAGCTTTATGAAAAGTATCCCTAATGATACGAAGAAAAATTTTAGGTATTTTAAATCTTTGGGCTTTTTGAAACCATAATTCTTCAAAGATCCATTAATGATCCATATTAAGATGAGAGAAAATAAAAGCATAAAAAGTTTATAAACAGCGTTCCTGGTATAAAAATCAAAATTGACCTTACCGGTTAATTGATTAACCACCCAATCTGCTGGTATTTTAGAAGCGTAAAGTGCAATAGCGCCCAATGCAATGGCAGTTAAAACAGCAAAGAAAGCATTGCTTTTGATTTGATTGAGAATTTTTTGCTAGCTCATGAATTGGTATTATTATTTATTGTAATCATTCTTTAGCCTTCTAAACCGGATTTTCCAGCGCTCTTTGGCTACTTGTTGCATATCTGCTTGCTTATCTGTTTCGTCAACGATCTCTAAGCCCAAGATAGTTTCAATGATATCTTCCATCGTAACGATCCCTTCCATACCTCCATATTCATCAACAACTAGGGCAATGTGTTCCCTTTTATCCAATAACTGGTCAAAAAGATCGGGAATGGTTTGATTTTCATAAACCACGAGTATAGGGCGTTTAATATCTTTCAACTTGATAGAAAACTCATCATTGGCAAGTTTTTCCAAAACTTCATATTTTAATACATACCCTGTAATGTTATCCTTGTCATTTTGATAGATTGGTATCCTTGAATACTTGAAAAAATCCCTGTTTTTCAAGAATCCAGATATATTAAGCTCTTCCTTGGCAGCAACAACAACAGTTCTGGGTGTTAATATGGATTTTATCTTGAAAGATTTAAGCCGGATCAGGTTGTCAATAATGCGGCTTTCGCTTTCTTCAATAACACCTTCTTGCATTCCAAGATGGGCAAGCGCTGCTACCTCCCTCCTGCTAATAGTTTGTTTTTCACCTCTCCCGGAGATCATCTTTGTTAAAAACTCTGCTATTTTAACCAATGGATAAGATACAATGATCATTCCTTGCAATATCCGGGCAGAAGCATGTGACAGTTGGCGCCAGTATATAGCTCCTATTGTTTTTGGAATAATCTCTGAAACCACAAGGATAAGCAAAGTTAAAATAGCTGATATGATCCCGAAATACATTTCACCGAAAACTGCTACGGCTTGTGCGCCAACACCTGCCGCGCCAACTGTATGAGCGATTGTATTTAGAGATAATATGGCAGATAAAGGCTGGTCGATTTTCAGTTTTTGCTTTTTCAGCACTTTAGCCGATAAACTCCCTTCTTTCTCTTTTGTTTCAATGAACGGCATGGTAACAGATAAGATCACTGCTTCCAATACAGAACATATAAAAGACACGGCTAAGGCCAATAGCAAATAAAAGATCAGTAGTCCCATTTATTCTCCCAGTTAATTTTTTGGTAAAAATAAATGAATAATCTTGTTTTGTAAAACTTTTTTTTAGGAGGAGATAACCTCTATCACATTATCATCCGAATCTCGGTCAATAAGCTTGTTATAGATATCGATACCGGCTTTTACAGGTCTTTCTTCAACAATAAAACTAAACATGTTTTGGCCTTCTTTAACCAAATGTTTTTTAAGGTATAAAGGCTTATCATCTTTGCCTGTGATACCAATATCAATGTAATCCCGGAAATCAATTTCCCTTTCGTTGCCAAGGCTGTCTGCCCTGTACTTATGAGATTCTACCGAAAGATCAACCCTGAATTTGTTTTCAGCAATTTTTGTATACTTTGCTGTTTTGGCTTTATTGGAATATAGGGTAATGGCCTTAAACCAATCATCAATCAGGTAATCCAAGCTATCAGGCGTTGCTTCATCAATAAAGGTAAGGAATTCTGGCGAATTGGTAAACGGCGGGTCTTGAAATGCCGTAGAATCAATATACCTAGCCAGTGCATTATTTAAATTCTTCTCCCCGATATAATCTTTTAAAGCATACATAATAACACTCCCTTTGCGATAATGAATATATCCCTGGTTTTCATTAAGGTATAAAGGTAGTTCTTTATTGGCTTCATACCTCCTACCCGATAAATAACGGTCTAATTCATATTTCAGGAACCGGCGCATTTTTTCTTTGCCATATTCTTTTTCCATGACCATTAATGCTGAATATTGTGCCAAAGCTTCAGACATGACCGTTGCCCCTTTCACATTGCCACCAATTACTTGATGCGCCCACCACTGATGGGCAATTTCATGGGCAGTAACATAAAAAACATAATCAATATCGTCTTTATCTTCTAGGTCAGCAATAAACCCAATGCCTTCTGAATAGGGAATGGTATTAGGAAAAGATTGCGCAAAGGTAGAATACCGTGGAAATTCAATTACCCTGAGTTGCCTGTGTTGGTATGGGCTGAAATTCTCACCAAAATAATCCAATGATTGCCTCATCGATTTGAATATCTTATCAATGTTGTATTCATGCCCTTCCTGGTAATATATTTCCAAGTCTACCCCATGGTGTTTTTCTTTCACCACTTTATAACGAGCGGAAATGAAAGCATAAAAATTGAGTATCTTTGAATCCATCTTGTAATGGAAATATTTCCTATTGCCTTCAGTCCATTCTTTTTGGAGATAACCGGGGGCCAGGGCGACTTGATCGGTGGATGTGCTGACTACTGCTTCAAAACTGATCCAGTCGCCGTCAGTCCCCAGGTATGTGTTCATAAGGGCATTGGTATCGTTCACCTCTGCCATTCTTTCTCTTGGAGGAAGCCCAAGTTCTTTCCTTGTTTTCTTGTCGGAAATTTCGTACCCAGGCTGGTATCCTAATCTTGGACAAATTTGATGACTATTCACGAAAGTCCCGTTATAAGCAAACCTTGAATACATCGATCCTTCCCGGAAATGTTCTTCATGGAATAGAATATCGAAATCCATGCTTATAGTTTCACCCGGTGCCAATGGCTCACCCAAGGCATAGATATAAAAATCGCATGCATGATCTTCATGAACCAATTTTGAATCTTTGCCAAATGTTATGCTATATTCCTTTTGAATTCCAGGTAAAATAACAAAAACACTATCTATTTCTTGATCACTTCTATTCTTAATAGTAAAAACCCCATCAGCACTAAGTTTTCTTTGGTATGGGAAAATGTCCACGTTCATTTTTACATCTTCTATTTTAGGGATGGGATAATGCTCGTATTTTTTGTATTTCTTTTCATAATCAACCTGGGCTTGTTCTTCTTCTTTGCTGGTTTTGTATTCATTAAGAATAGTGGTTTCTCTTAAAATATACCCACCACTGAACAAGAAAAGCAATAAAAACACGCTTATTGTAACTTTAGCAGGTTTATTGAACCGGTATTTTGCAATTCTTAATTTATTTCTTAACCTTGTTTCTGTACCTCTTTTCCAATACAGGTAAGTAAGTACTGCAATAACGCCGGCAAGGCCTCCCCAATATAAAACATACCATGTGAACCGCTCAATAAAATGCCCATAACCGTTCATTTCGGAATATACTACTGATGGTGTTTGGAAAAACCTCCATAAACTGTGTTCAAGGCCTATTTCAGGGAGCACACCGGTTATGATGTAATAGATCACCACGATAAAATGGCCCAAAAATTTGTTTTTTACCAATGATTGGATGAAAAGAATAAAAACGCTAATAAACAAGAAGTATGGTGTATCTATTAAGAAAAGATGTTTTAAATACAAACCTATTTCAAAATTATAATACCCTTGAAATACTTGGAATATCATTCCCGAAAGCATCAATAAAATATTAAGCAAAACGATAATCAATACCATTGCCAATAGTTTGCCAAGGTAATATACTCCCCCGGGCACCGGTAATGAGTCGAATATAAGATGAGAGCGCTGGCTTCTTTTTCTCCAAACGAGTTCGCCACCGTAGAATGTAAGAATAATGATATAAAAAAGAATAAAAGCTCCGCCAAACTTCCTAAGCATGATATAGGTAACTGGTAAAAGATCGGTTCCATACATACTCCCAACACTAATTGCTCCTGTAAGTATTAAAGCCAAACCGGAGAAAACAATAACAATAAAAGGGACCTCTCTTACAATGTTTTTGAATTCATAGAATCCCAATTTTATAATGTTTTTCGCATTGACCAATGGCCCGTATATAGTTTTTACCTTTGGAAATGCAATATTGACATTGGATTGCTGTTTCGCAGTTTTTATTCTTTTCTCCCTAACTTTTAAAAAGCTACTGAACTTAAAAGCAGCAAAAGTGATAACCACAAAAATAATTCCTGCACCTGTCCATATGATCCTGTTCCACAGAAGTGTATCCGTTAATGGAATAAGGTTTATATTCATCTCTGCGGGGGTCCAATAGCGCGTAATTTCTTGAATGCTAATAATAGCGAATGGGTCCAGAAGCGAACCGATTTCCAAGTGTTCAATATCCATGATAAGATTTAGGGCCGCAACATAAATAACCAGCAGGATCACATTTCCCATATAGGCATACACGATCTTCCTGCTTAAGGTTGCTAAAGCAAAAAATATAGCCCCTGTGAAAAGAATATTTGGAATCACAAAAATTAGAAATGGTTGTATATAAGCAATAGGATTAAAGGCGTTAATACTCTCATAGCTGATCCATCCGGCAGCCGGCCCTATTAACGTTCCTAAAAAGATGCCTAAGGGAATACCGGTAAATACAAAAATGGCAATGATAAATGACCCAAGAAACCTTCCGCCAAGGTATTCCATCTTTTTCATTGGCATGGTAAAATAGAAGGTATGGGTGTTATGGTCAATATCGCGGTAAACGGGCGTACTCATAATTGCTGAAACCACCATTATACCAAAAGCTGATAATATTGCCATTAGAGTTGCTATAAGTAAGGGTGCGTTCCTATTGGTAGTGGATGTTACATCACCTACAGTTATATCATTAGAAACCACCGACATAAAGGAAAAAGCCAAAAATACAGCAAAATATATATAGGTTGCTGGGCGTTTGATCCTGTATTTTATCTCGAACAAAAATATATTTCTAAACATAATTTAATTTTTTGAAATGGTTGAAAAATAAACATCATCAAGGGTAGGTGTCGTGTTTTTAAATTCTTCGCCGGGTTGTTGCTCGCCATAAACTGTAATCTCTGTTTTGCCTCTCAACAAGCGTGAAGAAATTATGTTGTATTTTCCATTGTATGCATTGAAATCTTCTTTTTTGATGAGCGCTCTCCAAATGTGGCCTTTTAGCTCATCTATTGCTTCTTCCGGCTTTTTTGTTAAAAGGATTTTGCCGTTATGAATAATTGCCATCTTGTTGCAAAGGCTTTTTACATCTTCTATAATATGTGTTGAAAGGATTACCACGATATTTTCCCCGATCTCCGACAATAAATTATGAAACCTGTTCCTTTCAGAAGGATCGAGGCCTGCGGTGGGTTCATCAACAATAATTAATTGGGGATTTCCAAGCAAGGCCTGTGCTATGCCAAAACGTTGCTTCATACCGCCGGAAAAACCGCCCAATTTCTTGCTTTTATGCTGGTAGAGGTTTGTTTTATGCAATAATGCTTCTACAGCTTTCTTTCGTTCTTTATAGCTGGCAATACCTTTTAAACGGGCAATATGATTGAGAAAAGTTTCTGCATTTACCCGTGGGTATAAACCAAATTCCTGTGGAAGATAACCCAATACTTTTCTTACACCTTGTTTGTCTTTAAGAACATTCATTCCATTAAGCCTGATTTCTCCCTTGTCGGCTTCTTGTAAAGTTGCGATTGTCCTCATTAACGTGGATTTTCCAGCCCCATTTGGCCCTACCAAACCAAACATACCGGTTGGAATAATTAATGAAACATCTTTTAATGCTTCTATCCCATTGGGATAAGTCTTGTTGAGCCCTTTGATCTCTAATTGCATAATAATTGGTTTTGATTGTTATTTTTGATTGGACGGTTATGTTCATAAAAAGTTACAGTATAAGAGTTCATTCAATTGCATTAATGGATTAATTACAGATAGTGTCTTCATTGATATTCGTTTCAGTAGTATTATCAAACTCTATAACAATGATAAAATTCATTTCACATCATTATACTCATGCTTTTTTTTACTTTTTTAAAATTTCTTCTTTAAGAAAGCTTCAATGTGGATTTAATTCTATATCTTGCGCTTTTTTCTACAAACTACAAATTACATATGTTTTGATGTGATTAGGCGGTTCTATAGCCAGGATTTTAAAAATTTATTTGCATTGAACCTGGTAAATAAAAATCATAAACTTTATCTTTGTGGTTTAAAAACAAAATGGCTATTAAAGCTGTTTTAATAAATAAGGAATATAAATAATACATAATGAGAAGAAATATAACATCACAACATACCTTTCACATTCCTGTAATGGGAATTGGTTTTACGGTTGATACTCCAATACGAATAGCAAAATATGGAATTAATTCTGCTATTTCGTTAGTAGATGACATCCTGATGGAAAAGCTTAGGCAATATTACTGCGAAAAATTTCATATTCAATATTCTCCTATACACAGAAATGAAGAGGATGCAAGAGCTAAAAGGATTACAGAATATCTTAACTTGGTTAACAATTTAGCCATAAATTCTTTTAAAGAATTGAAGAAATCTGGCTTTAATGAAGGGAGTGATTTAAAAAGATATGTGGATTTATTACCCAATTCGAGCAAAACAAAAAAAACCCTTGAATCATACTTTATTTCCGGGAAGAAAAAGGAAGGTGTGGATTGGCTAAGAGAAAACTTAAAAATGGGTGAAATTGAAGTCAATATTATGACCAAATTGGATAAAACCAATTACTCGAATGGAAACAAATTACCCGGTGAATTCAATGATGCACATGCCGCCCTGAGAGGCTTTGCCAATAGCAACCTGAATTCTTCAATTGTATTGTCGGCTGGTATGCACCCCAGGCTATACAGCTATATGGAGAATTTTGAAGATTTTTATCCTAATGCTGAGTTTAAATTCAAGAAGAAGATCGTATTAAAAGTCAGTGATTATAGATCAGCGGCAATACAAAGTAGATTCCTTACAAAAAAAGGATTGTGGATTTCTGAATACAGGATAGAATCGGCTTTGAATTGTGGCGGCCATGCCTTTGCAACACAAGGATATTTATTGGGCCCCATATTAGAAGAATTCTGCAATAACTGGGATAGCTTGATCGAATCAAATTATAACACATTTACAAAGGCTTTGCAACAAAAGGAAAAACCAATACCACCAAGTGTTCCCGATGTAAAATTTACAGCACAAGGTGGAGTTGGCACACACGAGGAACACCAGTTTTTACTCGATAAGTATAATGTTGATTCTGTTGGCTGGGGAACTCCTTTCTTATTGGTTAAGGAAGTTACTAATGTTGATGATTATACTAGGAATTTATTAGCTAAGGCAGGCACAGAAGACTTATACCTGAGTTCAATTTCTCCATTAGGAGTGCCATTTAATACATTGCGAAGCAATACCAAAGATATTGAAAAAGAACACAATATAGAACTTGGCAAGCCGGGAAGCGTTTGCACCAAAGGTTACGGAAAATTCAACAATGAATTTGGAGAAAAGGGAATTTGTACAGGCTCACGTGAATATCAAGCCCTGAAAATTAAAGAATTGAAACAAAAAAACTTAGATGCAAAAACCTTCGAAAAAGAATACAGGAAAATCGTTGAAAAATCTTGTATTTGTGTTGGTTTGGGAACATCTGCATTACTTGTTAATGATATTGAGCCGGATACTGGAGAAGGAAAGGGTGTATCTGTTTGCTCAGGCCCCAACATGGCTTATTTTAACCAAATTACAAGCTTAGACAGGATGGTTGAACATATTTATGGCAAACAACCGCTAAAAATCAGGGAAGATAGGCCAAATGTATTCATTAAAGAAATTGAGATATACTTGGATTTCCTTAAAAACGAGCTCAGAGAAGCTGCAAAACCTCTTCCAAAAAAACAAGAAGAATACTTTAAAATATTTCACCAGAATATAATAAATGGTATTGAATATTATAAACAACTATTTTCGGGAACTCAAAACTTCTTTAGATCGATTAGGCATGTACTTTTACAAAATTTAAACATCCTTGAAAAGGAATTTATTAAAATTAAAATTTAGTACAAAAAGTCCACCTGTTTAGGCTATAGGTATTTTAAAAAATTCCATAGATTTGCATGAAAAATTATCAATGAATGCCATAATCTATTTTCTATCGCTACCCATCATTTACTTGGTCTCTATTTTACCTTTCAGGGTACTTTATGTGCTTTCCGATGGAATATATACGATCCTGTTTCACATGGTTGGTTACAGGAAGACAATTGTTTATAACAACCTAAAAAAAGCTTTCCCAGGGAAAAGTGAAAAAGAGATCAAAGCTATAAGAAAGAAATTTTATCATTATTTTTGCGACTTGATGCTTGAAACTCTTAAAACACTTACCATTTCAGCAAAAACAGCACAAAAACATGTTATTGTTGAAGATAAAAGCGTAATAGAAAAATATTATCAAAAAAAGCAAAGCATTATTATCGTGCTGGGGCATTTGGGGAATTGGGAACTTATTGGTGCCGGGTTTAGCCAGGCCATTTTGCATGAGATGTACACAATCTACCATCCTCTGAGCAATAAATATTTTGATAAATTGCTCTACCACATGCGAACTCGCCTGGGTAACAAGCTTTACGCGATGAATGACACCTTGAAAAGGATGCTGATCAATAAAAACCAGGTAACAGCTACAGTTTTTATTGCTGACCAAACACCACGGCCCAGGGGCGCCTACTGGACCACCTTTCTTAACCAAGACACTCCTGTGTTTATTGGCACAGAGAAGATTGCAAAAAAACTAAACTATCCTGTTGTTTATGCATCAATAAAAAGGATCAAAAGAGGGAAATACACTTTAAATTTTGAGCTTATTGAAGATAATCCAAAAGAAACTCCACCGGGATATATCTCTGAAAAACATACAAAACATTTGGAAAAGGATATTATTGAACAGCCCGAAATATGGCTATGGTCGCACAGAAGGTGGAAGCATGAGCGGCCAGTAAATTCTTAAAAAAACAAAAACTTCATGTTACCTTCGCTGTAAATAGCAGGGAGGTTTCTCACCACCCCTGCATTTCCACTCGCTTGTTTTATCGAAATAACGCGCCTTTATTCCTTCATTACTTCGCCATTCATGCAGGCCTGCCGAGGCCTGTATGAATGGCGAAGTAATCTCCTTGCTGAAGGCAGTGCAGTAAATCAAAACCTCAAGCCCCTGCTGCTGCTATACGCTGGGAGATTTCAGCCAAAGGGCGGACAAGGCCACAAAACCCAACCCTACAATTCCAGCCCTTCGTTTTTCGCAATGACGTGCATTTTTTCTTTCGTCGTTTCGTCGTAATGACGGTTGGCGCAGCTGGCCACAGTCACCATAAGGCATCCAATAGCACATCCGTACTACGGGTAAGTAAACATATTGCTGTGTATTCAGCAATTTTCCTCAAAGTTTATAAGTAAACCCGTAGTACGAATCGCCTATTATGATGTGTGCAAAACCTATAACTTCACTTCAATACCCTATCCATCAAGTTCAAGGTGAAATTTATAAACTTCATTAAACTTTACATTGATAAAGGTTTTCATCCTACGTATATTTGTTGAAAATGATTTCATTGTATTAAAAAACCAAACTTGGAATAAAATGAAAAGAACAGTCACTATATTCATTGCATTTTTGCTTGTTGCAAATATCAATGCACAAAAAGACAGTACAATTAAATACTCTCCTATACAAGTTTCCTTCATATATCCACTTGGTATTCATGGAACGGCTACAAATTATATCAATAATATTTCTTTCAATGCCATTTCAGGCATCAATGGAGGGGTTCATGGTTTAGAGTTTGGCGGAATATATAACCATGCCAATTATGAGGTTAACGGCTTGCAATTTGCCGGGATTTTAAACACCAATTTCGGGAAAACCGAAGGGTTTCAATTTGGAGGCATCATGAATACTTCAAAAAATGTTGATGGTGGCCAATTTGCCGGCTGTGTTAACATCGCAGAGGATATTGATGGTGTGCAGTTCTCCGGGCTTTTTGGATTGGCACGAAACTATGACGGCCCGCAATTTTCAGGATTTATGGCTATGTCCGATACGATTGACGGCCCCCAAATAGGTGGGTTCATGAACCTTGCCAATAGAATTGACGGTATACAGTTGGGTGGTTTTGCCAATTTTGCCAACGAAGTAGATGGGATTCAAATCGCGGGGTTTATGAATGCTGCCGAAAAAGTAAAAGGTGTCCAATTAGCCGGTTTTATCAACATTTGTGATAGTATCGATGGCATCCCTATTGCCCCCATAAGCATCGTTAAAAACGGGGGATACAGGGCTCTCGATATTTCTGTTTCAGAGACTTGGATGACCAATTGTAGCTTTTTACTTGGAGTAAGACATTTTTATTCTATCTACAGGATCAGTTTTCAACCAACTAGAGATTCGAGGTATGGGCTAGGTGTTGGACTTGGCTCTGGTATCCAACTGCAAGAGAATGCATACATCGATTTACAAGGCATAGTTACCCAAATCAATGAAGGTTTTGATGAAGGCCCTTTTCAATATACCAACCTGCTCAACGAGTTTAGATTTACTTACAAACAATGCGTTTCTGATAAGCTCGCTTTTTATATAGGCCCAACATTCAATGTAATGGTTTCAAAACATGAGGATGAAAATGAAGAGGTTATTGGTTCAGGCTTGCCTCCATGGACTATTTATGACAAAACCCGTGAAAGAAATAATGATGACACCAATGTTAAAATGTGGCCCGGGCTTACAGTAGGCATGGCTTTGCATTAAATTTACCAAGTAGGCTGAAAAGCCTCGTCAATATGCTCAATATGGGGTTTGTCTTTTCGTAGTACAATACTAACAATATCAAAGCTTACTTCAACATCCAAATCATATTTGTTTAAATACGCTTCAGCAGCTCTTATCATAAACTTTTGCTTCGCCTTATTAACTGCCGTGTATGGTGCACCGTAATAATCGCTACGCCGGGTTTTCACTTCTACAATGGCAAGTATTTCATCTTTTTGAGCAATAATATCAATTTCATCATTGCCATACCGCCAATTTCTTTCCAACACTTGGTATCCTTTTTCTATAAGATACTTTGCGGCAAGGTCTTCGCCGGCATTTCCAACTTCTATATGTTCTGCCATAATTGTTTTTATTTCAAAAATAATAAATTTGTCGCCTTTCACGATATCATTATCTCAATATTTTTCGCTTTAATACGCAAAAGACTATCACCAATTGTTTTTTTGAAACATGAGCATTTTTTGGGTTAAGAAATCTTTTGTATTTTTGTTCTTATTTTTATTTAAACTAAATAACAACAACATTGACTTTATACGACCTTCAACAAGGAGAAAGTGGTATTATTACCAAGGTAAAAGGCCGAGGCGCTTTTAGAAAGCGTATCACTGAGATGGGGTTTGTAAAAGGGCAAGAAGTGAAGGTTGTTAAAAAAGCTCCCATGCGCGACCCTATTGAATATAAGATCATGGGATACGAAGTTTCGCTCCGGCGCAGCGAAGCCATGCTTGTTGAAGTCATTACTCCCGAAGAAGCCAAGAAACTTAAGCAAACCAAAAAATTCAACGGGATCCTCAACGGGGAACTTTTAAAAAAAACTGCCAAAGAAAAAAGCAACACCATCAATATAGCCTTAGTAGGCAATCCAAATTGCGGGAAAACCACACTTTTCAATTATGCATCAGGGTCAAAGGAGCATGTTGGTAATTACAGCGGTGTTACCATAGAATCGAAGCAAGCATCAATAAAGCATAAAGGATATACCATAAATATTGTTGACTTACCTGGCACATATTCACTTACTGCATACTCGCCCGAAGAGCTTTTTGTTAGGAAATATATTATTGGTTCTGTTCCTGACCTGGTTATCAATGTTGTTGATTCATCCAACCTAGAGCGCAACCTTTACCTTACCACCCAGCTCATCGACATGGATATTAAGGTTGTTGTAGCATTAAATATGTACGATGAGTTGCTTGCCAAGGGAGACCGTTTTGATTACAAAGCCTTAGGAGATATGGTCGGTATACCTTTTGTCCCAACAGTTAGCTCTAAAGGAAAAGGGATTAAAAACCTTTTTGACAAGGCCATAGAGGTTTATGAAGATAAAGCGCCCTGTGTAAGGCATATTCATATCAATCATGGGCCAACCGTAGAAGAAAGTATCAACAGGATACAAGATGCAATATGGGAAAACAAGCATATCACTGACAAAGTTTCCTCCAGGTTTTATGCCATAAAATTATTGGAAAAGGATGATGGAGCCCATTTTTCTTTATCCACCTGGAAAAACTATCCTACAATAAAAAAAACGGCTGAAAAACAGATCAAAAAACTGGAAGATCTATACGCCGAAGACACAGAAACCTTAGTAACTGATGCCAAGTATGGTTTTATTTCCGGAGCGCTAAAAGAAACTTACCGCTCCAACCCAATGGAGCGCAAAAAGAAAACCGATACCGAGATTATCGATACCTTCCTCACTCATAAGCTTTTCGGTTTCCCAATTTTTATTTTTTTCCTGTGGTTAATGTTCCTGGCAACGTTTAGATTGGGCGCCTATCCTATGCATTGGATAAGCGAGTTAATGGAATTTACCGGTGATGTGATCGATAAAAGCATGGCAGATGGGATGTTGAAAGACCTCATGATAAATGGTATTATTGATGGTGTGGGAGGAGTGGCTGTTTTTCTTCCCAATATCGTTATTTTATTCTTCTTCATTTCTTTGATGGAAGATACAGGGTATATGGCACGAGCTGCGTTCATCATGGATAAACTAATGCATAAAATTGGACTTCATGGGAAATCATTCATTCCCTTGATTATGGGTTTTGGGTGTAATGTACCGGCTATAATGGCTACGAGGACATTAGAAAACCGCAACGACAGGCTGCTAACAATGCTTATCAACCCATTTATGTCATGTAGCGCCCGGTTGCCGGTTTATGTGCTTATTACCGGGGCATTTTTCCCCGAGTATGCCGCAACCGTGATGTTTTCTATTTATATTACCGGGGTATTACTTGCAGCAGTAGTTGCCATCTTTTTCAAAAAAACCATTTTCCGTAGCAAAGAGGTGCCTTTTGTTATGGAATTGCCTCCATACAGGCTTCCTACACTAAAAGCCATTACCAGGCACATGTGGAGTAAAGCTGCTCAATATATTAAGAAAATGGGAGGCGTTATTTTGATTGGTGCGATCATAATTTGGGCGTTGGGTTATTTTCCCAGGGATATTGAATTTTCAAAGGATTACAATAGCCAAATTGCACAAACTGAAAAACATTATGATCAATTGATACTCAAACTGCCTCCTTCAGACACCTCTGAAAAAAATGATCTTCAATCCCAAAAGATACAAACCATTCAAAATATAAAAATGAACAAGGAGAGCGAGCGCCAAGAAAAATCTTATATTGGACAACTTGGAAAAACCATTGAACCGGTTATTAAGCCATTAGGGTTTGATTGGAGAATGGGAGTGAGCCTTGTTTCTGGGATAGCAGCCAAAGAAATTGTTGTAAGTACTATTGGAGTGCTTTTCCAAGCAGAGGATGCATCAGAAACCGACTCTCAAAATTTACAAGAAAAACTCAAAAAACAAGTTTATACTTATGGGCCTAAGAAAGGCCAAAAAGTATTTTCCCCTGTGGTTGCTTTTGCCTTTCTAATTTTTATCCTGGTATATTTTCCTTGTATAGCTGTTATAGCTGCTGTGAGAAAAGAATCAGGCAGTTGGAAATGGGCTTTATTCCTCGCATTGTATACAACAGCCTTGGCATGGCTGCTTTCGTTTATCGTATATCAAGTAGGCAGTATAATTCTATAATCCTGTTTTACATAAGTTTTATTGTTACCGTTTCTAAATGAACCGGCAAAACTATAAAATCTTTTGCGATCAAGAAAGCGTTAGCAAATCCATGAATTCTCGTCTGTTATTAAGGATTCACCGGCGAGAATGGAATAATCTCATCATTAAATTGCTAGCCAATTTTTGGGTATACATCATTGCTGATGCTTTTATTATACCAGTAAATGATTCACGCAATTTGTACATTCCTAATGTCAACTTATCTTCTCTATGTTTTACATTTGAAGTCAATTGTTGTTTTAACAATTTTAGCTCGTAGACAGTTTTTGGATGGTGAATTTTATTCATATGACTATTTCTTATTTTTAACCAGGTTCATCCGAAAAAATGACCTTTCCAATATTTTTAATGATGTTATCGGTAAAGACTTTACGCCTTAACAGGAGAATAACCACTCCAATAATTAAATAGAAACCGGCAGCTATAAGAAAACCAACATATATTTCTCCATAATTGTGTCCATACCAATAACTAAAAGCAAAAGCCAATAAAAGCAATAAACTTGCTACTAAAAGTATGATTGTGATGGAAGTTAAAAAATAAGTCCCTATTTTGCTGGCTTTCTCCAGGAAAATTGCTTTTGCAAGGTCCATTCTTGCATCAATATAGCGTCCTAATGTTTCTTTTAACTCGGAGAGGTATTCAGCTAATTCAGTATTTTTCATACAATAAACAATCTATAGGTTTAAGATTTCGTTTGCTTCCCTGTTTTCTCTTCTTTCTTTGCCTCTTTTTCTTCCCTTTGTTCCATAGCTCTCACTTCTTTTTCAAGTTCTGAAAGACGGTTTTTTACTTCTTCAATAAAATCACCGATATATTCTCTAAGGTCTTCTTCCTTTTCTTTAACCCTTCCCTGTAAATCATTTTTTGCTCTTTCAGCACTCCTTTTAATTTTTTTTCTTGTATTTTCTCCTTTATCCGGCGCAAATAATACACCAGCAACAGCACCTGTTATAGCGCCGGTAAAAAAACCCATAAGTACATTTGACTTAGACATAATAACATTATTTATTTTGATTTATATTTTGTTTTAATTAAAAAATGGAATAAGTGGCTTTATCTATTTGGTAGCGCTTTTCGCTCTTTTTTCAGCTTCAGCCGCCTTATCTTTCATCTCCTTTTCAAGATCAGAGAACCGGCTTTGTATATCTTCTACAAAGTCGCTGATATAGTCCTTTAAATCATTAACTTTGTCGTCTGCACTTTCTTTCACATTTTTCTTGGCTTTTTTAGCATTTTTTTGAATTTTTTTTCTTGTTTTTGAACCTTTATCAGGTGCAAATAAAATACCGGTAATAGCACCCGCTGCCGCTCCCGATAAAAACCCGATGATTGCGCTCGAAGTTGTTCTATTCATAATAAATAATTTTTATGATTAATAATTCTTTTTACATTAATGGTATCTGCATAATAAAAACAGGCAAATCCATCTTTGCTTTTCTTAATAGGAAAAAACCCTGCCAAAAACATACAATCTTAGTTATCAAACAATCAACCGGTGAAAAGTGTGGAAATATTTCCTTAAATAGTAAAATGTGTGGAATTTATGCCCATATTTGTAGAACAGTTTTGGCATAAAATGTATCTGAACACCCACACATATTACAGCTATCGTTATGGCACTTTAAGCACGGAAAATTTGCTTAAAGAAGCGACATTAAAAGGGTTCAATAAATTTGCACTTACCGATATAAACAGTACATCAGCATGCCTGGATTTTATTCGCTTGGCTCCAAAACACAATATTAAGCCTGTTGTTGGTATTGATTTCCGGGATTGGGCACAACAGCAGTTTGTAGGGATTGCTAAAAACAACAAAGGTTTTAATGCACTGAATTCATTTTTGTCCCATTATTTGCATGATGGGAAGCCCATCGACTACCCTGCTAAAAACCTTGACAATGCTTACATTATCTACCCATTTTCATCTTTTTCAAAAACCTCGTTAGAAGAAAACGAATACCTGGGCATATCACCAAGCGACCTCACAAAATTGCCTTTCTCCAAATGGAACCAATATAAAGAAAAACTTGTACTCTTAAAACCGGCTACCTTTACCAACAAAAAGGGATTTAACGCGCACAGGCTGCTAAGGGCTATTGACAATAACACCTTATTGAGCAAACTTCCTAAAACAGAAGAAGCCAATCCCAACGATTTATTGCTGTCAAAACATGAATTGACCGGTATTTACAAGCATTACCCGCATATAATATCCAATACAGAAGCCCTTCTTGAGGATTGTAAAATAGATTTTGAATTCGGTTCAGAAATTCCACCAAAAAACCAAAAAACCTATACAGGGAACGTTGAAGAAGATATTCGATTCATTCGTCAATTATGTAGTGATGGGCTGCGATACCGCTATCCAAATCCTAGCGAAAAAATCCTTCAACGCCTTGAAATGGAGCTGGACCTGATTCAGCAAAAAGGCTTTGTTTCCTATTTTCTCATTAACTGGGATATTGTGAGCTATGCACAAAAGAAAGGTTATTTTTATGTTGGAAGGGGCAGCGGTGCAAACAGCGTTGTGGCTTATTTGCTGCGGATAACTGACGTTGACCCCATAGAAATTGACCTGTATTTTGAACGCTTCATGAACCTTTACCGCAAAAATCCACCGGATTTCGATATCGATTTTTCGTGGAAAGACCGGGATGATGTTACGAAATATATTTTTAACCGTTTCCCCAATACAGCCTTACTGGCAACTTATAACACTTTTCAATACAAGGCTACGGTAAGGGAACTCGGAAAAGTTTTCGGGTTGCCCAAATCTGAAATAGATATCCTTAGCAGTGGAAAATTCAACGTGAACAAACTGGATTCTTTGTCAACATTGGTTCTGCGATATGCCCATTACATCCAGGGATTTCCAAGCCACCTGAGCATCCATGCCGGGGGAATTTTGATCTCTGAATTGCCCATTACAAATTACTCGGCAACCTTTATGCCGCCAAAAGGGTTCCCCACGGTGCAAATCGACATGGTAATTGCCGAGGATGTGGGTTTGTATAAATTTGATATTCTTAGCCAACGAGGCTTGGGAAAAATCAAAGATGCCATTGATATAGTAAAGCAAAACCGTGATGATGTTCATGATATTGATATTCATAACATAAAACAATTCAAGGAGGATGAGAAGGTAAAGCAATTGTTGCGCAAAGGCCGCTGTATGGGTTGTTTTTACATAGAATCTCCTGCTATGCGAATGCTCTTGAACAAGTTAGAAGTTGACAACTACCTGGGGCTGGTAGCAGCCAGTTCTATCATCAGGCCCGGGGTGGCAAAATCCGGTATGATGCGCGAATACATCCTTCGCTATCGCTACCCTGAAAGGAGAAAAGATGCCCACCCTACCATGCTCAACATTATGCCGGAAACTTATGGAGTAATGGTTTACCAGGAAGATGTGATAAAAGTGGCGCACTATTTTGCCGGGCTTTCCTTGGGCGAAGCCGATGTTTTAAGGCGCGGCATGTCGGGTAAATACCGCTCCAGGGATGAGTTTAACCAGGTGAAAGATAAGTTTTTCCAGAAATGCATCGAAAAAGGGCATGGCAAAGAATTGACCGCTGAAATTTGGCGGCAGATAGAGAGTTTTGCCGGGTATGCTTTCGCGAAAGGGCATTCAGCATCTTATGCCGTGGAAAGCTACCAAGCGCTTTACCTTAAAGCCCATTATCCATTGGAATACATGGTGGCTGTGGTCAATAATTTTGGAGGATTCTATAGTACAGAGCAATACCTGCATGAAGCGCGTATGCTTGGCGCTAAGATTTGCGCACAGTGCATCAATAAAAGTGAATACCTTACTACAATCCACGCTAAAGATATTTACATGGGCTTTATTCATCTAAAAGATTTTGAGATAAAAGTAGCTGAAAGGTTCATCAAAGAACGAAGGAAAAACGGACTATTTAAAGATTTTGATGATTTCCTTGACAGGGTTCCTACCGGGATTGAACAACTAACCCTATTGATACGCATCAACGCATTTAGGTTTACAGGAAAAAACAAACGCGAGCTGTTGTGGGAAGCCCATTTTAAGCTGAATCCAAACGACAAAGCAGTGGAACAGGCCAAATTATTTTCATCACCAAGAAAATCCTTTAAATTACCCAAATTACAACTTGACGATTATGAAGATGCCTTTGACCAAATGGAGTTGCTTGGGTTTTCACTTTATGACCCATTTATGCTTTTGAAGGATGAGGTAGGAAGTACAATACTTGCTTCTGAGCTTCCAAAATATTTAGGCAAAACCGTTACCATTTATGGCTATTTGGTCACCATAAAAAAAACCAAAACCGTGAATAAGAAGCTCATGTTTTTTGGCACGTTCCTCGACAGGGAAGGGTATTTCTTTGACACCACGCATTTTCCGGATATAGCATATAAATATCGTTTCCAGGGAAAAGGGATTTACTCGGTAACAGGGAAAGTGGTGGAAGAATTCGGATTTTACAGCATAGAAGTAAGCAAAATGCAGAAGGAGGCTATTATTGAGGACCCGAGGTATAGGGAGTAATATTTAAAATGCGGGTTAATATCCTGCGAAATCCCAACCGTTAACTGGAAAAATCCTACCGTTAACTTTTTTTTATTAGAAAAAATTGTTTTTGGTATCTTTTCTCATTAATTTTGAGAAAAAAACAACCCAATGAAAAAAATCACTACTTTAACCTTGGTATTACTAAGCATTACGCTTTATTCACAAAACTGGAAACCCATTAACACTTGGGAAAAATTTCATTACAAATACAGCGATTCTACTTATATTACCCATACCCTTTGGGTGGATTCTGCTGATAACGCGGGTGGAGATTCCACATATTACCTCAACCGAATCGTAACAGGTGATGGAACTTATTCCAAACCCGGCAACATGCTTTGCAACCAACCACAATTCTTAATGCGAAAGGTAGCATTTACAAACCAAGGCATCTATACCTTTCAAGACACCAATGATTTTGCGCTCAACACCTTGGCCAGTGTAGGCGATACTTGGGATTATAATACTTCCGGGATAACGGCTGAAGTTATTGAAAAAAATGAGGCCGTAATTTTTAGCCAAACCGATTCATTAAAAACCATCTTGTTATCAAACGGCGATACGATAAAGCTTTCGAAAAACCATGGAATAATCCTATTCCCAGGTTCTGGAAGCAATTACTACAGGCTTGTTGGGATTGAAGGCCGAGACTTGGGTGAATTGTTGCCAGATTTTCATGATTTCTTTACATTTGAGGTTGATGATGTATTCCAATACGAAATTGAAGAAGGCTATGCTGCTGATTTTTTTTACAATAAGTTAGAAAAAATAAGCATTTTAGAACGATGGGAAGAGCCGGGTTTAAAATTTTATAAAGTGCAGAAAATTGCCAGGCAAATAAATTACCAAGTCTATCCTTACCCTGTGGCTTTGGATACATTTTATTACAATAATATTGATACCATAAACTTCACTGATTCTTTGATGCATTACGCAAATAGATATAACAATGAACTCTTAAAACTAAGCGATTCTTTCAATATGTATTATAGTTATCTAAAACTTACAGGATTTAATGGCAGGTTTGCCAAAGTTTTGCCTGGAGAAGGATCCGAAGCTTATACTATGGAAGATAAATCACCACTAAAATCAAACAACCTGCTTATTCCAGCAGATGCATTTTTCAAGAAGAAATATGCAACAGGGCTTGGTTGTGTTTATACAAAAAAGGGGTATCATGAATATGATTTCAATAAAGAATTAATTGGATACATTAAAGAAGGAAATACAACAGGCACCGTTTATAGCGACAGCTATTTGCTTGGGATGGAAAATCTTTATAGCAAAAATACTGCTATAGATATTTTTCCTAACCCGGCAACTGATGTTATTTATATAGAAGGATTAAGAAAATTGGATTTCGTTCGAATTACCGATATACAGGGCCATGTTTTGTTTGAAGAAAAAGTCAAAGAGAGCGGGATAACTTTCCTGGTTCCCGTTGAAAGCTATACCTCCGGTATTTATTTCATATCAATTATAAATGGGGATAAAATGTATAACAAGAAAATGATGATCTCAAATTAGGGTTTCATATTATTTGCAGGGCAAAGCAAATGATGGTGAACTTGTATGAAAAGCTTGAATTCTTAAAATCATTAAGAAAGCCAATAAATTCTCTTCACCATATCCTTTACTTTTATTAAATCTTTTTTAATTTTACCTCAATTTAACAAACAACAGGTAAAACTATTAATATCTAAACCAATGAAGTATTATACTACAATTACAACAATTCTCATTGTTGCGGTTTTCCTTTTTCATACGGCTTCAGCACAAAACGGCTGGAGAAAGGACGAAATGGAAATAAAAGTAATAATTGAGAACAAGCAACAAGCACAACAACTTAAACAATTAAAACTTAATGGGGATTATTATCCCAATAACACGGCAAGGCTTTATGTTACGCCTTCTGAATTGCATAAATTACAGGTAAGTGGCATGGATTATACCGTTATTGAAAAAAATTTGGATAAGCGCCAACCCTTTTCTGCGAGCAAAGACGCCTATCATACCTACCAGGAGATCATTGACCTGATGGACAGCTTGGCAGGCGCTTTTCCTTCTATTTGCCAAAAGGTAGTGGTGGGAAGTTCTATTGAAGGCAGGGAACTTTCTTATCTTAAGATCAGCGATAATGCTGCTACAGACGAAACGGAACCAGAACTCATTTTTGATGGTGGAATTCATGGTGATGAGGTAGGCGCAGCAGAAAATTTAGTTAGGTTTGCCAGGGAATTATGTGTCAATTATTCATCCGATACAGCGATTGCAAACCTTATCAACAGCAGGGAAATATTTATTTATTGCATGGTAAACCCTGATGGCAGGCATCACGATTCAAGGTATAACGTGAATGGTGTAGACCTTAACCGCGACTGGGGATACATGTGGAACGGCGAAGGAAGCAGCTCCGCCCCTTATTCACAGGTTGAATCCAAGGCTTTGCGTGATGTTATGTACAACAATCAATTTGTTGTACACAGCACTTATCATAGCGGTATTGAATACATTTCGCACCCATGGAGCTATCGTTCTTCATATTGCGCTGACCATTCACATATTAATCATTTGGCTGGTGTTTATGCCAATACATCCGGTTATTCAAATATTCCTTACGGACCAGGCAATACAGGGATGTATGCCATCAATGGCAGTTCCAAAGATGCCAACTACGGCATTAACGGTTCGGTGAGTTGGTCTATGGAAATTTCTCAAAGCAAACATCCACCGGCTTCTCAAATTCAATATTACTACTCTATCAACGTGCCTGCTATGCTTGCTATGATAGAATATTCAGGCTATGGGCTTAATGGTATTGTTACGGATTCTATTACCGGACAACCGATTTCAGCCGTTGTTTTTGCCGATGGCCTTTTCCCTGTTTATACTGACCCGGTAGGAGGCGATTTCCATAAATATGTTCTTGACGGAAATTATGACATCACTGTTAAAGCCAATGGTTATACCCCCAAAACCATTACCAACATTCCTGCAAAAAAATTTGGCAAAGACATGATACAAATAGAATTGGCCCCTGATGAGGCCAACAAAAATATTTACAAGATCGCTTCTTGTCAAATCCCCGGCAATAACGATGCTGATGAGGGGCTAACCTACAATATCATTGGGCCGCAAGATGGAGAATATTATTCCATTGGGAAAAACGGCTGGGTTGCTTTTGATATGGAAGAAAGTATCCAGGACAAACAAGGCAATGATATCATCATTTATGAGGGTGATGCTTCTGAAGAAGGATACACTTTATCAGCGTCAGATAATATTGACGGCCCATGGACTACCATTGGCAGTGGCACAGGAACAACAGAGTTTGACCTTGCCAATGGAAATATTCTCCAAGCAAAATTCTTTAAGATCACTGACGATGGTGATGGTTCGGCCAACGTGGATGATGCAGGTTTTGACCTTGATGCGGCCGAACGCCTCCCATACTCGCCCGGCGCTTACTTGCTTATTTCCAACTATTCTTTAACAGAAGTTTCTGGCAACGGCAACGGGAGAATAGATGCAGGAGAATCATTTGATATTGAATTCACCTTGTTGAATAATGGCGATGCACCGGCAGCTTCCATCAACGGGGCATTAACAGATAACTCACAATATGTTACAGTGACTTCGGCTTCCAATAATTTTGGAACCCTCAATACAGGTGATGAAGGAACAGCAAGCTTCTCTTTTGAAACGGCTGATGATGCGCCAGAAGCTACTCCATTCAACTTAATTCTAACAGTAGACGCTAATAGCGGCGCTTATACAAATTCTTACATGTTTGGTTTTGCTATCGGGCTTGTTGTTGAAGATTTTGAAACAGGCGATTTTTCTGCATTCCCGTGGGAGTTTGAAGGAGATGCAGATTGGCAAATTGTAACAGACAATGTTCACCAGGGGAGCTTTTCTGCCCAAAACATGGATATTGGTGATAGCCAGGAAGCCACACTAAAAATTACTTTGGATGTCCCTATTGATGATTCCATCTCTTTTTACAAAAAAGTTTCTTGCGAAGATGGCTCAAGCAACAACTGGGACTACCTAATATTTACCATAGACGGCGTGGAAAAAGGCCGCTGGGATGGTGAAGTAGATTGGTCGAAAGAACAATATGCTGTTAGTGCAGGGCAGCACACTTTTGCATGGACTTATCATAAAGATTATACCGTGTCTTCAGGTTCTGACTGTGCATGGCTTGATTATATAGTAATGCCTGCTGCTGGAAACAACCCCGGGAACCTTTCAGTAGAAGTATCAGCTTCACCACTACAAGCTTGCGCCGGCGAAACCGTGCAACTTATTGCCACAGCTTCGGGAGGTACGGGCTCCTACTCATACAATTGGACACCCGGCCATCTTTTGAATGATTCAACCATCATGAATCCTATTGCACAGCCTCAAGAAGATGTTACCTTTTCTGTTTTGGTTGACGATGGTAATGAAACAGCCGACGGCAATATAGGCATTACTGTATTCCCTTTGCCCGATCCACCTACAATAGAGTTTGACGGCACTACTTTGTCCTCGAGCGAACCAGCAAACAACCAATGGTACAATCAAGATGGTATTATAGAAGGAGCCACAGGGCAAACCTATACACCTACCGAAGATGGTTCATATTATGCAACCGTTACAAGTGATGATGACTGTGAATCAGAACCTTCCAATATAATAGATGTTACCATTTCAATAACGGAAGTGGATGCAGGAAAAATCCGCGTTTATCCCAACCCCTCTAATGGGTCATTGTACATAGAATTCAATAAAAATATTATTATTGAAAAAATCCTGCTCACATCTATCGAAGGGGTAAAAGTATATGAAAACAAAATACCTACCATGAAAAACGGTATAGCACACTTGGATACGGGATTGAAGCCCGGTTTTTACATCCTTCATTTGCAAACCAAGGATGAATTGATCTCGAAAAAGATCACCATCAAATAAAAGAAAAAAGAGGGTTCACAGGAAGTGAAGGGGTGAGTGATTTTCATAGAATCATAAAAAGTTAAAAATCAATATATCAGCTTATTAACAAACTCACCCCTTCACTAAATAATTTTTTCGATACTTTTTGAATACCCTCTTTTCTTACAGTATTGAAATTGAAAATCAGTTATAATCTTCCAATACTTTCGTGAGTCTTTTTCTCGCGTAAAATATCCTGCTCTTCACAGTGCCCGAGGGTAAATCCAAGGCTTCTGCAATTTCCTTATACTTGTAACCGTCATAAAACATCCTGAACGGAATCCTATACTCTTCTGCAAGTGAGTTGATGGTGTCTTCTATTTCATCCAAGTTATAAGAAGATTCCGGCTGGCTATGCTCTATATTCTTCTTTACTGTTAAATTGTTTTGATCCTTAATATTCCCCAGAATATTATATTTCCTAACATTACGCCTGTAATTATTTATGAAAATATTTTTCATTATGGTAAACATCCAAGATTTTAATGTAGAACGTTCAACAAAATTATCCCTGTATGTTAACGCTTTTAACATGGTATCTTGTAAAAGGTCTTTTGCATCATCTTCGTTTGCTGTAAGTTTTAACGCGTAAAAATTCAAATTCTGGCGTAAATCTATAAGTTGTTTGTTAAATTCTATTGTTGTCATAATCGCTGGTTTTTTATGGTTTATTTGTTCAACAAATATAAGGCATAATTGAACAAAAAACAAATATTTAGGTAAAAAAATACTTAAATATTTAAATAAGTTATTAACAATTTATCTAAATAACTATATATGTGGATTTTACACCAAGAAAAAAATTACAAATTTTTAAGGAAAGCATCCAGGCTTGGGAATTGTTCTAAAAGGTTGAAATTTTTGGGCCATTCAATATTGTTTTCAATGGCTTGAGAGCCCGTTATAAGAAATGTTTTGCCTGGAAATTCTTTATAGAGGGCTTGTAAATATTCTTGAAAATCTTCTACAGGCAACGGGTTGGTGAATGAAGTGAAGAAATAATCCGGCTGGGTGATCTCTGTTATCTCTTTTAAATCGTTAAAAGGAACTGATTGCCCAAGATAAAAAACCTTGTGCCCGGATTTTTTAATCATGTAATAGGCAAATAAAAGCCCAATTTCATGCATTTCTCCTTCTTTTAGGAAAAGAATGAATTTTTTTGAAGACAAGTTTCCAGGCGTATAATGCCCGTCAATAGCAACAATAAGCTTTTGTCGCACCAAGTTTGAGATAAAGTGCTCCTGTGCCGCATTAATGCTATTAGTTTGCCAAAGTATTCCTATCCTGTTAAACAAAGGATGCAGAATATTTATGAAAACATTTTCAAACCCCAGTTTCAATATGGCATCAGACAATATCTTATCAAACTGGCTCTCATCTAGTTGGATCATGGAAATAAGTAAGCCTTCAATTTGCGAATTTTCAGTGGAATTATGGCGGGTAAGTTGAGAGACCTTATCACTTAATTTTTGCTCGGGGAGCTCGGCGATCCTGGATATTTTGATACCATTTTTATTGAGTATGGAGATATTAAGGAGCTTTTTAAGATCGCTATCGCAATAAACCCGGATGTTGGTATCGGTTCTTTTGGGAGTAACAATTTGGTAGCGTTTTTCCCAAATCCTTATCGTATGGGCTTTGATACCTGTTAAATTTTCAAGGTCTTTAATGGAATATATTGCCATGCTCTTGCTGCTTTATAATAAAAACAAAGCAAAAGGGATATTGTTTAATGTCCAGAAAATTAAGGGGTGAGTAATTTACATGGATACTGAAGGTTAAAAGTCAATACAACAGTTTATGAACAAACTCACCCCTTCACTAATTCTGATATGGATTTCCATATATTCTAATTTCATTTATGCGTTATTCAACAATTTTATAACTACTGTTAAGACAACAAAGAAATGACGCATCAACTGTTTGGCAATTTGCTCAATTACAACAATATAGATTCTCAATAATAAATGTGACGCGTCACTACAACGGGCATAATGCGCAAAACAAGCGTTTTTAAACCTTCTTCACGGAAAA
>CAZJDA010000029.1:0-53133 GCA_964544705.1 uncultured Bacteroidales bacterium
AAATTGTCGGAGTGGCAGGACTCGAACCTGCGACCACTTGCACCCCATGCAAGTACGCTAGCCAACTGCGCCACACCCCGGTAGCTTTTCTGAAATGCAAAGATACAATTTTTTTATCTTCTTAGATAACTCAAAATTCAAAATATCCAACTTTATTCTTAATTTTGTTCTATAAAATTGAAATTGTATGCTGGTAATTAATATTGAAATCTTAAAAGAAAATATCAACGACTATTTTCTTTCCGAGTTTTATGTAGCAAACAATACAGAGGAAATGCTATCAAAACAGCAATCTTGGAAAACGAAGTGGGAAAATCGCCAACCCAAATTTACCGAAAAAGATTATGCCGATTTTGATATCTTCCAGTACATATTTGAAGATAAACAAGATAAAATTCATTTTTTAACATGGAATCAATCTAATTTTGGGCAAATAGAGCAGTTTATTAATATCCTTGGTGATTTGTTTATCAGTAAAAAATTATCTAAAAAAAAGTTATACGAATTGCTTCATAATTATAAAACCGAAAAACAAAAGACCTATATTTTTATTTTTGAACCCATAGATAATAATATCAATAGAAAACAGTTAATACAATAAAATGGGAGAATAATGAAACAATATTATGTCATCATCATTGCTTTTTTTGCATTCATTGCCAATTCACAATTGTTTTCACAAAACGTTTCCGATACTACCTTGCCAGCTTTTGGCATAGGCCCTGCAGCAGCGTTTCACATACCCGGTGGTGATATGGCCGACAGGTTTGGCAATTCAGGCGCTATTGGTGGCCATTTTTTTTATAAAACTGGGAAGAATTGGTTTTTTGGAATTGATGCCCATTATATCTCCAGTGGCCATGTAAAAGAAGATTATTTATTAGACAGGATTACTACAGAAGAAGGGAATTTAATAAACGGTAACGGTATTAACGAGGATGTATATTTTAAAGAAAGCGGGATGTATTCTGGGATAAAAGTTGGTAAAATATTTCCAATTTTATCTTCTAATCCTAATTCTGGCCTTTTCCTCATGGCTGGGGGAGGTTTTCTTCAGCATAAAATAAGGATTGAGAACCCCAACAATACTGCTTACCAGCTAAAGGATGAATATAAAAAAGGATATGATAGGTTGTCTAATGGATTTGCTTTGAGCGAATTTATCGGTTATTATCATATGAGCGATTCAAGGATGGTGAATTTTTACGTGGGTTTTGAATTTTTGCAGGGATGGACAAAAAACCGGCGCTCCTATGATTTCTACGAGATGAAAAAGATCGATAAGAACAGGATGGATATGCTTAATGGATTGAAGTTTGGTTGGTTCTTCCCTATATATAATCGTGTGCCGGATGATTTCTATTATTACTAAAAAATAGCTTCATGAGGGTTATTTATTCTTTATCAGTTAATTTCTACGGTTTTATAATCTATTTAGCAGCCCTTCTCAAAAATAAAAAAGCTTCACAATGGATAAAAGGAAGAAGAAACCTTTTTAAAGACTTGGAGTTGAATATTGGCGAGGCAAATGACTTATTATGGTTTCATTGCGCTTCCTTGGGAGAGTTTGAACAAGGAAGGCCTGTTATTGAGGCTGTCAAAAGAAAATATCCAGGTATTTCAATTTTGCTTACCTTTTTTTCACCTTCAGGCTATGAAATAAGGAAGAATTACGAGTTTGCAAGTTATGTATGTTATCTTCCTTTGGATAGGCCTGGTTATGCCCGAAAATTTATAAACATTGTTAAACCTAAGGCTGTTTTCTTTGTAAAATACGAATTTTGGTTCAATTACTTGAAACAACTCAAGAAAAAACAAATCCCCGTATTTCTTATTTCCGGGCTTTTTAGGGAGAAGCAACATTTTTTTAGATTCTATGGCCATTGGTTTAAAAAACATCTTTACATCTTTGATCATTTTTTTGTTCAAAACCAGTATTCAAAAGAATTATTGAAAAATCACGGTATCACTAACGCTACCACGAGTGGGGATACACGTTTTGATAGGGTGATGGAGATCGCTGAAAAAGTAAAGAAAATACCCAATATTGAAGTTTTTAAGGACAATAAGAAAATTTTGATTGCAGGCAGCACCTGGCCACCCGGTGAGGATATTATTATAGAATTGATCAATAAAACTTCTTTTAAGGATTTAAAGTATATTATTGCTCCTCATAATGTGTCAAAATCTCATATAAAATCCATTGAGAAAAAATTGGAAAAGAGAAGTTTACGCTTCACCCAATTAGATCATACCAATATTAAAGACGTTGATGTTATTATTGTAGATTGTATAGGTTACTTATCAAGTCTTTACCAATACGGTTGGATAGCTTACATAGGAGGAGGTTTTGGCAAAAGTATACATAACATCTTAGAGCCGGCTACATTTGGATTGCCAATTATTTTTGGGCCCCAGTATAAAAAATTTATGGAAGCTAATGACCTGGTTGAGCTTAAAGGAGCCTTTCCTATTCAAGGGCAAAAGCAATTCAACGCGTTAATTCAATCTTTTTATGCTGGTGCAGAGAAATATGATTCAAGTTCTAAAACCGTCAAGTCTTATATAGAAAAAAATTCTGGGGCTACGGGTAAAATTCTGGATTACCTGGAGAAGTCCGGCTATTTATAATTTTCCAGCTTTATACAAAACACAAAGCCTTCTTTTTCGATTTGTTCTTGAAAAAGAAGGCTTTGGTTATAGGTTGGTATTAAGAAATTTTAATCTTCGTTACTAAGCACTTTAAACTCGGTTCTCCTGTTCATTTGCCTGCCTTCAGGGGTGTTGTTATCTGCGATAGGCTGTGTTTCGCCATACCCTGCATATTTCAACCTGTCTTTTGAAATGCCTTGGTTTACAAGGAAATCAACTACAGCTTTGGCGCGTCTTTCTGATAGCCTCTGGTTTAATGATGCAGAACCTGTATTATCAGTATGCCCGGAAATCTCGATATTAAGATTGGGGTTGTCTTTCAGTAAGTTACGGAGAACGCCTAACTCGGCAAAAGATTCCGGCCTTAGCTTGGCTTTTCCTACGTCAAAGAATATATTCCGAAGCACGATTTTTGAACCAACAACAGCCTTTTTGAGTTGTATATCTTTAACCACCTCACTGTATTGGCTTTCTTTCGGGATATTAAAATTCTCCGAATGGAAAAGGTAATCCTCTGCTTTTATGGATATACCATAGTTTTTTCCTGCTGGCAGAGATACCAGGTAATTACCCGTTGAACTGTTTGACGAAAATACGGCAAGCACTTTATTTTTCTCGTTATCAATAAGTTCTATTTGAGCTTTGATAGGTGCGTTGGTCATTTCATCGGTAATTTTACCTTTTAATATGGTAACCGGCGCTGCTTTTATGTCAACAGCTTGCTCAATAACGTTTTCACTTACCGGGTTAGCCCTGCTGGCCAATAGATTAAACTCGGCATTCATCACGATTTGTTTTTCTGGCCCAATAAAAGTAATAAGATAGATGTCTTTATCACCTTTGCCTGTGCTTTTAACCGATGAATAATAACCATGCTTTCCATTGGCAGCAATGGAAAAGAAAATGTCATTGTCGGGTGAATTGATCGGGTAGCTAAGGTTTTTGGGTTTAGTCCATGAGCCGTCATCTTTTTTTTGGGTCATAAAAATATCAAACCCGCCCATAGTATTGTGCCCTTCGGAGCTAAAATAAAGCGTTTGCCCGTCGGCAGTCATAAAAACGCCTTTCTCGTCATATTCTGTGTTAATGGTAGGGCCGAGGTTTTTGGGCTCTCCCCATTTGGTAGCGCTTTTCCTTTGCACCATGTATATGTCATGCATACCATGGCCACCATCCCTGTCACTAACAAAATATACGGTTCTGCCATCATAAGAGAATGCTGCGGATGATTCGTGAAACTCTGTATTTATTGGATAACCCAAGGGTTTTGGTTTGCTCCATTCATCGCCTTCAAGTATGCATTCGTATATGTCTCCACCATTAACACCTTTATACAGGAATAATCTTTGCCCATCAGGCGATAACCCAACAATAGCATCGTGTTCTTTGCTATTTATCGGTTTATCAAGGTTTTTTGGAGCGCTCCAGTTTGTAGCATCCTTGTTCTTGTTCTTGTTCCTGGAGTAGTATACATCTTCAAAATATTGCAGGTCGTAGGGGTCTTTATTTCCTCCCACATTCTCCGGCCTTCTTGAAGTAAAGAAAAGTACGGATTCATCAGCATTAACAATTGGACTGTAATCCGGGTATTGAGTGTTGATGCGAGGTATCAAGTCAATGAAAGCCCTGGAAGGATTTTCTACCAATTCTTTGCCTACATTACATTCTTGAATGTGCTTGTCAATTTTCTTGTTCAAATATTCATCATTTTGTACCAGGGTTTTTCTATAAGTATTATATTCTTTAATGGCTTTATCAAAGTCGAGGTTAAGATGATAGGCCCTTGCCAGCATAAAATGGATGTCATTTTTGATAATGCTTTTGTTAGGGTCTATTTCCAAGGCTTTTTCTAAATAGGGAATAGATTTTATCTTTTCCACAGAGTTCAAATAACATTTACCTATTTTGTAATTCAATACGGTATTATTAGGATTGAACTGGTTGGCTTTAAGATAATAATCCAATGCTGCTTTATACATCCCACTGCGGCCTAAGATGTAGTATTCATCTCCTTTTTCAATGGCTTTGATAATATCTTTAAGTTCTTTTTTCTTGCTAGGGAAATTGCTTTTTGTAAATTCAATATTTTGACTTTTGGCAGCAAATATCGCACAAACAAAAAGCAATATAATTAAGTATTTTCTTTTTTTCATAATGAATAAATTTTATATGATTACTTACATTGCTGCTGAACATATTTTTCTGCGCTTTTTATACCAAGTTGCTCGGCTTTTTTCCAATCTGAGCATGCTCCATTGGCATCTCTTACCATTTCTTTAGAGATGCCCCTGTTGAGGTAGGCGTAACCGTAGTCAGGATCAATTTCTACGGCTTTATTATAAGCTTTAATTGCATCTTTGTATTTTCTTTGCTTATAATATGTATTGCCCATGTTGTTGTAAGCAAAAGCATAGTTTGGTTTAACTTCAATGGCTTTTTTAAAATCTTGGATAGCTTCGTCAAATTTTTCCATGTCAAATTTAACAATGCCTCTATTGTTATATGCCAGGTAATAGTCTTGTTTTAAGTCAATAGCTTTGGTATATGCTTCAATAGCTTCATCGTATTTCTCAAGGTTCTTCCTGGCACTGCCAAGGTTGTTAAATGCAAATGCAAGTAATGGGTCAAGTTCGGTGGCTTTTTTATAGTCTTTTTCGGCACCTTCGTAGTTTTCAAGTTTTTTCTTGGCGCTACCCCTGTCATTATAAGCATAAGCGTAGTCTGGTTTTACGGCAATAGCCCTTGTAAAATCCTCAATAGCTTCTTTGTAATGGCTTTTTTCAAACCTCACTCCGCCCCGGTAATAATAGGCTTCGGCGTAATTGGGGTTCATGGAGATAGCTTTGGTGTAATCTTCTATAGCATTATCCAAGTTTCCAGCGCCATGATAAGCTCGTGCCCTTCCAAAATAAGCTTTTACATTAGCCGATTCTTTGGAGATCACTTCTGAATAATCAGAAACAGCTCCTGTATAATCTTTTAGTTCGTACTTAACAGAAGCGCGATTTAGATAAGCTTTGGTAAAGCCGGGTTTTAAACTAATGGCCTTGTTAAAGCTTTGTAAGGCTGTGCTATAATCTTTGTTATTAAAAAATTTTATGCCCTTGTTGTACATTTTTTCTGCTTCTTGTGTGTCTTCAGCAGCTATTTTTACTGTATCTTGGGCATAACCGTTGATGCAAAACAATGCAACAATGAGCAAGATGTAATACTTTTTCATCATAATGTATGTTTTAGTTTGATTAGCAATATGGTTAAGTATTTAGTTATTTATTTTTCAAGGATTTCAAATTCTGTTCTCCTGTTTTTTTGTCTTCCTTCTTCGGTGCTGTTATCTGCAATGGGTTGGCTTTCACCATAACCGGCATATTTGAGCCTGGAGGCATCTATACCTTGGCTAACAAGGTAATCAACAACTGATTTAGCCCTTTTTTCCGATAGTTGCTGGTTGAAGTTATCCGAACCTACGTTATCCGTATGACCTGAAATTTCTATCTTAAGCCCCGGGTTGTCTTTCATCAATTTTCTTAAAACTCCTAACTCGGCATAAGATTCAGGCCTAAGTTTGGCTTTGCCTGAATCAAAGAAGATATTGTTGAGTACAATTTTTTCACCAACTTCAACTTTCTTTAAAGGAATGTCTTTAATGACCTCATTATAAATACTTGCCTTTGGGATATTAAAGTTTTCCGAATGGAAAAGATAATTCTCGGCTTTGATGGCAATGCCGTAGTTTTTTCCTGCAGGCAAAGAAACAAGGTATCTACCGGTAGCGCTATTAGAAGTGAACACTGCCAATACTTCGTTTTTTTCATTATCGATAAGTTCTATACTTGCAGCTACCGGGTCGCCTGTTTTTTCATCATGTATTTTCCCTTTGAGAATGGTAACCGGGTTACTTTTTATTTCTACAGTTGATTCAATAACGGTTTCGCTAACAGCTTGTGTGTGGCTGGCAAGTAAGTTATGCTCTGAATTCATTACAATTCGTTTCTCTGGGCCAAGAAAGGTGATAACATAAATATCATCCTGGCCATATCCTCCACTTTTTTTAGTTGAGTAATACCCATGTTCACCGCTTGCCGAAGTTGAGAAGAAAATATCATTATCCGGCGAATTGATAGGATATCCTAAATTTTCAGGCTTGGTCCATGTGCCGTTTTCTAAAACTGATTTAAAGATATCATATCCACCCATAGTGTTGTGGCCGTTAGAGCTAAAGTAGAGTGTTTTTCCATCCGGGTGGAGAAAGGCGCCATCTTCGTCATACTTGGTGTTGATGGTTGGTCCAAGGTTGATGGGTTTCATCCATTGCCCGTTCCTGTTCAAGGTTGATTTGTATATATCATGTTCACCGAAACCACCGGGCCTGTCGCTTACAAAATACAAGGTTCTTTCATCCGGTGAAAAACAAGCTGAAGACTCGTGGTAATCTTTTGTATTTATTGGTTCATCAAGCATTTTGGGTTTCGACCATTCTTTTCCTTCCAATCTTGAGATGTAGATGTCTCCCCCTTTATCTCCATTATATATTAATAATTTTTGGCCATCAGGCGAAATACCAACTACAGATTCATGCTGTTTGTCGTTTAAGGGTTCGCCTGGGTTTTGAGGCTTAGTCCAGCTATCTAACCGGTTATATGAAAGGTAAATATCCTCGAAATAATTAAAATCATAATCATCTTTTTTACCCCCGGTAGTACTGGGACGCCTTGATGTAAAGTATAAGATGGATTCATCAGCATTTACAATAGGCCCATAGTCTGGGTATGGTGAATTAACAACTTTTCCTATATTGTCAATAAAAACCCTTACAGGTTCTTTTACGAGCTTTTTACCCGTTTTGCATTCATCTATTTTTTTGCTAAGCTTATCATCCATTTCATAAGCTGTTTGCGGAGGAATGGCTTTCCTGAATTTTTGGTACTCTTCAATAGCCTTGTCAAATTGAAGGTCTAACTGGTAGGCTTGTGCCAGCATCAAGTTAATGTCTTCTGCTACCATTGGGTTGAGCCTCAGGGCTTTTTCCAAATGTTTTATGGCTTTGGTTTGTTCTGCGTTAGCTATGTAACATTGCCCAATTTTATAATTCAACATGGCGTTATTGGGATTGAATTTGTTGGCCTTTAAATAATATTCCAAAGCTTTCTGAAAATACATTCCACGTTGTATTTCAAAGAATTCATTCCCGTCTTCAATATTGTCTATGGCTTCCTTTAACTCTTTTTTCTGTTCTTTTGGGAAATTGTCTTTTACAAATTCAACATTTTGTGCAATTGCTGCGTTTAATAACAGTAAAAATGATAAAACAAAGAAGTAACGAATGGTTTTCATGTTGGGTACTTTACCGGGTTAAAAAAATACTAATATATAGATAATAATCATTCTCTCAACAAAAATAAGCCTTTTTTTTATCCATTTTCAATTTTTATACTAACAATTTTTCCAATTTTATGTTATATGATAATGTTCCTTATGCAAATATTTCATTTTTAGTTGAATGTAAATTCAGCTATATGATGCTAAGTTAAAACAAGGAATTATTTGTATTTTTGTCAAAATAATACAGCAGGATATATGGTTTCAAAGCCAGGAAAGATTTTATCAAAGGTTAATTCACCAAGTGATATCAAAAAACTTGGAAAAAGGGAATTGCTCCAACTCGCAGACGAGTTACGTGATTATATTTTGGATATCGTATCCTATCATACTGGCCATTTGGGTGCAAGCTTAGGTGTTGTTGAGCTTACAATAGCTTTACATTATGTTTTTAATACACCAAAAGACAGGTTGGTATGGGATGTAGGGCATCAAGCATATGGGCATAAGATTCTTACTGGGAGGCGAGATGCTTTTCATACAAACAGGAAGTTGGATGGCATTAGCGGTTTTCCAAAAATGGCTGAAAGCGAATATGATGCTTTTGGTGTAGGGCATTCATCAACCTCTATATCCGCTATTATTGGTATGGCAGTAGCTTCAAGGCTCAAGGGTGAAAAGAACATAAATCATATAGCCGTTATAGGCGATGGAGCCCTCACTGCAGGTATGTCTTTTGAAGCGCTTAACCACGGTGGATTTGAAAAACCCAATATCCTTATTGTCCTCAATGACAATGGTATTGCTATTGACCAAAATGTTGGAGCCCTGAAGGAGTATTTTACAAAAATAACAGCGTCTCCACTATATAATAGAATCAAAGATAAACTGTGGAGATTTTTGGGAGGTAAAAGAAGATCGGAAAATATTTCCATAAGATTTGTTAGGAAGGTTGGGACTGCCATAAAATCTTCTTTTCTTAAAAAAAGTAATTTGTTTGAATCATTGGGGTTTAGGTATTTTGGCCCTGTTGATGGACACGACCTGCCTACATTGATAAAATTACTCGATGACCTTAAAAGCATTAAAGGCCCTAAAATCTTGCATTGCATCACTGTAAAGGGAAAAGGTTATGAGCATGCGGAAAAGGAGCAGACAAAATTTCATGCGCCGGGTAAATTCAATAAGAAAACAGGGGAGATTATAGAAAATTGTGATAAAAAATTGCCCCCTAAATACCAGGTTGTTTTTGGAAGGACTATTATTGAGCTGGCAGAGATGAATGAAAAGGTCATTGGTGTTACCCCTGCCATGCCCACAGGTTGCTCATTAAACCTAATGATGCATAAAATGCCTAAAAGAGCTTTTGATGTGGGAATAGCTGAACAGCATTCGGTAACATTCTCGGCCGGTATGGCTACAAAGGGATATATACCTTTTTGTAATATTTACTCCTCTTTTATGCAACGATCTTATGACCAGGTTATTCATGATGTTGCCCTTCAAAAACTTAATGTAGTATTTTGTTTAGACCGAAGTGGCCTTGTTGGCGAGGATGGCCCTACCCACCACGGAGCTTACGACCTTTCTTTTTTTAGATGTATACCCAATATGACCATTTCGTCACCATTAAATGAAAGTGAATTACGAAACCTAATGTATACTTCACAATTAGAAAATAAGGGAAGTTTCGTGATCCGCTATCCTAAAGGGCGAGGTGTAATGCCCGAATGGAAAACCCCTTTCAAAGAGATAGAAATAGGGAAAGGGCAAAAGATAAAAGATGGCAATGAAATTGCCGTGTTGAGTTTAGGCCACCCGGGAAATTTTGTTATTGAAGCTGCCAGTGAATTATCAAACAAACATGGGATAGAAATTGCTCATTATGATATGCGCTTCTTAAAACCTATTGACGAAGAAATCCTTCACGAGGTTTTCGCGAAATTTAAAAAAGTTATCACCATAGAAGATGGAACCATAATAGGTGGATTGGCAAGCGCGATACAGGATTTCATGGTGCAAAACAGGTATTCAGCAAAGATCATTAAATTGGGTATCCCAGATGAATTTATTGAACAAGGCACCATAGATGAACTTCATCATGTATGTGGTTATGATAAAGAGGCCATTGTGAAAAATGTACTGGAGAACTCCACCCCTTAAACATTTACTATCTTTCCATAAAGATACTTATGATTCTTGTCCGTAGCATCATAACTGCCGGGAGGAAACACTACCTTAAATGATGGCATATCTGCATGCTTAACGGGTTTATCCCTGTAATAAACATGTTTCCTGTCTTTTGAATACCCATTACCAATAATGGAAAAAGATTCAATTTCAGCAGGCAAAATCTTATCATTAAAATAGATTTTTGTACCATCTGTTGCCCAAGTAAATATTTTATCGTAGTCATCATGTTTTTTATAGGGTTGGGCTATGATATAAAATGTTTCGGGTATAGCATCATTTAAAGGAATCCTTACAAGTTGGCCTTTGTTGTTATTGTAAATAAATTCCATATGATTGTAAATTTCCCTATAATGCACACCCAACCCTCTTGACCGCTTAAAATAAATAGACCTTTGTACGGCTGGGCTGCCAAAGTGCATTAGGGCGGCAGCCATGAAAATTACAACTACGATCATGATCATATAACCGAAAATATCGGTGTATAATAATACTATTGTTTGATGCATAAACTTCTTTTTATCTTTTTAAAACAGAAATAAATATAAAAATAATTTTTAAAGTTTTGGATTTTGATCATTCATATTTCTTTAGATTTGTAAACCTAATCCAATATGTGCAATCAATGAGAAAGTGGATACCGCTGTTTACCACCAATTTACTGAGTGTTTTTAATGACAACCTATTAAAAAATCTTATTTGTTTTATTAGCTTTTTATGGGTGGCGCATTCACAAGAAAACAAATCACTCATTATTTCTATTGCTTCTGCATTATTTGTTATTCCCTATATTTTGTTTTCACCTTATGCCGGAATTCTTGCCAAAAGGATTTCTAAGGCCAAGATCATCGTTATTGCAAAAATTATAGAAATTCCTATCATGATCATTGCAGTGGCAGGTTTTTACATGGAATCGGTGTATTTGGTAATGATCGCGTTGTTTTTGATGGGATTACAATCGGCCATGTTCTCGCCTTCAAAATATGGGCTTATTCGCGACATAGGAGGAGAAGAAGGGATTTCTTTTGGTACGGGAACAATGGAATTGATAACTTTTTTTGCCGTTAATGTAGGTTTTTTTGCTGCCGGTAGATTATCCGACCTTGATGCGTATAGGGAGCATTACATAGCTTCAATACTCATTATTGTTGCTGCCGTGGGCTATTTTGTGAGCCGTTTTATCAAAGCCAATGAGCCAGCGCCTGAAAGAGATTTTAAAGATACTGTGAACCCGATAAGCTTCATTGCGCGCTCATATAAATGGGGAAAGACAAATACCAAAGGGCTTAATTGGGTGGTTTTGAGCCTTTCAACGTTTTGGCTTATTGGTTCCATGATCCAAATGAATCTGTATGTATATTGTGAAGAATATTTAGCCATGAGCAATGCAGCTATAGGTGATGTGCTGGCGCTCATGGGAATCGGGATAGGAGTGGGGTGCTTTCTTGCAGGGTTATTTTCTGGAAAACAAGTGATGGTTACGCTTATACCATTGGGAAATATCGGTTTGAGCTTATTTCTTACCCTGATCTTTGTTATGGAGCCTTCTCAATGGATGTTTACCGTATTCCTCGTGCTGGCGGCTGTTTTTAGCGGGTTTTATAAAATCCCGTTAAATGCTTGGATACAAGCCAACATTAAAGGACGGAAGCTGGGAGAAATGATTGCTTATAATAATCTTATGGTTTTCGTGTTTTTATTGATTTCTGCCGGTTTGTTCGGTTTTGTGAGTGGTTTTATAGATTCCAGGGGTGTTTTTCTTGTTATTGCGGTCATTTCTTGGATCATAGGAGGTGTGATGTTTTTTACTATACCGGGCATCAGGTCTGGCCTTGGTAAGAGATCAAAAACCACTTAGTTTGGTATTTGAACCATATAAGAGCACATAAGGTTCATATAAGGGAGAGAAAGTATAAGGTTGTAAGAAAATAGTTTGTTGTTCTTTATGTTTGCAAAAGGAATTTAGATACAAATTTGGTTAACCGATGGATTCACCCATTGGTTATGACTTGCATGTTTCGTTTGTTGTTTAACTAAATGAATTGATTGATAAATATATACTTATGTGTTTCAAAAAAATAAGCCATGATCTATGATTATCTTGTGAAAGGTACGTTTAAAATTTTTGGTAAGATATTATACCGGTACAAAGTTATAGGAAGGGATAATTTCCCATTGCGTGGAGGCGCTTTGCTCATCGCCAATCATATTTCTTACCTGGATTCTGTACTTATTGCCGGCTGGACTCCCAAAATGGTCCGTTTTGTTTTACTGAAACAAATTTACGAAGGCAGTCTACATTGGCTTTTCAAAAGGGTAAGGATCATACCTGTTAGCGCAAGGTATAGCTATTCAAAGCTTCAGGAATTTAACGAAAGATGCAGGGAAATGATACGCTCGGGCGAACTGGTTTATATATACTCCGAAGGCGAAATGAGCAGGATTAACACGTTGATGAAATTTAAAAAAGGCTTGGAGTATATAGCCAAAGGACAAGATTTTGATGTAATTCCTGTTCACTATGATAATACCACCGGTTCACCCATGACCTATGAACCCGGTACGGGAGAAACGTATAAAATTAAACTCAAGAATTTTCAAAGGAAGATCATCGTTCATATTGGAAAACCCATCCCACAACCTGTAACCGCTTACAGGGCAAGGTTGAAGATGCTGGAATTATCAGCAGGGTCGTTTTTTTACAGGCTTAATGAAAACCATTGCATTTACTGGGTTATTAAGAAATTATTGCGAAAGAGAAAAGCCGGGAAAGGTGACTTCACATTAGCAAAAAATATCCTTCAGGGCATTCATAAAAAATACCACCGTCTTATTGCTTATTATTTGCTTTCATTCAACCAAGTGTTGAAATATGAACCCGTCATAGAAACAGGGCAGGAGGGAAGCTCACTTTTTGAAAAGGTTTTTAAGCAATTCTTATCTTTTGTCTTGCATAAGCATGTTTCTTTAGAGCTTGGCTATTGGGCTTTGCCCGGAATCATGGCTGTTGTAAGCATGAACATCCCCGATTTGGACACCAAGGATGTAACCGGGCAACGCATCATACAAAGGAACCATAAAAAAGGCAGCGTCGGAAGGCCGTTGCCTGGAATCGCCGTAAAAACGATAAACCCCTCCAATGATGATGAGGTGATGGATGAAAACCAACCAGGAACACTCCTGGTTAAAGGGTTTGTTATTGACTGCAACCCGGAAATTGTTAAGGAAAGCATACACGATGGCTGGTATAACACGGGTGTAACCGGGATTATTGACGAAGATGGCTTTATTCACCTTCAATCATAAAACAAGCCGAAGCAATGCTGTCTGCATAAAGTTTACCATCGCTGTTTAAAATGTATTGGGTTTTGTTTCCTGTTTGGAGGTATTGCTTTAAAAAAGGTTGGATGCATTTTAAAAAGTAGGCTTCAGATTTTTCTCCAAAATGGCTTTTCATATAGCTTGTATCAACCCCTGAAGAAGTCCTTAAACCGGTAAAGATATACTCGTTATATTTTTGTGAAATGGTGAGTTCTTCCTTCTCGTAAGCCGTTGTTTCTTCATTTATCAATGTAATGTAGTGGGATGTATTAGCAATGTTCCACTGCCTTGAACGACAATTGTATGAATGCGCCGAAGCTCCCAGCCCCAGGTAAGGTTTGCCTGTCCAATAAGCATAATTATGGATGCTTTCGAAGCCTGGCTTGCAATAATTGGAAATTTCATAGTGATGAAACCCGTGTTGCTCCATTTCCTGCATCAGGAGCTTGAATTGCTGTGCTGCCTGGTCTTCGCTAACAGGATTTGCTTTGTTTTGTTTGATAAACAACTTCAAGGGGGTTTTGGGCTCAACAGTAAGTGCATAAGCTGATAAATGCGGGATGTGGAGGGAAAAAAACGTGGAAAGGTTATTGAGAAGCGCTTCATTGGGCAGTGGTGGCATGCCGAAAATCAGGTCTATGTTCAAGTTGTTGAAACCCTTGTCTTGTGCCTTTTTAATGGATTCTATGCCTTTTTTTGCTGAATGAGAGCGGTTAAGGTATTGAAGGTCTTCATCTCTAAAAGATTGTATCCCGATGCTGAGCCTGTTGACCGGGGTTTTGACGAGTTCGCCGAGTTTTTCCCGGGTAAGGTCATCGGGGTTGGCTTCCAGGGTGATCTCTGCTGTATCTTCTATGGTAAAATGCTTTTGCAGGGTATTGAAAATTTCCATGATGTCTTTTACTGGGAGTAGCGACGGCGTACCCCCGCCAAAATATACGGTTTTGATGGATTTTTCTTCCATGTAAGAACTCCTAAGCAGGATTTCCTTTTTTAATGCCTCAACATACGGTTTTTGATATTTTTTAGCGGCCATAAAATGGAAGTTGCAATAATAGCAAGCTTGGCGGCAAAAAGGGATATGGATATAAATGTGGGGCATGAGGCAAAGGTAAATAAAAAACCCCGGTTGTGGGCCGGGGTTTTTATGTGAAATTATGATAGTTATAATTCAACTTTTTCCTGGAAAAGTTCAAATTCACCAACATCGGTTACTTCGTAAGTAGCAAAATAGAAATAATCTCCCGGCTCCCAAGTTTGGAAAGTGACTTGGTAATATACCTGGGCACCATTAATTTCTGGTTGTGCATCAGGGTATTGGGTTTCCAGCATAATGTCTAATGCTTCATAAACCCGTTCCCACATTACTTCAACGATTTCCTCATCACTCAATCCTTCCAATAATCCATCAGGATCATTTTCCTTTCTATTTGATACTCTCATATCAAAATTGTTGTAATAATAGGTAGCTCCAAAATAATATTCGCTATTATCGTATTGAGGATCCATGTAATCGCTCAATTCTTCATGGTTTTTAATGTATTCCACAATAACTTTATAATCTTCCTCTTTCATCGTAATTTTGAATATTGGAGAAAATACCCATTCAGTTCCATTATGAAGGAATTTTTCCGTTTTTTTGGAATAATTTGTCCAACCATTATCATATCTATACCTGGAGAACATTTTATAATCATTACCTGAATTGTAATAATTGTATTTCACATAATATTTATCCCCATTAATTGCATAAGGATATTTCATTTCCAAAAGTTGTGGCAGGAAGTTTTCTGACGGAAAGTCATCAGAGAAATTCCCGTATTCACCAGGGCCTGAGCCGTCAGAACCAAGCATTGCATCGTAATCTTCTTCGGTTACTTCGTAGTAATCTTGTTTTTGCCAAATACCTCCGTAATAAACATAAAGATTTATAGTATCACTTACATTTTCACCACTTTTTAGTTTAAAGTTAAAAACAAGAAAATCATCTTCAGTAAATTCGTTCAATGAATCTAAAATTTCTACTTGTTCTTCAATATAACTATCGGCGCTGTTTTGGCTACTAAAAGTATCTGTAAGCACTTTGAAGTTTTCATTTTTAATAGAATCATCAAAGGTGTAGTCATAAGTAATATCAAATTCAGAACCGCCTTTTAGTGCAATAAATCTATCGCCAATATAATTTGGGACAAAATATGCTGCAATAGCTTCATTCGTAAAAGCCTTATTTGCTCCAACACTGTTAGCAAGAACAGAATCTTGGTGTGTTTCAGCATTAGCGAGGGCGATTTCGCTTATTAGGGTATAATCACCTTCTTCTAATGTGTAATTGTGTTGTTCCGAATATGGCCCTTCTGCCTTATCCAGTTTTTCATAAAGTTCTTCGTTAGGGTCACAGGCGGTAAGAAAGACCCCAATTATCAATAAGTAAATTAAATATCTTTTTTTCATAACGTTTTGTTTTTTCTATTTAAAATTTGAGTTTTAAACCAAGTGACCAAGTTCTGCCAAAGCCGTAATAAACAGAAGAAGTCTGGGCATTATGCTCGCTGCCATCTAAACCATCAGATATATACTCTGTATCCAATACATTATTTACATTGGCAAACAAGGAGGCTTTAAAATCACTAACATTGAACCTATAGCTTAAATTCATGTCCAAGATTTGATAATCAGGGAGTTTCCATGCGTCTTTACCGGATTCGGACTTATTAATGCGTGTGTCAACATCAAAATCAGCATAAAGCCTGCTATAATGGTTAAAATCAACACCTAATTTTACCTTTGGCAAAAATTCATAATTAGCGCCAAGAGCAAGTGTGGTTTGTGCAGCATCTCCAACATGAAGGTCTTTAGCATATAAGGTATAAGTCTCAACAAAATTTTGTTGGTCGTCATAGATGTCAGCTTCTACATCATCTTGCCATTTCCAATCTCCCACAGAAGTCATAAACTTCAGGTCCAAGGTTTTGGTCGGGTAAAACCAAGTTTCAAGTTCCACACCTTGGTGAATAGCATTTAAACCGAGTATATTAGCTGTCTCATTGTTTCCAACAGAAGTTGTAAGCGCCTTATCTAACCATCTTGTGTGATATAAGGCAAGGTTAGCTTTAACATATCTATTTCTATAACTAGCGCCAAATTCTCCAGAAGTTACTTTCTCATGCTTAACTCCTTCATTGGCTTCGTTTGTATAACCAATAAAAGCGTATCTAAAGTAGGGCGCCCTAGTAAAATATCCTCCATTAAGAAAGAAATTAAAGTTCTCTGTGAGGTTGTAGTTGGCTCCTGCTTTCGTGCTATAAGCAAAGAAGTTTATTAACTCGGACTCCTGGTTTCCCGGTTCATAAGTAAAATAATCTATTCTTCTGTAAGATGTGTTTGAAACGGAGGCAGAAACGAATGTAGAAAACAAGGATTTGGTATATTCAACTTGTGCAAATAAGCCTTCCCAAAATACTTCACCAATATTATAATAATTGATCTTATCACCTTGTCCTAGTGGTTTTGAAGGATCCCTGTTAATATTGCTGTTATCAAGGTAATAATTGCCTCCAAGCAAGTCTTTTATTTCAGTGTAATGATACCCTTTATAATATCTTCCATCAAAACCTGCTGTTAAATTAATATAATCATAAGAATCAGCGCCAGTTCTAATAGGTATGGCGGTGTTGAATGTAGAAAGCATGCCATACCAGTCATGCCTATTGACTCCCATTGAAACAATAGCTTGTGAACCTGTTAAAGAATTAGAATTGGAGTCAATAACAGCGTCCCAATTTAATAACCCATCATTGGTTATTAGAAGGTTGGGTTCTTCATCAGGGTCGCCGCTTGGGTATGGATATTCCAGCCAGCTATCTTTTTCTCCATCTATTCTTCTTCCACCACCTTGTGAGAAAGAACCATAAAAAGCAGTAGATAACATGGTTTCTTTATTAATATTCCAATAATGATTTAATGAAATATGGGGTTTATGGTATTTATTATAAGAATACCCACCATTGTAGATTTTCCCTTTTCTAATTCCATAATCAGTATTGAGTTGTATTCCATCATTATGTTCACGATAGAAATTTATTCTATGCCAAGAACCTCTCTGGTTATGCCATTGTGGAGCTCCAAAAGCAGTTAAGGACATTAAGTGCTTTTGGTTAATTTTTTTAGATAGATTAAAAAAGTAAGAGTATGCTTCAAAATTTGTAGCATCAATGTAACCATCGCCGGTTTCTTTTGTTCCTGCTACAGTTGCTGCCCAGCCGTTGTCTAACATGCCTGTGGAAGCAGAAAATTTAATTTTCCTGTAACTATCATTTCCTATTCCATAAAAAACGGAACCTCCCTTTTTAGCTTCTGTACTTTTGGTTAAAATATTAATGGTACCTCCAACCGATGAAATAGCAAGTTTAGATGCACCAAGGCCTCTTTGCACCTGGATACTTCTTGTTACATCCGATAAACCTGCCCAATTAGACCAATAAACCCTACCGCTTTCCATGTCATTAACAGGGACACCATTAATTAAAACGCCAATATTATTGGATTCAAAACCACGAAGGTTAATCCTCCCATCTCCATAGCCACCCCCGGATTTTGTTGCATATACACTGGGAGTCGATTTAAGTATTTCAGGAAATTCCTTTGTGCTTAGTTTTTCTTCAATTTGAATGGGTTCAATTCTAGAAACCGCAACCGGTGTTTTTCGATCTTGTGCAAAAGAAGCAACAACCCTGATTTCTTTCAAGCCAACAGCATCCGGCTCAATCTCTATCTTCCCCAAATCTTTTGTTTCACCACTGCTGAGGTTTACATCGATTTTTTTATCTATGTAGCCTACATAAGAAATAACAAGGGTTTGTTTTCCTGTTGGTACTTGTAATGTAAAGCTGCCGTCCAGAGCAGCAGCAGTTCCTTTTGAGGTGCCTTCTAATACTACTGTTGCACCTATTAGCTCCATGCCGTTCTGGGAATCCACTAATTTACCCTTCACGGTCTGGGCAGATAAACCCTGGCATATCAATAGTATGCCTGCGAATAAAGTAATGATTTTTTTCATAGAAAATGATTTTAATTTATATAATTCGATACATGAGAATCCAAAAATAGAAGTTTCTGTTTAAAATGATACAGCTAAAACTTAAATTTTCATTAAAAAAATTTAACATGCCTTGTTAAGTACTCTGAAATTTAAAAGTAAATTGGGATCCGGGCAAATTCCCAGGTATTTTTCCCTTTCCTTTAAAGTTACAACTCCTGGGAAATCTCCTTTATAATCATACATGTTTGTTATTAACTGAAAATGTAAATGTGGAGGCCAATGCCCGTTCTCAAATTCTTGTCCCAGTTTTGCAAAATGCTCTCCTTTGCTGATATTTTGTCCTTCATGGCAATTTTTTAATGACTCTAAGCTTAAATGCCCATATAACGTATAAAATGTAAAATTATTCGTTTGATGCTCTAAGATGATAGTAGCGCCGTAATCGCCAAAATTATCGTTATTGCCAAAGCTATGCACTTTTGCGTCTAAAGGTGCATAAACATTTTGATGCTCAAAAGACCATATATCGACTCCCAGGTGGACTGTCCTGGGCGCTTCAGCGCCGTCAAAATGCCTGCTTCTTTTATAAATGCTCCTATCTTCGTTGTATTTGCCTAATCCAAAAGCAACGCCGGAATGATCCAGTTTTTCCCTAACATACACCGAAAACACGGCAGTATTGGAAATATCAAAATGCAACAACTCCTTGTTTTTATCAGAAAAATCAAATACCACAATGTTATTATTACTGGGGTCATAGTCCATCACCCTTGCCGAATAGGACTTTAGCGAGGTTATTTTTTTTTCTATATCATTCATAAAATTATTCGATTTTAATATCCATAAATCTTGAGTTCATCAACCTTGCAACAGCCATGTAATTGGGAATAAAACTAATTACATGGCCCACCTTATACTTGTCTTTACCCTTGGCTGTTTTATTCTCTTTAAGGTTGTATACCGTCATATCAGAAGTAGTACCTACAAATTCTAAGCTTTTGTCTTTTGGCGTAAGGTCTGTAGAGTCAACATCCAGCATACCGAAATCAAGGATAGCCCTACAGCTTTTTTCATATGAGGCAGGGTCGTTTTTTTCCAACTCAGAGGTATGCCCTATATTGGCATCACTCATTTTGCCATCTGGAATACCTGCTTTTTCTTCCAACTCTATGATGTAAGAGTCAAAATTGAAGGTATCCACGGAAAGGTTCTTGAATTTTTTATTGTAAAGCGGGCTGGTTCCAAAAAAGGCAGCTTCTCCAATCCTAAAATGATTAACGGCCTTGGGCACCTTATGTTTCCCGATTAGCGGCAGGGTTATAGAACTTCCACCGGATATCAGTTCAAGCTTTTTATCAAACATTTCTTCTAACAATTGCTTGTAAAGGCATAATTGCAAAAGTTTGTCGTATGTGGGTTCTATTCCATACATGCAACCCAGGTTGGAGCCAACACCTATAGTTTCTATGTTTGATAAATTAAAAACTTTCTTATAAAAATCAACAATTTTATCTCGCATAACGCCTTCTCTCAGCTCCCCGAGCTCTATCATGATAATAACCTGGTGGATTTTTTTCTGTTTTTTGGCCTCTTGGTTTAGTTCAATAATGGTTTCATAAGAAGAGTTTAAAGAAACATCGGCATATTTTACGATAGTAGGGATATACCTTTTGGGAGGCGGCTTGATGTAGATTGTCCTTAGCCCAGGGTTGATCCTTTTGATGTTCCTGATGCTTGAAAGCCTTGAATCGCCAATTGAATGGAGGTTTTTTACCACATCATCGGTCAATATTTTTTCGAGGAATTTTACATTCCCGGTTAATACTTTGGTGATTAAACTCCACTTTATATCGTGCTTCAACAAGTATTCATTTAATTTGTGGATATTGCTTACGATATTCTTTGTTTTTATAATTAACTCTGCCATGGTCGTGTTTTTCTTAGAAAAAACTAAAGTAAAAAAATGTAATGGTCTACGCAAATAAATAATTACATTGAATTTTACCAGGAACAAAAAATTATTTAATTTTACTCCATAACTTTCAAATATTATGTTTTTAAATCCTTAAACCACGAATTATCATTATGAGTAAAACAGATGCCAAAATATTGATCGTTGATGATGATGAAGATGTTCTAATAGCAGGTAAATTATATCTTAAACAGCATTTTAAGGCGGTTCATACCGAATCCAAACCGGATAATATTCCAACATTACTAAAAAATGAGAATTATGATGTTATCCTTCTGGATATGAATTTTTCTCGCGAAGCAACCTCCGGGAAAGAGGGCTTTCATTGGCTAAACAGGATCATAGAGACCGACCCTGCCACTGCCGTGATATTGATAACTGCATATGGTGATATTGAGCTTGCCGTACAAGGTATTAAAGAGGGTGCAACGAATTTCCTGCTAAAACCGTGGGACAACAAAAAGCTGCTTGCCACTATCAAAACTACGCTCCAATTGAGGGAATCTAAGGTGGAGCTGGAAAGCCTTAAATCCAAGAATAAAACCCTTGTTTCTGATGCAGATAAAGCTTTTAGTGAGATTATCGGAGAATCGGATGCCATGAAAAAAGTTTTTGCTACCGTTGAAAAAGTGGCAAAAACCGATGCCAACATACTAATACTTGGAGAGAACGGCACAGGAAAAGAAGTCATTGCAAGGGCTATACACAGGGCTTCCAAGCGCAAAGACGAGGTATTCATCAGTGTTGACCTTGGCGCTATTAGCGAATCGCTTTTTGAAAGTGAATTGTTTGGGTATAAAAAAGGCGCCTTTACTGATGCTAAGGCTGATAAGCCCGGCAGGTTCGAAACCGCATCAAAAGGCACGCTTTTCCTTGACGAAATTGGGAACCTTTCTGTTCCTTTGCAATCAAAATTATTAAGTGTATTGCAAAACAGGAAAGTTATTAGGCTGGGCTCTACAAAAGATATACCCATTGATGTGCGGCTTATTTGTGCCACCAATATGCCACTATACGAGATGGTAAGCGAGAACAAGTTTCGCCAGGATTTGTTATACCGTATTAATACTGTAGAGGTAACACTTCCACCATTAAGAGAGAGGCCAGAAGATATTCCTTTGCTAGCCCATCATTTTTTGAGTATTTACAGCAAAAAATACAATATGCCATCCAAACGTTTTAGCCCGGCAGCGCTTAAAAGGCTGGAAAAACATTCTTGGCCCGGCAATATTAGGGAATTGCAACACGCCATTGAACGTGCTGTTATCCTTTCAGAAGGAAATCTCCTGGAACCCAATGATTTTTTCTACCAGGAAAAAGAAGAATCTACTGATATTGACTTGGAAAACACCAATTTAGAGGATGTGGAAAAAATATTGATCAGGAAAGTAATTGATAAACATGGCGGCAATGTGAGCAAGGCTGCAAAAGAGCTGGGTTTGTCGAGAGGCGCACTTTACAGGAGGATGGAGAAATATGGTGTTTAAGAATTTCAGGCTTATTATTGTTGCCAGGGTGGCCCTTATTGTGTGTACGGTATTGTTGTTTTTTTACCTATTAAATAACACGGATTATTATGTTAGCTTAACCCTAACGGGAATACTCATTATCATTGAAGTGGTTAGCTTGATTCATTATGCAGAAAAAACCAACCGGAAAATCACCAGTTTCTTAGAATCCATAAGGCATAATGATTATATTTCTACCATACCGGTGAGCAAGGAAGGGCGAAGTTTTGACGACCTGCACAGCTCTTTTAACGAGGTTATTAACGAAATAAAAAAGACCCGGGCTTCGGAACAAGAGCATTTCAACTATCTAAAAACCGCCGTGGAGCATATCAATATTGGGATTATTGCTTTTCACAGGAATGGCGATGTGGATTTGTTTAATGCCGCTGTTAAAAACCTTTTTAACATCAATGATTTAAGAAACATCAATGAATTGGCACAAATTGAACCCGAATTGCCTCAAAAACTCCTTAATTTAGGCTCAGGAGACCATATCCTCATCAAGCTTTTTGTTAAAGATAAGATCAGGCAATTGTCAGTAAGCACAACAGAATTCAGGCTGAGGGGTAAGTTTTTTGTATTGATCAGCCTCCAGGATATTCATAGCGAGCTGGAAGAAAAAGAAATCGAATCATGGCAAAAACTTATCAGGGTCCTCACGCATGAGATCATGAACTCTATAACACCAATTTCTTCCTTGGCAAATACCGTGGAAGAAGCACTTTTTGATGAGGATGGCAAACTAAAGCCACTGGACGAGGATGATACAGACACAGTTCAAACCGGTTTAAAAACCATTAACAAAAGGAGCCAAGGGCTTTTAAACTTTGTGCAATTATACCGTAGCTTGACTAGGGTTCCAAGGCCTAATTTTAAACATTTCCAGGTTCAAGAATTGTTTGATGATGTGAAGCAAATTATGGAGCCCAAAACACAACAAGCCGGCATTGAATGTGTATATAAAATCATTCCCCCGGGGTTAAAACTGCTTGCCGACCCCGACCTTCTTGAACAAGTCTTGATCAACTTGGTTGTAAATGCTATCCATGCTTTAGATGGAATAGAAAAACCACGAATTACACTTGAAGCTTTCAAAGATTTTAACGAGCGGGTCATCATCAAAATTACTGATAATGGCAAAGGAATTAAACCGGATATTATGGATAAGATATTTGTGCCGTTTTTTACTTCTAAGAAAGAAGGTTCTGGCGTAGGTTTAAGCCTTTCTAGGCAGATCATGCGAATGCATAAGGGGAATGTTGGAGTTAAATCAACACCAGGTGAAGGGGCTGTTTTTATTTTAACGTTTTAGTACAAGACTATTTTTGTGAATTACCTGGATTTTATAATTCCTTTAACGAATTCTTTATCTTTTCACTGAATTTCTTTACTTTTGATGAGAAATCAACGGCTTTGCTATAATCTCTGTGTTTGTAAAGTGAAGCTTTTTTACTAACTTGATAAATTAAATCATCATGAAGTTTAAATTAATTGCGTTAACGTTTAGTTTGTTTTTTATAATCAATCAATTTAGTTATGGGCAAGAAGAAGATAATCACATAATCGAAAACAAAACCGGGGAGGATGGCTTAAAACAAGGCTTTTGGGAGGAAGATGAGAATGGTTTGAGAAGTGTTGGTTTTTATAAAGATGGGAATAAACAAGGTGCCTGGACACAATATTATAGAGATGGAAAACCTAGCGAAATAACCAATTTCCAAGACGGTGTTAAAAATGGGATAGCCATTCATTTTTCTAACAGGGGATATTATTCCGGGGAAGAGTTTTATAAAGATGGGCTTCTTCATGGAGTGAGGAAAAGATACAAATACGGCAGGAGGCTCATATCAGAGATCCATTACAAAAATGGGTTAATGCATGGCAAAATGGTAAAATTCTATAACTCCGGCAAAAAGCAACAAGTTTCTGAATATAAAGAAAACATGAAACATGGTGTAAGCAAATGGTATGGTGTAGATGGAAAGCTGCTAGCAGAATATGAATATAAAGAAGATGAATTTCACGGTGTGAACAAAACCTATTACCCAAACGGCCAATTAGAAAGTGAAAAGCATTACGAGAATAACACTCCAATAGGCGTATATAAAGAATATTATGAAGACGGAAGTTTAAAGCTAAAAGGAGAATTCAAAAAAGGTGAAAAGCACGGTGAGTGGGTTTCTTATGATCAAAATGGAGAAGTGATAGAAACCGTTAAATACCGCAAGGGAGAAAAAAAATAGGGACTTTTGCAGGAGTCCCTATTTTTTATGCTTTGCATATTAACCTTTCCAGGCTACTAAACATGTACTTCTTCTTCTATTTTTTCATCCTTATTAATACTTTTTTTGCTTTTTAGAGTTTTTGATTTGGAAGAAAAACCAAATGCCCTTTTATTTCTAATGCGTTCTGATATCCGGTTCCTGAAAGACATTTTCAAGAAAACCCTGATCAGGGTAGTGTCTATAAAAAGCCACCTAAAAGCGGTTTTTACTACATTAGAGAAGTTAAAAAAAGAATCCATTACCTCTTTTCTGGCATCTAAGATTTCTTCGTGGGTATAGTTTTTATAGTGAATATTAGGGATATCTTTCCTGGTCCTGTCCCAGTCTTCTATTAACCTGTCTTCTTTTGCTAATTTCTTGTTCAAGGGTGTACCTGGCCATGATGTCATTAAAAAGACCCTTACAATTTCTACTTTCATATTTTTTAGGTCTTTAATCAGTTGTTTGTGATAATTCTTGGTGTGATTATCAAGCCCTAAGATACAAGACGCAATTACTGCAAGTTTGTGTTTATGAATGGTTTTTACGATTTTTTTGTAATCTACGTCTGCGTTATGTTTTTTTCTTATTTCTTTCAGGTCTTCCGGGTTGGTTGACTCAAACCCTATAAATACTGCCCTGCATCCTGCATGGTACATTAAATCCATTAATTCCGGGTCATCGGCAATATTAAGCGATGCCTGGCAGCCCCAGTTAAACTTAAACCCTCGCTTTATCATTTTACGCAATAATTCTTTGCGGTCATCATGATCTTCTTGTGTGTAACCGATAAAATTTTCATCTGTTACTACTACTAAGGGTTCGTTGCGTACACTCTCAAAATCTTGTAAAATGGTTTCATGAGGGAAAGTCCTGTATCTCCGGTTTTTATAAACGGTAAGATAACAAAAAGAACAACTATATGGGCATCCTCTTGATGTATTGATGGATGGATAATGATAATTAGGGTGACACATCCTCCTGTCAGGTAAGCCTAAGTTCTTAAGGTCAACATCCATGCGGCCAAAATAGGTCTTCTTGATGTTTTGATTTTCAAAATCCTTTAAAAACTCCTCCCAGGGTTGTTCTCCTTCTCCAATCACTACACTATCGAAATGTTCAAGCGCTTCATCTGGCATTGCAGATGCGTGTGCACCGCCTATTACTGTAGTGATGCCTCTTTTTCTTAATATATCTGCCACTTGGTAAGCCCTGTTTACACCGGAGGTTAATGGCGACATGGCTACAATATCTGCGTCAACAGTTTCCGCATCCATATCTTCACCAACATACTCATCATATAACTCCCTTTCGTAATATTCAGGAGTGTGTGCCGACATGTACGCTAAGGACAATGGGCTATATAAAAATTCTGTTCCTTTGTTCTCTTTTTCTAACGATGGATAATAAAAAATAATCTTGTACATAAATTTCTTTTAATTTAATTTTTGTAAGTTTACTAATGCTTTTTTAATGGCATAAAGCTATATACTTGATCGTGAAATAATAGGGCTTAAAAAAAAGAAAATTTACGTTGATGAACCAGGTATGGAAACCTTAACTTAAAATGCGAATAAAAAATTCCCTAATAGGGTACATGTTAAGTACCTTTTTTAACAAAGTAATGAAAATAAATTCATTATAGCAAATATTTATAAGGTTAAATTTTTATTGAAGGCTTAACATATTGCTATATAAAATCTTAACTTTTTAAAGATTTATTTTAAAAAATGCTTTAGAAGTGAAAAATTCTTAAATTTGTTGAATAAAACCATCTAAATTTCATTGATATGTTTAATAAAGCCATAGTGAAATCGCCCTGTAAAAATATATCCCAAGGCCTTAGCTCCAATTTGTTGGGGAAACCACGATTTACAATTGTAAAAAAACAACATAAGGCATACATAAATGCGTTGCAAGAGGCTGGACTCTTTGTAGAAATCATGGAAGAAGACAACGAATATCCTGATTCCGTATTTGTTGAAGATACTGCCGTGTGTGCCAAAGCCTTGTGCGTCATAACCAATCCCGGTGCCAAATCAAGGAAAGGTGAAACAGTAGCCATTGAGAATGCACTAAAGAGAGAATTTTCAACAATAGAATACATAAAGGAGCCGGGAACGCTTGATGGTGGCGATGTGATGAAAGTTGACCGCCATTTTTATATCGGGCTCTCAGAACGTACCAATAAAAAAGGTGCTGTGCAACTTATTGCTATCCTGCAAAAACATGGGTATACCGCCTCTATTGTCAGGTTGTCAACAGTTTTGCATCTTAAAACAGCCGTTTCCTATATCGAGAACAACAACTTACTTGTCTCTGGCGAAATGGTTAATAAAGAAGAGTTTAAAGGATTCAACAATATTGTTATTCCACCCCATGAAGCATATGCAGCAAATAGTCTTTGGATCAATGGCGTTGTTTTGGTTCCTGAAGGATTTCCGGAAACCCGCGATAAGATCAAAGCCCTTCGATATAAGGTAATAACCGTTGATGTTTCAGAGTTCAGGAAACTTGATGGTGGACTGAGTTGCTTGTCTTTAAGATTCTAAAATGCTAAATATATGCCTTGGTTATACCTTTTTATTGCAGGTATATTTGAGATCGGTTGGCCGCTTGGATTTAAGCTTTCCGAAACCACCGGGAACAGGTTCCTGTGGTTATCTGTTGCCGTTGTTTCAATGATATTTAGTGGTTTGTTTTTATGGATCGCGCAAAAAACCATCCCCATTGGAACAGCTTATGCAGTATGGACAGGGATAGGCGCAGCAGGTACTTTCCTTATTGGTATCGTTTTTTTTAAAGACCCTGTGGGCATGTTACGGGTTTTTTCTTTTTTACTTATCGTGATTGGGATTGTGGGATTAAGATTGAGCCATTCATAAGCGCTCGTTAAAGAAGAAGTATGTCAATATTTTTATCTATATTTTTTTGGGCTTCCTTTACAAATTGCTTATATTTGTTGTATTAACCACCAAAAATTTAATATCATGAAATGCTTTATTAAAACCCATTTATTAATGCTTATTGCATTGTTTACATACAACATTGTTATAGGCCAGAATATCACCATCACCGATGATCAAAGCCACACTCCTGATAGTTCGGCCATGCTGGACGTTTTTTCTACCCATAAGGGCTTGCTCATTCCAAGACTTACCTCAGATCAAATAAATAATATTTCCGATCCGGCAACCGGTTTATTGGTTTATAATAGCGAAGAAAATACGTTTTTTTATTACACCGGCACCGAGTGGCTTAAACTTAGTGCTGGGAACCCGGATAATTTTTGGGTTCAAGATGATTCCTTGGCCTATCTTGCAGATACCAACCTCCATTTTGGTATTGGTACACGCACCCCGGTAGGTAAATTAGAAGTATGGGGAGATGCATCTATTGGAAGCGATGAACCGCTTTTTGAAGTAAAAGATAAAGATGGCAATTCTGTATTTGCTGTTTTTCATGATGGAGCTGTAGTTTATGTTGATGAGAGCACCAAAGGCAACATTGGCGGTTTTGCCGTGAGCGGGAGAAGCGCCAGCAAAGCTACAGGCGATTATATGAGGGTTACGAAAGACAGCGTTAGAATATATATTGATACGAATACAACAAAAGGTAATATAGGAGGTTTTGCTGTGAGTGGGCGCTCAGCTAGCAAAGCATCAGGCGATAATAATATTTTTTTAGCAACACCAGATAGTACAAGAATATATTTTAGAGAGTCCAATACCAAAGGTAATATAGGAGGGTTTGCTGTAAGTGGGCGGTCTGCCAGTAAAAACTTGGAAAGCAATGTTTTTCTTACCACACCAGACAGCACTCGAGTGTATGTTGGGGAAGAAAGCACCAAAGGCAACATCGGTGGTTTTGCCGTAAGTGGAAGGAGCGCCAGTAAAGGAGGTGGAGATTATTTATTCAATGTATCTACTGATGATAGCGCGCAAGTGATAAACCCCAGTAAACCTGGCTTGATATGGTATCCTAATAAAGAAGCTTTTTTAAGCGGGCGTGTTTTAGTTATTGACCCCGATAGTGTTGGTTTGAATTCTATGGCCTCGGGCTTTGAGGCACAAGCCAGGGGCGATTATTCGCAAGCTATGGGATATAAATCCGTTGCAGCAGGTAATAAATCATTTTCTTTTGGTGATAGCTCTATTGCACTTGGAAACTCTTCATTTGCTTTTGGAGAAAAAACCATTGCCAACGGTTATGCTTGCCTTGCAATTGGCTCACAGGCTAGAAAACAAGACAGTACCCTGGGTAGGCAAACACTGGTAAAAGGTATATCATCTATGGCTATTGGGGCTGGAGCAGTTGCTCATGGCGTGTCTAATGCAGCTATTGGTATGCATGCAGAAGCTACCGGCAGGTTTGGTTGTGGTGCTGTCGGGCCATTCACGGTATCAGAGGCTTTAGGTTCTATGGCTATTGGATTTTCAGATAATATTAGTGCACTGTCGCCATATAGCATTGCTATGGGAGCCAGCAACAACTGTGGAACCTCCGATATTGCTGCATCTCATAGCATGGCGCTCGGGAGTTTTAACTTTTGTGGTGACTCTGCTGCTATTGCACTGGGCTCTTATAACCAGTCTATGGGCATCCATTCACTGGCGCTCGGTTTTAATAATGCAATAAGTGGGAGTTTTGGTGTATCAATTGGAATGGATAATGTAGTTGATGGAGAAAGTTCCATAGTAATGGGAAATTATGCATCAGATAATGGGTATCCCGGGTGTTTTATTTTTTCTGATCCCACAATCGTTAACCCTATGAACCCTGAGGAAAGGTTTGTTGCTGATGCTGCAAATCAATTTAAGATGAAAGCAACAGGTGGGGCAGTGTTTGTTGTTGGTTATGGAGGGTCCGGAGAAGAAGTTGGCGTAGTGCTTAATCCTGGTGGAACTGGGTGGGCTTCAATTCAGACCAAAAAGAACCCTGGAAATTTAAAAGGTATAGTCGAAGAAAATTATCTCCAAAAATTGGCTAATATGCCTTTACAAAAAACTATCAAAAATGAAAAGAGCAACGTGACGGCACATTTAATGCCATATGCAGAAGATTTTTACAATGCCTTTGGATTAGGAGACAGCCCCAGGGAAATGTCTTACCTGGATTTGGATGGTGTGAGCTTTGCCGCCATCAAAGCCCTTGAAAAACGCACTACAAATATACAAAAGGAAAACCAGTCCCTAAAAGAGGAAAACGAGCAATTGAGAAAAGAAATTGAGGAGATTAAGGCAATGATCGAGGAAATGGGGAAATAATATTTTGTAACTACCTATCTATGAATATACTAACAGGCGGATTAACCCGCCTGTTAGCTTTTGGCTATCTGCTCAAATTCACCCTTTTATTTTTTATTAGAGAATCAAATCATAGATTTTTTATTACAGGTGAATATTAATGGACAAATTTCCCAAAGGGCCTACTTTCATTGAATGCCCTTTATCAGTTGTGGTTCTTTCTATGGTTTCATTTCCTGGCCCAGGTTCTTCATAGTCCAGGTGGGTTATTGTTTTATGCTTCTTCTTGTAGAATTTTGTTATAAATTTTACCTCCGTGGATATTGATATCTTTTCAGAAATAAAATAACCGGCTCCTATTATCGGTGCAAAACCATACCCGTTCAACGTGGTTTCTTTCTTATCCATTTCATCAGCATAGTTATTAAGATCTTTTATTTTAAGCTTTTTATAATTGTAGAATCCGTCTATTCCATAAAACACCCGGCTTCTTTTATAATCATTGTTCAGTTGTATACCTGCCCATAAAGTGGATTCAAATAGATCAAACTCTGATTTGTCGTCATTATTGCTATTATTGACTTTTTCTTCAAATTCTTGGCTTTTTGATCCCACATTGAATTTAGTGCGGATGGCAAATTTATTGAAATGATGTTTATAACCTAACCCGACTTCCGGCAAAATTATATCATCAATGCCAACAACATGGTAGCTCGTGATGTACGGGTAATAAGTTTGAATATAAACCTGTGGGCTTCTTGCAAATATGTTGTCAATACTAATATTGAACTCATGTTTGCTTTTAACCGGGACAAAACTTTTGTCCTGTGCATTCAATCGCAATTGATTGATAAAAATTAACATAAGGATGATCATTCCATAAGTTTTCATGTGTTTCATAATAAAAAGTTTTTAGTTTATAATTTATATTGTGATGCATATTAACCACTCATAGTTGCGTTATTCTAATAACAAGTTAAAAATAATAATCATGGATTTAAAGGTGAAAATCATTATACAAGATTATAACTGAAATAATGATATTTTTAGTATCTAAAGGTTAAATAATAGGCCTCCCTATTTTTATTACAAACAAAACCTTTCAAGCTACTAAGTCCCGAAGTCTCAAAGAGTCACGAAGTGCTGACGCCGGTTGCTATGAGCCTTCGTGTTGCTTCAGGTCTTCGAGTTTTACTGGCAATAATGCTGTTTTATGCTGAAACATTGTCCTTGCTGGGTGCAGTATTGCTAACTGTATACAATTCCCGCCGATGCAAACTGCCAACAACAAAATCACAACACTAGGTAGACGGGGGAGTTTTTTTTCATCTATTCCCCGGGCTTTTCACTATTGCCCATATTTATTAGGTATTGAATGCAGTGCAATTAAAAATTTTTGCTGAAGGAGACAAAACCTAAAAAGCCTGTAAGGCTTTGAGAAAATTTTCCCCACGTCATTACGAGGTGCACCTGCTGGCTAATCGAGGCCAGTGAGTGTGCTGAAGTAATCTCCCAGCTAATTGCAGTGCAGCAAATAAACACTTTGAGTTACAGCCGCTACATAACGCTGGAAGATTTCTCTGAAATCCCACCCTACAATCCTATCCCTTCTTTTCATCGAAATGACGTGCTTTATCCATCGTCATCTCCAAATACGAATTCTCTAATAAGAAAACTCTTCAAGGGTTACGTAGCGAAGTCAGCCATCAGGTATCAACCATCAACATTCCATCCTACTTCCACTTATTGACAAAATCTTTTCACTCATACACTTTTATAGGCTGTTGGGTAGTTAAATACACTTATTCAAAACATTCCCGTGGTTTTTTTGTTAAATTAGTGGCTGAAAATTCTAAATTTGTATACCTTTATGAAATTAATCCAATACTTTTTACTAATACCATTCATATTTACTGCCGGACAAAGCTTTACGCAAGTAGATATAGATTACCAGGAGCCTCCCCAGGATATCGCCAATATCATCACTGCTCCCAAAACTCCGTCAACATATCTTAGCCCAGACGGACAGTACTTGGCATTATTCAACAGGCCTAATTATCCGCCCATAGATGTTTTGGCCCAACCCGAGGAAAAACTTGCCGGTACCAGGATCAACCCTCGCACCAATGGAAGAAGCCGCTCATACTTCTTTAATGGTTTAACCATCATGAGCCTGGACGACCAGGAAAAACACCATATCAAAGGGCTCCCTGGAAGTTTGAAAATCGAAAACATAAGTTTTTCTCCCAATAGCAAAAAAATTGCTTTTACTAACACAAAAGCCAATGGCATAGAACTTTGGATCGTGGATATAAAAAGTTTTCAAGCGAAAAAACTTACAGCCGAAAATATTAATGATGCTCTTTCAGGTTTGCCATACCAGTGGCTGCCAAGCAGTGAGAAAATCCTCTATAAAGCAATCCCGGAAGGTAGGGGCAGCAAACCCAAAGAAAACCTGGTGCCAAGCGGCCCTGTTATTCAAGAAAGCATTGGTGAAAAAGCGCCTGTCAGGACTTACCAAGACCTGCTCGAAGATCAATATGATGAAAAATTATTCAAATATTATACTTCCTCGCAACTATATATCGTGAACATGCAAGGAGAAAAGGAAAAATTCGGTCATCAAGGAATTATAAAGGATTTTAGTGTTTCACCGGATGGGAGTCATGTACTTACTGAAACCATCAAGGAACCTTTCTCCTATATCGTTCCTTATTACCGCTTCCCTTTTGATGTGGATATCTGGAGCATTGACAACAATAAAATAAAAACCATAGCCAACATTCCTTTGGCAGAAAACATACCTAAAGGATATAGCTCTTGCCGTAGAGGTCCCAGGTCATTCACCTGGAGGGCAGATGCACCGGCATCTTTGTACTGGACAGAAGCATTGGACGGCGGCGATCCCAAGAAGGAAGCCGAAGAAAGAGAGCAAATCTTTTTCCTAAAAGCGCCTTTTGATGAAGAACCCACAAAAAGCATCACACTTAAAACTCGTTTTGGAGGGTTTTCATGGTTTAATGATGAGCTGGCTGTAGCTAATGAATGGTGGTGGGATACAAGAAAAAGAAAAGTTTCTTTCTTTGAACCCGGTAAAGAAAATGCTTCTACAGAAACAGTTTTTGACTATTCCTGGGAAGACCGCTACAACAACCCCGGCAATTTCCTTACCACGATGAATGAAAACGGGAAAAATGTCCTTCTTGCCGATAAAAAGCAAAAACATTTCTATTTAAGGGGCGAAGGCGCTTCCCCGGAAGGGAACAAACCCTTTGTGGATGAATTTAACATGAAATCAAAAGCTACCAAAAGGCTTTGGCGGTCAACAGAAAAACCATTTTATGAAATGCCTGTGGATGTTATTGACATTAACAAACTTCAATTCCTTACCAGGAGAGAATCGAAAGATATTCCGCCAAACTATTTCACCAGGGACATTAAAAAAGGTGAACTGAAACAAATAACCGATTTTGAGCATCCATTTCCACAACTCAAAGGAATACAGAAAGAATTCATAAAATACCATCGTGATGACGGCTTACAGCTAACAGCCAAATTATACCTGCCAAAAGGCTATAACAAAGAAAAAGATGGCCGTTTGCCTGTATTGATGTGGGCTTATCCCAGGGAGTACAAAAGCGCTGATGCTGCCGGGCAAGTAAAAGATTCGCCTTACCGGTTTATCAGGCCGGGATGGTGGTCTCCTTTGCTTTGGCTAACCCAAGATTATGCTGTATTAGATGATGTATCCATGCCGGTTGTTGGTAAAGACGGCGAAGAGCCCAATAATACGTTCATACAGCAACTTGTTGCCAATGCAGAAGCAGCTATTGACACGATTTATGAAATGGGTGTGGGAGACACCTCCAGGGTTGCCATCGGAGGGCACTCTTATGGCGCATTTATGACTGCCAATCTTTTGGCTCATTCAGACCTCTTTGCCGCGGGAATTGCCAGGAGCGGTGCCTACAACAGGACGCTCACCCCTTTTGGATTCCAAAACGAAGAACGGACCTTCTGGGAAGCTAAAGACATTTACATAAAAATGTCGCCTTTTTCTTATGCTGACCAAGTAGAAAAACCGATTTTGCTGATACATGGCGCAGCTGATAACAACTCCGGGACATATCCCATGCAAAGCGAAAGGTATTACCAAGCGCTCAAAGGCCACGGGGCTACTGTACGGTTTGTGAAATTACCTTGTGAAAGCCACAGCTACAGGGCCAAAGAGTCTATACTGCACATGGCTTGGGAGATGAATCAATGGTTAGAAAAATATGTAAAAACAAAATAATTCGATTTTTTTTAATTAATCTAAAACTTATACAATGAAGAATAGAATATTAGCATTACTCCTGGTAGCCATTTTTGGAGTAAATTTCACAGCACGCTCTGATGAAGGCATGTGGCTACCCTTTCTTCTTGGGCAAAAAAATTACCAAGAAATGAAAGCAATGGGGCTAAAAATGACCCCGGAACAGCTTTATAGCGTAAATAACTCAAGTCTTAAAGATGCCATTGTAATGTTGGATGGCGGAAGCTGCACAGCAGAGGCAATATCACCGGAAGGATTGATATTAACTAATCATCATTGCGGTTTTGGTGAAATCCAGGCGCATAGTACTGTTGAGCATGATTATCTTACGGATGGTTTTTGGGCTATGTCCAAGAATGAAGAATTGCCAAACCCCGGGAAAAAAGCTTCCTTCCTGGTAAGAATAGAAGATGTTACCAAGCGCTTTTTAAAAGAACTGTCTGACACTATGAGTGTTAGCGAGAGAAACGATAAAATTAGAGAAATGTCCTATACTTTGGAAAATGAATCTGTAGAAGGCACCCATTACAATGCAAAAGTTCAACCCATGTTCAGGAGAAACCAGTTTTACCTTTTTGTTTATGAAACTTTTAAGGATGTGCGCCTTGTGGGTGCTCCACCTTCATCCATAGGGGATTTTGGTGGTGACACTGATAACTGGATGTGGCCTCGTCATACAGGAGACTTTTCCATGTTCAGGGTATATACCGGCCCTGATGGCAAACCCGCTCCTTACTCCGAAGATAATATCCCTTATGAACCTAAATATTTCTTGCCAATTTCTCTAAAAGGTATTGAAAAAGGCGATTTTGCCATGATATGGGGCTACCCGGGCTCAACAGACCGCTACCTTTCTTCCTATGGGTTAAAATTGAAATTGGAGCAAACTACTCCCCACGCTGTTAAGCTGGAAGGGAAAAAATTGGATATCCTTAAAGAACAAATGAATAAGGATGACAAAGTAAGGATTCAATATGCTTCAAAATATGCAGGAGTAGCCAATTACTGGAAAAAACAAATTGAAGAGGCCAAAAGCCTTAAAAGGCTGAAAGTTTATGAAAAGAAGAAAAAACTGGAGCAGCAATTCCAGAAATGGGTTGAAAAAGATGAAACAAGGAAAGAAAAATACGGTCATGTCCTAACTGACATGGAAGATGCATATAAAGAAATGAAAAATACCAAGGTGCATTTGGCCAACTGGTACACCATTGAATTACGTTTCCTTAGCGGTATTGAAGTTTTGAATTTTGCTTACAACAACAAAGCATTGGTTAGCCAGTTAGAAGATGATAAAGATGTTGAAAACCTCAAAGGAAAGCTAAAACAATACGCGAAAAAGCATTTTAAAGACTACAACAAAAGCATTGATGAGAATAAGATGGCAGCGCTTTTTAAAATGTATTACAAAAACATCCCAAAAGCTTACCATCCTGGTGTTTTTAAAGAAATAGGGAAAAAGTACAAGGGCGATTTCAAAGCTTATGCACAAAAAGTTTTTGAAAAGACAGCTTTTGCCGGTGAAAAAGAATACTTAGAAATGCTAAATAACCCTAAGGCCGGTAAAATAAAGAAAGATCCGGCTTATGAAGCAGCTTTGTCTGTATTTAATGCAGCCAACGAGATCAACAAAAAGATGGCCGATGAAGGAACAAAACTGGCAAGATCTAGGAGGCTTTTCATGGCAGGATTAATGGAAATGATGCCCGGCAAGGATTTCTATCCTGATGCAAACTCCACAATGCGGGTAACTTACGGCACTGTTAAAGATTACTATCCACGGGATGCAGTTCATTACGACTGGATCACTTATTTAGGAGGTGTGATGCAGAAAGAAGACCCTGACGATGATGAATTCATTGTGCCAGAACGATTAAAAGAAATTTACGAAACGAAGGATTATGGCGATTATGCCATGGGAGATAAAATGCCGGTGTGCTTTTTGACCAATAACGATATAACCGGTGGTAATTCAGGAAGCCCGGTAATAAATGCCAATGGAGAGTTGATAGGTGCAGCTTTTGATGGCAATTCAGAGGCAATGAGTGGCGATATTGAATTTGACCCACCGCTACAAAGGACCATTGTAGCGGACATACGCTACATCTTGTTGGTTATAGATAAATATGCCGGTGCAAAACATTTGATAGATGAAATGACATTGGTAGAGTAAAGGAGCAGGTATAACCTAACTATTTAAAAAGCGTCCCGGTATTTTTTTGGGGCGCTTTTTTATGCTGTTCTTATGTTAAGAATAAATGCATAAACTTGTCAACATCCTTTTTTGAAATCAAAGTTTTATAAGGCTATATTAATAATTCTGGTGTTATTTTATTCATCAAGCAAAAACTGAACTTCCTTTTTTAATGGATCGAGGTATCCTTGTATTATTGTCCAGGTAATTGAATTATCAATTGAATCGTAGGCATGAATTAACCTATTTCTAAATCCAATAATTTTTCTTGAATGCTTTAATTCAGCCCCAGGATAGATTTGACCAAATTTAGTCATTTTCTGTGGAATTTGGTAATATTTTCATATTTTTGTTGAAATAACGATTATTTACCTTTAATCACTCTATAAGATTTTGTTTTATGATAGGAATTTTTTTGATAATTGCAGGTGTAATTGTATTAGGAATTGGTATTTACCTTTTTATCCGGTCAACGAAAAAAGACATCAGCCACCAAAAAAGAACTTGCTTTTTATAAAAATTATTCCCATAATAAAGAAACCCCATTTTTTATGATACTTGGCATTGGAGGCAAGCCGTTTGCTCCAAAGTTGCTTTTTACTATTCCTGTTGATGAAGCACAACAACCCACGATGAAAATTCACCTGTTAAATTCCTGGAAAAAAGATGATATGGAAAGAAATTTCTATTATGATGTTGATGAAGAAATTTTAAAATAAATCGAAATAAAATCATTTTCCCTTTTTCCCTTTTAGCCCAAAATCTGATGGCACTAATACCCTTGGTGTTTCCCACCTGCCTTTTATGTTTCCTTGTAAAATAATATTACCGTTACTATCTAAAAAAATCCCATCCTCGTTTTGCTTTATTATCTTTAAATAACCAACAGCAATAGAATCAATAATAATTTTTTGTAATGAATCATTAGGTATCTCGCTAAATTTTTCCCCTATTTTAATACCCGCTATATTATTATACAAATCCATCTCGTTGTTCTCTTTGGTTGGCACGGCTCCATCTTCGCCCCTGCGTTTTTTGAAATCCAGGTAATTTCCTTTCTCGTGGGCAATGCCCAGTTTTTTTGCTTTCTTGCTTTTCATTTCTCTAACCATCAATGCCATCCAATATGCATGCTTAAAAGCATCTATCCTGCCTCCATTATACAGGCTATCCAGGGCAGGGTTTTGTTTTTGCTTTTTTGCAGCTATCCTCGCCTTTTTAGCAGCTTCAGAAGCTTTTTTTGCTATGAATGGGTGCATCATTACCCACCATTTCTCCGGGCGACTAAGGCTGATGAATTCATTGAACATGCTCTGGCTACGAGCAACCTGCATCATAAACAATATCAATAGAAAAGTTAACCAGGTTCTCTTCATTGGCTTGTAAGCTTTAAAAAATGGTTTTTGCTAAATTCCTGCTCTATTTCCAAAAGCAAATCTCTCCATTTATTCAATTCCTTGATATGGCTTCTTTCAAAAGAAAACTGATCAATATTTAAATGATGCTCTATTGCTCTATCATGATAAAAGGTTTTTACAAATTGTTTGAAATTCTCATTATCATAAACTTCCGGCTCTTGCTTCCATTTCAGAAATTGCAGTATTCTTAACCCGTCGATTTTTTCGTGGCAAGCTTTAACAAAATGCTCTTGGGTTTTAAAATTCTCCCTTAGGTTATTCCAAATATTTCCTTCTTTAAAAGTTCTTGCTAAAAACTCATCCATAGGAGTTTCTATGTTTTTCTTGAAAAGCAAAGGAAACAAAGAATACATCGTCTCTATCACCTCAAACAATTTATAATGATATATTGGATAGCTTTTCCAGTCATTCGTTTTCCCTTTGATGAGCGCCGGCCCTGTACCAAAAAAAACGCGGCCGGAATACCGGTTGCCCGGGTATACCAATTCTTTGTTGTATCTTGATACTTTTCCCAGCTTGATAAGCTTTTGGATAAAGTAAAAATCTTCCCCACTTTTTTTGGGAGTCATCCCACCACTATTTTTGTATGCTTCATTCTTCACTGAAATAGCTGATCCCAATGCAGAAAAAGAATATGGTGAACCAATACGCCAAAGGTTTACAGTATAATAGCGCATGTAAATCTCGTAACGCAACATAATGCGATTGAGTTCATCATCGTTGGTGAGATTGTGGTAATAAGGATTAGAGATAGCCAAAAGTTTATTGCATTCATGAAAGATTTCTATGATGCTTTGAAAATAATCTTTTCCAAATATTGTATCAGCATCCATACTTACAATGATATCCTCATTATTTGCATTCCGGGAGATGATATCCATAACAGTTTTTCTTGCCCAGCCAACACCAAACCTTTTTTTATCCCAACCTTTACCGGGCGATGACCTGTCAATGATTTCAAGTGGAAAATCATTGATTTTATTTAATATCCCTATAGTTTCCTGGTTGTTCTCACAAATATGCCTTTTGTCCGGTTCGCCCCACCAACTGTCAGGTTGGTTAACACATACCCAAATCTTATAATTTTTATTGGATTGTTCTATTATTGAATCCAGGCATGGTTTAATATATTCTGCCTCGTTCATACAAACTAATGCAATATGGATTTGTGCCTGCTTCATCTATATGCGCTGTTTTTTTTATTTATTTTCTATTAACGCCAGTAAAAGTATAATCTTTTGCTTACATAAAAATAAAGAAATACGATTCATAATACTTAAATTGCATTTAATACAACAATTCTGTTTTTTTATATTGCTATAAATTCATTCTAAAATAATATTCGTATTTTTGCTTACTTCAATAAAATTTTTACGGAAAACATTATCATACCATGAGAACATCTATTGCCCACAAAACCCTCATTAGTGTGGATGAGGATAAATGCGTTAATTGCCATGCCTGTATTTCTGCTTGCCCAGTTAAATTTTGTAATGATGGTAGCGGCGACATCGTGAAAGTAAACAACGATATGTGCATAGGCTGCGGCAATTGCATAGAAGCATGTACTCATGATGCAAGGTACTATAATGATGACTTGGAAAGCATGCTCTTATCATTAGAAAAAAGGGAAAAGGTGGTTGCCATTGTAGCCCCGTCTATAGCTACCAATTTCCCGGAAAATTTTCTCAAACTCAACACCTGGCTCAAAAAGCAAGGCGTTGAAGCGATTTTTGATGTGAGTTTTGGCGCTGAGCTCACAGTAAAATCTTATATAGAGCACTTAAAAAAAGATAATCCTCAAACAATCATATCCCAACCATGCCCGGCTATTGTTAATTATATCCAGCTTTATAAACCGGAGTTGCTAAAATACCTCGTTCCGGCTGACAGCCCGATGCTTCATTCCATAAAAATGATAAAAAAGTATTATCCACAATATAAAGATCATAAAATTGCAGCTATTTCTCCCTGCCTGGCCAAAAAGAAAGAATTTAGCGATACAGGTTATGGAGATTTTAATGTGGGTATGAAAACGCTAAATGACTATTTAGAAAACAATAACATCAATCTTGACACTCTAGATAATACCGATTTTGACAATCCTCCTGCTGAAAGGGCTGTTTTGTTTTCTTCGCCTGGTGGGCTGCTTGATACTGCCCAAAGAATTATCCCTGATGTAAAAGATAATGCAAGAAAAATAGAAGGTGTTTCACTCATTTACGATTATCTTGAAAAACTCCCAATAGCCATAGAAGAAGGCAAAGCGCCCCTCATCGTAGACTGCCTCAACTGTGATTTTGGTTGCAATGCCGGGCCACTAACTTTGGTTAAAGACAAGCCTTTAGACGAGATAGAATACTTTATTGCCCGCCGTAAAGATGAAATGAAGCAAGCCTACAAAGAGAAAAGCAAAGATCATCCCCAAACCCTTGAAGAAACTATCAACAGGTATTGGGAAGAAGGGCTTTATAAGCGCAAATATTCCAATAACTGGAAAAACGTTCAACTTAAATATCCCAATAAAGAACAGTTGCAGGATATTTTTCACAGCATGCATAAATATTCCGAGAAGGATATATTCAACTGTACCGCGTGTGGGTATAACAAATGTGAAAAAATGGCCGTAGCCATCTTTAACAACCTGAATAGAGCTGAAAATTGCCACTTTTACCTCTCTGATGAAAACGAACGGTCAAAAGAAGAACTGGAGAAAAAAGAACGAAGGCTTCATAATATCTTAGCCACTGCCCATGACGGGTTTATTCAAATAGATAATGAAGCCATCATAGCAGATGCAAACTACGAGATGCGGAAGATCCTTAAGAAAAACGACCTTGTTGGCAGGTCTTTATTCGATTTCTTGGATAAGGATAATATAAAGATTATTAAAGAACAGTTGAAGCGCAGGAAAAAAAGGGAAAAAGGGACTTATGAGCTTGCACTAACGCAATCCGACGGCAATAAAATCGCTTGCATGTTCAGCGCATCCCCGTTAATGGATGAACAGGGGAAAAAAATAGGCTCTTTTGCCATGGTCTCTGATATTACCGAGTTAAAAGCCGCGCAACAAGAACTAAAAGATGCCAACAAAGACTTGGAAAACAAAGTAGCTGAACGAACCAAAGAGATTTCGCATAACCTGGAAGAAATGCGTGTTTTAACAGAGGTACTGGAAGAACACAATCAACAATTAGAAAAGCTCACCATCGTTGCAAGCGAAATTGATAATGCTGTCCTCATCATGGATAAAGATGGAGTTATAGAATGGGTTAATGAAGGGTTTAGGAAATTATTCGGGAAAACTGTTGAGGAGATGAAAGGCAAAAGCCTTATCACAGAAAACACACCTACTGAAATAAAAAAAGTAATCATAGATGGCATAAAAAATAAAAAACCCGTAACATACGAATTCCCTTTCACGGGGAGCAATGGGAAAGATAAAAAATGGATACAAACTACCATAACTCCCTTGTATTCAGACGATGGGAGAGTAAAGAAAATTATAGGGATAGACTCGGATATCACGTTATTAAAACAGAAGGAGACAGAAATCCTTCAGCAAAAAGAAGAGATTGAATCGCAACGTGATGAAATAGCTTCGCAACGTGACTACTTGAGATCACAAACCAAGAAGATTACCCAATCTATCAATTATGCCCGGCGCATTCAAAACGCATTGCTTCCTCCTGACGAGGTTCTTGAAGAAATACTCCCCGATTATTTTATCTACTTCAAACCCAGGGATATTGTTAGCGGAGATTTCTATTGGGCTACAAAAAAGGAGGGGCATTTGATAATTGCAGCCGTTGATTGCACAGGGCATGGAGTGCCAGGTGCACTGATGAGCGCCCTCGGGATTTCTTTCCTTAACGAGATCATCATCAATTACTTTTCGCAGTATGGTTTTGAAAACCTCCAAGCCAATTATATCCTGAACGCACTAAGAGAAAATGTAAAAAATTCGCTAAGGCAAACAAGCAAAGACAGTGAATCAAAAGATGGTATGGATATTTCGTTGGTTGTTATTAACGAGGAAACACTGGAATGCCAGTTTGCAGGCGCGCATAATCCACTAATCATGATACGCGATGGAGAGTTAACACGCTTCAGGGGCGACAGGATGCCCATTGGTATCTATTACAGGGAAAAGGAAACTTTTACCAACCAAACCATACAACTTCAAAAGGATGATCTGTTATATCTCTTTTCGGATGGAATGATAGACCAGTTTAGCGAAACCACCGGAAGAAAATTTATGATGAAGAATTTTAAAGAATTGCTCCTCAGAATTCACCAACTACCCATGGAAGAACAAGTGCAGGAAATCGACAGCGCTTTTTGGGATTGGAAAGGCACCTTTGAACAAGTAGATGATGTATTGGTGATTGGGTTGAGAATTTAAACCTAAAATATTCTATGATTCATTTTTTTATTGCATTTTTGCACACGAAAGGCTGGTGAATGCCTTATATAAAACTGATTTCCAATAAAAAAAAACAAAAGCATGAAAAAACATTGGGTATTTTTTGCACTTTTATTAACGCTGCCACTTTTCTCTTTTGCAAACAAAGACAGCGTGGCGCCGTCAACACGCATCAGCCTCATAACCTGCGGGCAAGGCGAGGCAATCTATTCCTATTTTGGCCATAGCGCTATTTTGGTTTATGATGACTCCCTGGGTATTGACAAAGTTTACAACTATGGCACCTTTGATTTTGACGACCCCAATTTTATGATGAAATTCGTTAGGGGAAAGCTGCTTTATAAACTCTCCCTCAATAATATTAACAGGTTCCTAAAGGAATACAGGCATTTTAACAGGAGTGTATACGAGCAGGCGCTTAATCTTACTCCACAACAAAAACAAAAAATATATGAATTTTTAGAAAACAATTACCTTCCTGAAAACCGGTATTATCTATACGATTTCTATTTTGATAACTGCGCAACACGCATCAGGGATGTTTTTGAAGATGTTTTAGCAGATTCTCTAAAGCTGGATTATACTCCTTTCGATACCTTGTCTAAGACCTACCGTTCCTTAATAAAACCTGACCTTAAAAGCGAAAAGTGGCTCACATTGGGGATTGACCTCGTAATGGGCAAAAGCACTGATTTAACAGCCGAACCACGCGATTATTCATTTTTACCACGACATATGGCAACAACCTTCAGAACCGCCAAAGTAAAGAAAGATACTGCTTGGGAGGATTTTGTAATAGCAGAACGCACATTGTATAAAGCAAAAAGAACAAAACAAGAAACCCCAGGGTTTTTTGATAAGCCAAAACCGGTTTTATGGGTGGTTTTCGGCATTTTTGCCTTGCTCTTCTTCTTTTTGCGCAAAGCCAAAAAGAGAATTGCCATCATCGATTTTATCCTATGGCTTATTCCTGCCGCGCTTGGAGTATTGCTATTATTTTTGATGCTTTACTCCGACCATCATGTTGTAAAATCGAACCTACATATTATTTGGGCAAACCCATTGCACTTAATTTTTATTTGGGGATTATTGAGGAAAAACCCTCCCAAATGGGTAAAAAAATACTTCTTAATTTACGGGATATTGCTTATTGTATTCTTAATATTTATGGGTATATTACCACAATATTTCCCAGGAGCCATCATACCGTTTATAATGTTACTCGTTCTTTCTGCCTTTAGGATCCAGGAAAGGTTTTAATTTTTTCAAGGAACAAACATCAATGGTGTTGATTTTACCGCTACCATTTCGGATGAAAAACCATTGATAAAAACCCTTAAAATGGGTTGTGCAAGAACATTCATTCCTGGTGTAATCAACCATTAGCAATGAAAATGGAGGCGAATTGACCCTTGATTACGATCCATATGATGATAAAGCTTGCGATAAAGTAGCAGAAGTTAGCATTGGAGATAATAGTTGGACCATTATGGTAAGATGATATAATAAATTCGCGAAAAATAAGTTATAATTTATAACTGCTATGATTATGAATTGGCAAAGCTTAGAAGCAATAATGTAACAAAACATAGAAAAAGCCGTTTAAATATTATACAAAACAGGGATAATTTTAGAATAATTTTAAAAATATGCATAATATTCCACAAAATAAAGAAGGTAATGTTGATACAATGAAGGAAAGGCCTTATGTATTGTATGTGGAAGATCAGAAAGTAAACCGTGAGGTTGTGGCAATGATGCTAAAAACTTTAGGTTGCCATGTTGATACTGCTAATGATGGCTATCAAGCTTTAGAAATGTATACGCCTGGCAAATACGATATTATTTTTATGGATATACGCATGCCTGGAATTGATGGGATTGAAACAACAAAAAAATTGCTTGAAGAATATGGAGATGCTTTGCCTCCTGTTGTTGCCATTAGCGCAAGTATTTTAGAAGATGGTAGAGAAAACATCCTTAATAGTGGTATGGTAGACCTTATTACAAAACCAGTTAGTAAGTATAGGCTAAATAGCGCTATTGAAACTTTTGGACGAAAGAAATAATGTGATAATTCGGCATTTTTTTTCAGAAATAAAGGCTACTTAAAAACAAAAAGTAGCCTTTATTTTTTATTGTAGGGATAAAAAAAAAGTAGTTAATTTTCTTTATTGACAAACTTTCCAATAGATTCAATAAATTTCAAGCCTACCACTTTACGCTCTTTAAGGCTTGGATGCCGTGTAATTATAACTTCTGCATTGCCCCCGGTGCGTTTACCATTTGTTTTTACTAAGTTGTAAGGGGTTCTATTCAAAAGCATGATGGTATCATTAGAATAGGTTATATATTCAGGCAAAACTGCCTCTGTCATGATCGTGTCATCTGCTTTTTGCCCTCTTTGTATTTGGGAAAATAGGACTATAGGTATATCAAGATTTTTGGCAAGTTTTTTTATGGAAGTAAGGATAGATTTTAATTGGTCTTCCCTGCTATTTTCATCAAGTATACTTGTTTTCATCAATTCTAGGTGGTCGATAACGATAATCTCGATACTTTTTTGTACTTTCAGAGATTCCGCTTTTTCATATAATTCACCCACTGATAATGAAGGGGTTTCATCAATAAAAATGTTGGAATTGGCAATATTTTCTATGATTGCAAACATGTGGTCTTTTACTCCCTCATTTAAATTGCCTTCAAGGATTTTATGCACAGACATCCCGGTCTCAGTTTCTATCATGCGTTTTACAATCTTATCAGCAGGCCGTTCCGGGGAAAATATAGCAATGGATTTTTTTGCTTTCACGGCTATATTATTTACCAGTGATAGGAGAAAGGCTGTTTTTCCCATCCCTGGCTTAACGGCAACAACAGTAAGTTCGCCTTTTTGAAACCCGGAAGTTAATTCATCGATTTTATTATACCCTGAAGAGATTCCTTTTACATTGGACAAGGGTGTAGAAGTGTATTCCTTTTTTTTAAGTGTCCGATTTACTACCTCACCCACAGTAGCAAAATCAAACACTTCTTTTTGCTCTGTGATTTCTAAAGATTCATTATTCATTTTATTTCATTTTAATTTAACTTTAAATTTATGTATCCAAATGTAACATAATTTTAAAAAAAATTCAAGAATAAAAAAACATTTTATTTAACTTTGTGCAAATTACTTGAAAAAACTATTATACATAATTTTTTTATAACAGATTTTATTGGTATATTGCAAAAAGGAAATAAAAATAAAAAGTATATACGATGGAACCATTGATTATTGAAGCAACAGAGATTACCCCGAAAGTGATCTTTCACCCAGGAGAAAATAAATATGAAATTAGTGGTGAGTCCAGGCCAGAAAGTGTAAGAGAATTTTTCCAACCTATTCTCGAATGGATAGATGATTATTCCAAAGAGATTAAAACTTTTGATGAAGAAGCAAAAAAGGCTCAAACCATTACCATTCATTTCAAGCTTGAATATTTCAACTCTTCATCTGCAAAATATTTTTTAGATATCATTAAAAGCATTCTTTCAGGCTTCTATGCTAATGGCGTTGAAGTGAAAATATTCTGGCATTTTGAAGAAGGAGATGAAGATATGCAAGAAGCCGGCGAAGAACTCTCCCATATGGTAAAATACCCTTTCAAGTATATTGCAGAAAAAGGCAGGTATACAGATTAACTATCGTGATGGCCTTTTCATTATTTAATTATTTGCTTTTTGGTATTTCTTAAGGCTTTTTTTTGCCGATTGATTATATTTGCAGCTAAAACTTGCTAAGTGAAAAAACTGCATAGATATATCATTCAATCTTTTTTGGGGCCATTTGTAATGACTTTCTTTATAGCCCTGTTTATTTTATTGATGCAGTTTCTTTGGAAATACATCGATGATCTTGTTGGAAAAGGTTTTGAATGGTATATCATTGCTAAACTCCTATTCTATGCTTCCTCAACGTTTATACCATTAGCGCTTCCTTTAGCAGTGCTCCTTTCTTCTATTATGACACTCGGAAACCTTGGCGAGCATTACGAGTTGGTGTCTATAAAATCAGCCGGGATGTCTCTACAAAAATTTATGAGGCCGCTTGTTATAATTGCGGTATTAATTAGTTTAACCGCTTTTTACTTTTCCAATAATGTGTTACCTGTTGCTAACCTTAAAATGAAATCCTTACTATATGATGTTAGAAAACAAAAACCTTCATTAAATATTGAAGAAGGGATTTTTTATTATGGTATAGAAGATAAAGTAATAAAAATAGGGAAAAAAGAAAAAGATGGCAAAACCATTCATGATATTATTATTTACGACCATGAAGATAGATCGAGGAATACAACGGTTACAGTTGCAGAATGGGGGAAGATGGAAGCAGCAAAAGATCAAATGTATTTGATATTTTCCTTGTATAATGGATGCAATTATGAAACCAAATTGGACTCCAAAAATGCCTCCCAAACAAGGCCTTTTCAAAGAACATATTTTAAAAAAGAAGTACTCAGGTTTGATCTTTCTGGATTCCAGTTGGAAAGAACAAAAGAAGAGCTCTTTAAAAGTCATTATAAAATGCTTAATATAGAGCAACTTGAGTATTATATTGATTCATTGCAAAACGTATATAAAGAACGAAGAGAAAAGCTTTACATGGACATGCTCAAAAGGTTTAAATTTCTTTCCAGGGTAGATTCTTCCAAAAGCAATATCTTGGATACCATAGAGCCACTTGACGCCAACTTTATCAATAATGTAAAAAACAAAAGAACAAAGAGTTACGTGATTAAAGAAGCTCTTAAAAGAGCAAGAAGTAATAAAGACAAAGTATATTATGCAAGTAAAGATTTTAGTTCAAGGGATGAATATATCAGGAAGTATAGGATAGAGTGGCATAGAAAATTTACTTTATCCATAGCTTGCCTTATCCTATTTTTTATAGGAGCACCTTTGGGTGCCATAATTCGTAAAGGAGGTTTTGGGCTACCTATTGTCATGTCAATCATCTTTTTTGTTATATACCACGTGGTATCAATGACAAGTGAGAAAGCTGCAAGAGAAGGTGCAATTGACCCTTACTTTGGAATGTGGATTGCTTCTATTGTTTACTTGCCTCTTGGTGTTTTCTTATCATATAAGGCCACAACAGATTCTTCTCTTTTTGATATTGCAGTTTATAACAAGTACATTAGCAAAATAATGTTTTGGAAAAAAAAGAATAAAAAAGTTGAAGATCCTTCAAATAACAAATAAAGTCCCATACCCACCCAAAGATGGCGGAGCAATAGCAACACTTAATATGGCTGTTGGCTTTTCTAACCATGGCCATGAGGTTACCATAGCCTCCTTAAACACTAAAAAACACTATTTCAACTTAAATATTATTCCGGAAAATATAGCTTCTAAGATCAAATTTGTAGCAACAGGTATTAATACCGATATAAAACCCATAGAAGCCTTAAAAAACTTGTTGTTTTCTAAAAAGCCATACAATGCTATACGATTTATTTCCGGTGAATTTAAACACCTCATTATCACGTTGCTCAAAAAAGAAAATTTTGATATTGTCCAATTAGAGGGTTTGTACTTAACCCCATACATCCCCGCCATCCGGGAGCATTCCAATGCATTAATAGCTTTCAGGGCACATAATATTGAGCATGAAATCTGGTTAAGGGCGGTTAAACAAGAAAACAATTGTCTTAAAAGGTTTTATATTAAGATTCTTGCCAACCGCATTAAGAGAATGGAAACAGACATAATGAACCAGTATGATATTATAATACCTATTACCGAGAGGGATGCAAGAAAATTTCAAAAAATGGGAAATACAAAACCTGTTCATGTATCGCCAACCGGTTTTGACTTGGATAAATTGCCCCAAAAGTCCACTATTGAACCTGAATTCCCTACCCTGTTTCATATTGGAGCGCTTGATTGGGCGCCAAACCAGGAAGGTATATTATGGTTCTTGGATAATATTTGGGAAAAAGTCTTACAAGAATTTCCAAATATAAAATTTTATATCGCAGGAAGAAATGCTCCCACCTCATTGATAAATAAAGTTAAAAGAAAAAATGTAATTTTCCAAGGTGAAGTTGAAAATGCATATAAGTTTATTCAATCCAAGGCAATCATGATCGTACCTTTGCTATCGGGAAGCGGAATGCGTGTTAAAGTTATAGAAGGAATGGCATTTGGAAAGTGCATCGTTTCTACTTCTATTGGCGCAGAAGGGATCAATTGCAGGCACGATGAAAATATCCTGATTGCAAATACAGCAGAAACTTTTTACCGGCTTGTAAAAGAAATCATAAATAATAAGGAAAAATATGACTCCATCAGGGATAAAGCGCAAGAATTTATCCTGAATGAATATGATAACCAGGCAATAGTAAGAGAATTGACAAATTTTTACAAAAACAAGTTAAATATTCATTAGTTTTGTATGCTCTAAATCTGAACCGGGATGAGAATTTTCGTTTTATTGCCAAGAGTGCCATACCCACTTGAAAAAGGAGATAAATTAAGGGCTTTTAACCAAATTGTTTATTTATCTAAGCACAACAAAATTCACCTCTGTGCACTAAATGATACCAAGGTTCACCCCGATGCTACCAAGATACTTAAAAAAAACTGCGAAACTGTTGATATTATTAACCTAAACAAAACTTGTATATACATAAACCTGGTTAAAGGCATTTTTACAAATAAACCCTTCCAAGTGCATTATTTCTATAATAGACAGGCGAAAAAGACCATCAATCGGCTCATTCAAAAATACAAACCACAGCATTTATATTGCCAATTGGTCAGGACAGCAGAGTATATCAAGTATTCCAACATTTCAAAAACAATTGATTACCAAGATGTATTTTCTAAGGGAGTAGAAAGAAGGCTGCAATATACCCCATTTTATTTAAAACCACTTTTGAAAGCAGAATATAAAAGGCTATTAAAGTATGAAAACCATGTTTTTGATTGCTTTGATAACAAAACCATCATTTCTGAAACTGATAGAGATTGTATTCCGCATAAAGATAAAAAAAATATTCATATCATACCCAATGGCATTAATAGCGAATACTTTGCCCCGAAAGAAGAAGAAAGAAAATACGGCCTTGTTTTTATCGGGAACATGGGTTACCCTCCCAATGTTAATGCTTCTGAATTCCTAGTGAATGAAATTTTGCCATTATTAGAAGAACAAAATGTAAATGTGCAGTCTTACTTGGTAGGCGCAAGCCCTGATAAGAAAGTACAGCGGCTGGCTTCAAAAAATGTGGTGGTAACAGGATGGGTTGATGATGTTCGTGATTATTATGCCAAGGCAAAAATCTTTATTGCCCCTATGCAAATAGGAACCGGCTTGCAGAATAAACTCCTTGAAGCCATGGCCATGAAAACCCCATGCATTACCTCGCCTCTTGCAAACAATGCCCTTGGAGCAGCACATAACCACGAAATAATGGTTGCCAGTAGCCCAAGTGAATATGTGAACCATATCAAAACCCTTTTGCAAAACCCTGGGAAAGCCATAGAGATAGCACAAAATGGCCATGAATTTGTACTAAAAAACTACAACTGGGAAGCTGTAACTAGTAAGCTGAATTCGATAATGCAGCTTTGCCAAAATGTCACCCGGTGAATGTCCCAGTTAAGAAGAATTTAAGTCTAAACCTTTCTGAGGTCATAAAGCAAAAAGTAAAAAAATAGCAGGCTAAACCACAACTTTCAACTATACAAACTTTCAAACTTAATAACCAATTTGTTAACAATCCATTGGGTTGCTATGATAAGACAGTCTGGGTTACTTTCCCCAATGAACAATGACACTTAAAATTTGTTATCATGATAGTGACGCGTCACATTTATTATTGAGAATTCATATTGCTGTAAATGAACAAGTTGCAAAATAGCTGATGCGTCATTTCATTGTTGACTTAACAGCAAATTATTAACCGGGTAAATAGAATTACAATGACACAAAAAGACAATACACAAAAACAATATACTATATCAAAAACATCCAAGGAAACTTTGGGAAAATGGTATTACTTGATGGCCTTAGGCCGAAAACTGGATGAGAAAGCGCCCAATTACCTTAAACAAGCCTTGGGGTGGTCGTACCACGCTCCTTATGCAGGGCACGACGGCATTCAACTGGCCGCTGGGCAAATTTTCAATAAAGAAACCGACCATCTTTTTCCTTATTACAGGGATATGCTCACAACGCTATCGGCTGGGCTTACGCCAGAAGAGATTATCCTTAACGGGATTTCAAAAGCTACAGACTTGGCCAGTGGCGGAAGGCACATGTCCAATCATTTTGCTAAACCCGAATGGAACATCCATAACGTTTCTTCTGCTACGGGCAACCATACGTTGCATGCTGTTGGCGTTGCCAGGGGGATAAAAAAGTATAAAGCAAAAGGTATTGCCATTAGCTCGCAAGGAGAATCTTCTGTATCGGAAGGGTTTGTTTATGAGGCTATTAACGGTGCAAGCCGTGAAAAACTGCCGGTAATTTTCTTAATCCAAAACAATGGATATGGAATTAGCGTGCATTGGAAAGACCAGACAGCAAGGAAAGTTGTGGCAGATAATTTCTCAGGTTTCAAAAATCTCAAGATCATCCATTGCGATGGCAAAGACCCTATAGATTCGATGAATGCCATGCATGAAGCCCGAAAACATATAGAGGAAAAACAAGAACCGGCTATCGTACATGCCAGTTGCGTGCGTATTGGCTCGCACTCAAACTCTGACAGGCACGAACTTTACCGTGATGAGAAAGAACTGCATTGCGTTGCAGAAGCCGACCCATTGAAGAAATTCAGGCAAAAGCTTATCCATTCTAAAAAATTCACCGAAAAGGAATTGGATGAACTGGATGAAAAAGCAAAAAAAGAAGTCTCTGCTGCCCACAAAAAGGCCATCAAAGCCCCTGACCCAAAACCTGGGAGCATTGAAGACAACCTTTTTGCTAAAGCTTACATCAGCAAAAAATACCCTGGTGGCACACACCAACATAACGGCGAGAAGAAAAAACTGATCCAAGCATTGAACGAAACACTCAAGGCTGAATTCAGGCATAACCCGGACACTTATATCTGGGGGCAGGATATGGCAAACAAGGAAAAAGGCGGTGTTTTTAATGTCTCTAAGGGAATGCAACAGGAATTTGGCGCAGAACGTGTTTTTAATGCACCTATTGCAGAAGATTTCATCGTTGGCACTGCCAACGGCATGAGCCGTTTTGATAAAAAAATTCGTATTGTTATTGAAGGGGCAGAATTTGCCGATTATTTCTGGCCGGCCATGGAACAATTGGTTGAACTTTCGCATGAATACTGGAGAACCAATGGCAAATTCCCTCCCAATGTTACTTTGCGCCTTGCGTCAGGAGGGTATATTGGCGGAGGGCTGTACCATTCCCAAACCATTGAATCGGCAATTGCAACGTTGCCGGGTCTGCGAATCGTTTACCCTTCTTTTGCAGATGATGCAGCAGGTTTATTGAGGACTTCCATGCGCTCTGAAGGGCCTACCATCTACTTAGAGCCTAAAGCGCTTTACAATGCCAAGCAAGCAGAAACACCTATTCCCGATGATTTTGAAGTGCCTTTTGGAAAAGCCCGGACAAGAAGGGAAGGAAAAGACCTCACCATCATCACCTTTGGTAATACAACGCACATGTCGCTTAAAGCTGCAGAAAACATTGCAAAACAAGATAAAGGAGAAATAGAAGTCATTGACCTGCGTTCACTTATTCCTCTTGACAAAGAAGCGATCATAAACTCCGTGAAGAAAACCAATAAACTTTTGGTTGTTCATGAAGATAAGGTGTTTGCCGGATTTGGTGGAGAGATCGCATCGCAGGTGGCAGAAGAAGCTTTTGAATACCTGGACGGCCCAATTATGCGTGTTGGCGCTACGTATACGCCGGTAGGTTTTAATCCTATACTGGAAAAAGCCATCCTGCCGGATGTTGAAAAAATCGAGAAATCAGCGCTCAATTTGCTTTCATATTGACAAGCTCTTTCTTGTGGCAATGCATACTACGGGTTCAATTATTAACTACCAGCAGAATTGCTGAATGTGCTGCATTATGCTCTCTCTTGCCCGTAGTACGGATGTACTGGTAAAAAGCTTCCACCTATTCTACTTTTTTCTTGATCGTTTTAAGAATATCTTCAATAATTTCCTGTGGCAGAACCTCGGTATCAAGCTCTATACTCAGGGATTTTTGTTTTTTGTTCACTTTAAACGGGTAATCAGAAAAATCAAATTCTTTTCCTTTCGCGCCTTCTCCTTCCATTTCTTGTTGAACCAGTTCTTTCACTTGCTTCCTGGTAAGTTTTTTGGAAATGGCTTCCTGGTATATTTTCCATTGGGTTTCATTTTTTCCTTTATCGTCGGCCTGGCCTGCCTGGCGGATAATTTTCAGCATCCTCACATCATCCGTTGTGCGGTTTTCCATCAGGTCATCAATGATCCTGCTGTCCATTTTCAGTGTATTCATCACATCGCTTACAAAAGTTTTGTCTTTGCCGCTGGCCTCTGCAAGTTCTTTACGAGATTGGAAAAGCCCAGAATCAAGTATTTTTTTATAAGCAATGGCTAACTCGATATTCGATAGGTTTTTCCTATGTAAATTACCGATGATTGACATTGCCTGTATCTCTTTCTCACCTGCTTCAATCGTGATGCTCTCTATATGGCCCCTTTTTAGCATGCGGTATGCCAAAACGCGCCTATGCCCATCAATAAGCTTGTAGCCTTTATTTGTTTTGTGTACGATTACCGGGTTCAATAAGCCATTTTTATAAATGCTGTCAGATAAATCGCGCACATTGTCCTTTTGCTTTTCGTTAAGTTCAGCGCTGAAATTAACTAAGCGGCCTTGCCATTCGCTTTCTTCTATACTGTCAATGGGTATTTTTTCTATTTGATTGCTCTTTGATTGCATGATTTTATGTTTTTGTACAAATATAGAAAGAATAATTGGTTTTTTACCTTACTTGGGATAAAGATTGGGTTATTAAGTTGTTAAGTTGTTGAGTTGTTGAGTTGTTAAGTTGTTGAGTTGCGAAACCCCTTCAAGCGGTTAAGCGCTACATTATAAAATTATCTGCAAAGTTAAATAAAACCCTTGAAGCGGTAGGTTTATAGGAACGATGGAACGATTGAACGAAGGAACGAAGGAACGAAGGAGCGATGGAACGAAAAAGCGATGGAACGAAGGAGCGATGGAACGAAAGCGAAAAACCCCT
>CAZJDA010000030.1:0-52943 GCA_964544705.1 uncultured Bacteroidales bacterium
AAAAATTAATTTGGCGATTTAAAATTTAATTTTGTGTAATATCCCGAGGTCTGAGCTTACAATGGAATAATGCAATTTACCAAGATATTTCACTGTTTTTTAATGTATATAATGTGTTGGATATAAAATATTACCATCCAGGCTGGGATGCTGCCAATGCAGGGGAAGATACTTCAAGGCCAAGCAAAGGATGGCATAGTTCCAGGCTGCCACAACCGGGCAGGAAATTTATTTTTGGGATCAGGGGTGAACTTTGATCTTTGATAGGAATAACATTTTTTTATTGTAAATTTTTGGAATTTTTTTATTCCTATTTCCAAACTATCTATTAATTTTGTTTCGTAAAAACACGAAACAAATTGAATGGAAAAAATAGCAGATTTCACAACCGAACAAAAACGCTTGGCACGTTATGCCAAGGCAATATCACATCCGGTAAGGGTTTACATCTTGGAATTCCTTTCAAAACAATCTTGTTGCTATAGCGGCGATTTGGCCGAATACCTGCCAATTGCCCGTTCAACCCTGTCACAACACCTTAAGGAACTTAAAGAGGCAGGATTGATACAAGGGAATATCGAGTATCCTAAAATACGATACTGTATTAACGAGTGCAATTGGGAAGAAGCAAAAAATATGTTTAACGCATTTTTAAAATAACAATCTATTAGTCGTTAATGCCATTTAATGGTGAAAGGAAAAACTTAAAAAATAACAGAAAACTAATCCATACTACTAACCTTAAAAAAATATTGTTATGAATAAAAAAATGTACTTTATTGGTGGAGGAAGGGTTACAAAAATCTTTCTTCAAGCTATGAAAAACAAAGGTATTGATTTAAACCTTATAACGGTTACAGATACCGACCAAAAAGTTCTTGATGAACTTGAGTCAAAATTCCCTGGCATCAAGGTTAATAGCAATAAACAAGAGAATATAAAGGAAGCGGATATTATTGTTATTGCACTTCACCCGCCTGTAATAATGGAAACTTTAGAAAACATTAAAACATTTGTTAACAAAAATTCTGTTATTCTCTCTCTTGCTCCAAAAATCACTATTGAAAAAATTGCTTCCAAACTTAATGGCGTTGATAAAATTGCACGCCTTATCCCTAATGCAACATCTTATATTAACGAAGGCTATAACCCGGTTTGTTTTTCAGAAGCATTTACCGGCCAAGAAAAAGAAAGCATCATGCAAATTTTGAGCCTATTAGGGCATACTTTTGTAACAGAAGAATCGAAATTGGAAGCTTATGCCATCGTTTCAGCTATGCTGCCTACCTATTTCTGGTTTCAATGGTATAAGATGGTTGAAATTAGTAATGATTTAGGATTAGACGAACAAGAAAGCAATGAAACGATTAAAGAAACACTTATGGCAGCCATAAAAACAATGTTCACCCCGGGTTTATCAAAAGAAAAAGTTTTGGATCTTATCCCTGTTAAGCCTATTGGTGAACATGAGAAAGAAATTGATGATTGCTTTGAAACAAAATTGAAAGGCTTATACAACAAAATAAAAGCAGGATAATTTAACGAATCGAGTTTTACAAATTTTAGAACACAATTAGCACTCATATCAAACACTCAAAACCAGTATTATATGAAAACACCAAATGAATTAAAGCAAATTGTTAAGGAAAAATATAGCGAAATAGCAAAAGAATCATCTTGTTGTTGTTGTGGGAATGAAGTGGATTATACCATCATGAGCGATAAATATGAAGGGAAGGAAGGATATAACCCACAGGCCGACATGTCTCTTGGTTGTGGAATACCAACTGATGTGGCCAACATCAAAGAAGGCGATAGCGTACTTGACCTGGGTGCAGGCGCCGGCAATGATTGTTTTGTTGCAAGGGCCTTAGTTAAGGATAAAGGCAAAGTTACCGGCCTGGACTTTAGTGATGAAATGCTTGAAAAAGCAAAAAACAACCTTGAAAAAACTGGTTACACCAATATGGAATTCATAAAAGGTGATATTGAAAACATCCCTATCAACAATGAAACACAAGATGTTATAATAAGCAATTGTGTATTAAATCTTGTCCCGGACAAAAAAAGAGCTTTCTCCGAAATAAAAAGGTTGTTGAAAAAAGGCGGGCATTTTTGTGTTTCAGATATTGTTACGATGGGAACCTTGCCATTAAAGCTAAGAGAAGCAGCAGCGCTATATGCAGGATGTGTCTCAGGAGCTTTGCAAAAACATGAATATTTAAACATCATCGAAAAGACAGGCTTTTCAAATATTGAAGTGAAAAAGCAGAAAACCATTACCATTCCTGATGACATTTTGCTAAAACACCTTGATAAGCATGAACTGGACGAATTTAAAAATTCTGGTTCAGGAATTTATAGTATTACCGTTTATGGAGTAAAAAATTAAGCCATGAGAATCCTTATCCTATGCACCGGTAATTCATGTCGTAGTAAGATGGCAGAAGGCTTTCTTAAATCTTTTGACAGGTCTTTGCAAGTGTTCTCTGCCGGCACTCAGCCTGCTTCAGAAGTTCATTCAAAAGCCATACAAGTAATGAAAGAAGAAAACATCAACATTAAGGATAACAAACCCAAACATGTTGACGATTTTTTACACCAATCTTTCCATTACGTAATTACGGTTTGTGGTGGAGCCAAAGAGACTTGCCCGGCATTCATGGGCAAGGTAAAAAACCGTCTTCATTTAGGTTTTGACGATCCTGCTGAAGCAACTGGGACAGAGGAAGAAATCCTTAAAGAATTTAGGAAGATTAGGAATGAAATCAAGGAAGCCTTTCACAAACTCTATGTTGAACAATTAAAACCAAGACTAGAATGACAACAAAGAAAAAAAGATTATCATTCTTAGATAGGTATTTAACAGTATGGATCATCCTTGCTATGATAATAGGGGTGTTCTCAGGGTATTTATTTCCGGAAGTTGCAACATTTTGGGAATCCTTAAAATCATCGCCTGAAAGTACTACCAACATTCCTATTGCCATTGGTCTAATCGTTATGATGTACCCGCCGTTGGCAAAAGTTAAGTATGAAGAACTAACAGATGTGTTTAGAAACACCAGGGTGCTTGGTTTATCTTTGATACAGAACTGGATAATAGGGCCTATCCTAATGTTTGCATTAGCCATATTATTCTTACAAGACTACCCGCACTATATGGCAGGGCTTATATTGATAGGGTTAGCACGTTGTATTGCCATGGTAATTGTCTGGAACGACCTTGCAAAAGGAGATACGGAATATGCAGCAGGTTTGGTTGCATTTAACTCCATTTTCCAGGTATTGTTCTTTTCGGTTTATGCTTATGTTTTCTTAACGGTTTTGCCTGATTGGTTGGGCTTGCAGTCTTTTGAAGTAAACGTAACAATGGGAGAAATAGCCAAGAGTGTTTTTATTTACCTTGGAATTCCTTTTATTGCAGGGTTTGTAACTCGTTTTGTTTTAATAAGGCTCAAAAGTAAAGAATGGTATCACCAAAAATTCATACCAAAAATAAGCCCCTTAACATTGATTGCTTTGCTATTCACCATTATTGTCATGTTTTCTTTAAAAGGTGAATACATCGTGAAAATACCATTGCATGTATTACGGATTGCTATTCCACTGGCGATTTATTTTGTTATCATGTTCTTTGTATCCTTTTTTATGGGTAAAAAAATAGGAGCAACGTATTCAAAAACTACTACAATAGCTTTCACCGCTGCCAGTAATAATTTTGAATTGGCTATTGCTGTGGCTATTGCCGTATTCGGGATCAATTCAGGCGAAGCATTTGCTGCTGTTATTGGCCCTTTGATAGAAGTACCGGTACTTATTGCTTTGGTTAATGTGGCATTAAAGATGAAAGCGAAATATTTTTCAAGTTAACCAACCACCTCACCCCCACTCTTCCCTCCGCCAGGGCCTAATTCAATTTTATGTTGGGCTTGGCTGGTGAATTGTTGATTATGCTCTATGGCTATGATGGTGAAACCTTGTTCAAGCAGCTTATGCAATACTTTCAGCAGCTTTTCAATGTCTTTGAAATGCAAACCTGAAGTGGGTTCGTCCATTAAAATTATGGCCGGCTCTTTTACTTCTATCAAAGTACGTATGAGTTTAACCCGTTGCAGTTCACCGCCTGAAACAGAAGAAAAATCCTGCCCAAGCTTCAAATACCCCAACCCCAACTCCTCAAAAAGCAGCAGTTTTTCCTTTAGCTTTTTGTTATAAGAAAATAATAATGCAGCTTCTGAAAAAGGCATATTCATGATCTCGGAAATGGTTTTTCCCTTATATGAATACTTCAAAACACCCGGTTTATACCGCTTTCCATCGCATTGCTCACAAGTAAGCCAAACATCGGTAACAAAATCCATCGGGACTTTTATTTTGCCTTGTCCTTTGCATCCAGGGCATTGTCCTTCTTTTGAATTGAAAGAAAGTGAAGAGGATTTTATTTTCTCGCCTTGGTCATTATTTTTGGCAAACTCCCCGCATAAATCCTTGAGAATCGCCGTAAAAGTGATGGGTGTAGAACGTTGCGTTTCTTTAACCTGCTCATCGGTTATTAAGAAAATTTGTTGAGGTTTTTCCAGGTAAAACGCATTGCAATTCACAGGGGCATTGCTTTGTAGGGATTCATAAACCACGTCGAATAACAAGGTAGATTTACCACTCCCCGATACGCCGGTAATAACATTGATAATTCCTTGATGAAAATCCACATCAATGTTTTTCAGGTTATGGGCATTGGCTCCTTTTATGCTGACAAGCGGGCTCTTGCTCTCAAGCTTTACCTGTTCATGCCATTCTTTATCAATGTATTCTTTTAACAAGGATGTTTTTGATTTCTGGATGTCTTTTGGCGGGCCGTTAAAAATGATCTCACCTCCATCGCTCCCGGCTGCCGGGCCAAGTTCAATAACCTTGTCGGAATTTTTAATGACTCGCGGGTTATGGTCAACCAAAAATACGGAATTGCCCCTTTGCTTTAACTTCTGAATAATGCCAGACAAAGTTTTGATATTTTTATGATGCAAACCTGCTGAGGGTTCATCCAGGATGTATGTAATTCCTGTCAATCCTTCATAGATATGCGTTGCGATTTTAAGCCGCTGCCACTCGCCGGAGGACAAAGTAGAAACTTCCCTGTCAAGGCTGATGTAGTCCAGGCCAAGCTCCTTCATTGCCTCAGCCTTTTGCTTTATGGGTTGGATAATTGAGTGTAAACTTTCATCAGAAGTGCCGCTAAAAAAGTCTATCAATTTGTTAACGGTCATTTTTACTGCCACAGGAAATGATTTCCCATCAAAAAAGATACCCTGGTTTTCTATTTTTATCCTGTTACCATGACAAGAAGAGCATTTTATTTCTTTCATGATCGACAGCATCTTTTCTCCACGCTGATCTTGGTGTTTCAAAACATATTCATCATCCATATACTTGGTAAATCCATGCCAATGCCCTTTAAATTCATGCACCCCTTCCCTATTTTTCCGCTTGTACTCCCATTTCACCTCAAACGTTTCTTTTCCGCATCCAAACATGGCTATGTTTTTCTCATGTTCCGTAAGGGCTTTAAAAGGTTTGCTGAAATCAATATGTTTTTGCTTTCCTACTTCTTTTAGGGTTGCAACGTACTGTCCAAAAGGATCGCCATAGAATTTGCCTGTTTTTGTACCGTCGAGTGCGCCGTTTATCAGCGACTTACCGGGGTGAGTAATCAATTTTCGGGGATCGCATGTCATGATTTTTCCCAATCCTTTACAAACCGGGCAAGCGCCTGCTTCATGGTTAAAAGAAAGGTCAGATAAGCGGAATCCTTGAATAGGCTCACCGTTTTTATCTTTCCCAAAACGGGTGTAAAGGATCCTTAAATAATCAAAGATCCCGGTAAAGGTAGCCACGATAGACCGGGGGTTCCTTGCCGGACGCTTTTTATTGATAGCTACAGCAGGAGTAATGTTTTCAATTTCCTCAAAATCACCTTTCCCTGTTTTTAGTAGATATGAGCGGATATAGGCCGATAAATTGAGGGAATACCGGTTGGCGGCTTCAGCATAAATGGTGTCGTAAACAAGGGATGATTTGCCACTCCCGGATACCCCGGCAAATGTCACAACCTGGTTTTTAGGGAGTTCAAGATTGATATTCTTTAGGTTGTGGGTACTTACATTCTTCATTTTCAAAGGCTTGCTTTCTTGAAAAATTGGATTTTTCCTGTAGACTTTTTGCTTATTTGCCAGGTAACCCGCGGTGATGGAACACGGAGATTCTTTCATTTCCTGTGGAGTCCCGGCAAAAACTACTTCTCCTCCCTTAGAGCCACTGCCTGGCCCTAGTTCAATTAAATGTCCTGCCAAAGAAATGATTTTGGTATCATGTTCAATTAAGAGGATGGTGTGGCCGGCATCCAAAATTCGTTCAAAAACTTTTAATAAATTTTGCATATCATGAAAATGCAAACCAACCGTGGGCTCATCAAAAATATACAAAGCCGGTTGCTTTACTTTCTTAACAAGCTCTTCGGCAAGTTTCAGGCGTTGTGCCTCACCTCCTGACAGTGTGTTAGAAGGCTGCCCAAGCTTCAAATAACCAAGTCCCAGCTCGGTCATCACTTCCAAATACCTGGCAATATCTTTGTTATCACTAAAAAATTCCAACGCTTGGTTTATGGATAGCTCAAGTACTTGGGAAATATCTTTCCCATTGTATTTTATTTCCAAAGTCTCTTTATTGAAGCGTTTACCATTGCAAAGCTCACATGGAGCATTAATATTGCCAAGGAAGTGCATCCCAATGTTTTTTATTCCTGCGCCTTCACACTCTTCGCAGCGACCTCCCTTAGTATTGAAAGAAAACCTTCCCTTTTTCCATTTCCTGGCTTTAGACTCTGGCAATGAGGAAAACAGGTCCCTGATTTTATCAAACAAGCCGATATATGTTGCCGGGTTGCTCCGTAAAGTCTTGCCAATAGGAGAGCGGTCAACTTCCAAGACTTTCTTTATTTGTGAATCTCCCTCTATGTTTTCAAGATATTCAAATCCATCCTTTTTTTGCAGGTATCTTTCCAGGTTTTTAGCTATTACACCTTTCACCAAAGAAGTTTTACCTGCACCCGATACTCCACAAACAACATTTAGCTCATTAAGCTTAATCTCAACATCGATGTTATTGAGATTGTTTTTTTTGCACCCTATAAACTTGATAGCGCCGTTTGTTTTGGGTTGATGGTTGAAAACAACAGATTTTTTCCCTAATAAATAATCTTTGGTTATAGATTGGGTTGTTGATTGAATGAAATCCTCATATTTTCCGCTATAAACAATTTCTCCACCTTTAACCCCGGCTTTAGGGCCAATATCTATGAGGAAATCGGCATTCCTCATGGTGTCTTCATCGTGTTCAACGGCAATAACCGTATTACCTTCGCTGATAAGGCTATCCATCACATTAATAAGATTTTCATTATCTGATGGATGCAGCCCTGCCCCGGGTTCATCAAACACGTATAGCACGTTGCTTATCCCGCTTCCTATCAACCCCAATAGCTTCAAACGCTGCAATTCGCCACCGGAAAGGGAAGGTGACTCCCTTTCTAAGGTTAAATAATCTAACCTAAGTCTTTTAAAGAGCCCTGAAAGCCTTTTTATTTCGGACAGAATGGGTTCTGCAATATTTTTTTCTTTTTGCCCGAGGTTTAGCGATAATAAAACTCCATTCACATCTTCAACTGGCATTGCTGATAAATCTGCTATATTATTCTCCCCGATTTTCACTTCCAAGGCTTCCTCTCGCAATTTTGTCCCTGAGCATGCTTCACAGGTTACTGTTTCGGCAAAGCGTAAAATATTCGGGTTCCGGTCTCGTTTTAGGATTTCTTCCATAACCGGGATAATTCCCTTGTAATACCCTTCTTCACGAGGCTTCGCTTTAATTCCCGTCCATTTCATGCGCGATTCCAAGGTATGTTTTCCAAACGGGATTTTAATACGGCCAGAACCATACATCACAACATATTTTTCTTCTTCTGACAGTTCTTTCCAAGAAATATCCACGTTAAAGCCATGTGCATTGCATACTTTGTTCATGACCTCCATCGTTACCTGCGAATAAATGATATAACCCGAAGGCGTAGTAATAACCAGCGCACCTTCTCTTAAGGATTTGTTTTCATCAGCAACAATAAGCTGTTGAGAAATTTTATCGCTTACACCAAGCCCTTTACACACAGGGCAATAGCCTGTGGGCGAATTAAAAGAAAAAAGGCTGCGGTTGATTTTAACATCAAGTTCTTTTCCTGGCTTCCCAATCCTGGCAAATAAAAGCCTAAGGTAATCGTACAGCCCGCTGATGGTCCCCACGGTAGACCTGCTGCTGCGTACCATGCTTTTTTGGTCTATGGCAATAGCAGGAAGAATGCCGGAAATCTCATCCACATCAGGTTTGTAAGTTTTCCCCATAAATTGTCTTGAATACCCGGAGAATGATTCCAGGAACCTTCTTTGCCCTTCCCTGAAGATGGTATCAAAAGCCAATGACGATTTCCCAGAGCCTGAAACGCCTGTGATGACAGTTAAGCAATTGTGTGGTATTTGAACAGAAATATTTTTGAGGTTGTTTTCCCTTGCTTTGCGGATTGTAATATCTTTTGCCATAAATAAAAAGCCATTTAAAATAAAAGGCCGAAAATAGTCAATTTATTACATTGGTGCAAGGTTTGGGAATGTGTGAATTATGGTTGACGTGCTGATTTTTATAATTACAACTGGTATAAGATGCTTTGTAAAACAAATATGGGTTCTGCTTTCTTTCTTTTCATAGCCCGGATAAAATCCTTAAAGTTTTGGTTTTTCAAAATACTTTCTCTTTTCGTTATTCTTTTAAGTTCTTTCAATTTTGTGGGCAAATTATAATCTTCAAGCTTTGTATTTGATGATTGTGCTGAATCAATAAGCCATTTTTCTAAAGCAGGTTTCAGAAATATTAAATATTGATTAGACCCTGCTTTTTGGTTGAACAAGATATTATCAGGGTTATCCAGGTTTTTAAATCCTTAAAAATATTTTGGTAAATTTTTTTTGTCCAGGTCAGTAAGTCCGATTAAAACCTTATGAAATTTGCTTTCCTGGTTTTCCATCGCAGTGGCTATCTTAGAATTGCTGCCTTGTATTTGAATATTTTTTTCGTTAACTTCCAACAATGTTAACAAAACTTTATCAGCAAACCCTTCAACATAATATTTTATATTCTTATCATTCATTAACAAATCTTGAAAGATTAAAAAACACATCTATTCCTTCATCCAAGATTTCATGGATTTCATTTTTTGTTAGTTGCCTTAATTTTGTTTTAAAATCCTGAAAATAAACTACAGATAAATTTAAATCTTTAAAATCACTATTTTCTAATAAGTTATGAAGCAAATATGGGCTATGCGTGGTAATAAAAAACTGGTTATCCTCACATTCTGCAATCCTTTCCGCTAAAATTTTTGTATAAGGTGGGTATGAATGAGTCTCCGGTTCTTCTAATAATATGGATGAATTACTGCTTGTTTCAACAATCGTAAGATAGAAAATTATACGTTTTAGCGTATCTGCTATGTTATTAAAAGGATACTTGTAAATAATCTTATCTACCTTCTTTTGTACCTGGAATTCATTGTTTTCTATATCATACAACAATTCTAAATTATAATCTTCGAAGAAAGAGCTTATTTCAGAAAACAGGTCTTTGTTTTCCTGGATTATTGCATTAAGGTTATCTCCTGCGGGTGGATTTAAATACCCTATAAACGAACCATTTTTATCAATGTTGCTATCATAACTGTACTTCCTGATAAAGCTATAAAAAGCAGAACCTTTATTAACAATGTTTTGACCACCATTTTTATAAAAAGCATTATAATACAAACTCAACCTATCAGATTGATACAAATTATTTTTAAGTAGTTTTTGATAAACATTACCTTGCTCAACAATGCTTTTTCCCTGAATAAAATCCTGCTCTGCTTTTTCACTATCGGCAATTATTAACTCATACATATCCTGGTTATTTAGCAATAATGGCCGCAAAAAAGCAGCTCCCAGGTCAGTTCTTACAGAAATTTTATCCTTTAGAATGTTATCGTAAAAAAGGTTTTTCAAATTATCAAAACGTATCAATCCTTTGAACTTATTATCTTCATTGGGGTTTAACGGCACACAAAATAGTGATAAGGCTTCTAAAATATTTGATTTCCCGACATTTGGAGCTCCAATGAAAATATTGATCCTTTTACAACCTATTTCTAATTGTTTTATTGATTTAAAATTGTTTATTTCAATATGCTTAATCATAATTATTGCAAATTTTAGCAAATTTAATAAAATACAATCATTAGTAATTCTATAAAAATGATTTTATGAATTGATTTTCATATAAAAAATAATTCTCAACCCATATCGAATTTCAATTCATACAAACTCAATGATTCAAATCGAGAAATTTATATAAAATACTTGATTTCAATTCAATTTCTTATACAAATAATAGCAAAATTCCATCATACAAAAAGTTTCTCTATATATTAACCCAGGAAATTCTCGATTCTTTTTGTAATGCAAAAATTTTCATATCGAAAAATTATTTCTATTTTTGCCATAATCAGATACAGGCAATGAAGTTGTTAATTGGCATAGACGATACGGATAACAAGGAAAGCAGGGGCACGGGTTACAGGGCCAGGAAACTGGGTGAGCTTATTCAACAAAAAAAGCTTGGAACAGTAACAGGAATTACAAGACACCAGTTGTTTGTTGATCCGCGGATACCATACACTTCACAAAACAGTTCCGCCTGTATTGAAGTAATGACCAGTGAGGTAGAAAAGCTTAAGGTTCTTTGCCGTAGTTTCCTTTTAGAAGATAGCGCTGAAGGTTCGGATGTTGGCCTTTGTATCCGTGCTTATGGAAAAATCCCCAAAGAAATTATTCAATGGGGACAACAAGCCAAAAAGCAGGTGCTGAGCAAAAAAAAGGCGCTTGAATTAGCTGATAATCATGAGATATTTTTGGAAGGCCTAACAGGTACGCACGATGGAATTATTGGAGCATTGGCTGCTATCGGCCTAAGAAGATCGGGGAATGATGGAAGATTCATTTGGCTCAAGGGAAAAGAACTAAGGGAACTTAGCGGCGCGATGGAATTTAAAGAAATTAAAAACAAAACAGGGATACAAGAAATTTTCAATAAAAAATACGAGCCTATCCAAGATACAGCTATAATAGATATGGGAGAATGGGTTCGGCCGATTTTAAAAGATCATAAACCAACAATAATCGTTGAGGAGGAAAAAAACAATGAAAGAATCTACTGGAAATGTGTTTCAAAAGAGTATATCAAGAGTATTTCCAATTGACAGGAATGCCGCATTATTGCAAGTATTGCTTTTAACTTTTCTTGGCGCTTTTGCCGTTTTTTTAAGGGCAAGACTTAGGGTTCCGTTGCAAATCCCCGGGCATCATGGTTTAGAAGTTATGGCAATACTGATAATTGGAAGATATGTTTCAAAAATTTCCATTGCAACCAGCATTTCTACACTTGCTGCTGCATTATGTATTTTCATACCTTTCCTTGGTTTCAAAGATCCTTTCCTCCCTGCAATATACATTATCATGGGCATTACAATCGACATGCTCTATAATGCCTTTAAACAAAGAAAACACTTGGTCATATTTGCCATAATTGGCGCTGTAGGCTATATGATGATACCAATTTCAAGAATTATTCTCACGCTTTTAACAGGCTATCCTTATAAAAGCCTCATAAAAAACGGCTTTCTTATGCCTGTTGCTACACATTTTCTTTTTGGACTATTAGGTGCTATTCTTGGTGCAGGCCTTATCATTTCAATAAAAAGACTAAAAAAAGATAAATAATTAAAATCAAACCGCTTTTTAATCAAAATATTACTTTGCTATGCGAATTGCAAAAAAAATCATAACGCTAATGTTTCCAGCAATACTAACATGTATGTTCATTGCCTGTGAAGAAGAGGATGAAAAAAGCCATACGCCACCACAAATACAATTCATCACAGAAAGCGGGTTTGTTTACCAGGATACTACCTTGATGCTTGGCGATTCAGCCAGGATCGGTATTTCCGCTAAAACAAACAGCAATGAACCCTTAACGCATTTCAATTATACCATCATCCAAGACGATATCAACATAACATCCATTGATACAGGCATATACACCAATAATTTTCAATATCAAAAACTAATCACCAAGGGAATTTCCTATGAAGAGACTTGGCAATTTTATGTAAGAGACAGGGATAGCAGGAAATCCGAGGTAATTTCAATAACGCTTAAGAAAGATTCTGCCTCTATTTTTGGGGAAATAATCCATATACCATCCATTGTTTTTGGGGCGCAAAATAACAATAGTGAAAAGAGTTTTTACTCCTTAAGTACCCAGCAACTTTACTCACTTGACGAGGCTTTTAACAACCAAGGAAAAATAGACCTTCTTTGTTTTTTTGATGATGAAGGCGACGAAAACACGGTATCATCGCCGGGCGCTAATATAAACGAATCTGTATTCCCCGGCCCTCATGGTTTGTTAAATTGGGATACAAGAAACACAACCCGGTTCGTAGAAATGGAAGAACTATCTGCAGCAGATTTTGACGCATGCAACAACGACAGCCTAATATTGGCCAACACTTTCACTTTCTCATCAGGTAAAAGGAAAGCGAAAAACCTGGTTCCGGGAGATATTTACTCTTTTGTTACAGGTATTGGAGAAAGAAAAGGACTTTTTAAAGTAATTGATGTACAAGGACAAGATGAAGGCATTGTAGAAATAGCCATAAAAATGCAAGAATAATGAAGAAAACTGTTTTAATCATTGCCATATTGGTAATTCAAGGAAGCATGTATTCGCAAAAACCAGGAAAAACCAATGTTGACACAACCCTTCAATTTGAAGAAGTTGTAATTACCGGAACACGAACAGAAAGAAGTATAAAAGACATTCCAGCACAAGTAGAAGTGATCAAAGTAGATGAAATAGAAAATTACCCGGTAAACAATATCGACGATATTTTGAGGGCGGCGGCCAATGTATATGTAAACCGCAGTTGGGGAATTTTCTCGAAAAATTCGGCAGTTACCATGCGCGGCTTAATGGGCAGCGACCGAACCTTGGTTCTTATTGACGGCGTACCCAAAAATAAGCTTGCCGGCGGGCCAGTTAACTGGCATAACGTAAACCCTGGTATTGTTGAAAGCATAGAGATACTTAAAGGGCCGGCATCAGCGCTTTATGGAAACAATGCCATGGGCGGGGTCATTAACATCATCACCAAGAAGCCAAAAAAGAAGTTAGCCGGCTCTGTAAAAGGGTTTGCAGGAACCTATAACACCTATGGAAGTTCGGCCAATGTAATGGGTAGCAACATTGAGAATGGAAAAGGTTTCTATTGGGACATAAACGGCTTTTACAGGCAAGGCGATGGCTATATCTTTGAGCCCGCTGAAGAATTTGACAGCACTGACGTGGAAACCTACCTACAGGAATATGGCGGTGGTTCAAAAATTGGTTATCAACTCAACAAGGATCATTCGGTGGAAATGGTTTATGATTATTATGACGAACTTCGTGGCGATGGTAGAGAGGTTTATGAAGACGGAGGAAGCTATAATGCTTTTTTAACCCAACAAATAAGGGGAATTTATAAAGGTAAAGTCCAAAAATCAAACATCAAATTATCAACATACTGGCTGAGAGAAGATTACGACAGGCAAAAAGAATCTTTAAACAGGTATGCAGAATATAAGCTGGCTGATAATAACACCATAAAAAACGACAAAGGTGTATGGCTCACCTGGAGCAATGAAATATTTAAAAACAATAGGTTTACATTGGGTGGTGAAGTGAAATCAGGGGATGTTGAAGGCGAAGAAATATACAGGACAACACCCGATATCATAGAGTATGAAGGCACTTTGGATGTTTATGCATTGTTTATCCAAGACGAGATTAGCTTGTTCAACAATAAAGTAAAAATTGTTGCCGGCATACGGAACGATATTGTTGAGTTTCATGATGGTTGGCAAGAGGTGCAGGATCCAACAAAAGTTACCGGTTTCCAAGACGATACCTACGAAGAATTTGGCACCAACAGTTGGAATGCTATTAGTCCTAAAATTGCGCTACAATACAATTTCAACAACACTACAAATGCATACGTCTCATATTCAACAGGTTTTAAACCTCCCAAAATCGATGATCTATGCAAATCCGGGAAGATTAGAAAAGGATTTAGGCTAGCCAACCCTGAGCTGGAGCCTGAAAAGATCTACAATTACGAACTTGGTTTCAAAAAGCAATTTCAAAACAAACTTTCGATCAATACAGCCGTTTATTATTCCAGGGGACATAATTTTCATTACCTTGTTGGCACAGGCGATTCAGTAGATACCGGGGGAAGCTCCCTCAAAGCTGTATTGCAAAGAGAAAATGTTACGGATGTTGAGATAACAGGCGCCGAACTGAGCCTTAGATACAAGTACAATAAAAACATTCATTTTGACGCAAACTATGCTTACAATCACTCCATCATACTTAACTACCATACAAAAGAGGATAATCCTACAAAAGACCTTGAGGGGTTATACATGGTGGAAGTATCTCCACATATTTTTTATGCAGGTATAACTTGGAACAATAAAATCCTGAAAACCGGCATCAATTGCCATTATACAGACGAACAATATGTTGATGACGAGAATAACCAGTTGATTGAAGATTATTTTATTGTGAACCTAAAGCTATCTAAAACCTTCATGGAGCATTATACATTATGGTTTGGTGCTAACAATATATTTGATGTTGAATTTATTGACAGGAAAAACCGTCTATCCCCCGGAAGGTTTATTGTTGGTGGATTCCAGTTTAATTTTTAATATTAACCTTTATAAATACTATGTGTATGAAAAAAATTTTTACTTTATTAATGGTAGCAGTTGTAATTACTGCTAATGCGCAAAAAGAAGACATTGTTGCGTGGACGTTTCCAACCGATCAGCTTTCAGATACCATTGCTGATATTTCCAACACTGCAAATGCTAACAGTTATATTACTACTGTATGTGGTGTAAGTGATATAACAATGAAAAACGGGGCTACAACAAAGGCAGCACAAGCCACTGAATGGGAGAACGGTGTAGGCTCAAAGGCTTGGCAAGTTATGATCAATACAGAAGGTTATGAAGATATTCTTCTTAGCTCAAAACAAACTTCCGGTGGAAATGACCCAGGACCAAGAGACTTTAAAGTACAATATAAAATTGCCCCTGGCGGAACTTGGACAGATGTCCTGAATTCGGAAGTTGAAGTGCAAAACGACTGGACTACCGGCGTTTTAATTGATCTTGCCCTTCCCGCCGAATGCAACAACGAAACAGAAGTTTTTATTAGGTGGGTTGTAACATCCAATCTTGACATTAATGGAGATGATTTACAAGCATCCGGTAAAGCAAAAATAGATGATATTTATTTTGCCGGAACTGCCTCTTCTGGCATGAGTGAAGGATTAAATCCAAGATTCAAAATGTATCCCAATCCTTGCTATGAGCATTTGAATGTTGAAATGACCAAAAATATATCAAACATTTCTGTTTCTGATATAAGCGGAAGGGTTATCATTCAAAAAACTCCTAATAGAAAAGATATCCAATTGGATTTAGCTAATTTGGAAAACGGTGTATACTTTATTGTGATCAACAACCAGTCATCTCACAAATTCATCATTAAGTAAAAGCCTAATTTCTATTGAAACGGGGAAGCAATGACACTTCCCCGTTCTTTTTGTTTTGTTCTACAAATTTCTAGCCAATATATGGTTAATTTTCGTTTATCGAGGTGCATTTTTTTACATTTCGATAATTATACTCTCTTAAAATTCATTACATTTACAAACTTCTAAATAATGTTTACGATATGAATGGTAAAATTGCTGTTTTTTATGTGCTTATTGCTTTAGGAATAGTATTAACATCATGTGAAAACAATCAAAAGCAGGACCATAAAAATAATAAAAGCAAAGAACTCTACATAATGCACGCCGGCAGCCTTTCAATCCCTTTTAAAGAGATATCCAAAGCCTTTATAGAAGAATACCCGGAAATTGAAATAAAATTAGAAGCCGGCGGTAGTGTTGCCAATGCACGAAAACTCACAGAGCTAAATAGACATTGCGATGTGTTTGCCGCCTCAGATTATAAAGTTATTGACAAAATGCTTATACCAAAGTATGCAGATTATAGTATACGTTTTGCTACCAATAGTATGGCCATTGTTTTCATTGAAAAGTCAAAATATAGCAAAGAAATTAATCAAAACAATTGGCTGGAAATATTGAGCAGGGAAGATGTGCGGTTTGGACGCTCAGACCCTAATTCAGACCCGTGTGGCTATAGGGCAGTGATGACGCTAAAGCTTGCTGAGAAAATGTATAACAAACCAGGTATTGCCAAGAAGCTTCTTAATAAAGACACAGAACACATCCGCCCAAAGGAAGTTGACCTTATTGCTTTGCTGGAAAGTCAAAACATAGATTATGTCTTTATTTACAGGTCAGTAGCCTTGCAACACAACTTAAAATTTATTGACCTCCCCGATAGTGTTAACCTGGGAAATCCTACTTATAATAATTTATACAGCGAAGCCAAAGTAGAGATTGCCGGTGATAAACCCGGGCAAACCATTACCCAAAAAGGAGAAGCAATGGTGTATGGGATTACAATACCAAAAAACACCAAAAACAAGGTACAAGCACAACAATTTTTGCAATTTCTTTTATCAAAAGACAAAGGTTTGAAAATCATGGAGAAGAACGGGCAAAAATCACTATCAATTACTACCGGGCAATTCTATAAAAAGCTACCTAACTCCTTGAAAAAGAAAATAAGTAAAATTCAATATCAATAAAAAGCTAATTATGAGACAGAAATTAATTCTATTTGTTGCAATTATCTTGATTTATGGGTGCAACAACACAGCACAAAAGGAAACGAATAATAAACAAGACAATGTTCCATTGTATGATACATGTGAAGCCACCAACAATTTTTATGATGATGCCAAAACCAAAATTTTAGGCACATCTTCAATTAATGTAACCGGCCAAGTAAAAAACGATACCACGATAGATTTAAAAAATTTACCATTGTGTTCTGTTATAGTAAAGGAAACATTGCTTAGTAGCGATTCCACTAAATTTATTGGCGCATACCGCTACGATGGCTATTCCTTATTCGACATTCTTAACCGGGTGAAAATTGAGAAAAAAAGCAAAAAATTCAACCCAATCATCGACCTTTTTGTTTTAGTGACAAATGAGCATGGCGACTCTGTTGTATTTAGCTGGGGAGAGATATTTTATCCCATCCACAGGCACGAGATCATTATTGCCAGCCGTGTAATGCGCATTGTTCCCTCTAAAACAAAAGAATTATGGCCTTTACCAAGTGAGCCACGCATTGTAGCCGCTGCAGACCTGTTAACAGAAAGAAATATTTCTAACCCGAGCAAAGTTGAAATTCTTGTTGCACCTTTCAAAGCAGATGAAAGCAAAAAAGGCATCCCATTACATGCAGAAAAGTTTGTAGTAAAAGATCATGACAAAATTTTAACTACGATTAATGCTTTCCCTTCTATACCAATAAAACAAACATATCCCACTGTATTTTACGGAAGAGGACGGGGTATTCATGGAGTAAGAGAATTTCACGGGCCGGAGTTGCACAAGGTATTGGATGAGTTTTTTCAACTTTCAACAAAAAACATCCAAAAAGGCTATTTTATTATTGCAGCACCCGATGATTATCATGGGGTTTTCACCTTTAGCGAAGTGTTCAACCGCAATGACCAATCATCCTTTTTATTAACAAAAAAGCCCAAAGGAGCCGATGGGCGTAAATTTGCTATTTACCCGGCACCAGACTTTTTCTCTGACCGGGCAATAAAAGCTGTTGACGAAATACGGTTCATGTACGTAAAATAGAATTGTTTTAATTTTGAAGACATTAAAAAACAAGGGGTTTTACCTAATTATTCAGCTAACAGGCGCAATAATCCTTTTATTCATTATTGCACCTGTAGGTAGCCTTTTTGTAAAATCAACACCCAACCAGTTTTTCAACACAGCTATGGATAGCGAGGTAAGGCACAGCATAGCGCTTACTTTATACACATCTATGATGGCTACCGTGGTTTTCGCCATTTTTGCCATTCCATTTGCCTATTTTCTTGCCAGGAAATCTTTTCCTGGGAAAAAAATGGTGCTCGGGATCATAGACCTTCCTGTTGTTATACCCCATTCTGCTGCAGGAATTGCTTTGTTAGGCGTAATCTCCAGGGACACCGCACTAGGTTCTATGGCCAATCAGTTGGGTTTTGATTTTGTAAGTAACCCGGCGGGTATAGCCGTGGCTATGGCTTTTGTAAGCTTGCCGTTTTTAGTAAATGCAGCCCGTGACGGGTTCCTGGCTGTGCCGGAAAAGCTGGAAAAAGCTGCATTATCTCTTGGAGCTTCACCTGCAAAAGTGTTTTTTAAAATTTCATTACCATTGGCATGGAGAAGTATCCTATCAGGCCTTATTATGATGTTTGCCAGGGGGATGAGCGAATTTGGAGCGATAGTAATAATTGCATACCACCCTATGATAGCTCCAGTCATGATATACGAACGGTTTGGAGCATTCGGGTTGAGCTATTCAAGGCCAATGGCGGCTTTATTTGTTGCCGTTTGCTTGGTATTTTTTGTATTACTGAGGTTTTTAACCAAACAAAAGAAAAATGCTTAAAACAAAAAACATATCAAAAAAATACAAAGACTTTGCCATTGAGGACATAAACCTTGAAGTGCAAGAAGGAGAATATTTCATTCTTTTGGGAAATTCCGGGGCAGGAAAAACCTTGCTACTGGAAATTATTGCTGGTATATTAAAACCAACCATAGGTAAGGTTTACTTCAACAATAAAGACATTACCCATGTAAAACCACAAGACCGAAAAATTGGCTTGCTTTTCCAGGATTGCGCACTTTTTCCACATTTAACTGTAAAACAAAACCTTGCTTTTTCCTTGAAAAAAAGGAAGAATAATAAACCCATCCAAGAGAAAGCAATCTTGGAATATGCTGCTGCTATGGATGTTTCACATCTTCTATACCGTTCTCCTGAAACGCTTTCAGGTGGTGAACAACAAAGAGTAGCTCTAGCCAGGACACTCATCATGAATCCAAAATTAATCCTACTTGATGAGCCATTATCTTCATTAGATAAAAAAAGTAGAAATGATGTGATGCTATTGCTAAAAAAACTCAACAGGCAAGGCTATACAATCATACATGTTACCCACGATTTTCAAGAAGCAAGGGCGCTGGCAACAAGTATTGCAGTAATGCAAAAAGGGAGAATTATCCAATCCGGTAATCCAAGTGAAATATTTCACAATCCTACCAATGAATTTGTAGCCCATTTTGTAGGTAATAAAAATTTCTTTCCAGTAAAGTATTCATCTATAAATGGGCACACTACAGCAGTATTCAAAAATACAGATAAACAGGTTATCATCAACAAAAAAATAAACCAAAAAGAAGGATATATCCTCATTGAGAACGAAGCTATTTCACTATACAAAAATGGCCAGTTATCAAAGAAAAGCAATAGTATTTTTGAAGGGCGAGTTATTGATACTTTTCGTTTATACCATGAATACGAATTGGTAATAGATATAGGTATTCCTTTATATCTAAAAGCAAATATAACTAAGGATGCCAATTACTATCCTGGCGACCTTGTTAAATTACAACTTAATACAGAAAAGATAAAGCTTTTATAAAACAAAGCTTTACAGACTATTTATACAGGCACCTGTAAGAAATGTCACCATCAATCTTTACCTTGAACTTCTCATCTTTAGGAACAATAAAGGTTTCAAACTCTTTGTAAGTTTTCCATTCTGTTTTGCCGGGCAATAAAACATTCATCACACCGGAAGTAACAGTCATATGCTCTATGGTAGATGTTCCGAATTCGTATTCACCGGCGCTCATAACTCCAATTGTAGCAGGCCCTTCTTTTGTTTCAAAGGCAATTGACATTACCTTTCCGTCAAAATATTCATTGGTTTTAAACATGTTGTATTATTTTAAGGGTTTAATAAAAAAAGGTTCTTTTCCTATCCGGCAAAGATAAGAAAAGAACCTGTATTATTTCCAGATTATGTTATTCTTGTTTATTCTTGGTGGTCTTTTACCAATTCAACCAGCTCGGGCAAATCCATACCCAGCTTTTTAAGGAGTTCTATCTTAGGAACACCATTCTTTGTCCAACCACGACGCTCATAAACTGCATCTATCAGTTTTTCATATTCTGCTTCGCGGTATTTACGCATGATAGCAAGTTTTTCTTCAATAGATTTTCCTTCAGGATCAACGCCTATAACTTCTTTCATCTGTTCATCGTAACGGTCGGCACGCGATTCATACTCTTCTTTTGTCACAGGGCCGGCAGCACGGTAAGGCTGGGCATCATATTTACGGGTTCCGTAGCCACGGCGTAAATTAAAAATCCTTTGGAAGTTATATACTCTTTCCGATTGCCTTATCATTTCTTCATGGTCAAAAGGTTTGCCTGTAACTGCTTTATATATAGCAATATAATTATGAACATGATCAATTACCTTGTTGGGTTCCTCTGTTTCTTCATTGCCAATAGGTTCTACATCGTTCCAGGGTAATTTGCATAAACCTTGTAAGCTAAACCAAGTCCTGAAAAGTGGGAAATAATACAACGCTTCTGCTTTGTCGTCAAAAGTAGGAATTTGATTGTTTACTTTATCCATTACACTCAACATCGCTTCATCGTGTTGTGGCCCTTTGTTGGTCATCGCGTAACCACCTTGCTGTGCAAGGGATTCTTTGGCAATATATTGTGAGTACTCAAGTCCTTTTACTTCCATGGCAATGTCTTGTAGAAATTGTGGGTCGCCCCAGCCTTTTTCTATAAACATTTCTTTGAGTTTGCGAACACCTTTTCCAGCTTCTTTACCAAATCCCTCTCCCCTAGCGAGCTGGTGGAGCAATTCCATAGCTGCATCAGCATTACCAAAATTAAGTTTTAACCCGCCGGTTCTTTCCTCGTTGAGTACACCGCTTTCAAAACAATCCATAAGGAATCCAAGGGTAGTTCCCCAAGTAATGGTGCAAATACCGTAAGTATCGCAGTAAAAATTGGCTTCAAGAGTAAATTCAGGGTTAAATATACCGGCATTGGAGCCAAGTGAAGAAGTGGTTTCGTATTCAGGCCCTTCAACAATAACTTTTTCACCTTTATAAGGCCCGGTACGGATCTCGTAATTATCAACGCCGTGAGCGCATGACATGTTGCAACCAATCCAGCAACCGTCAGGTACACCTTGGGTGAATTTTTCTTTCCAAACTTCACTATGGATAGCTTCTGCATCGGGGTGGTTTCCAAATTTAAAATTATGCGTAGGAAGCAAGTCAAAATCATTCATCACGTTGGTAAGGTGGGCAGTACCTTTTGTCCTCATTTCAGCCTGTTCATCATCTAAATCACGCATTTCTTTATTGAACTTCTTGCCTTTTTCCATAATGACTTTAAGATCAACAACATTATTGAGGTTACCTTTAACGCCAGGTATCTTGGCTACCATAGCCTTGATCTTTTTATCCCTGAAAACGGTACCAATACCTCCACGTCCGGCTTGCTTAAGCCTTACAAGCTTCCTTTTGGGATCCCAGAAAGAAAAGTTAAGCATACCAATAAGGGAGTGGTCTGCAGCAACACCGGTAGATACCACGGAAACGTTTTTCTTATCCTTTTCATCGTCGGCATACATCTCGTGGAGGATCTCGGCAAGATGGTGGCTATCTATGGGCTCGTCAGGAGCTTCAAAAATTTGAATTTTATGATTGATCCCATCAATATAAACGATCACGTCGTTTTTTGCTTTGCCTTGAAGCTCAACGGCATCGAACCCGGCAAATTTAGAGAATGGGCCAAAGTGTCCACCTACGTTGCTGTCAATCACGATATCTGTTTGTGGTGAGATGGTGGCACAGATCGCTTTTCCTGTACCTGAATATTGTGTAATACCACAAATAGGGCCGCCTGAGATCACGATCTCATTCTCGGGATCATTCCACTTGGTATCAGGCTTGGTAGCGTCCCATAACAACCTAAGGTCGTAACCTCTGCCACCAACGAATTTTTCTTTCATCTCTTCGCTAACAGGTTTTTCTTTGATCTCGTTATCAGAAAAGTTGATATAGAGCGTCCTGTCGTTGTATCCCCTTTGAACGGGGCGCCACTCGTAATTCCATTCTTTGAGTAGCTTGTGTTTTTTCTTTAATTCTTCAATGTTGTAGTTGTCCATTGTTGATATTATTTCGTGTTAGTATTAATTTCGGCTAAGGCTTGAAAAGCTATAATGTTAGAGCATTTTCATAAACCTATATGCAAAAATAGTATTTTTTTTTGTTCAAAAAAGTTTTTAAACCGCTTTAACGAGTTGATTTTTTTTGCATTTCGAGCAAAATAAATCATCCAACAATTAAACGATTAATATAACTGTGCAAAAACGTTGCACAAATAATTGCTATATTTGCACTATTCGTTTCATTAAAACCGATAGTTATGCCTGTTAATAAAAATGCAAGTTTTCGCTGGAGAGTTTTAGACCGCTGTTTGCGTGACAGAAATAAAAATTGGACGAAAGAAATGCTAATGGATGAAGTTAGCAATCAGCTAAGCGAAAACGGCTTCGCAGAAAGTATTAGCGATAGAACGTTTCGATATGATATTGGGTTCATGAAATCTGAATATCCTAGAGGTTATGAGGCTCCTATCGTTTGTGAAAAAATCAGCAAGAAAGAGTGGATTTATTATTATTCAGACCCAAACTTCACCATTAATGAAAGTAAACTTAATGAAACCGACATTGCCAACCTGGAAGAAGCAGCCAAAGTACTGAAACAGTTTAATGATCTACCTTTTTATAATGAAATTTATGGTACAATTACCAAAATTGAAAGTGAGAGTACACCTGATGATTCTCCTGAGGGAAAATATATTTTGCTGGATAACAATAAAAACTTCAAAGGTTCTGAATTTTTAAACAGTCTTTATCAAAGCATCAAGGAAAGAGAAGTACTTAAAATTAATTACAAACCATTTGATGCTGAAGAACCAATAGAATTTACAAAGCATCCTTACTTTTTGAAAGAATACAATAACCGTTGGTATTTGGTAGGCTGGAACGAAGAACAACAGCGAATTACTAATTTTGGACTGGAACGGATTCAAAGCATTGAAAAAGTTGAAAACCATGAATTCATTAGCAAATATAGGAGAGAAGCTTTAAATTTGTATGACAATATCGTAGGTGTTACCAAACCCGACAATTCAAAATTGGAAGAAATACACCTGTGGCTGCACCCCCAAGCAGCACCCTACATTCTTACTAAACCAATCCATCAAACTCAGAAAGTCATAAAATCGAATAAAAATGAAACGATAATTTCTTTGAAGCTTATTGTTAATTTTGAATTCAGAAAATTTATTTTGTCACAAGGAAGCAGAATAAAAGTATTAAAACCTAAGTCTTTAAAAGATGAAATCATAAAAGAGATAGAGCTAAGTTTAAAAAATCACAAATAAAATTTATCTATGCAAAAAGATTGCACATTCACATTCTATCTTTGTTTCAAAATTGAATGTTTTCCGAACTAATTGGAAAAATTAAACAGTTTTGCCGGAACAAGCGTTATAGTCAGCTCGCAATGTTGGCAGTTTATCTTTTTAAGTCATTGTTCCATCAATAATGCACAATATTTTATAATTTAGCAAAACAATTGTTCTTTACATAACGGGCTTTAGCCACAAGATATTGACCATGCACGAGCGTTTCGCAGTGTCTGCCTGCTTCGGCAGGCTGAATGTTAATTCATTAATATTGCTCTGCGTCTTGTTAATTGATTTATAATTAATGAGTTATGAATGAGTTATGAATGAATTACTATTGAAGGACTTAATGTTCTGATAATGAACCATTCCATACATAAAGAATATCAGGCAAAGCCCGTTTATTAAAATTGGCATTTCGACTTCGCTCAATGCCCAGAATGTAATTTTAGATTTAACAAAAAAATGAAAATAACTGAGCCTGCACATATAGCTATCATTAAAGAGAAATTTGCACAATTGCAAAGCAAAGAAGACTTGCTTGGGCTTTTGAATGCTGTTCAGCAGGTTATTTATGCAGACTATTCTGAGGCAAAGCCATTGAAGTTGAAGTCACTTACTTATTATGCCAATCCCAATTTTGCACAAAAACGCTATACACAATTTTCCATTAAAAAGAAAAGTGGAGGAGAACGCCTTATTGCTGCTCCCGTGAAGCAATTGAAACACATACAAATGTTGATAAATGCAGCCTTCAACACTGTTTTCATTCCACATAAAGCTGCAATGGGTTTTGTACCTAACAAAAACATAGTTGACAATGCTCGTTTGCATGCTGCAAGGCATTATGTCTTCAATACCGATTTAAAGGACTTTTTCCCATCTGTTGATTTCCGCAGGGTAAAAACAGTGCTGCAGTTGGAGCCGTTCAAACTCAATGACGAACTGGCATTTTTAATTGCGAACTTATGCTGCCACGAAGGGAAATTGCCGCAAGGCGCACCAACTTCTCCTACGCTTACCAATGCTATTTGCCAGCGTTTAGACCGCAAACTCACAGGAGTTGCCAAACGCTTTGGTTGTGTGTATTCACGTTATGCAGATGACATCACCTTTTCATCCATGCACAATGCTTTTCAAGTTGATGGTGCATTTATGAAAGAATTGAAGCGAATAATAGAAAAGGAAAACTTCACCATTAACGACAGCAAAACCCGTTTGCAAAAAAACGGCTACCGCAAAGAAGTAACAGGCATCACCGTAAATGAAACCCCCAACCTGAAACGCAGCTACATGGCCAATGTGCGTGCCATGCTCCACAATTGGGAAAAGCTGGGCTACGAAAAAGCCAACGACAAATTTTTGGCAGCTTATAAAAAAGACAAAGGCCATGTAAAAAAAGGCAACCCGAACTTCATAAGTGTTTTGCGGGGCAAATTAGATTACATGAAAATGGTGCGAGGAGAAAAAGATTTACTTTATAAGAAATATGCCAAACAATTTTTAACTTTATACCACAACCACCTCTATGGTAAAGTAGATTTAAAGAAAATAATTGATATTTGGGAAGCCCAGGGCATAGAGAAGGCAATGGAGGTATTTTATGAAACTAAAGCTAGTTGATATATGGAGTTTGAAATAAAAGAAAAGAGAGAATATAAAGATGAAGCCTCTGGAAAGAGTTTTGCCAATTATAAATTCTTTTTCGCTGGCAAAACCTATTGGATAGGCCAAAAAGCTTTTGAAAAAAACGCAAAATTATTGAAAATAGAAGAGAATAAAATTGTTTTGGAAGAGCCGCTAGAAGAATTTTATGAACTTAAAATTAGAAAAAACGAAAAAGGAGAATTCAAAACAATACTTCCGAAAACTGAAATTGAAGCAGAAAAATCTATTGCGAAAGAACCTGAAGTAGCCTACGAAACAAAAGCTAAAAAATTAAAAAAACCAGTTAAAAAAACCAGGAAGCAGAAGATTGAAGATTTTTTTAATTTGCCATTGCCCAAAATTGTTGACAAAAAGGAGTCAATTAGCAAAACTGAAACCTCACTTAAAGAACCAAAACAGCCGGAAAAACCCAAAGAACAAAGCCGCCAGGCATTCATCTCCAGCCTAATCCCACATATTAAAACCGCAGATGATAAGCTAAAGAATAGGTATTTTGATTTGCTCTCGAAGGAAATGGAGGGACTGCCACAGATGGAGGAGAGGATAATGCGGGAGTTGGGGGAGATAAAGGAAAAAGTTGAATTAAAAAAATCTGAAAATATAAAAGAAAGAGTTAGTTCTTCTACACCACCAAACCCCAAGGATACAACAACCTTTTTAACCTTATTCAAAGACAGCAAAGAATTAAAATTCCTAACACATGAATTTAAAGATGACAAACCAGAATATAAAACCTATATTGAATCATGTAAAAGGGAATTTGATAAGGCGCTTGTTGACTATCCAAATGTTAAAGATACAATAAAAAGAAGAGTGGAAGAATTTGCGTTTTCTACAGAGCCAAAATGGTATATTAGAAAACCTAATAACGAGAAATATTACCCTGGTTATGGTTGGTCAGAAAATTCTTTTATAGAATGGTATAAAAAAACACAAACCAAACATCCTTGGCTTGACTCCAAATGGAAAAAAAAAATGATCCTTCCTTTTCAAAATTCAATCGAAATGAAAGAGGGCAAATTTTTCGGTTTTGTAGAAAAGTGTTTAATAGATGTTTTTGGAAAAGAAATTGAGATGTTTGAAATAGAGTATAATGAATATTCTTTAAAATCTGCTGAATTTTATACAGACGTAGATGTTTTAGGCGAAGCTTTTAGACGGATATTAAGGACTATCAAAGATAAAGCAGAAGAACGATTCAAATTTGAATTGAAGATAGAATATGATAAAGACAATCAAGCAAGAAATAAATGCAATAAAATAATTAAAATTATTCATTGCGACTCAGAATGCCTAAAAAAATCAAATGACCCAGATTTTTTAAAAGGTGATTTGAGAGAAATTAGAAATTTGTTATGGGGGTTATGCAATTATGATATTGAAGCTAAATTTAACGATGGTGAAAAAAGAAAGGTTATCATATCAGATGATAAAAAGGAAATTGAAAAGATTTTTGATGTAAACACCAATGATACATTAGGTTTCACTCATATATTAAAGTTCTATTAAAATGATTATAATACTGGATGACACTTTTGAGGATAGGTATAAGTATAATGATGTTGAGTATCTAAAAGAAAAACAATATCAAGATATTTGTAAGGTTTTTGTAAAAGTGAAAAGTACAGATATCAATGAAATTATTAAGTTGTTTAATGAATGTATATTATTTTGTTACCATGATTCAGTTCAATTCCTTAGCACAAAAGGTGATTCATTGATATCAAAAAGCAATAGTACACTTAAAGAGAATTTATTAAACACCCTTAAAAAAGAAAACATTCCTGTTTTAAAATTTAGTTTACGAATAGATTCCGATCTTAATAACAATGAAATAAACAAAAAAGATTTCTATAATAACTTAGAACTATTTCTCGACAATTATATATTATCAGGAGAAATAGAAACTAGGCTGTTATTCTGGAGGGAGAATTACAAAAAACTCCAATTTAATGATGTCTGCAACAAAATAATAGAAACTTTAAGGTTACATCCTTTGAATGAATTGAAATACAACTCGGAATTTAAAAACAATTTAAAAATTCTATTTAAAGATGAAGATGTGTTGAAAATCTGGATAGAAAAAGAAACCCCGACAAAAGAAATAATAAAAATCATCAATAAAAGAAATCTAAAATTCAAGAAATAATGAATATATCATGTATTATATCAGATCATTCAGATAAAATAAATAAAATGATAGAATCTTTAGAATTCAATAAAGATAATATTATTACATTCGAAAACAAATCTTCTGATAATGAATGGCATAAGTGGACATCAAAAATGCTTATTGAAAACAACATCCAAAAGATTATTATTCCGCTTTCCCTCTCTTTGGATGGAACCGATAATATAATAGGATTAAAAATTGCGATGCACATACGTTTAAATTATGAAATAGATATAAGCAAAAGACTTATACCTATTATCATATTAACAGATAAAGACCTTGAAAACATCACTGTTGATTCCTTAAATTTAACATCTTCATCAGATAGTCTTTGTAACCTTCATCATTTATTATATACAAAAGGAACAGAATTAGCTTCTTTTGAAAAAGAAGAAGTCATAGATGTGATTAAAAATATTGAATCTTGTGAAGACAATGGATATAAACCAAACATTCTTAATCACTTAAAGCTTAGCAAAACTGAAGAAGAAGGAAAACACAGCATTGCAAATGCATGGGGTTGCTTTAAATTAGCTTCAGTTATAGGTTTAAGAAATGAAATTCTCAAAAATGATGAAATCGGAGATAAACTGAATCATTTATATTCAAAATACCTGATTGTATCTAATGAAAGTTACGAGAAGAATCAATTTGCAGATATTGCAAAAATTTCATGTTATGGAAAAAAAATATTATTAATTGATGATCAAAATGATGAAGGCTGGGAAAAAGTTTTAAAAAATATATTTAATAGTGCCCAAGAGGGTTTTGTTGCAATAGATAGTAGTAAATACAAGAATACTGAAACGAAAAACTTTGCAGATTTCAATGGGTTTTATAATGAATGTATTTCATTAAAAGACCAAAATTGGGATTTAATTTTCATTGATTTAAGATTACATCCAGAGGTTGAAGATATTGATACTGCTGATATAAAACCTGAAGATCTCAGCGGTTATAAATTAATCGAGGAATATTTAAGATATAATGAAGGTTATCAGATTATTGTAATTACAGCATCTAATAAAATATGGAATATTAATCCAGCATTAAAAAGAGGTGCAGAGGCATATTATATTAAAGAGTCTCCTGAATTTAATTATTCAATGACTGATACCAAATTACATTATGAAAAATTAAAAAATGAAATAGAGAGATGTTTTTGTAGAAGATATTTAAAAGATTTTTGGGGGAAAATTGAAGAAATCAAAAACAATTTCTTACCTGAAGTACAAGATATTGTGGGAGCAAATCAATTCAAATCCAGAATAATAGAACGCTTAGAAATGTTTTTCGGTCTTTTGAAAAGAGGCAAAGAACAGAGCAGTTATAACGAACAACGCTTTTATTTCTCGGATATTGAACTTGCTTACATTACTCTTTGGAGCGTTTTAAATGAAATATCTGAAGTTTATTACAAAAAAACTCAATCTCCGATTTGGCCAATAAAGGATTTCAATGGAACAATATTAAAAGACAATTCCAGCAATCCAATTGAAAAACATCCAAATGGAGATGAACTGAAATATTTAAACACTCCATATCGAAAGCATTTCAAATGGGTTATTAAAAATCAAAATGATGTTTTTATCGAATATACTTATAAAGTCAAAATTGATAACAATGGAAAATACAGTATTAACCAAAATGATTTTTATGACTTAGATTATGAGCGAAAAACAGCTTTAAAATTGGATAAAAATGGAGAATTTCACATTAATAATACCTTGCAAAGAGATGAAAGAAATAATGAACAACAACTTTTCATGCAAATAGCTTTTCTCATTAAAAAGAAAAAACAATTGGCTGGAAATGAAAAAGAACCAAATTACCTATGCAATCTAAAGAAACTTAATGAATTACGAAACAAACTATATCTCACACACGGAGAAGATACCGGCTCAAATTTCTATAAAAAAACAGAGCGAGAAAAAAGAGATGAAGGAGATACAAAAATAAGAATTGAAAAGGAAATCAAAGATCTATTTGGATTGGTTGGATTCCTCTTAACTGGTAAAAATATTACTTTAAACCTCTAACCCCATGCCCCACAAAAACACAGACAAACTCCAACAGCAAATTAATAAGCTCAAGCCATTGAAGGTGGAGGAGCTGGAGCAATTGCGCCAGTATTACAAGATTGGCATTACCTATAGCAGCAATGCACTGGAAGGGAATACGCTTACAGAATCAGAAACCAAAGTGGTGATAGAAGATGGGCTGACCGTAGGTGGCAAGCCCCTAAAAGATCACCTGGAAGCAGAAGGGCATGCTGTGGCTTATGACTTTATGTGGAAGTTAGCAAAATCCAAGGGTTTCACTGAGAAAGACATTAAGAATTTACATAAACTGTTCTACCAAAAGATAGACGAGAAAAACGCTGGGAAATACCGCAAAATAAAAGCCTTTATTTCCGGTTCCGAGTTTGTCCCTCCTCCACCCAATGAAGTGGCGCCAATTATGAGAATGTTTGTCAGTGAATTAGGAATAAATTTCGGGATGCACCCCATTGATAGGGCCGCCCGTGTCCATTTGGATTTTGTCAGCATACATCCGTTTGTGGATGGCAATGGCCGTGTTGCACGGCTATTGATGAACCTATGTTTACTGCAAAGCGGCTATCCCATAACCATCATCCCCCCCATTAAAAGGGTTGAGTATATCGCTGCACTTGAAAAGGCTCACAGGCAACCTAAAGTATTCGCAGAATTTATCGATTCCTGTGTTGAGCAATCCCAAATTGAATATTTGAGATTGCTATCATAAAAGACATATCTTAAATTACTGATAACCAAAGCACTATCTATGCCACTGATTTTTTGTTTTCAAGTGTGCAAATAACCTGCACATACGAACAATATATTTGTAGCATAAACTTTAAAACTATTGCTATGAGTATATTTCACCACTTCAACAACATAGAGCTAACACCAGACCAGGAAACTGCAATCAGCAAACTGGAAAACTTCCTTATAGGAGATGCAAAAGTGTTTTTGCTGAAAGGCTATGCCGGTACTGGCAAAACCACAATGCTGGCTGGCTTGATAGAATTCCTTGGTGAAATAAATATGCATGTTCGCCTGATGGCTCCCACCGGAAGGGCGGCAAATGTTATCAGCCAAAAAACAAATTGCAGGGCTACAACCATCCATTCTGCCATATATGATTTCAAAGATTTGAAAGAATACAAAACCAAAGACAAAGACGGGAGAGAAACATTCAAATACTTCTTCAAATTGCGCAACGACAAAAATACATCAAAAACTGTATTTCTAATCGACGAGGCTTCCATGATCTCTAATGAGTTTTCAGAGAATGAACATTTTCGCTTTGGTAGTGGATGCTTGCTTAATGATTTAATGGAATTTGCTAATTTTTCTAATCCTAAATCTGATGCCAAAATTGTTTTTATTGGAGACCCTGCCCAGCTTCCTCCGATTGGCATGAATTTTTCTCCTGCTTTGGATGAGGATTACCTGAAAGAAGCCTTTAGATGCAATCCTTCTTCCTGCGAAATGACATTCCCGGTAAGGCAAACCAAGGGACATATCTTAAACAAAACCACAATTTTAAGAGACTGCATTAAAAGCGGTTTTCATAATCATTTCGATTTTTCCCCTGATAAAAACGAAATCTTTCAATTGGATTATGAAGAATTTATCCCGTCATTTATAGCCAAAAAAGAAAACAATGTTATCATTACCTATAAAAACCGCACTGCAAAGGAACTCAACGAAAGCATCAGAAGCAAAATTTTTGAAGAAACATCATACCCCCAGCCAGGGGATCGCATTATCATCAGCAGGAATAACCATAAAGAACAGATTCTCAACGGGGAATTTGGTGTAGTAATAAGTGCCAGCCCGACTACCGAAAACATGAACGTTCCGGTTCAAGGCAATACAGTTCAATTGCAATGGAGAACGGTAGAATTGCTTTTTACTGCTGAAAATGGGGAAGATAAAATAGTGAAAGCAAAAATGCTGGATAATTTCCTGAATTCAGATGATGCCGCTCTCACTTCAATTGAGCAGGATGCTTTGTATATCGCTTTTAAAATTAAAAACCCAAAACTAAAACAAGGGACTCCAGAGTTTACGGAAGCCATAAAGAATGATCCCTATTTCAATTGTATTTTAATAAAGTACGGATATGCCATCACCTGCCACAAAGCGCAAGGCGGAGAGTGGAAACATGTGTTTGTTGTATGGGATTATAACAAGCAGAAAAATCTGGGAGATTTTATTGAAAACCCCATCATTGAAGGGAAAAGCAGTGCGTCATTCTTTCGCTGGGCTTACACCGCTGCTACAAGAACGAGTAAATTCCTCTATAATCTTCATCCACCATTCTTTACACCATTTAATAATATTTCCTTTGTTCCTTCTATTGCAAAAGAGGAACTGCTGAGAATGCAAGGTGCGAAAATAAAGAAAAAGGTAATTGAAATAAGCCCGGAAGTTTTTGAAGAGCTTGCAGAATACGATCTTGAGGAAATGCATGAAAAACTGCAAAAGAAATTTTTTGAGATAAAACATTTGTCCCAGAATCGCTACATTAAAATTTTTGAGGTAGCGCACGAACCTTTTCAAGAAATATATAGTTTTAAAAGAGAGAATAAGTTTGCTAATCTTATCTTCTATTATAAAAAGGACTATTCGTTCTCCAAAGTATTGTTGCAAAGAACCAATGATGAGGAATTTTATAAAGAGCTGCATAAATTATTTGCTGAACACAGCAATATTGAGATTGCATTGCCCAATAGTGCTGCACCGGGCTTAAATATAGAACTCATGTTTTTTCCTCCGCTGATTGACCCTGAAAAGCCCTTTCTTTTCGCTTTGTATAATTCTGTTATTTCTCTTTGTTTAAAGAAGAATATTGCTGTTGCAAATATTCAGCGCCTTAACAATCGGGAACGATACTTTTTTAAAAGGAATGGAGAAACAGCTACCATTGATTTTATTTATAATGATAAAGGCATTTTAACTGCTGCCCAGGAAGTTAAATTTCAAGGGGATGAATTAATTCTGGATGTTTATGAACTTATTAAGAACTTAAAACAACCAACTTATGCACTCAGTTGAAATATTTAAACTTCGTAAATCCGGCGAAACACAAAAGGCTTATGAGGAAGCTGAAAAAGCTCTTGCTGAAAACCCCGAAGACCTGTGGCTTAAAAGGGCAATGGGATGGACGCTTTATGATTTGCTGAAGCAAAACACATCGCCCGAAAATTACGAATTGTTCATTAAATATTTCAATGAATTTGCTGCATTGAACATCGCAGATAATAATCAGGACAGTATCTTCTATGAGGCACTAATCTATCCTTTAAGTTCGTTCCTTTCAAATTTGAAGAAAAAGGGTAACATTAATTTTTCAATACTCAACACGCTATTAGAAGCCTTTCAGAAATTAAATTATAAGAAGCCGGGCATATTGCACAGCACCATTGCTGAACGAATTATGAGCTTTGCAGAAGAGTGGAAAAAATTCGATGCTTTTATCGACTGGTGGGGGCTGGATAATTTACGCAAAGAAGATTATGAAAAAAGGACAAATACATTGAATGGAAAAAGCTATCTTTCCCTTGCGGAGCAAATGTATATCCATGTTGCAAAAAATATACTGAAAGGGAAATTAAAACCTGTTGATGCTTCTACAGGCACTCAGTTTGCAAAACTAATCGACAATAAACGAATAGAGGCATTCCTTCCCAAGCTAAAGAAGCTGATAAAAGAGCATCCGGAGTTTGTTTACCCTCCATATTACTACGGCAAACTTTTATTGGAGCAGGGAGAAAAAGAAGAAGCTTTAAAAGCCTTTTTGCCCTTTGCCCGTAAAAAATCAAAAGATTTCTGGGTGTGGGATTTATTGGCAGATTTTCATAAAAAAGACAAAACCCTTTATTTGACTTGTTTGTCAAAAGCATTAATGACTTCCTCGCCTGAAAAGATGCTGGTGAAGGTCAGAACAAAATTTGCAAAAGTGCTTCTTTCTTTAAATAAAAGGGAATGCGCTAAAACAGAGATTGAAAAGCTATTCCATACTTACACATCAGAAAGGTGGGAAGTTCCTTCAATAATTTCAAATTGGATGAAGGAATCGTGGTATGTTGAAACAAAAGCTAACAATAGCAATGTTGTATTTTACAAAGAACATGCTCACAAAGCGATTGGTTTATTATATAAAGACATGCCTTCCAAAACAGGAATGGTTTATTCCGTAAATAGAGCCAAAAAAATTATGTATTTTATAGTAAATGAAGACATACTTGGCCATTTCAAATACATTGGAAGTGGATTGCAGCCAAAAGAAGGTGATTTTTATGAATTAGTATTGGAAAAACGCATGAGCAAAAAGGGTCAATACTTACATACTTTGGCTGCATTTCCTACAAATAAAGAAATTCCTGATTTTAAGAAGGAAGTAATTGGTAATCTGCAATTGCCAGAACACCTGCCAATCGGATTTTTGGATGACGCAATTGTTTCTCCTGAATTGGTTAGAAAGTATAAAAACAAAAACCTCCCAAACAATAACTTGCATGGAAGGGCAATCAAAACTTACAACAATAAAAAGCAAACTTTTGGTTGGAAAGTGATTGAATTTATGGAAAGTTAAAACAAACTCATGGCTACTAATTTTGAATATTGTTCAGGAGTTACCATCTCCTTCGCAGCTTCCAATGTAGTGTAGATTGCAGTAAAATGCGTATACCCTTCGGTATAATCTTTAATGAAATAGCATATTTTCTCCTTATTAACAAAAAAACCCCTAAACTCCATTCCAGAATAATAAGTGGTAATATATCCATAATTTGGATGTAGCAAGCTTTTTAACGTGAAATAACCTTTGTAGTAGTCTATTTCTTCAAAAATTACGCCTTTGTATTCTTTCACTAATCCATAATCATCTAACCTTCTCCAAAAAAATTCATTGGAAACTATTGTATCCCCGTTGTTAGATTCAACTGCTTTCTTTTTATTAAACTCAAAGTAAAACCCTTCTTTTGAGAGCGCATTAATAACAATGGATGTTTCTAAGCCAACCATAACTTGGTTATAGCCAAAAATTGAAAAGAACATAAAACCAAATGTAAGTATTAGACCTTTTTTCATAATATATCAGTTTAAAGTTTCATTACAAAGTAACAGCCTAAAAATGCATTCTATTTGCACCATTGATTTTTTTGGAAGAAATATTAATACTACCTTTGCCCCACCAAACCCCAATACAATGAAAGACCCGCTTCAAATTTTATTCGAAAAACATGGTTTTGAGAAAGAAACCATTGCAAATTATGTTATAGGGGATAAATATGTTGCCATTGTCCTGGAAAATGGACATATAGGGCTTGGCGCTGTGCTTAACAATACGATGCCTGCAACCATACCTGCTTTGCAGCCGCCGGATTTCAAAAATGTTGAACACCGAATCATACTTACAGCCTATTTCAACGCTTTGCTCAATTATAACAATTCCTACAATAAAGAGAGCGATATTTTTGATGAACTGGAATTCGGGCATTACAAAAAAATCGTGATGATAGGGCTGTGCAGGCCATTATTCAAAAAGATGCAACAAGCCAACATCCCCGTGCATGTGTTTGACGAAGGCAAAGATGACCAAGCGCTGATCCCCATGCACGACCAAGAAAAGTACCTCAAAGATGCAGATTGTGTTATCTTAACCTCCACAACCGTTATAAACGGTACTTTTCACCAACTCATGAGCCGTTTGCAGGATACAGCAGATGCTTACCTTTTTGGGCCTTCAGGAATACTTTCTAAAGAGATGTTTCGTTATAAACCCATAAGGTACATTTTTGGTTCCATATTCGATAAAAACGATCAAAGGGTTTTGGATTTAATTGCCCAGGGACACGGAACACCGGTGTTCTCAAAATATATGCACAAAGTTTTTATTCAAAACGGCCAAGTATGAAAAAACTAACTTTTGAGCAAATAAAAAGCATACTAAAAGATTACACGATAGGCATAGCAGGTGCCGGTGGACTTGGTTCCAACTGCGCGGTAGCTCTTGCACGGGTTGGCATAGGAAAAATCGTGGTTGCCGATTTTGACGTGGTTTCTAAATCCAACCTCAACAGGCAATATTTTTTCCTGGAACAACTTGGGTTGAAAAAAGTAGATGCCCTAAAAATCAATATTGAGAAGATCAACCCGGCGGTGGTTGTTGAAACCCATGATAAAAAGGTAACAGCTGATAATGCCAAGGACATATTTTCCGTTTGTGATGTGCTTGTTGAAGCTTTTGACCTGCCAGGCCAAAAGCAAATGTTCATCGAGTTTGCATTGGAACACTTCCCCGGGAAGCCATTAATAACAGGTTCGGGAATTGCCGGGTATGGAAGTAACGAAAGCATTAAATTGCGGCAAATAGATAATTTATATATTTGTGGCGATGAACATACCGAAACCGAAGAAAATGTTCCGCCTTTAGCCCCCAGGGTGGCTATGGTTGCTAACATGCAAGCAAACCAGGTGCTGGAGGTAATAATTGATACCTAAGTTGAGCGGTTTGAACGTAGTGAAAAAGCGCTTTACTTAGGTTTCACCCCGATTTAGAAATTGTCGGTTTTCACCGAATAGGTGAGGTGAAAAGCATACAATTTCTTAATCGTAAGCGAGCATCGCTCATTTTGGGTGATAATAAAATTTAGTAAATGGTTCAACCTTATAAAATTGTAATTGTTTCATCAAAGAGTGGCAAAAGGAAACCTGGATAAAACAGGCCATAACAGGCATTATTCATTGATAGAAGATTTGAATAATATTAGAAGGTTAGCAAATCGCAGCATAGTCAAAAAATTCTATAACAGATGAGATTAACAATAAATAACAGGAAAGAAGAATTCAAAGAAGATAAACTCACACTTGAAAAGGTTTTGGAGAAAATGAACTTTACCTATCATCGCAAAGTGGTGAAATTAAACGGTAAATTGGTAAAAAAGCCTGGTTTTACAAAAACCGAGGTAGTTGATGGCGATGACATAAACGTAATTTTCGTAATTGGCGGCGGTTGATAGAAATACATTTGCATTATGAGTTCACAAAACGATATTTGCCACGAAGGCATTGTACAAGAAGTAAGAAAAGACAGCATCCAGGTGAAGATTCTTGCCAAGTCGGCATGCGCCTCTTGCCATGCCAAAGGAATGTGCAACCTTTCTGATATGAAAGAAAAGTTTATTGAAGTAAAACGCCAACCGCATCACCAATATGAAATGCATGATAAAGTAACCGTGGTGATGTCGCAGGGAAAAGGTTTCAAAGCGCTCTTTTTGGGGTACATCCTTCCTTTCATTATTTTAATGACCGCCTTAGTAAGCATCTACGCCACAACCAACAACGAAGGCCTTGCAGGGCTTGTAGCTGTGGGTTTGATGATTCCATATTATTTTATTCTTTGGCTGAGGAGGGATCAAATAAAGGAAGGATTTGAGTTTTGGGTGAAGTAATTCCCGGAAAAATTAGCTGGCATTAAACAACTCCATAGGGTTAGATGTTATCAATACAAATAACAGGTAGTTGTATGAGCAAGAAAAAGTGCAAGCAAAAATCCTATAAAGAGACAGGAAAACTTTCGTTTTCATGCAAAAAATGCAAGCGAAAAGCAAAAAACAAGAAAAATCTTTGCAAACCAAACGAGAGTTTACGAAAAAAAAACTCCACACTTTCTAAATAGCTAATATACATTTTTTTTACAGGCAAACATAACAACCTACACCACATCGGGTCTTTGAAATTAAACTAGGTTAAAGAGTTAGCAGGTGTTTCTAACCAAGACAAGCGTTGAAACCCAAGTGAAAACCGTTTTAAAACGTCAATACATGAAGGAGGTGATAAGTGTCTACTATGCCACTAAAAACCAGGTTTCTGTCATAAACTATAACATTAATCAAGCCAAATTAAAAGAAATAAAAGATGTTCGGACAGTTGTGCGAAAATTTATTCTATCTCTCCACCCTTGAATTCCTTGCTTTTCCGGGCTTCCTTGTGATCGGCCTGGAACTTAAATCCCAACCGCTTGCCCGTTTTTAACTGCATTACATTCGACCGTTCTTGGAATTCCTGCACACTTACTTCTTTTACATTATCGTAAGGTGGTGTTAATAGGTCAAAATCAATACAATAGAGAATAGCTGATTCCAGGATGTTTTTAATAGCCTCCTTGTTGATCTTTTCATTGATGAAATTATTGTATTGCAAAATGATCTCGCTCTTGCCTTCTACCAAGTAATGAAGCTCACGATTGATAAAAATACGGGCAACAAGATATCCTACATCGTTGCCACGGTTGTATTTAAATGAATCGGAAAGGAAATTGAAAATATTGATCACACCACAATATGACCGCGATTCATCCTTTTTTATGTAAGAGGTCCTCATTACCGGGTGGTGGCGAGGAAACTCGAAAATATTGGTGTGCATCATCAAAATAAGCGTATCGCCGGCAAATTTTAGCTGTGCCTCGTACATGCCCCTGTCTGTATAATCTACCGAGATCTTATCACTTACATCGCGCATCTTCTTTTTGGTATCCTCCGAAAGGGCTTTGCCTATCTTTTTTACCTCGTTAAATACCTTTAACGTGTTTTCATATACCTCTGCTTTCATTACCGACTTCTCCGAAAGCTTCTTTATAATCTTGTCATCTGCTTTTATTTCCATAAATCCTTAATTTTCTTTTCAACAAATATAACGAATTTTCCAAATAATTTGCCGCTTTGTAACATATGTTACATTTTCTTTCATCTCATTTATGTATTTTCGTACCGAAATAAAATTAAAGCGTTCATTGAATTTGAAGTCAGCATTCTGGATTCTGAATACTGAATTCTAAATTCTCAACAAACAACACACAACAACATGAAACGAGAGATTATTAAAATAGATGATGAAAAATGCACGGGTTGCGGATTATGTGTTCCCAATTGCCATGAAGGTGCTTTGCAGATCATTGATGGAAAAGCCAGGCTGGTAAGCGAATTGATGTGCGACGGGCTTGGCGCATGCATAGGACATTGCCCCGAGGATGCCATCACCATAGAGAAAAGGGAAGCAGAGCCATACAACGAAACCGAAACCTTGAAACAAATGATCCCAAAAGGGAAAAATCTTGTTAAAGCCCACTTGCAGCATTTAAAAGAACATAATGAAAGTGAATTGCTGGCTGAAGGGCTGGACTATTTATCAAAAAGAAGGGATACGCTTCCTTTCAGCTTGGATGCGTTGACCGGTGAATTAGAAATGAACGAAAAAGGAGAAAAAGATATGAAACCTAAAGAAGGAGCCTGCCCTGGAGCAATGGCTATGGCTTTTAATAAAACAAGCACAAAACAAGAAAAAGAGCCTGTGTCAACCGATCAGGGTTCGGAATTGACCCATTGGCCGGTACAGCTTCACCTTATCAACCCGGCTGCAGGATATTTTAAAGAAACCGACCTTGTATTGGCCGCTGATTGCGTAGCTTTTGCAGCAGGAGATTTTCATGCAAAATACCTTGCAGGGAAAACACTTGCCATAGCTTGCCCCAAACTCGACACGGGAAAAGATATTTATATGGCAAAGATCAAAGATATGATAGACAAGGCAGGAATCAACACCCTAACGGTGATGATGATGGAAGTGCCATGTTGCAGCGGGTTGTTGCAGCTTGCAAAAGAAGCAGCCGGCCAAGCCAAAAGAAAAGTGCCCGTTAAAGCTATTATCATCAGCATTAAAGGTGAAAAATTGAAAGAAGAATGGGTGTAAGAAAAAAATAGGTATCAAAATTGAACCATAAATATTTACAAATTAAACATTTAAATTGGAGGAAAAAAAATGAGTATGTTTTGTTTTCAATGCCAAGAAGCCGCTAAAGGAACTGGATGCACCGTAAAAGGCGTTTGCGGGAAAACCGAGGATGTTGCACAAATGCAAGATGAAATGATGTATGTTCTCAAAGGGCTTTCATTTTATAATCAAGAGGCTAAAAGAGCCGGTATCATAAAGAAAGACATCGACCGCTTTATCATGGAGAACATCTTTAGGACTATTACCAATGCCAATTTCGATAAAGAAGTTTTTATTGATAAAGTAAGGGATGGGATCATGTTGCGTATTGACTTGGAGAAAGAGCTCAAGGACAATGATGTAAAAATTGACAAACCCATCCCCGAATATGCTGACTGGTATGCTTATACCGTACCCGAATATGAGCGCAAAGCGCCTAATGTTGGAGTACTGCAAACTAAGGACGAGGACATTCGCTCCCTAAGAGAACTGCTAACCTACGGTATTAAAGGCATAGCGGCGTATGCTGAACATGCTGACAACCTGGGACACAGGGAAGAGGACATCGTAGATTTTATCCAAAAAGGCCTTGTGGCAACAGTTGATGATTCACTAAGTGCCGATGACTTGGTTGCATGGGTTATGGACTGCGGTAAGCATGGCGTTGACGTAATGTCACTGCTTGATAAAGCCAATACTTCAGCTTATGGCCACCCGGAGATCAGCAAGGTAAACCTTGGCGTAAGGAACAACCCGGCTATTCTTATCAGCGGCCACGATATGAAAGATATGGAAGAATTATTAGAGCAAACTAAGGGTACAGGTGTGGATGTTTATACACATTGCGAGATGTTACCGGCAAATTATTACCCGGCTTTTAAAAAGTATGAACATTTTGTTGGGAATTATGGAAATTCCTGGTGGAAGCAAAAAGAAGAATTTGAAAAATTCAACGGCCCGGTATTGCTCACAACCAATTGCCTTGTACCTCCTAAAGATTCCTACAAAGAAAGGATTTACACTACAGGAGCGGCAGGCTTTGATGGTTGCGTGCATATTCCAGACAGGAAAAACGAGGAAGCGAAAGATTTTTCAGCTCTTATAGAACATGCTAAAAAATGTGACTCACCCATTGAACTGGAAACCGGTGAATTGGTAGGCGGTTTTGCCCATAACCAAATTATTGCTTTGGCAGATAAGGTTGTGGATGCCGTTAAATCCGGCGCTATCAAGAAATTTTTTGTCATGGCTGGTTGCGATGGCAGGATGAAATCCAGGGAATATTACACCGAGTTTGCGGAAAACCTTCCCCAAGATACCGTTATTCTAACGGCAGGATGTGCCAAGTTTAGGTATAATAAACTGCAACTTGGCGATATAGGCGGGATACCAAGGATATTGGATGCCGGGCAATGCAATGATTCTTACTCGTTGGCAGTGGTAGCCCTTAAATTGAAAGAAATTTTCAAGGTGAACGATATCAATGAATTGCCTATTGAATACAACATCGCATGGTACGAACAAAAAGCCGTTATTGTATTGCTTGCTTTGCTTTACCTTGGCGTAAAAGATATTCATTTAGGCCCAACATTGCCGGCTTTTCTCTCGCCCAACGTGGCAAATATTCTTGTTGACAAGTTTGGAATATCAGGAATAGGCAAAGCCGAAGAAGATGTTGAGATGTTCATGAACAAGTAATCATTTTATGAGGTTGTCCAAAGTTGTTTTAATTCGTGTCATTGCAGATATTCCCTCTATTTTTGGGAAGAATACGAGCTGAAAATATTACGCATATTATGCCCCGTCATTTTGATCTGTTTGGACAACCTCATCTTATAATATTAATGGAATAATATTTGAAAAACAAAACTTTAAGAGCTATGATCAATACAAAAAAATTGGAGCAAACGCCAATAATGGACACTGCCCATAATGTTGATGCAAGAAATCTTTACACGAGCGATCACGTTATGGTATCAGTAATCACATTAAAACCCGGGCAATCCTTAAAAAAGCACATAACGCCTGTTGATGTTGTATTTTATGTTTTATACGGAAAAGGTGTTGTGCAAATTGGAGAGGAAACAAAAACCGTGGATAAAAATACCATGATAGAAAGTCCAAAAGATATTTTGCATTGTTGGTATAATGAAAGTGATGAAGACTTGGGTTTTATGGTAATTAAGGCACCAAAGCCAACAAAGAAAACGGTATTTGTAAGTTAACTGATTGTATAATACGCTATAAGATTAAAATAAAGAAAACAAAATCTAAAAGGAGGTGTTTTTAAAATGGCCATAAAAAAAGTATGGATTGAAGAAGGTTGCACAGTTTGTGGTTTGTGCGAAGAAATATGCCCCGATGTATTTTCCATAGAAGATGAAGCAGTAGTTAATGAAGATGCTGATTTCAGTAAATTTGAAGACGAGATAAAAGAAGCGGCAGATAGCTGCCCTGTTGAGGTGATTAAGTTTGAATAACCATATAAACTTGAAATCTTAATGGATTTTTTTGTATATTTGTGGTAAAATGATTTTCTATGAAAAAGGTATGCATAATCATATACTTTTTTAGCATAACGATTTCCTCATTCAGTCAAAATGAGGCTTCCTTTACTATGGAAGACCGGGAAAGGTTGATAAGATTAGAAGAGCAAGTAAAAAAAAATACTGAAAAGATTGAAGAGCTAAAACATTTAATGAATGCAAGGTTCGAAGCAGTTGATGCCAAGTTTGAAGCTCAAAATGAAAAATTCATTGCTCAAAATGAAAAATTAGATATCCTTTTCACACTCATTTATTTCGTTTTAGGCGGTATTATCGGGTTGATCGGTTTTGTTTTATGGGACAGAAGAACCTTCCTTAAACCGTTCAAAGATAAAAATGAGGAATTGATGAAGAAAAATGAAAAGTTGGAGAAAGCGCTTAAAGATTATGCAAACAAAAACAAAGAATTAGCTGATATCCTGAGAATACACGGCCTGCTGTAAAATCATACCAGGAAATTCATACCAATACTCTTTTATTCAGTCTGTTTTTAAATTATAGAAATTAATGGCTCTTTTTTAAAAATAAGCATAATCTTTGTAACTTTATAACATGAAAAAGATGCTTCGTTTACTTATCCCTCCTAAAAAATGGAAATTACCTGTTATTATCATTACAGGAATATTTTTTGGATTGGTATTCTACGTTTTCTATATATCTAAAGCACATTCCTATATTTCCGATAAACCAGAAACTTGCGTTAATTGCCATATCATGGCACCGCAATATGCCTCGTGGTTTCATAGTGCCCACAGGGAATACACCAATTGTAACGAGTGCCACGTACCACAAGATAATGCCTTTAACAAGTATTATTTTAAAGCCAAAGATGGTTTAAGGCATGCAACAATTTTTACTTTAAGAAATGAACCCCAGGTTATTTTTATTAAGGAAGCTGGAGAAGAAGTTGTACAACAGAACTGCATCAGGTGCCATAAGGAGTTGGTTACCGACTATAAGCTCCTTCGCTATAACGATACTGTACAAATGTATAGGAATGACAAACAGTGTTGGGATTGCCATCAAAATGTACCCCATGGATCGGTGAATAGTTTGTCCAGCGCACCCAATGCAATCGTTCCTGTGCCCCAGAGTCCTGTACCAAAATGGTTAAAACAATTAATGGAAAAAGAAAGCAACAAAGACTCGATAAAGCATTGAATTATAATATTTTAAATCGGTAAAAACTACATCTATGAAACCTATAAGAGAGCAAATATCACAAAAGCCATGGTTAGGATGGGTGATTTTCCTGGCCACGATGATCGTCGTTTTTTTCTTGGGAATTTTAGCGTCTTCAGTTATGGAGCGAAGAGCAGAAGCTGTTTTTGCCTATACCCCGCAAGTGGAGCATTCGCAATGGGAGCCAAGAAACGAGATCTGGGGTGAAAATTTCCCCAGGGAATACCAAACTTTTCTTAAAACTGAAGATACATCTTTCAGAAGCAAATATAACGGCAATGCTTGGTGGGATATGCTGGAAGTGAGCCCGAGAATGGCCGTGCTTTGGGCCGGGTATGGCTTTTCTAAGGATTATAGCCAGGCAAGAGGGCATCAATATGCGATAAAAGATATTAGGCACTCATTAAGAACCGGCGCTCCAATTGGCAGCCAAGAAAGCCCTATGCCCAATACATGCTGGACATGTAAAAGTCCCGATGTTCCCAGGGTAATGAATGAAGTGGGAATAGCAGAATTTTATAAAGGCGAATGGGGTTCCAGGGGCCATCAAATCGTTAATCCTATTGGATGTGCCGATTGTCACGATGCGGAAACAATGAACCTCAGGATATCAAGGCCGGCATTAATTGAAGCCTTTGAACGGCGTGGAAGAGACATCTCACAAGCTTCCCACCAAGAAATGAGAACACTGGTATGTGCTCAATGCCACGTAGAGTATTATTTTAACAAAGAAAAAGTAGAAGGAGTTCCTTACCTCACTTTTCCTTGGGATGATGGTTTAACCTGCCAAGATGCAGAACAATATTACGACAGCATGCAATTTGTTGACTGGACTCATGCTATCAGCAAGGCGCCCATGTTAAAAGCTCAACACCCGGATTACGAGATATTCCTCACCGGTGTTCACGCCGACAGGGGACTGGCTTGCGCTGATTGCCACATGCCCTACATTAGCGAAGGTGGACAAAAATTCAGTAGCCATCACATTGTTAGCCCGCTCAAGTATCCCGAAAAAACTTGCCAGGTGTGCCATAGGGAAAATACGGAAGAATTGATACATGATGTTTATGAAAGACAAGATAAGATCATCCAGAACAGGAATAAACTGGAAGAATTGCTTGTAAGGGCTCATATTGAAGCAGGTAAAGCATGGGAACTTGGGGCTACTGAGGAACAAATGCATGACATCCTATGGCAGATAAGGAACGCCCAATGGAGATGGGATTATGCCGCGGCAAGTCACGGTGCTTCGTTTCATTCGCCGGTGGAGACAGGGCGGATTATCACTACAGGCATTGTGAAAGCACAAAATGCGAGGCTTGAACTATCCAGGCTGCTTGCAGAAATGGATTATAACAAAGAAGTCCCCTACCCTGATATTTCTACCAAGGCAAAAGCCCAGGAATTTATTGGATTGGATATGGAAAAATTGGAAAGCGAAAAAGAAGAATTCCTGGAAAAAGTGGTACCCAAATGGGACGAAAAAGCAAAAAAACGCGAAAAGGGTTATTCTGTGAAAAGGATGGGAGACTGATAAAAACATATCATCGTAAAGCAGCACAAACTATAGTAGAGATAGGACATCTATCCTATGGTTGCCGGATTAAGCATTTCTCCCGTTGAAATTGAAGACAAGGCTTAATTTTGGAGTTCTTGATTAAACACGTAAATAGAAATATACTTATTGCTACCTTTCAGTTTTTTATGTTCTACAAATGTAAATCCGGATTTTACAGGATCGGGCAAATTTTGAAGTACCTCTTTTGAAATCAATAATTGAGAATTGTATTTTTTGTTTAATTGCTCAATCCTGGAAGCCATAATGACTACATTCCCAGTAATTGAATATTGCTTTCTGACGGATGAGCCAATATTCCCGGTTACCGCCTCTCCATAATGCATCCCAATTCCAAGCCGTGTTTCAGGAATCATGCCGGAGGCAATTTCTTTATTTAACGTATCAATAATTTCTACTGCAGACAACACGGCATGTTGCGATATATTCCCCTTGGAAACAGGCGCCCCGAATGTAGCCATAAATCCATCTCCCAAAAACTGGTTGATCACTCCATGATGAGATTGAACAATACTAATCATAAAATGGAAAAGTTTATTCAGGTATGTTACTACCTCTTCAGGTGTATGGTGCACAACGAATGGGGTAAAATTTCGTATATCAAGAAACATCACGCACACATTTTTTCTTGTTCCTTTAAGTTCATCCTTTTTTTCCAAGATACTACCCGCAATTTGCTGAGATATTTGCTGTCCAAAAAGATTGATTACCTCGTTTTTTTCCCTGATATGGTTGTAAGATATTCGTAGATTTCTTATTATAAGATCTGCCACAAAACCTGAAGCTATGCCTGTGATAATCATGATTAAGCCTTGCCCCAAGTATTGCATCCCGGATAAATGTATCAATATTCCTCCAAAAGAATTCTGGTCAAGCGTCGTTGAGTAATAAATAGAAATTCCTATAAATTCAATAGCCGCAAAAAATCCGGTAAATAATGATATTTTAAAATTAAGCCTTAATGTTGAAAGTACGATAAATACAAAATAAGTTAAGGTGGCAGGAGCTTGTAAGATGGTTAGCTGGCCAGTATACTCTACAATAAATACCAAAAGCGCACTTAACAAAGTAATTTCAGAAAAGCTGTTAAAATACCCAAATACCCTGGGATTTAAAAAGAAAAACTTTTTACCTTTTTTGATTAAATAGTGAATCAAGTTCTCATAAATGATTATAACAGCAGCAAAAATTAAAATGGCAAATATTGCTAGGTGACTCTTAAATACTTGTAAATACTGCTCCTTATAGAAGGCATAGATAATGAGCAAAACTATTGCTTCTAACCCCAATAAGCTGGTCAGTATCAATGAACGGAAACGCTCACTCCTCCATAACTCAACGTTAAAATGTTCTTCAAGGGAGATGCTCATTTTGCCTGTCTGTTTTTTACCTTCCCGGTTGTTACAGAATTAACAGTATTTGTTAGTAAATAACTACTTATTTCTTAAGTAAATATTTTTTATAATTCATTCTTTTTTAAACAATTTTTGATAAAATTGCTCCAACAGTTTCTCATACTCACTATCGGAGTGGTTAAGCCACGCGTTCATTGCATCTTTAAATAGATTAGTGAATAAAAATGTTAACAGTACAGATAATAAGAAAAAACCAGTTTCAGATTTATCAACAGGTAAAGTAAGTGACTGTTCAATAATATGTTTTCTAAAAGAGTTTAATGAAATGCTGTTATCTCTGATGGCAGTGAATAGTTCCTTATGCCCCGGGTCTTCCCGGTTCAACAGAATCAACGGCAACTGGGGGTATTGGTAACTCAGTATCTCACGCAGTTGATATAGGTACCTTAGCTGGGCTTCAAGAGAATCGCTTTTTTTAATTCTTTCCAGAATTGGTATAAGCTCGTTGTTAACCACCATTCTGATAATTTTTAGGTATAGAGCTTTTTTCGTGCGAAAGTAATAATGAATAAGTGATTTATTCAGACCAGCATGGTCCGAGACGGCTGAAGTGGTCGTCCGGGTATATCCGTGCCTAAGAAAAAGCAATTTAGCTGCATTAATGATTTTTTCTTCTGTAACATCCATCAGAAATCGTATTTTAGTTTAAAATACACCATATCATTTTGGTTGTACTGGCCAAAATGGCCTTCAGTACCTGTAAATAGGTTCGCTCCAGCGATAAAGTTCACGCCCCTTCCCATATCATAAGTAGCTTTTGGCCTGATAAGGGTATCCTTATGTTTGAATCCATAATAGGTAAATAACTCAAGGGTCAGTTTATCCCTGAAAAAGTCATCTTTTGCCAAAAAAGTCATGGTATTTTCGACCTCATCCTGCCGGATGTGTTCCTCGTAATCTAATATGGTTTCTTGAATAAACTGGGTACTAAAGTTCACCCCGCTAATGATAAAATCAAATCCAACAAGATAATGGGCATAATCCTTTGTAACCACACCGTCCTGGTCCATAATGCTGGTTGTGGGGAAGTATTTGTCATCATAAAAGGCTCCTTCACCACGCAGTACAACTCCTTTGATATCTGTACTAAAGCTCCCACCTGCAAGTGATATACGGTGATGCTGTGGATGAATAACCAATGAATCTAATGCTTGGGTCTGCGGGTTCATAAACCGTTCCATGTGCATGGCTGGGTCATCATCCCACATATATCCGCCCATTAACTCCAGGTCTAAAGCAGAGGATAGCAACGAATACTTAAAAAATACCTCGCTGTTTTCAACGCTAGCTTTTACATCTTTTTGCGAACTGTCAATATATGCATTACCAGGATACATGGCGGGGAACCAGATAGATTCTTTACCAGGATACTGCGTGGGAACAAACTCGGGAGCCATAACCAACTCAAATGTATGATTGTTCACATAATAATTTGCCTTTAAGGAAGTAATACCTCCCCTGATCTCTTCAAAATCGGGGAGCAGAAACTCCCGGAGATTTTTAGGGGAAACTACATCAGTAATAAACACCCCATCGGCCTGGCCCCATATAATTTGCTGCTTGCCCAGCCGTATATCCATTGATTTAAAATACAGGTCAATGTATGCTTCTCTAAGGCCATAATCCAGCCTGTCATTCACATAATGATATACATAAGGATTTACCTTAAACCCCATATCCATACCTGTTTTTGTTATATCCATGTTCAAGGTGTTTTGTATTATTGAAAAATTTCCGTCATCTGTAAGAACACCTGTATAATTACGTACATATCCATGAATATCAGCATCTTGGGTGTAGCCGATTTGAAAAACCATTGTTAGGCCGATTATCATTATTGTTTTTTTTAATATATTCATCATCCTTTTCTTTTTAAGTTTTATTATTTGTTGTAGACCCATTCGGAGAACAAATACTCCGAATGGATTACAATATCTTAATTATGCCGGATTATTTTGGCGGTTATAGCCCTCTTGTCATCATACGTTCAGTAAAATAATCATCACGTATACCTGTATTTATCTCCATATCTTTATATTCCATGATGGTTTTATGATTCTTCTGGTCATTTTCCATAACCGAGTGTAAAACAGTCCAAAAACCCTCTATTTTATCATATTTTTTAACATGAAGTGTTTTCAAAAAATCGCCGTCTTCATCATAAAATTCTTTTTTCAATCCTATCCATTTGTCCTTAATAATCCAGGAAACTGTTTTTGAATACATATAACCCGGTTCTTTGGAAGTACTTTCCACCACGTAGCATCCTTCTCCTTGCAAGGTCTCTGTCCTTAATAATTTATGATGGTCTTCATCCGGGTGACGTTCGCCTAAGTCATCATAAGTAAAATCAGACCCCATGAAATAGTCATCTTTACTATCACTGGAGATTCTTTTCACTTTCCTTAGCGCTGGCAGGTATATCCATTGATCGTCATCTTTTGAAGGGTCATCGTAACTCCAACTCATAAAAGATGTATTTCGCACATCTGCCGGGGATAGAAAAAACATGATCTTTTTCTCTATATTGCCAAATTGCTTGTAAAACTGCCTCAATTCACGCACCCTTTGGTTTCCTTGCGAATTAACCAGGGTCATTGTCAGGTCTCCCTTTCGGTCATTTCCTTCATCCCGGTTATAAACATTCTCAATGATTTTTTTCCCTGTTAAGTTTTGTGCGTTCAAGATACCCGTTGCTATCCATAGTATCAGAACCATCACTGTTATAAAACTTTTGTGTGTTTTCATAATTATTTATTTTTAAAGGTTACATATTTTAATTTTAATAAAGCGCAAGCGCCTTATCAATCATTTATTTAATTTTTTTCTTCCAGTATAACAAAATGAGCATAATCGTCATTGTGCCTATAAAACTGGTAAACATATTAAACGATACAAGTGCTCCCAGTGCCCTGTTTGGAGGGAATACTGAAAAGGTAAGTACCAGGAATCCTGCTATCACAACAATGGCATTAAAAAATATAGCACGGCCCGAATGATTGATGGTGCGTGAAGCAACCTCAAATTTATCGGAATAAGCTTTCAGGTTAATCCTGTATCGTTCTATAAAGTGTACGGCAAAGTCAATACCTATACCTATTGCTATTGAAGCCAGCAAGGCTGTTGTAGTGCTTAACGGGATATTAAGCAACCCCATTACGCCAAAACTCATAATAGCAGTAATTGTAATCGGGACGGCACCAATCAAACCAATGGATAATTTCCTGAACATCAATGAAAGAAGTACAACGATTAAAACCAATGAAAGTAGCAAACTTTTTATCTGCCCTTCCAAAATTAAACCAGTAAATACTAAGGCTTTGTATCCTGAACCTGCATAATCAATTTTTACATCTAAATCTTGGAAATCGTCATTAAATTTTTCTATCTTGCTAATTGCTGCTTTCAATGATTTCGAGTCATCTTTCTTGAGCTGAAATTTAAGGTTGGCTTTATTGTAATCATAGTTAACTTCTTTCCAAAGATTTTCTGGATCGCCTGACATTTCGTAAAGTAATAAATACTGGGCAACCAGGTTCTGCGAAGAAGGAATCTTATTATACGCTTCATCGTCGGCATGCATTACCTTATTCATTCGCTCAATGTAATCGGCAAGAGAAAAGGAACTTCCTACTACCTGCATGCTGGAATCAACGCCTTTTTGCATTTTACTCAGCAGTTTCAATACTTCAGGCTCTTTAAACGCATCGTTTCGTTCAGCGCTGAGGATAACGTTGAGTTTAGTTGTACCACCGAATTTTTTATTAATAAATTCATCGGTTTGCACAATGTCGCTGTCATCTTCAAACTTATCTAAAAAACTTGAATTGATCCACACTTTTTGTAGTCCAAAGATGCTTAAAGCAATCACTACAGCCGTAATAATAAACACTATTCTTTTATTGTTTAATATTTTATTCGTCCAAGATTCTGCCAGGGGATGCTTCTCATCCCGTCCTTTTTTGATTTTTCCAGGAAACTTAGGTTTCCCAAAAGTCATGATACCGGCGGGTATAAATATCAGTGAAAGCACCATAGCCGACATAACGCCAAAAGCAGTGAAAAGCCCGAAATACTTAATTGGATAAACTTCAGAGGTAAGTAGTGAAACAAATCCTACCGAAGTGGTAATCGAGGTCATAGCTACTGGTTTCCACATGTTTTTTATCATATCCTTGATGATTTCTTTCTTCGATGATTCGGGATGTTCTTTTTGAAAAAGTTTCATGTGGCTGAAAAGGTGAATTCCATCCGCCACACCTATGGCTATCAGCATAACGGGTATCATAGTGGATACTGCATATATGGGGATGGATAAAGCAGCCATGAGCCCGAATGCCCAGATTGTGCTGAGCAATACTACCAAAAGCGTTAAGACTGTCGTTTTTATATTGCGCAGTGTAATATAAAGTACCAAAATGATAACCAAGATAACAATGGGCACCATTTTTTGCATATCTTTAGGCCCTAAGTAAGCCATAGTTCCTTCCACGATGGGTGTTCCGGCAACATATAGCGTATGGCCTTCATCTTCATAGCTTTTGGCAAAATCAAGAAGGCGATGGTAAAATTCCTGGGAGAATGCATCATCGCCAATTTCTGCTATCACAAGGGTAACTGTCTCATCTTTTGAAATTATCCGTTCGTTAATCATTTCATTGTCCCTTACTTTCTTTCTCAATTCAAGAAGTTCTGGCTCTGTCGCCGGCACTTTTTTATAAAAAGGATTGACTTCCAGTCCCATTTCTGTGCCAATGATATTATCGGCAGTATAGAGAGATGTAACATCAGTTTTCTCAATTTCTTTAAACTTTTGCAAATCTTTTGTTAGTGATTTAACCTTCTCCAAAGTTTGTGCATTGTAAATACCATCTTTATTTTCTATAGCAATCATAATTCCATCTTTGATGTTAAAGATAGCCTCAGCAGAATCGCTGTAAACGAATGCCGGGTGATCCTGCGGCATATATTCGTCTAGGTCGGTTTCCATCCTTGTATTATTTTTCATTTCCAAAAAGAAATACACTGACAAGGCCAGGGTAACAGTAAGTACCAATATTGGCCACCGTAAAGTAAAATTCATAATGCGTTTCATAATATTTTATTTTAATGTTTGTAAATACTTACATACTTTCATATAAAAAAAATTTACCTCATTTAAATCTTTAACAATTTTTTTAATGTTGAAAATAGTTCTGCCCCTTCAGCTACCAGGTTAAATGAATAATTGTTAAGCTCCCATTTTTTTACCAATAAGCGAAGCGGCCCCATTATCATAATTGCGAGATGTTTAGCGGGCAAATCTTTTCTTATATTACCGCCTTGTTGGCCTTCTTGAATTATTAAAATTATATTTTTATTGTTCTCGTTTATAATGTCCCTTACCTTATTCTTTAATACCGTCATATTTCTGAACAATTCCTCTGAAAACACCACCGCTGCTAAAGCCTTATTTTTCGAGAACATTTTAAAATGACTGGAAAAAATATATTCAATTCTTTCAAAAGGTTTTAGGTTGGAATTATTAAACACATTTTTGGAGCCAACTTCAAACGTATCGAGAATATGTGTTAATATGTGTGCCTTGCTTTTGTAATGCCGGTATATTGCAGCCTCGGTAATACCGATCTTTTGAGACAGGTTTTTGATTGTTAGCCCTTGAATACCCTTTTCTGATATGAGTTCCATCGAGGCATTTATAATTTGTTGTTGTCGCTCGGTTATCATAGTAATGATTTTAATTAATTGTTCCTGCAAAGTTAGTAAATACTTACTTACTTTGCAAGTTTTTTCCAATTTTTTTTGTCTTTTTCAGCACTATTACCTCATAATCAAAGGCAGCATTGTTTTTAGAATGTTAAAACCTTATCACTGTCAACAGTCCATTGAGCAAACTCTTTCATATTGCTTAATTTTACTCCTTCAATAAACTCAATCTCTGCTATTCCACGTGCTTGGGAACATCCACCACAACTTTTTACTTCCCCACCTTTTTTAATTACGGATTTTAACATCCTTTCAATATTATAATAACCGTTTGGAGTGTTCTGGTTTGGCAAGCCACAGAATACGGCATCAGCAAGGAGAAAAATTTTTATTTCCACTTTGTCTCCATGTTCTTTTTGCAATGTCATTGCCATTCTTAAAGCATTGTATGCTTTTTCTGTTCCGTATGGTGCATCGTTGATGATGATTAAAATTTTTTGCATGATTTTATATTTTTTAGTTTATAATAAGTAAATTAGTTCAGAATGTAGCTTATTTTGTAATTTCTTATTCACCTTCAAGCAACCCAATCATTTCGTCATACTCAGCAATTGAAATCTCACCTTTCGCAAGCCTGAGTTTGGCTGTTTGTACGTGTTCGTTTTCATCATATTCTTCAATTTTTTCATTTAGTTCAATAAATGTTTCTTTATTGATTTCACCCTTTGCAAGTCTTTCTTTCAAATAAAAGGAAGGGAAAAAATCTCCATTGTTGTTCCTATTTCTTGATTTTGAAACACTCAAATAAATGATTATGCCCAGTAAAATGACTATCACAACGATTAAAAAAATCATTATTGGTGAGATACTGAAGTTATTCACCGGATGATGCCTGTGTTGACCGAAAAGCTGAATAGTCGTTGCGGTCATAAACGTTGATAGCAAATAAAGTTTTTTCATTGGATTAATTTTTAAAGTTTTCAAAAGAATTTATCAACTTGTTATTTTCACATTATTACCATACAGAATTAAATATACCACAGGAATAAAAATAAATACTAGCAGTAACCCGAATAACAAACCTCCAATTACCACTATGGCCATTGGACGAAGCATT
>CAZJDA010000031.1:0-12242 GCA_964544705.1 uncultured Bacteroidales bacterium
GGGAGGTATTTTTCATTCTATCAATTTCTACCATAATTTCATCCCTGGCGGGATTTTTAGACAGAAATAGTTAAGTATTCCAAGTTAATTTAACTGTAGATAATATCCACAACCAAAAAAGAAATTTGCTATTATCAACAGCAAAAAGCAGTTAACAAACCCATATAACACTAGGAAAACAGCAGAATTGTTTGCTACCCAGGCGCGCCGGCCCGGAAAAATGGCGGGGCCAGGGCTGGCCTCGTGCGTGGAAGCTTCATTTTTCCTTGGCTTTTTTGTTTCTTTTGGTGCCGTGACCGACTTTCGGCGGTCCAAGACAAAAAGAAAATTATAAAAAAGAGTTATTCTACTATTTCCGCCGATGCAGGCTAACCAAAAGAAAACCAAACCACCAGATCGGCGGGAGGTATTTTTCATTCTATCAATTTCTACCATAATTTCATCCCTGGCGGGATTTTTAGACAGGAAAAATTAAGCATACCAATAGATTTTTGAATTCAAGAACAAAACATCTTATACTGCCATTAAACGGGTATAATCAATACAGGATTGAAGTTAAAAACTTCTTTTATGATTTGACGAAGATACAACACTCGCCGAGCTGGAGGTCGTGGAGTAGAAAGTTTATAAAGTTCATAAAGTTAAAAGAGAGCCGTTGTCTTATGTCAATAAAAACCGGGTTATTGTGCCTAAAACTTTTTTGAGGTTGCATGATTGGACTCCACATATAAGGTGATAGAGATAAATTGGCATAATCAGTTGTAATATATATAAATATGTAGTAAATTTGTACTATGGATTGGAAATCACACATAGAAACAAATGACAAGATTCTTGCTGGGAAACCGGTGATAAAGGGAACACGTTTATCAGTTGAGCATATAATAAATCTATTGGCTGCTGGTTGGAATGAGCAAAAAGTGCTTGAAAACCATCCGCGATTAACAAAAGAGAACCTGCAAGCAGTATTTTCATATATTCAAGAATGTATGAAAGATGGGCTTATGTATAATGAACCATTGAAATCTGCATAATAGATGAAACTTCTTGCCAACGAAAATTTTCCTCTTGCAAGTGTAAATGTTTTAAAAGAAGCTGGCTTTGATATAAAAGCAGTTGGAATTGAATGTTCTGGGATTCTTGATGAAGAAGTGATAAGTTTTGCAAAAAAAGAACAGAGGACAATTCTAACATTTGACAGAGATTATGGGGAGTTGATTTTCAAGAAAGGTTTAAAGCCCGAAAAAGGTGTAATTTACTTAAGGTGGAATAATTACCATCCAGAAGAGCCAGGTGAATACCTTGTTGGCTTGTTTGGCTTAAAAGATATTAAGTTTGAAGGCAAGTTGACTGTTATTAGTGAGTCGAGCATAAGACAGCGAAAATATTTATAATTTACGACACCAGTTTGTCGAATATTGTGGTTTCAACACAAAATTCCAGTAAATTTCATCTGCATCATAAATTATTATGGATTTTTAGCACAGTAAAAATAAATAATGCAATAGATTTTTTAATTCAAGGACAAAACATCTTATACTGCAATTAAACATAGTATCTACCGTGACTTGTTGCCAGGAAAAGTGAAGGAATTTTTGGTAAAATTGTACAACAGGTAATATTTATATCCCCGAAAAATGGAAATTCGATGCTGGCAACAGGCAAAATCTAATGACATTAGCAAAAAAGCAGTTAGCAAATCCATAAAACACAAGAAAAATAGCAGAATTGTTTGCTACCCAGGCGCGTTGGACTGGAAAAATGGCGGGGCCAGGGCTGGCCTCGTGCGCGGAAGCATCATTTTTCCTTGATTTTTTTGTTACTTTTTGTACCGTGACCGACTTTTGGCGGTCCAAGACAAAAAGAAAATTATAAAAAAGAGTTATTCTACTATTTCCGCCGATGCAGGCTAACCAAAAGAAAACCAAACCACCAGATCGGCGCAGGTGTTTTCATGCCACATAATGCTATAAACATAAAACCATTTAAACTCAAAGCCTATTTTCAATTCGTATTTTTTTCGCATATTTGACAAAAAAAAAGCCATGTTAAAATCAGTCTTATTATTCATATCGTGTTTAACAATATTCTTCAATGCCGGGGCGCAAAACTATGTTCTACAAGGACACATAGAGCATTATACAGGAAAAAATCTTTATCTTTTTGCTTTAAAAGGACACCGGGAGCTTCCTGTAGATACCGCTTTGACCGATACAACCGGCCATTTTGTTATGCAAATCCCCAAAAAAAGTGATATTGGATTATACAGGCTGGGGCTGGAAAACATGGAATATATTGACTTGGTTTTTAACCATGAAGATATTGTTTTTAGTACCAATTTCCTTCATCTTGTTGATAGCATTCATTTTATTAAATCAAAGGAAAACAAAATTTACTATTCCTTTTTAAAAGAAACCAGGCAAGAGCATTATAAAATTGAGTTGTTAGCGCCATTGCTCCGTGTTTACCCGGAAAATGACCCTTTTTACACGAGCATCAAAAATAAGTTTACATCCATACAAGACTATTTTATTAAAAAAATACAAAATATAGAGAAAAAGCACAATGATACTTACGCTGCACGGCTTATTTCTTCGGAACAAGACCCGATAATTTATTGGGAGCCGGGTAAACTCAATCAAAAAACTTACCTAAAAAACTATTTTTTTAAATATATCGACTTTGGTGATGTGCTCTTATTAAATTCTGACCTTTTCCCCTCTAAGGTATTACAATTCTTTTCTCTATACAGTAATAAAAACTTTACAAAAGAAGAACAGGAGCAAGATTATATCAAAGCAATGGATATTCTTTTTGGAGCCGCAGACGAAAATCCTGTAGTATTTGATTATGTCCTGGATTTTGTGATTGATGGGTTTGAGAGATTCCAATTTGATTCGGTTATGGACTATTTAGCCGAGAATTATGTGAATGTTGAAAATTGCAAGGATGATGAGAACATGGAAGAAATGAAAAAGCGGGTTGAAAAATACCGTCAACTAAAAATAGGGAAAAAGGCTCCAGCTATTAGCATTGAAAATATGAATGGAAAAGAAACCAGGTTGAAAAATATCAATAGTGATTATATTTTGCTTGTTTTTTGGGCTGGCTGGTGCGGACACTGCCAAACAGTACTTCCCAAGATAGAGAACCTTTACAATATGCAAGATGGCAATGCAATGAAAGTGATGGCTATTTCTCTTGATAATAAGGAAGATGAATGGAAAAAAGCAGCCAAGAAATTACCGGAAGAATGGATTCATGTGTCAGAATTAAAGGGTTGGGATAGCAAAGTAGCTGAAGATTATAATATATATGCCACACCTACAATAATCCTGCTTGACAAAAACAAGAAAATCATTGCCAAACCCCGTAATACATACGCATTAGAACAAATAATGCTGGAAAAAGATATTTTCTCACCATAAACTAAGGGCTCTGATAGAACTTTATTGTTATTTTTTTGTTAGTTTTATGGAAAAAAATATATTTTTGAATTTTGGTGAAGTTTTACATATTACCAATAGGCAACCCCAATTGTTGTCAATTTAGACATTATTAATGGATTCAATGAAAATTAGAACTTTAGTAAGTGTATTTTTAGTTGCCTGTATTTCCTTTTCGCTTTTTTCGCAAAATAAATACAAAAAATATAGGATAACCTTTACCGATAAAAAAAACTCCCCATATACTATAGATCAACCCCAAGATTTTCTTTCCAAGAGAGCATTGGATAGGAGAGAGCGATACAAAATCGCGTTGACAAAAAGAGATTTACCGGTAACTCCATCCTATATAGAACAAGTAGTGGATACCAGCGTTGTGCTTATCAATAAATCTAAGTGGATGAATTTCATTACCGTATATCTTAAAAACGATAGTATTCTTACCACAATTGAGGATTGTGATTTTGTGAAAAGCGTTACTCATACCGGCTATTACCAAGAAAAAAGTAAAGATTATATTTCTGCTCATAACATTCAAAAAACTTACAACGCTTTGGAATTGAATGATGCGGAACAGTGCCAATGTGAAAAAGAATATAGGAATCAATTGGTAAGGCACAATTATGATTACGGTTCAGCCGAAAATCAAATTGGTTTGCATGATGGGCACTTTATGCATAAACAAGGCTACGCAGGCGAAGGTATGGTCATAGCCGTTTTAGATGGCGGATTCTATCATACCAATATGCTACCCATTTTTGATAGCTTATGGGCGGGTGGACAGATCCTCGGTTTTAGAGATTTTAACGACCCGGCAGGCGATGTTTACATACAAAGTTGTCATGGTATGAAGGTATTATCAACGATGGGAGCCAATTATCCCGGTGTTATGGTTGGAACCGCCCCTAAAGCCAAGTATTGGCTTCTCAGGACTGAAGATGCCGGTTCAGAATACATTTGCGAAGAAGACAACTGGATTGCAGGAGCTGAATTTGCTGATAGCGCAGGTGCAGACATCATAAATTCTTCTCTTGGGTACACCGATTTTGATGACCCTTCCATGAGCCATTCTTATGAAGACCTTGACGGAAATACCACCAGGGTAACTATTGCAGCAGATATTGCTGCCTCTACAGGAATGATCGTTATTAATAGCGTGGGCAACTCGGGCGATGAAAACTGGCGCTATTTAAGCGCTCCCGCCGATGGTGACAGTGTTCTTGCCGTTGGTGCCACTGACGGTTATGGAAACCCAGCTTCTTTCAGCTCTTTAGGGCCTACCGCAGATGGTAGGATCAAACCCGAAATTTCTGCGCAAGGCTATTTTACTGCTATTGCTTCTACTATTGATGGCGTTACCTATGGAAACGGAACATCATATTCTACTCCCATCATTTCCGGCCTTACAGCTTGCCTTTGGCAGGCCGCACCGCATTTGAGCAATATGCAGGTCATTGAATTGATAAAAAAATACAGCTCACAATACAAGCAGCCAGGGAACAAATTGGGCTATGGGATTCCCAATTTTGCCAAAGCATTTATCGAGGCTTCCCAGTATAATATACCCAATTTCGAGAACGAGAAGAATATTAAGATTAGGCCCAATCCATTCAAAAATAGTTTTAAAGTAATATTCCTTTCCAATAATTCAAAACCGGCTCATATTCAAATTGTTGATATGGCAGGCCGGGTGGTTTACCAAAAAAACAACATAATGAAATTGCCCGGGTACAATAATATTGAGTTTGATAGTCTTTCTATAGATAAAGGAATTTATGTTTTACGGTTTGAATCAGGGGATTTTATTACCACGAAAAAAATTATCAAGGCAGAATAAGTGGCATTTCACTCATCAAAAATAACATTTGAATACTGAATAATTGAATTCCATCATATTATGCTTTTGTGCTTACTTTTTAAGTAGCATCTTTGTACCAGGTTTAAAATAAAAAACAAACATTATGAAACACATAAGCTTATTACTAACAATAGCATTCCTGGCAACCGGGGCATTTGCCCAGGAAGATTTTGAAAAAGAACAGGAAGAAGAACAAGAAATGCAAACCATCTTTAGCAAGCAAATGTCTTTTGGAGGCTATGGAGGCCCCGAGCTGAAGTTAACAACTTTCAAGGAAAAGTACGGACTTATGGTAGGAGGCCATGGTGGATTTATCATGAACCACAATTTTATTATTGGTGGTGGTGGTTACGGGCTCACAACCAACAGCCGCTTTAACGAAGATACAATGAACCTGCAAACCGGCTATGGTGGCTTAAGGCTTGAATACGTATGCTGCAGCCATAAATTGATACATTTTTCAGTACCTGTTTTAATTGGAGCTGGAGGTGTAAGGATTACTAGCGACACAGATGATGCTGATTATGTATCTGTTAATTATGATACCAATGATGATGGAGAAATTGATATTTGGGAATGGAAGGAAGTGGAAACAGGCGGCTATTTTGTTTTAGAACCTGGCCTAAATGTTGAACTCAATGTTGTAAAACATTTTAGAATAGCGATGGGTGGAAGTTATAGATACGTGGCAGGTTCAAACCTTGAATTTGCTTCAGACGATGAACTTTCCGATTTTTCTTTTAATTTGTCATTCAAGTTTGGAGTATTTTAAAACAGAATAATATTGTTATAGTAAAGAAATTAAAGCAAGTATATTATGAAAAATAAAATTGGAGTTATTGCCTCGCTATTATCCATTACATTATTGCTACTCTCTTGTGACCCAGACAAATGGCCTAATTGTATAAGTGGAGAAGGCCCTACAAAAACAGACACCAGGTATTTTGAGACTTCTTTAAGGGGAGTTGAATTGGATATTAGCGCAGACCTATATATAATACAAGGTAACGATAATAAACTTAAAATAGAAGCACAAGAAAACATCTTGGATAATATGGAAACCACCGTTTCTGATGGTGTTGTGAGAATAAATTATGACAAATGTGTTAAAAATACTTCAGGTGTTGTAATAACGGCTACAATTCCAAAAGTTGAATTTTTATCAATTGATGGCTCTGGTATGATCATGAGCGATACTTTAAGAATAGAAGAATTATACACTTCCATAGATGGCTCTGGAGACATTTATCTATATACTATTCCTGATACAAGTGCTGAAAAATCTATTATTGAATCTGATATAGACGGCTCTGGCAATTTTGAATACAAAGGCAATGTTGATGAACACTATATCAGTATTGACGGTTCAGGCGATATAAAGGCATATGGATTGAATACTTATAAAACCACGATTGATGTTGATGGCTCGGGTAACTGCTTTGTATATGTTACCAGTACGCTTAATGTGAATATATTTGGTAGTGGTGATGTGCATTATAAAGGAAATCCTTCCAATACCAATTTCTCTATCAGTGGCTCAGGAGAAATAATTAATGAAGGAGGGAAGTAATACCCATTAGATTTCTTGAAAAAAATCAAAAGCATAGACAAATAAAAAGCCCGGGATTTCCGGGCTTATGTTGTGTATGAGAATAATCGAAAAAGCTATTTATTAGATTTCTCTTCTTTCTGCTCAATACTTTCCTTATTGGTGAACTTGATCTTGATCTCTTCTTTTTTCCCGTCATAACCAACCTGTATATGGTCGCCAGGGCCAATATTCGATTTAATGATCTCTTCTGCAAGAGGATCTTCTAAGTACTTTTGTATTGCACGCTTCAGCGGCCTTGCGCCAAACTGCGAATCCCAGCCTCTCTCTGCAATATGATCCTTAGCTTTAGCTGTAATATTGATGGTATATCCAAGCTTCCTAACCCTGTCATAAAGCTTTTCAAGCTCAATATCAATGATCTTATGAATATGTTCACGCCTTAGGTTATCGAACAATACAATATCATCAAGACGATTAAGAAATTCCGGCGCAAAAGTCTTCTTAAGCGCATTTTCAATAATACTCTTGGCATAGGAATCAGCGCTTTGTTGTTTTGCTGCCGTATTAAATCCAACTCCTTGTCCAAAATCTTTCAATTGCCTAGACCCGATATTGGATGTCATAATAATAATCGTGTTTTTAAAGTCAACTCTACGTCCAAGGCTATCAGTTATAATTCCATCATCAAGCACTTGAAGAAGTAGATGGTAAACATCGGGGTGCGCCTTTTCGATTTCATCTAGCAATATTACTGCATAAGGCTTTCTTCTCACTCTTTCGGTCAACTGCCCGCCTTCTTCATAACCAACATACCCGGGAGGCGCTCCAATTAACCTGGAAACAGCAAATTTCTCCATGTATTCACTCATGTCAATCCTGATAATAGCATCGTCTGTATCAAAAAGGTTTTTTGACAATATCTTGGCAAGATGTGTTTTACCAACGCCTGTTGGGCCTAAAAATATAAAGGAACCAATGGGTTTGTTCGGGTCTTTGAGCCCGGCACGGTTACGTCTTATGGCCTTAACAACCTTTTTAATAGCATCAGCTTGTCCAACAACATACTCAGCAAGGTCGCTTTCCATATTGGAAAGCCTCTGGCTTTCATTTTGTGCTATACGATGCACAGGAATACCAGACATCATAGATACAACTTCGGCTACATTGTCTTCTTCAACTTGTTCCCTATGGATCTTAGCCTCTTCTTCCCACTTTTTCTTCTCACGTTCAAGTTCATCAAGAAGGCTTCTCTCAATATCCCTGTATTTAGCGGCTTCTTCGTATTTCTGGCTTTTTATGGATTGTGTTTTTTGTTCCCTAACCTCCTCAATTCGTTCTTCTACTTCAATAATTTCATTGGGAACATTAATATTTTTAATATGCACTCTTGAACCTGATTCATCAAGAGCATCAATTGCTTTATCTGGTAAACAACGGTCGCTAATGTACCTTGATGTTAAAGAAACACATGCCCATATAGCTTTTTCCGAATAATCTACAAGATGGTGATCCTCATATTTTTGCTTGATGTTGTTAAGGATTTCCCTTGTTTCTTCTTCGGTTGTGGGGTCTATCATAATTTTTTGGAACCTTCTTTCCAAAGCCCCGTCTTTTTCCACGTATTGCCTGTAATCATCAAGCGTAGTAGCGCCAATGCATTGAATTTCACCCCTGGCCAAAGCAGGTTTAAACATGTTGGAGGCATCCAACGACCCTGATGCACCTCCTGCGCCAACAATGGTATGCAGCTCATCAATAAATAGGATGATGTCGGGATTTTTTTCTAACTCGTTAATTACCGCTTTCATACGTTCTTCGAATTGTCCCCTGTATTTTGTTCCTGCTACCAAAGAGGCAATATCAAGGGTAACAATTCTTTTGGCGAACAATGTCCTAGGCACTTTCCTGTCATTAATACGTATGGCAAGGCCTTCAGCTATAGCTGATTTCCCAACGCCTGGTTCACCAATTAAAATCGGATTATTTTTCTTTCTACGGCTTAGTATTTGGGCTATTCTTTCAAGTTCTTTTTCTCTGCCCACCACAGGGTCAAGTCGTTTTTCTTCGGCAGCACGGGTGATATCCCTACCAAAATTATCTAATACCGGTGTTTTACTCTTGGTTTCCCCTGGCTTACGCATATTACTGAAAGAACCCTTGTCTTCAAATTCATCTTCATCATCATCTTCTGGTGCGCCAGGTGAAATGTCATCCGTAATGTCTGGCGATATTTGCGTTTCAGAAGAATTAGAGCGAATAGCGATAAGCTCATGTTTTACCGTATCGTAATCCACGCCATTTTTGTTGAGTGTTTTAGTAACGATATTATCCTCGTCTTTGAGTATGGAAAGGAGTAAATGCTCAGTGCCAATTACATCATTCTTAAAGAGTTTGGCTTCAAGATAGGTGATCTTTAAAGCCCTTTCCGCTTGTTTTACTAAGGGTATATTCTCTAAGTCTTGTTTTTTGTAATTGGAATGGTTCTTTATAGCATTTTCAATTGATTGTCTTAACTCGTTAAGTTCTATACCAAGCATATCCATGATTTGGATAGCCATTCCTTCCCCTTCACGTAATATACCCAAGAGGAAATGCTCAACGCCTATATAATCATTGCCAAGCCTGAGTGCTTCTTCCCTGCTGTAAGATATTACGTCCTTTACTTTTGCTGAAAATTTTGCTTCCATAAAAATTGATCCTAATGATTTAATTTTTTTTATAATTTCTAATAATTCAAAAATAAGAATAAACAGTTGATTTGTCAAATATAAAACTTATAATAATTGTTAAAGTCTTAATATAGATTTTTTATCAACAGGTAATTGTTAGTAAGATATACAAAATTAATCAAATTAATCCTAATAAAATTAGTAATTTCGTATCTTTTAAAAATTCTACCCTAATAACAATTTTTTTGCAAATTTGTTGTTTAAATTAAGAATAAAAAGTTAAGAAGAGATGGCAGAAGGAGAAAAAATAATCAATGCAAACATTGAAGACCAGATGAAGACCGCCTACATTGATTATTCAATGTCGGTGATTGTTTCCAGGGCTTTACCTGATGTGCGCGATGGGTTAAAACCTGTACACAGGCGCGTTTTATACGGGATGATGGACCTTGGGCTTTTATCAAACAGGGGATTCAAAAAATCGGCAAGAATTGTTGGAGAGGTGCTTGGTAAATACCACCCTCATGGTGACACTTCAGTTTATGATGCTATGGTTCGTATGGCACAAATTTGGTCACTAAGGTATCCTCTCGTAAACGGGCAAGGTAACTTTGGAAGCTTAGATGGTGACAGCCCCGCAGCTATGCGTTATACAGAGGCCAAGCTCAGGAAGATCGCCGAAGAAATGCTCGCTGATATAGACAAAAATACGGTTGACTTCCAATATAACTTTGATGATACCTTAAAAGAACCTACAGTATTGCCGTCTAGGATTCCAGGATTGCTTGTTAATGGAGCTTCCGGTATTGCTGTTGGTATGGCTACTAATATGCCACCACACAATATCAGTGAAGTTATTGATGGACACATTGCATACATCGATAATAGAGACATTACCATTGATGAATTAATGCAATACATCAAAGGCCCAGACTTTCCCTTAGGGGGAATTATTTATGGGCATGAAGGTGTGAAAGAAGCCTTCAGGACAGGAAGAGGCAGGATTTTGGTCCGTGGCGAATCTACCATTGAAACCGATGAAAAAACAGGAAGAGAATCTATCATATTTACTTCTATTCCTTATCAAACGAATAAAGCTGAACTTATTAAGAGAGCAGCAGACCTGGTTGTAGATAAAAAATTAGAAGGCATTTCCGATCTCAGGGATGAATCTGATAAAGGTGGAGTGAGGATCGTGTTTGAACTAAAGAGAGACGCCATTACTGACGTGGTTCTCAACAATATTTATAAACACACCTGGGTTCAATCGGCTTTTAATGTTAATAACATTGCACTTGTCAACGGGAAACCACAATTGCTTAATCTTAAAGACCTAATAGCTCATTTTGTTGATTTTAGGCATGAAGTTGTTGTAAGAAGAACCCAATATGAGCTTGAGCAAGCAGAAAAAAGAGCACACATTTTAGAAGGCTTGTTGATTGCTATTGATAACCTTGATGAAGTGATAAAACTTATCAGGGCTTCCCGAACTCCCGACGATGCAAGAGATGGCCTGATGGAGCAGTTTGAACTTACCGAAATACAAGCCAAAGCCATCTTAGATATGAGATTGCAAAGGCTTACAGGACTGGAACGAGACAAGCTGAAAGAAGAATATGAAGAATTACTCAAACAAATAGATTATCTTAAATCGATTCTTGCAGATGAAGGTTTAAGGATGGACATCATCAAAAAAGAACTTTTAGAGATAAAAGAAGAATATGGTGATGAACCAAGAACCGATATTATATATAATGCAGAGGATTTCAAAATAGAAGATACCATTGCCGATGAAAACGTGGTTATAACCATTTCTCATCATGGATATATAAAAAGAACTTTCTTAAGCGACTACAGGCGGCAGAATAGGGGAGGAAAGGGTTCTAAAGGCTCCGGTTTCAAAGATGAAGACTTTATTGAATACCTCTATGTAGCTTCCATGCATAATTATATGTTATTTTTTACTGAGCAAGGAAGGTGCTACTGGCTAAGGGTATTCGAGATACCGGAAGGATCAAAAATCTCCCGCGGGAGGGCAATACAAAATCTTATTGGCATTCCCCCAGAAGATAGGGTGAAAACATTCTTGAAGGTAAAAAATCTATCTGACGAAGAATATGTGAATAGCAATTTTATCCTCTTGTGCACGAAGAAAGGTGTTATAAAGAAAACGCCATTAGAAGCTTTCTCCAGGCCACGCCAAAATGGTATTAATGCCATCACTATTCGCGAAGGTGATGAGCTATACGGCGCACGCCTTACCAATGGCGAAAGCGAGATCCTTATTGCTAACAAAAGCGGCCAAGCTATCCGTTTTAATGAAGGTATTATTCGATCTATGGGTAGAACAGCAGCAGGAGTGAGGGGTATAAGGCAGGCTTCGGCCGATGATGAAGTTGTGGGATTGGTTTCTGTGAAAGATAAAGAAGACAGCATCATGGTGGTGTCAGAAAAAGGATATGGAAAACGCTCTAAATTAGATGATTATCGTATTACCAATAGGGGAGGTAAAGGTGTAAAAACCATGAATATCACTGAAAAAACCGGTAACCTTATTGCCATGCTCAACGTTAACGATACCGAGGACCTTATGATCATCAACAAATCCGGGTTGATTATTCGGTTGGCTGTTGCTGATCTGCGTGTAATGGGCAGGGCTACCCAAGGTGTTAGGCTTATTGCATTGGGCAAAGATTCTATTGCTGATGTTAGCAAGG
>CAZJDA010000031.1:12342-13917 GCA_964544705.1 uncultured Bacteroidales bacterium
CAAGGTGTTAGGCTTATTGCATTGGGCAAAGATTCTATTGCTGATGTTAGCAAGGTTCCATCTGAAAAAGAAGATGAAGAAGAAATTTTGGAAAACAAAGTTGCAGACGAAGAAAACCAGGAAGAATTAAATTCTGAAAAACCAAATACAGAAGAATCAAATACAGGAGAATCAAATACCGGTAAAGAAGAAAGTGAAGAACCTGGAAACGAGTAAAAACAGTATAATACCTGGAGAATTTTTGAATCTTTTACTTAATTAGTTGATTAATTTTATATTATAACGTATTTTTGTCAAAAAATTCTAGTAAAAACATAAAAATATTGACCCATGAGAAAAATTGTTTTGTTATTTGTAGCCCTCAGCACGGTTATGGTTGTAGCAGCACAAAAGAGAAAAGTTGTTAGCGCATATAATTACCTGAACAGGGGGCAACTGGAAAAAGCAAAAGAGGCTATTGATGAAGCCGCTAAAGATGAATCAACTATGAACGATGCTAAAACATGGTTCTACAGGGGTAATGTATATCTTTCTATACATTCTTCGGAAGATGCTGAATATAAAAGTATAGCCGAAAATCCATTGCAAACAGCCTATGTATCTTACATGAAATCATTAGAACTTGATGATAAAGATAGGTATACAGCCGATGTGAAAGATAGGCTTGGAATTTGTGCCGAAGGCTTTTTTAACCAAGGTGTTAACGCTTATCAAGCTAAAAAATACAATGCTGCTGTCACAAATTTCGAATTTGCAGGGACAACTTATGATAAAGCTGGTTACAGCGATACACTGGCACGCTACTATGCGGGTATTTGCGCTAGCTATGGCGGAATGAATGATGTAGCAAAAAAACATTTTAAATACTTGATGCAAAAGGAAGATTTTGATAAAGAAGCTATTTATACTACCTTATCTAAAGTATACACAGACGAAAAAGATACCGCAAAAGCTTTAGAAGTGGTTCAAAAAGGTTTGGAGAAATATCCTGACAGTTTTAACATGATCGTGGCCGAAGCAAACGTTTACCTAGCCATTGGCAATACAGAAAAAGCCATTGAGAGCCTAGGAATGGCCATTGAAAAGAACCCCAACAACCCGAACCTATATTATGCAATGGGAGCTAAATATAACGAGTTAGGTTATTTCAAGAAATCAAAAGAAGCCTATAAAAAAGCCATTGAATTGAAACCCGATTATTTTGATGCGTACTATAATTTAGGTGCACTGTATAATAACACGGCAGCCGACCTATTAAAGGAGGCCAATAATTTGCCTTATGATGCAACAGAAAAATATGATTCTTTAAAAACTAGGGCAGACCAGTTACTAAAAGATGCCATTCCTGTGTTGGAAGAAGCATTAAAATTAAAACCAGATGATAAATATACCATTCAAACCTTGCAGCAGCTATATGGCAAAACCGGCCAAACAGAGAAATACAAGGAGATGAAATTAAAAATGCAAGGCTTGAAAGAAGAATAAAGAGAATAAAGAAGAATTATTAGGGAGTCAATTATTTGGCTCCTTATTTTTCATGTTTCTATTTAACATAATATTAATTATAGGACAAAA
>CAZJDA010000031.1:14017-51751 GCA_964544705.1 uncultured Bacteroidales bacterium
TATAAGTACTTTTACCCTTGATTTATGGCTAAATAATTGTTATCTTTAATCAAAATTGTTTATTAAATTCAACAAATTGGAAAATTTTTTGTATAATTGTTGTATATATCAAAGTTTATTATGTACAAAACTGATTCCATATTGTTCAAAAACAGGGAAATAGAAATCAATCTTCACATTTATTTATTTAAAGAAGGAGATTACTACATCTGCTATTCTCCAACATTGAAAATATCTGACTTTGGTTATGATGAAAATGAAGCTTTTGAGATGTTCAAAGCGCAGGTTAAGATATTCATAGATGACCTAATTGAAAAAGGAAACCTTGAGGCAGTTCTAAAGGAACTTGGATGGTCTAAAAACAGTAAAAAAAGAACATCCCCTGATGTTGATAAATTGGTAAAGGATAAAAAATTACTTAATTTATTGGCTGAAAATCAAAAGAATATTTCATTTAAAACTTTTCGTGAGTGATTTCTATAAATGCTGTTCCTACAAAAAAAATCAGGAAATATTTAAAAAGCAAGGGCTGGAAATACAAAGGTACCAAAGGCAGCCATGAACACTGGGAAAAAGAAGGCTGCAAACGCCCAATAACTTTCCAAAGAAGCAAAAAGGAATTCCCCATTTTTGTTATTAAAAACTTGATAGATGCATTAGGAATAGAAAAGGAAGAATTTCTAGATGATATTAGGAAACTTTAAAAAGGACAATGGCTAAAGCCAAAGAAAAATATAACAATTTATATCACAATCCATAGCCTCAAAAAAATTCCGCCAGCAAAGCCATGTAAACTTCTTCCCAGCCTTCTACAATATCTTCGTAAGCTTCACCAGGGATATTGGTGTGGCGCAGTTCTAAGGAGGTGCCTTTTTTATGGGGATGCAGTTTCATGGTTACAATGGATTTTTCTTCTTGGTCGCCAAAATACCATTCTTGCACAATTTTTTTACCTGCCTCAAATTCAAGGTTCATTCCAATAATGCTTCCTTCCCACAAGGAAAACTCGGAACCGGGTTCAGTAGACATGACAGCATCATCGCCCGACCATAATTTTATGCTCAAAGGGTTGGTTAATGCCATGTACACATCCTCCGGTGGCGCTTCCATGATAAAATATTTTTTGTATTCCTTCATAGGCTTAATCTTTTTTGGCTATGCCAAGATTTTTACAATAATACACAAAAAATTTTCATCACCAAATACCAAGTTCGCATTTACCTCGTTATATATCCAGTTCAAAATTATTTTGTAATACATACCGGATGATAAAAATACTACCAATTTAATCGATTAGAGAATTTAACCAATTATGTTTAACCAAATCTATAAACAATGAAAAAAGCATTGGTAGTATTATTGAGTATGTTAACATTCCAGGCCTTATGCCAGGAAAAAAGTACATCCCCCTCCCCTCTTTTCAGGGTTTCATCAATTTCTGCAGGCGTTGGTAATTTAACAACATTCTACCAGGATGTTGATTTTGGCCAATTAAAAAACATTACCGTGAACAGCAAGAATTTTTATAAGGAAAACCTTGACGGTTATGAGTCGCAATACTACAATGATGGCAATTCAACAACGGTATATTTAAACCTTGGTTTAATGCCTTACAGCAAAAAAATAGGCCAATATAATGACCTTCAAGAAGTGGAAATTGGATTGCTTTTCAACAGCGGTTTCCGGCGAAGTTTTACCTATATGAATGAAAATGAATACCCGCTGGATAACATCAATTTTCATGGAGTTGAATTTACGGCAGATTCCGTAACCAACTCTTCAATTTATTATGATGAATTCGTAAATGACTTGTCATTGAGCTTGGCCTGGCTATTCAAAACCAATCCTCAAAAAAGGATATCTGTTTTTGGAGGGATAGAAAGCAATGTTGGTTTTTCCGTTTTTTCAAGGGTACAAAAAGATATCTTTTCTGATACCTTGCTTTTAATAAAATCTGACGGCTATATATCGTCATATAAAAGCTACCCCGGTAAAAAAACGGATTATGGTTTTTATTTAGAAGAAGAACTTGAAAACAGGATGATTTTCAGGGCTGCTGTGCCGGTTGGTATTTCTTTACGATTGTCGAAAAAACACTCGCTATTTAAACAAACTTCACTATTTGCAAGGGGAAAATTCGGATTTGAATTTCAAAGCATCAGCAATAAATACCATTACACCAACCCCTTGCTTGCTTTTAGCACAGGCATCAAAGTAACTATCAATTAGATTTGGCTTTTTACCAATAAGTTGGCCGTAAACACTTGAATTAATGAACGGCCAACTTATCTATTTTAAAACCTAAACAGACTTCTTCCCAATGAATTTTTGTTACCTTTGTTGTTTCATCAATATGTATTTTTAAAAAATCTTCACATGTTTAATTTTTTTAAGAAAATATTCCGTTCTTCCAATCATAAGAATGAACAAAATAATAACAAAGAGAAAAATCCCACAGACAATCCCCAAAATGAACAACAAGATTCCAAAAAAAGTGGACATTTTACCCATGAAGAACTCAAGAAAATAGCTTCTGAAAAACATAATAATAGCTATGTTTATTCCCATTATACCGAAACAGAAGCCATACAAAAGTTTTTCAATCAATTCAACGATTGGTTCAATAACAGGATCAACCTGAATTTTTCAAAATATTATACAAAAGATTATAAACAACTCATCAATAATGACATCAAGGAGCTGGAAGATGCCGATCTACAAGTTTTTAAATTTCAGCAAATTTTAGATAAAATAGTAAAAGATGCGGATGTGAGAAAGGCATCTTTTGAGCTTTTTACAGGAGCCATTTCATTGAGCGATTACTCCAAAAAGACATTAAAAGCGCTATACGCTGAAATGGATACCATTAAAGGTGTTAAAGCCGAAGAAGACTTGGCCATTCTGAAAATTAAAGAACAAATCAATAAGCTTTTGATCACCTATAATGTAAATTACGATAAATACCACAAAATGATCACTCCTTTGCGGTTGAATTTCATGAAAGCCATAGAGGCTTATACAACAAGGATAAGGTCAGTAAGAGAAAACTAATAGCAGGTGCTGTTTCAACGCCCTCGCATTAGCAAGTAAAAAGTAATAGCTGTAGACAATACTACCACGTAAGGAACAACTTTGTGTATTGTTTCTATAGCATCTGGTGGCGGTTTTTCCAAGCTTAACAAACCACCTGTAACGATTTCCAAAAGAAACAACAAACCACTTACTACGGCTAGTAAAATAACAATGCTACTTGGATTTACTTCTTTATTCAAGTTTAGCACGGCAATTGTAGCTAATACAACAGCAGCAAGTGCAACCAGTTTATGTATCGTTGAAAGCGCCATGCCATAAGGCCGGCCTGTTTTGTTCAACCAATACCCTGTTACAAAAGTGATAACCAAGAGTATTCCAACCAAGATCAATCGAATTGTAATGCTTTTCATAATATTTTAGTGTTAAGTCAACAAAGAAATGACGCATCAACTATTTGGCAATTTGCTCAATTACAACAATATAGATTCTTAATAATAAATGTGACGCGTCATTAGGATTTTATATTCAATAATTGATTCCATCTGTCATTTCTCTAATACGCTTTTTATTTTCCTGCATTGTTCAATTACAGCATCATAATCCTCCAATTTTACCTTTTGATAATGACTATAACAAATGAAAATATTGTCTGCCACTTCAAAGGAGTAATCACCAAGTTGATTCTTTAATGCTTGCACTTTATTTTCCAGGAATTGATGAACTGCATTGGCATCTTTTCCAAACACGTAATAATCGGCTGTTAGCACGGGTATGTTAACCTCAATATATCCATATTTTGAATAAAATTGCTGTGTAAAACCCTGTGCTAGAAATTTGTTTTTGATTCTAACGACCATTAAATCAGGGGCTTCAATATAACCTACATAAATAGAATACGTAACACTATGCCCTCTCCTACCATGGATAAATAACTTAGCAAATTTTTCCTTACCGGTATCAATGATGTTATAAAAAGATGCTTTTCTTTTTATCCCCATGAAGGGCGTTGTAATGCTTTTGTAGAATGCAGTGGGCGCAAGTATCTTCAAAAATTTTTCCATATCTTCTGCAGGATACAATTTGTACCCCCTTTTATTGGTGTAATCAATAAGTTTTTGAAGGTTTTTGCGGTTTTGGGCCTTGCTTATTGCAATTACTATGGCTATTGCAACAATAAAGACAGCAACAATTGCAACGATAAGTATAACATCAGACATTAGCATATTATTAAAATTTAATCCATTAGATCTTTGCCTGTTTTGTATGCATCCCCAGCTTTCTTCCCGATGCTGTAATATTCCCTGATGCCTGAAAAATAGATAAGTGGGTTCACGGCCATCACATCAAAATGTTTTGGGTTATTCGGGTCTTTAATTTTATCCGAATCGATATGGGTTTCTAATATCTCGCCTACAAAATGGTTGGTAGCGCCGGTCATTCGAGCTTCAATGAGTTTACACTCAATATTTATGGGGCACTCTTTAATAATGGGCGACACGATCTTTTCGGAAGCCATTTTTGTGAAACCCGTAACGGCAAATTTATCCACATCTTTGCCCGAAACTATCCCACATAAGTCTGCTTCTTTCATAAAATCAACGCTAGGGAGATTTACGGAAAAATTACCGTTTTTTTTGATCTCTTCCCCTGAAAATCCTTTAGAACCTACTGCTATTCCCAGTGTTGGAGGAGTTCCTGTTAACATGCTTACCCAGGCAATGGTTACGATGTTGGCTTTTTTCATATTACCGGTAACTACCAATGCCGCTGGCATGGGAAACATCATTCTTTGTGCGCCTATGGTGGTTTTCATATTGAAGAAGTTTTTAAATTAAACACTTTTAGAATGATAAATATACAATAAATTTTTAAAGGAAACAAGATGTTGTTTTGTAGAATTATATTTAACGTGAACACAGCTAACGCCAAACCAGCCATAGGCATCATTCTATTCGCTTATGGCTGGCTTTGCTCATAATCATAAAACCTACTGCCTAAAATAAATTCATTTGCAGTTTTAGCAAGTTATTATCAAAAAAACAACACTTAAACTATTCTTTTTTGTATCTTGCCTGCCAATTCCAACTCCAATTTGTTATTCTTGATTGAAGTTGGTATAATTTCCCTTTAATTAGCTTTGTAGGACCTATATACCAAAAAAATTATGATAAAATCAATTTACAGGGTTATTCTATTTTCTTGTTTCACCATCACCTCACTCGCTCATACTGCTAATGACAGCCTTTTTGATTTGCTTGAAAAAAACATCCCGGATACGCAAAGAATTAAAATCAACAACCTTCTTTCAGAAAGGCTTTTCTTTAAAAATACGGATACTGCATTTTATTTAGTTAATGAGGCTTACAAATTGGCCTCAGAACAAAATTTTGGCGAAGGGTTGGCACGTGCCTGCGATAATCTTTCATTTTACCATTATAATTCTGGTAATTTCGATTCTGCCCTTTTATATGCAGATAAAGCGATAGCATTTTGTAAACAGTTCAATAAAAAGGATTTCATAATAAACTGTTACATTACAAAAGCCGATATTTTTGGCTATTTAAAACATACCGACAGCACCGAGCACTACTACACCCTTGCATCCCATCTTGCTAAAGAACGAGGTAATAGAGATTATCTCGCTCTTATTTATAATAATTATGCAAATTACCTTGATGGAATATCAGAGACTGATAAAGCACTTGAAAACTACCTGCTTGCACTTGAAGTATTCCGGGAGCTAGGCTCCAGGAGGAACCAAGCAACCATACTTGGGAATATTGCTGACATTTATTTTAATAAAGAAATGTACGATAAGGCCAATGAACTTATTAACGAAGCGCTGTTATTAAATTTAGAAATCGATAATAAAATAGGGATAGCAAGCAATTATAACGGGCTTGGCCTGGTTGCTAATAAACTTGAGAAGTATTCAGAAGCTGTTGAATATTATCGTAAGGCATTGGAAATAAATAAAAGCCTGGGCATTAAATCTAAGGAAGCAATGAACTACTATAACATGGCTTTCAATTATTCATCAATGGATGAATATGAAAAGGCTTTAAAGAATTATCAATCATCAGCAGAGATTTGTGAAGAAATAGGTTTGGAAGCAGGGCTTGTTCATAACTATTTAGGCATGGGTGAACTATACTCCAAAACAAACGAATATAAAAAAGCAAGCCATTACCTTGACCTGGCCCTGAAGCTCAGTAAAAAATTTAGCATGAAGCAGCAACAACTTGGTTGTTATGAAAGGTTTTATAGGTTGCATAAGGAAAAGGGGAGTTTTAAGAAAGCTCTTGAATCTCATGAATTATTTGTTTCATTAAAAGACAGTTTGTTCACCATTGAAAAAGAGCAAATAATTTCAGAGTTGCAAACTGAATTTGAGACCGAAAGAAAGGAAAACCAAATCAGGGAATTAAAACAAAAGGAAAAGATTAGCCGTTTGATGCAAAAGCTCGGAATTCTTATCATAATGATATTAATCCTAAGCTCAGTTTTTGCTATTATCTTTTCCAGGAAAAGACAAGTTGTTGCCAGGCAAAAGTTAAAGATCCAAGAAAAGGAAAACGAAAAAAACCAGGTGATTTTACAGGCCAATAAGCAAGAACTAACAGGGAAAGCCTACTCGTTGATGAAAGCAGAGAACTATATAAAGCAAATTACGGATGAATTGCAAGCAGTGATGAAAAAAGAGCATGGGAAAAAACAAGATGAATTAAAACCCATTATGGAACTGCTGCGATCAAGCAACAACAATAAAGCTTTATGGAAAGAGTTTGAAAATCGTTTTAATGAATTGAATGATAATTTTATTACAAAACTGGTTAAAGCCTACCCAATGCTTTCACCAACAGAAATAAAAATTTGCACCATGCTCAGGATGCAGTTGTCATCCAAAGAAATAGCAGAAATGAGCAACCGCTCCCCTCGCACCGTTGAATATACCAGGACAAACATCCGCAAAAAAATGGACCTGGATTCAAGTGAAAACCTTACAAACCATATTTTAAACATTTGATCTTGAATTTTAAAAAAAGCTTTGCGGACTATTAACTTAATGACTACCTGTTTTTTACATTCAAGCCCGCAGTAAACCCGTATAAAAAAATCATCACCCGGTAGTTTTCACGTAGTGTATTTATTGCTTTCTATGAGAGGAAGCCAGATATTTGTCTATGATTTTTATTTCAGCATTTTTTTGAAATTTTTTATATGCGAAACATCAACATGCATATTTGCCAGGTGCTACGGGATTCCCCTCTTAGGTAGGGTTTCCCGAGTATCTGTCAATGGAGTGATTTGTAATTATTAACCTAAATATAATATAGTCATGAGAAAAAATCTACATTCTTTGGTAAGAACAGCAATCCTTCTCTGTTCTTTTTCTTTCATTCTTTCGGCAGGTCTTAATGCACAAACAGCAGTTGCACCGGCATTAGGTGATGGCTCAAGTGGCAACCCATATCAAATTGCCACATGGCAGAATTTATACTGGCTAAGTCAGAGCTCAACCGAGTGGACAAAGTACTATATTCAAACAGCAAATATTGATTTTGCCGAAGCCGACCCCGCAATTACTACCTGGGATAGTGATAAAGGATGGAGCCCCATTGGTAATCTCTCAAATAATTTTAAAGGTTCATATAATGGACAAAACCATACAATTTCAGGCTTATTCGCCGTAAACAGTTATCCTGCTATCGGTCTTTTTGGATATACTTATGATGCTGTTATCCAAAACCTTGGTGTGACCAATGTTGATTTATCAACTACTTCGTATGAGCCAATCGGCGGCTTAATTGGATCTAACTCAAATTCAACAGTAACCAATTGTTACACCACAGGTAGTATATCAGCGTATCGTAATGGTGGGGGCTTAATCGGGAGTAACTCTGCATTGTCGGTAGTAGGCAACAGTTATAGTTCTTGTTCTGTTAACGGCGGATTAAGCGGAACCGAGGGTTATCAGTTCGGCGGATTGATTGGAGTTAACGAAGGTGCAACAGTAAATAATTGTTACAGTACAGGCGATGTGTTGAATGGGAACAATACTAACGGTGGTTTGGTCGGGCGAAGCTATAACAACTCCTATATACACAATTGTTATAGCGTAGGTAATGTAACCGGCAATGAAAATAAAGGAGGATTGGTAGGTCATTGTGAATATACAGTAATAACAAATTCGTACAGTACAGGCAGTGTTTCTGCAACAAACATTTTCGGCGGGCTTGTGGGTCACCTTGGCGATGGCTGTACAGTTACCAATTCCTTCTGGGATACGCAAACATCCGGAACAACCGATGGTGTTGGAAGCATTGACCCTGACCCCAGCGGTGTTACAGGTAAAACCACTGAGGAAATGACAGATTACTTTACATATTATGATGCCGGATGGGATTTAATGATTGAAACTGTAAATGGGACAAACGATTACTGGGGTAAAAACTCGTCCTATAACAATGGTTATCCTTTCCTTGAATGGCAGGGTTATACAAGTATTGCACTACCTGAAGCATCAACACAATCTGCATCTGATATTACCTCAGTTTCAGTAACAGGCAACGGAACAATTGCATTTCTTGGGTATCCGAACCCAACCCAACACGGTTTCTGTTGGAACACTACCGGTATGCCAACAATTGCCGATAATAAAACGGAGGAAGGGACTGTTTCTTCAACAGGTGCATTTACATCATCCATAACAGGGTTAGGCAACTCTACAACGTATTATGTACGCGCCTATGCCACAAATAGTACCGGAACGGTTTACGGCGAACAGATCAGTTTTGCAACCCCATTCTGGGACGGTACGGGCACATCAGGAGATCCATATACCATCAGCGCATTGAACAACTTACAGACCATATCTAACGATGTTAATTACTGGGATAAGCATTTTATCCAGGTTGCAGATATTGATGCTTCTGCAACAAGCGGATGGAACAGCGGTGCCGGTTGGTCTCCAATTGGGAGTTATTGGAATCCATTCACAGGATCATACAATGGACAAGGGCACACAATTGACAGCTTAACAATCTACCGCTCTGGCACGGACTACCAGGGTTTTTTTGGCAGGACATCCAATGCAATCATACAAAATTTGGGAATAATCAATGTAAACATCACGGCTTATACTAATGTTGGCGGCTTGGTGGGATATAATACGAATTCCTCTACAATAAGCAACTGCTACAGCACCGGAAGTGTCAGCGCTTACAGTCAAGTCGGCGGTCTGGTGGGATATAATAAATCAACAGTAAGTAACTGTTACAGTACCGGGAGTGTAAGCGGCAGCAGCGGCACCAGCATTGTTGGCGGTCTGGTGGGAAATAATTATCAGTCGACTATTAATAACTCTTACAGTACCGGGAGTGTAAGCGGCAGCAGCATTGTTGGCGGTCTGGTGGGTACTCATTCTGAATCGACATTAAGTAACTGTTACAGTACCGGGAGTGTAAGCGGCAGCAGCATTGTTGGCGGTTTGGTGGGAGGTAATTACTCAACAGTAACCAACTCATTCTGGGATATTGAAACTTCTAATCAAAATACCAGTGCCGGCGGAACCGGTAAAACAACGGCCGAGATGAAAACCCAGTCTACCTTTACCGATGCTGGGTGGGATTTTACAGGAGACTGGCATTTGGATAACAGCACGGTCGAACCTGACAATAATGGGTATCCATCTCTTGCCTGGCAGGGACTAGCTCATTTAATAAGACCATCAGTTAATACCCAGCAAGTTACAGGTATTGCAACCACAACGGCCACAGGAAATGGGAATATTACCGAGCTGGGGAATTCCACCCTCACTCAACATGGTTTATGCTGGAGTACATCTGTAAATCCAACAATCAACAATTTTAAATCCGAACATGGTACTGCAACTTCGGTGGGTGCTTTTACATATGATATTACTGGATTAACTCCAAACACAAAGTACTATGTTCGAGCTTATGCCATAAACACTCTCGGAATATTTTATGGTGATAATGTAAGCTTTACCACACAAGCCCTGCCCGAAGTTTCAACCCAGGCAGTAACCGAAATTACAGCCACCACTGCTATTGGAAACGGCACAATTATTTCCCTGGGAAATCCGGTATTAACAGAGCATGGCGTTTGCTGGAGTACCTCACCCAACCCAGGCATTTCAGATTATAAATTGGAAGGAAGTAGCCTTGTGGCTTCAGCAAGTGCTAATTACAATAGCGGTGATATTCCCACTGACTTTAATTTTGAAACCACTGCAAATAATTCTGCCTGCCCGGGATTATTAACAGTTAGTATTCCTATAAATGCAACCATAACAGGTGTAGATGTAGAGTATAATATGACTACCCAAAATAATGGATATATGAATGAACAGCGTTCACAACTTCGCTGTGTATCCAATGATGGAACGGCTGAAACTTCAGTAGCCATAGGCTCGGGTAGTTCAGGCACTTTTAGCTATAGCCGAACCGGCTTAACTATTGCTAACAATGTAACCGGCGGAGGTGATATTGAATTTGAACTTCACGCCGGAAGGACATGGGGGGGCAGTGATTGTGGTACTTCTTATAATAAAGTTGATAATGGTACATGGAAGGTAACAGTACATTATTTATTACCAGGGACTTTTACTTCAGTAATATCAGACCTTGTACCCTTTGTAAAATACTATGTGAGGGCTTATGCCACAAATACTCTAGGAACAGTTTATGGAGATGAGGTAAACTTTACAACAACAGGTAGTTATCAACCAAAGCCCGATGCCGGCAAATCAATATCATTTAATGCCGATGATGAACAATATATAGCAATTACGGATGTTAATAACCCAACTGCTTACACCGTTGAAATGTGGGTGAAACCTTCAGGTGGAACCTACCAAAATATATTCAACAGATGCCTTTCATCCAACCCTCTCGGCAATTACTCTCAGCAATTGTATATAGATAATGATGGCAAATTCAGTTATTACATCTGGGATGGCAGCGGCCACACCACAACAGGAACAACCGTTGTTGCTGCCGACACATGGTATCATGTAGCTATTACTGCAGAAAATAATGGTATGATGCGACTTTATGTAAATGGACTGGAAGAGGGCACAGCACAAAGCATCGGCACCCTGCAGGCAGGTATGGACCAATACCGTATTGCTTGCAATAGCCGGGCTGGTACACTTGGTTTCTTCACCGGAGAAATTGATGAGGTCAGGCTTTGGGATTATGTTAGAACTCAGGCAGAGATTCAGGCAACATACGGCTCATTGGCCGGAATTGAAAGCAATCTGACCGGTTACTGGCGCTTCGATGAAGGCAGCGGTACAATAACCGGCGATGGTAGCGGAAATACTAAAACAGGGACTTTAGTTAATTCACCAACATGGGTTAATCCATCAACTGCGCCGGTATCAGCACCCGTTTATCTATCCGGCACCGAAAACCTTGATTTTGGACTGGTTGAAGTGAACACATCCAAAGATGAAGAGGTTACAATTACCAATAATGGCGGAGGGATACTCCATATATCGTCTATAGCTTCCGATCATGAAAAGTTTACTGTATCGCCCGATTCGGCAAATATCATGGCCGATTCCTGCATGACCTTTACAGTTACTTTTGCTCCTGTAGCACCAGGTGTGGAATCAGGAAACTTAACCCTTACCCACAACCCGAACGGGGCAACCAATTATATTTCGTTTAGCGGTACTGCTCCTAAAATAGCAACGGTTACAACCTTAGCAGTAACGGATATTACTTCCACTACAGCGACTGGAAATGGAGATTTAGCCGATATTGGAATCCCCAACGCAACCCAACATGGCGTTTGCTGGAATACCACAGGCAATCCCGATGTTTTCGACAACAAAACCGAAGAGGGAGCCGCAACTGTTACAGGTGCGTTTACCTCTTCAATAACCGGATTGTCAGTATACACAACGTATTATGTACGGGCTTATGCCATTAATGCAGCAGATACGGTTTATGGCGGTGAAGTGAATTTTACAACACTGCCGGTTGCTATAACGGTTTCTACACAAGAAGTTACGGAAATTTCAACATCAACAGCAACAGGAAACGGAAATATTATTGATTTGGGGATTCCCAATCCTACGCAGCATGGCGTTTGCTGGAATACCACAGGCAATCCCGATGTTTTCGACAGCAAAACCGAAGAGGGAGCCGCGACTGTTGCTGGTGCGTTTACCTCTTCAATAACCGGATTGTCAGCATTCACCACGTATTATGTGCGTGCTTATGCTATAAATGCAGCAGATACGGTTTATGGCGGTGAAGTGAATTTTACAACACTGCCGGTTGCTACAACAGTCACAACACAGGCTGTTACAGATATCACAACATCAACAGCAACAGGAAACGGTAATATTATCGACCTGGGCGTTCCTGATCCAACCCAACATGGCGTTTGCTGGAATACCACAGGCAATCCCGATGTTTTCGACAACAAAACCGAAGAGGGAGCCGCAACTGTTACAGGTGCGTTTACCTCTTCAATAACCGGATTGTCAGTATACACAACGTATTATGTACGGGCTTATGCCATTAATGCAGCAGATACGGTTTATGGCGGTGAAGTGAATTTTACAACACTGCCGGTTGCTATAACGGTTTCTACACAAGAAGTTACGGAAATTTCAACATCAACAGCAACAGGAAACGGTAATATTATTGATTTGGGAATTCCCAATCCTACGCAGCATGGCGTTTGCTGGAATACCACAGGCAGCCCCGATGTTTTCGATAGCAAAACCGAAGAGGGAGCCGCTATCGTTACAGGTGCTTTTACGTCCTCAATAACCGGATTGTCAGTACACACAACGTATTATGTACGGGCTTATGCCATTAATGCAGCAGATACCGTTTATGGTGATGAAGTGAATTTTACAACATCATATTTCCCTGGCGATGGCACCGAAGTTAATCCATTCCAAATAGCTACGCTTGACGACCTGAAGAACCTAAGCGAGAACCAGAGTTACTGGGATAAGCATTATATACAGATCGCTGATATTGATGCTTCTGCAACCACTGGCTGGAATTCTGATGGCTCAGGCGGATTTTATGGATGGAGCCCTATTGGAAATACAACTATTAAATTTACAGGGCTTTATGAAGGTGACGGGTATGAAATTTCTGGACTTTATATTAACAGGTTTAACGAAAATATTGGTTTTTTTGGTTTCACTAATGGTGCAGAAATTACAAATCTGACAATAAACAATATCAATATAGCTGAAGCGCATAGCAAATCAGGTGCTTTAATCGGTAAAGCTGAAGATTCAACTTTTGTGGACAATTGTCAAAGTTCTGGAAGTGTCACAGGAATTTATTATGTTGGCGGATTAATTGGGGAAAATAACGCATCTTCTGTATCGAATAGCTCATCGTCCTGCACTGTCAATATCAGGAGTGGTGGGCCAAGCATTTTTGGCGGCTTGATAGGTTATAACCATACTGGCTCAGTTTTAGAAAATTGCTACGCAACAGGCAGCATCATAGGCAGTAGTCCTGAAACAGGTGGCCTTATTGGTACCAATGCAAGTTCAACGGTGACCAAGTGTTATGCTACTGGAACTGTAAATGGAACCAACAATGTGGGTGGTCTTATCGGAAGGATTCACAGCTACTCAACGGTTAGTCATTGTTACGCCACCGGAGAAGTAAATGCAAACGGCAACTCTGGAGGCGGTTTTATCGGGGCAAGTTCAAGTTCAACTATTAGGAACTGCTACTCTACAGGCAGCGTTACCGGCATTAGCTATTCAGGGGGGCTGGTTGGGAGCTCTGATAACTCTACCATCATCAACAGCTATAGTATTGGAAGCGTAAATCTATCAAATAGTGGATTCTTAGGAGATGATTGGGGTTCAACCATAACTAATTGTTTTTGGGATACCCAAACCTCAGGGCAAACAGGCTCACCAGGCGGTACGGGCAAAACCACCACCGAAATGAAAACCCTGTCAACCTTTACCGATGCCGGCTGGGATTTTACAGGAGACTGGCATTTGGATAACAGCACAGGCACCCCCGACAATAATGGCTATCCATCTCTGGCATGGCAGGGGCTACAACATATAATACTATCATCAGTTACTACCCAGCAAGTTACCAGTATCACAACCACAACAGCTATCGGAAATGGAAATATAACCGATTTGGGAGTTCCCAATCCCACCCAACATGGCGTTTGCTGGAATACTACCGGCAATCCCGATGTTTTCGACAGCAAAACCGAAGAGGGAGCCGCGACTGTTACTGGTGCGTTTACCTCTTCAATAACCGGATTGTCAGCATTCACCACGTATTATGTGCGTGCTTATGCTATAAATGCAGCAGATACAGTCTATGGCAATGAAATGAGCTTTTTCACCCTTGAGTATTGTATCCCCTTGATTTCAGGCTTATGGAATAATCCATTGGTTTGGGGCGGATTTGTCCCGGGAGCAGGCGATAATGTGATAATCCCTCCAGGAATTACGATTGAAGTATCTTCTGTAAAAGAAACGGCTGAATGTGCCGACTTGACGATAGAGCCACTGGGAAGGCTTTCTGTTGAGGGCACTCTAAATGTTAATGGCAACCTCCTTGTTGAAAGCGATGCCACTGGCACAGGTTCCCTGGTTGACAATGGAACTTTATCAGTTACCGGTTCATCAAAAGCGCAACAATTCCTCACTCATAACCGCTGGTGGTATATTACCCATCCGGTACAGAGTTCAACAAGCGCTCCGTTTGATGCCAATACCACTGACCATTTATTGTATTACTGGGAAGAAACCGCTAACAACCATGGCTGGTCTCAAATCCCTAATACAAACACTACCTTGGATAAAGTAATGAAAGGTTATGCTGTATATTACACGGATGCAGAAAAAACCCTGGAATTCACGGGAACACTGAATACAGGCGCTCAAAACATCAACCTTACCAGAACCAATGGTATTGATAATGAAGGGTTTAACCTTGTTGGGAACCCCTACCCTTCTGCCTACGACATGTATCAATTTTATAATGGTTCAAACGTGTTTTCATCTGTTTGGTACCGCACTTATTACAATGGCGCGATGAACTTTGCCCATTATAACGCGGCTTTGGATGTTGGAGTAAATGGCGGGCAACGTTATGCACCACCTATGCAAGCTTTCTGGGTAAAAGTAGCCGATGGTTTCTCCACTGCAAGCATCTCTTTCTCAAATGCCAACAGGACCCATAATGATACATCGTTTTATAAAGATGACGGGCATAGCTTGGTAAGGCTGCAAATTTCTAACAACAACCAGGAAGATGAATGCCTTGTAGCTTTTGACTGCATGGGTAGCGACAAGCTGGATGTTTTTGACACGGAAAAAATGCATGCAGGGGAGCAATATAACTGCCAGGTGTATACTTTTGATGGAACTAATCAATTAGCTATCAATACATTGCCAACTTTCCGGGAAGATAAAAGCATTATACTTGGTTATAGCGCAAACGTAGAAGGGTTTTATAATATTTCTTTAACAGGGATACACAACCTTGAAGCCTCGGTTTACCTTGAAGACATAGTGAATGGGAAAATAGTGGACATCCAAGAGCAGGATTACAGGTTCTTTTCTGGCCAAGTAACACAAAACAACAGGTTCGTGATACATTTTACAGAAAGCATGGTTGGTTTGCCAAATGCATTAAAAACAAATGTTGTTAAAGTGTATTCTTACAAGAAAAATATTTTTGTGGAAGCAAATAATGTACGCAAAATTCAAGTGTCTGACATGACAGGTAAGATATTCGCCCAATCAGAGCCGCGAGAAGAGATATTGCACAAGATAGATATGAAGAGAGCCAAGCCAGGCATTTATTCTGTTAAAGTTATTACTCCAAATGGTGTAACCAGTAAAAAAGTGCTTATCAAGTAAAACGTTTATCTAAAAAAACTTTACCCAAGCCCAAATCGTTTTGTAAACAAAATGGTTTGGGCTTTGTTTTATAAATGATTTAGGAATGCTATTCTCATTCGTCAAAAAATAATACTTTTGCCCATGAATATTCAACCGAGATTAAAACAGCCAAACAAAACTATGATAGACCACATTAAACCAGATACTTCCATAAAACCCGGCAATGATTTTTACAGGTACGTGAACAACAATTGGATGAAAGAGAATCCCATACCTGCTGAATATAGCAATTACGGTTCTTTTCATGTGCTGCACGAAGAAAACCAAGAAAGACTTAAAAACCTTTTTAAAGGACTTGAAAATAATATTGACGGAAACGAAGAAAAAAACAAATTATCTCTTTTTTACAAGCTTGGTTTGGATGAAGAAACCATCAACAAAAAAGGATTAGAACCTGTAAAAAGCCAAGTTGATGAATTAGGAAAGACCAACAACAAGGACAACTTAATTAAAACCATAGCTAATCTGCACCTTATAGGCGTAGCGCCTTTTTTTGATGTTTTTGCCGACCAAGACGAAAAAAACAGCCAAATGATCATTACCCAGATTACACAGGGAGGTCTCGGGATGCCTGACAGGGATTATTACCTTAAAACAGATGATGCTTCAAAAAAAATCCAAGAAGCTTATAAAAACCTTATCCAAAAACTGTTTGTGCTCTATGGTTTGGAAAAAACCCAGGCAAGAAACAACGCGGAAACCGTTTACAAGATAGAATATGAGTTGGCAAATGCTTCCATGTCTCGTCTTGATATGCGCGACCCGCACAAGACTTATCACAAGAAAACCACACAAAACCTTATAGAAGAATATCCTAATTTACATTGGAACAACTATTTTGAACTGCTTGGGCTCAACCATATAAAAGAAGTCATTTTGAGGCAACCTGTTTTTTTTAAAACCGTTGACGCCCTTATTGAAGATTGCCCTATTGAAGACTTAAACGTTTATTTTCAGTGGAATTTTTTAAGAAGCATAGCCAATTACGTTGGAAAACCTTTTGAAGAGGCCTATTTTGATTTTTATGGAAAAACTTTATCAGGAAGCGAAGAAATGCAAGCGCGCTGGAAACGCGTTATGAATTTTACTAATAATGCCATGGGTGAAGCAGTGGGTAAGCTTTATGTAAAAAAATATTTCCCACCAGAGGCTAAAAAACGTATTTCCGAACTTGTTGGGAATCTCAGGGAAACTTTGGCTGCAAGGATCAATGATGCTGAATGGATGCAGGAAGATACCAAGGAAAAAGCGTTTGAAAAACTTTCAACAATGAAATTAAAAGTTGGTTACCCGGATAAATGGAAAGATTATACCAACTTAGAGATCAAAGAAGATGCTTTTGTGCTGAATGTTTTAAGGGCAAGGAAATTCAATATACAAGAAGAGATAAAAAAAATAGGCAAAGAAGCTGATCCGGGCGAGTGGCATATGACTCCGCAAACAGTTAATGCCTATTTTAACCCAACCATGAATGAGATTGTTTTCCCAGCAGCCATTCTTCAACCACCTTTTTTTGATTACAAAGCCGATGATGCGGTCAATTATGGAGGTATTGGCGCTGTCATTGCCCACGAAATGACCCATGGTTTTGATGATAAAGGAAGGCTTTATGATAAAAACGGCAACTTAACAAACTGGTGGACAAAAACAGACGAAGAAAACTTTAATAAAAGGGCTTCAAAACTTGTAGCATTATTCAATCAATTTAAACCCATAGAAAATAACAATATCAATGGCGAACTCACTTTAGGAGAGAATATTGCAGATCTAGGCGGTGTAACAATTTCCCTAGAAGCATTAAAGAAAACTATGGATAACAAAGTCAATGAGCAAAAAATAAATGGATTACCTCCTATTCAAAGATTTTTTATCTCTTATGCCAACATATGGAAACAAAATATAAGAAATGAAGAATTAAAGAAACGGCTTATTATAGATGTTCATTCACCGGCTGAATACCGTGTAAATGGTATAGTTTACAATATACCAGAATTTTATGAATCATTTAATATGAATAGCAACGACCATTTTTACATAAAAGAAAATAATCGAATAAAAATTTGGTAAAAAATATTTTCTTATTTGATAAAATGTTTATTTTTGTCTATGAAAATCGAGTTTATTGGAGTAACACTTACAATTAATGAATTTAAAATTGAAAATATGTTATTCAATAAACGAAATTTAATTATATTTGTTCTATAATTTAATTAACAAGTGGACAAAAATTACGGCAAAGTTTGAACAGTATGAATTTTTTGCCTATATTGCAACACTTTTTTAAAGAGAATAGGATTTTTTAAGTATATTAGCGTAAATTAGGAAACAGCCTTTTTAAATGATTGAAGATAAAATCATTTTAAGTTATAATGGACATTTTAAGTTTGAAACCATCCAGTTTCTTATCTATAAAGCGAAGAAAGAAATGGATGCACTTGGAACTGAAATTGCCATAAAAAAGAAGGTTGTTAATATTATGGTTGAATGCTTAGAGAATATACATAAACATTCTGATTTATTAGAATCGGATGATAGCTTGGATTTAAAGTACGCATCTAAATTTTCTTTCGAGATAAAGGATAATGAGTACCACATAAATTCAGGCAATGTTGTATTAAATAACAGTATTGAGAAACTTAAACATAAAATAGACCAAGTCAATCAGTTAGACAGGTCGGGTTTGAAAAAACTATATGAGCAAGTAATAACTAAGACAGATATTTCAAAAAAAGGCGGGGCTGGGCTTGGAATTATTGATATAGCTCTTAAATCGTCCAATAAAATTGAATATGATTTTGAAAAATTGAACAATAAATATTCTTATTATAACATTCATATTAAAGTTACAAAAAAGAAAAACAATAATTAACAATTATAGAGGTTAGTATTATGAATAAATTAATGATTGAAGCAACTGAAATTTCACCCAAAATTCTATTTGATCCTGCATCAAGAGTCTTTGAGATTTTCGGTGAATCTAGGCCTGAGAACGTCAGAGAATTTTATGAACCCATACTTAACTGGCTGGATGAATACGGCAAAGAGTTGTTTAGTCAACCTCAGGATGCGGAAGCTAAACCACTGACATTTAATTTCAAATTGGAGTATTTCAATTCCTCCTCCTCTAAATTCATCCTTGATATTCTCAGGAAAATTATAGAATATCATTCAAAAGGTGTCAATATTGTTATTAACTGGCACTTTGACGAAGGCGATGAAGACATGCAGGAAGCTGGGGAAGAATTATCTAAGATGGTGAATTTCCCCTTCAATTATCTTGAAATTGAAGAATAGATTCTATGAAAATCGGGTATGATTGCCGGTTTTGAGCATTTGATATCTTTGCCCTATCACTTTTTACGTGATATGCATTGTTTCTTATTATAAAGAAAGCTTAAACAGCCTTTCCCATATTGAAAGGCTTTTAATTTTGTAGTATGATGCTATCAAGGTTGTTTTAATAAAGGATTTTTTGTATTTTTGTTAGAAACACGTTCAACCATGTTAATAAAATTTTTCCATACACCCAAACCCAAAGAATTTAAATACATTCCTCATTACTATGATGAACGGAAAGAGCGCCTTGAGCAGCTTAGACAGGCCCATGAAGGCATCAATAGGGAAGATTCAGAATACAAAAAGATTCTAAAGGCAAAGATCCAAAGAAATTGGACACAAAGAAGCTCCGATGCCAAGCGTGAAAGATCATCTTCTATTCGCCTTGTCCTGATACTTATTGCATTGCTGGGAATAACTTATTGGATATTGCTAGGTTAAACTTTCCTGCTAATGCCCGACCTCATAAAACTGCTTCCGGATTCCGTTGCCAACCAAATAGCCGCAGGTGAAGTCGTTCAACGGCCTGCATCTATCGTTAAAGAACTCATGGAAAACGCCATCGATGCAGGTGCCACCGAAGTAAAAACCATTATAAAAGACGGTGGAAAAACCCTGGTACAAATTATAGACAACGGTTGTGGCATGTCCGAAACCGATGCAAGGCTCTGCTTCGAAAGACATTCAACATCCAAAATATCATCGGCCAATGACCTTTTTGCAATTAAAACAATGGGATTCAGGGGCGAAGCGCTTGCCTCAATTGCTGCTATTGCCCATATTGAATTAAAAACCAAAAGAATACAAGATGAATTGGGAACCAAAATTCTTATTGAAGGCTCAAAAGTAAAAGAGCAAGTTGTAGAACAATGCCCTGCCGGTTCCAGCTTTGCTGTTAAAAACCTTTTTTTTAATATCCCCGCAAGAAGAAAATTTCTTAAAAGCGATAAAGCCGAAAATTACCATATTTTCAATGAATTTCAACGTGTGGCACTGGCAAACCCAGAGGTGCATTTCTCATTAACCAATAATGGCAAACAAATATTTGTCCTCAACCCCTTACCTTTAAAACAAAGGATTGTTAACCTTTTTGGAAGAAAAGCCAAAGAAATGCTTCTTCCAGTTGGGCAAGAAACGGATATGGTAAAAATTCACGGTTTTATCGGTAAACCCGGGTATGCAAAAAAACGCAGGGGCGAACAATACTTTTTTGTGAATAATCGCTTCATGCGCCACCCACTTTTTCACCGTTTTGTTGAAGATGCTTTTAAAGGGCTCATTGCTGAAGACGCCATACCGGCATACTTTATTTATTTTGAAGTAAATCCACAACAAATCGATATCAATATCCATCCAACAAAAACAGAAGTAAAATTCGAGAATGAACAAGTCTTGGGCGCCACACTCCGAGCAGCCGTGAGGCAAGCCATCGGGAAACACAATATCCTTCCTACCCTTGATTTTAATACGGAAAAAAGTTTTGACAATATTCCCAAACCCAAAGATGGAACAGTAAAACCACCATCCATAAAAGTGGATCCAAACTATAATCCTTTTGATAACCAGCATAAAGGTGCGGGAAACAGTAACAAGAAAGAAAGAGATACTTCACATTGGAAAAAACTGTTTGAAGGATTGGAAACCTCCCAGGAAATTTCCCATGAAAAAGAGGATGAAGAAATACAACGACAGGTTATTCAACCTGAATGGAATGATGAGATACAAAAAGCAACCCATAACATTATATTCCAGGTTCATAATAAGTATATTTTCAGCCAGATAAAATCCGGCATTATGATCATTGATCAGCAAGCTGCTCATGAAAGAATACTTTACGAGAAATATGTGCAAGTATTGAACAATTCGGCAAAAGCCTCCCAGCAATCTCTTTTCCCTAAAGAAATCGAGATGTCACAAGCGGAGATACAAGTAATAGCCTCTATGGAAGAAGATTACCAGAGATTGGGATTTGATATAAAAGTAACTGGAGAAACAACGGTAATCATAAATGGGACACCTGCCGAATCAGGCGACACCGACCCTGAAGACTTACTAAGGAATGTAGTAGAAAGCTATTATCTTAACACAGAAAACCTGGATATAGACACCAAAACGAATCTTGCCATTTCTTTGGCAAAAAATTTGTGTATCAAGCCTGGCCAGTTATTAAAAAAGGAAGAAATGCAATCAGTAATTGATAACCTTTTTGCCTGCGAAACACCCTATGCTTCGCCCCATGGCAAAGCAACGTTTACAACTTTTACTTTGGATGAACTGGAGAAGAAATTTCATTAATCATTAATTTTAGAAAAAAAATTCATGCAACAATACAGACCAACAGGATTTAAATTATTGCCAGAGGTAGTTAAGAATTTATTGATCATTAATGGTTTAATGTTTTTAGCTACCATAGCCCTGGAGGAAGCTTTTGGAATTGACCTGATTAATATTTTAGGGCTTCACTATTTAGGCGCTGAAGAGTTTCAACCTTACCAAATCATCACATACATGTTTATGCACGGTGGGTTTGGGCATATTTTACTTAATATGTTCGCATTGTGGATGTTTGGTTATGCCTTGGAAAATGTTTGGGGGCCCAAACGATTTCTAATTTACTATATTATTACGGGTATAGGTGCGGCGGCTGTTCACTATATTATTGTACATTTTCAATTATCCCCTACCCTTTCTGCCATTAATTCATACATGAGTGACCCCAGCCCTGAAAAATTGACAGCTTTTTTTAATTCCAGCAACTTCAAAATTTATTCTCAAGAGATTCTTGCCAATGCTCAAAACTTCATGAACGAATACAATAGCTTGGTTACTGTAAATCCCAGCAAGGCAATGGAAATTTCATTAGAATTCATGAGGCAGTATAAAGTAGACCTGCTCAATGCCCCGGTAATTGTTGGTGCATCGGGCGCTGTTTTTGGTATATTGCTCGCTTTTGGGATGATGTTCCCAAATACACGAATTTATGTATATTTTGCATTTCCCATTAAAGCCAAGTATTTTGTTATGATCTATGGCGCTATAGAGTTATTCGCAGGAATTTCTAATACCCAGGGTGATAATGTGGCGCATTTTGCTCATTTAGGTGGTATGATTTTTGGCTACTTCCTTATAATTTATTGGAATAAAAAAATAAAAAAATAACACAAATGAGAAGAAACTTTTGGGACGAAATAGTATATTTTTTTAAAAGCCATTCATTGATCACGAGGCTTATTGCCATTAATGTGGCTGTTTTTATTATTGTGAATATTATAGGATTATTCTTTTTTCTTGCCAAAACACCCCAAGGAATAGGATATTCAAATCCTTTGGTCTTATGGCTATCAGTACCTTCTGATATTGGCGCTTTGCTTGCTAAACCCTGGACCATTTTTACATACATGTTCTTACAAGTGAATTTTTTTCATCTTTTTTTTAACATGTATATACTTTATTTTGGAGGAAGTATCTTTGTTAACTACCTAACAAGAAAGCAATTACTAACAACCTATATTATTGGAGGCCTCGTTGGTGCTATCTTTTACATTGTAGCTTTTAATGTTTTTCCTGTTTTTGATGCCTTGGTCACAAAATCTATTGCATTGGGTGCCTCAGCTTCTGTATTGGCTATCCTGGTTGCTATTGCTACCTATACTCCAAACTATAGCCTTTACCTTCTTTTCCTGGGTAGAGTGAAATTGAAATATATTGCATTGGTTTTTGTTGCTATTGATATCCTTAGCATAGATAAAGGCAACCCTGGTGGGCACATAGCACACCTCGGCGGCGCTTTTTGGGGATTTATTTATGCAACCAACTTAAAGAAAGGAAACGATATTGCCAGGATTTTTTATAGTTTTGGCAATGCAATCAAATCTTTTTTTTACACAACAAAAAAATCAAACTTAAATGTTGAATATAAAAGAGAAAAGCCCATTTCTGATGATGAATACAATAAGATGAAGGCAGAAAGGCAAAAAAGGGTTGATAAAGTATTGGATAAAATTTCCAAATCAGGATACCAAAGCCTTACAAAAGAAGAAAAGGAATTTCTTTTTAAAATGGGAAACAAAAATCAATAGCCTTTATTGGCGTTAACAAAATTATTGATGGAAAGAAACGACAATAGAAAAAGAAAAGGGTTTTTTAAAAAAGTTTTCTTTTTAATCAATTTATTTTTTATCTTTTGTTTAATTACATCATATTTAGCGCCTTACATCTCACCTGCTAAAGCATGGTTTTTTGGATTCATGGGCCTGTTTTACCCGGTTTTCCTATTTATTAACCTAATTTTTCTTTCTTATTGGATTATTAGGAAAAAATGGTTGTTCTTATTTTCTTTAATCGCTATTGTTATGGGTTGGAATAACTTAGGCAAACTCTACCAGTTGAATAGTATAGAGAAAATTTCTAAGGATAAAAAGTATATAGAAATCCTTTCTTATAATGTAAAAAATTTTGATATTTATAATTATAACAAGAAATGGAAGTCCAATAAAACCAACAGGAATAAAATTTTTGATTTTGTACAAAAACAAAACGCTGAGATCATTTGTTTCCAGGAATTTGTTCATGACAAGTCTGGGAAGTTTAAAACTTTAGATACCCTGGTCAAAATACAAAAGGCGAGTAATTACCATTTTGAGTATTCAGGAAACTCCAAAAACACGAATTTCTTTGGAAAAGCTACATATAGCGCCTACCCTATTATTAACAGGGGAAACATAAAATTTAGCAACAGCCCGCATAATGGTTGTCTTTTTACAGACATAAAAATACATGATGATACCATAAGAATATATAATATTCATTTACAATCTATTCAACTTACAGAACAGGATAAAGATTTTGCTAAAAACCTAAGCAAAATTGAAATGCTTGATGATAATAAAACTTTCAGGAAAGATTCTAAACGGGTTTTAGGACGGTTAAAAAATGCTTATATGAAGCGTGCAAAACAAGCTGAAATAGTAAAAGAACATATAGAAAATTGTCCTTATCCATTTGTGGTCTGTGGAGATTTTAACGATACGCCTTATTCGTATACTTATAGAACTATTAGCCAAGGCCTGATAGATTCTTTTATTGAAAGCGGAAACGGTTTTGGTAAAACTTACAGGTATATTTTTCCCCATTTTAGGATAGATTATATACTTCACAGTCAAGAGTTTGAATCCGCAAATTTCACTACTTACCCTGTTGATTATTCTGACCATCATCCAGTAAAGTGTTTTATCAGGTGGAAAGAATAGATTTATTGGTATTTCTTAATCATAGAAAATACAATATTGTGTACCCGTGCTTTTTCTTTTTCGTCCGTGCGTGGGGAAAGACAGTTTCATAAAGTGAAGCTTGTGAATTCTTTTTGGGTTCAAATTCACCTAAACTTTTCAGATTGATTTTAACAGGACTGTTTTTATTGAAAATCTCAATATGCGATTTTATTTGACTGAGAATTTCAGGTTTTGGTGCAAGTATTAATATGTCGTTTTTTGGAATGTATTTGAATGTGGCTAATTGATGCAAAAACTCAATGAGTTTAATAAGCACCAAGGTTTTGCCTGAACCTGTTGCCATCCATAGGGATGCCCGATTTAGAAATTCAGTGTATGGGATTTCATTTTCAACAACATTAAAATGCTGGCCCAGCAAACCGAAATGTGTACTATCTTTTGAATAACTAATTTGTTTTTTCCACTCTTCTTTGGTTTGCGTTTGGTAATGATGGGTTAAATGTTCCTTTTGCTCAAAGAAATAATAAAGTGTATTGAGTGCATTTTTTAATGCTGCTTGTTGGTATTCGTGCAATTTCCAATCAATACCAAAAGTCTCCTTATCTAAGTTCTTGTAAAACCCAGGCAGGGCTGGCGGAATATCTTTTACCAGTTTATCTAAAACGATTTTTGCCATTTCTATATGATAAGCACCATTTTCCCGAAATCAGGCAAATGGTCTATTTTAATTCTTTTTTAATTTTTGTATGCTTTACTAATGATTTCATTTGTGTTATTGCAATTTGGTTCAGTTGCTCTAGGCGTTCAGGCTGTGATAGTCCTTGATTAATAAGCACCGCATTTAAGCTCTCTAAATTTGACAGAACAACCAATTGCTCTATGGTTGCCGTATCTCGAATATTTCCTTTTTCATTTGGGTTTTGATCTCGCCATTGCTTGGCGGTTTTACCAAAAAGAGCCATATTGAGCACATCGGCTTCGTTGGCATAAATAAAACTGGTTTGTTGTTTGCTTAAGTTTTCAGGAATCAATTTTTCTTTAATTACATCTGTGTGGATATGATAATTTACTTTGGCAAGGTGTCGCTGAAAGTTCCACTCTAGTTTCAATCGATTACTTTCTTCATCTTTAAGCCTTTGAAATTCGTTAACAAGATAAATCTGAAATTCTGGGCTTAACCACATTGCAAAATGGAAGGCAATATCTTTATGCGCGTATGTACCACCATATCTTCCTGCTTTTACTACCATGCCCAATGCTTGTGTGCGAGATATCCATTGACCAACTGACATAATAAAGCGGTTTACACCGGCTTCTTGGTTAATTACCCCGAATTCGGGGTAATTAAAATCAGGATTATTAATTTTTTCCCAAATGCCCAAGTATTCTATCGTGTTCTTGTTGGTAATCCATTTGCCAATCAACCCACTTCCTTCTTTAAACCCAGAAGTCATATCTGTAAGGCTAATAAAATCAGACTCGCTGAGAGCGAGTACACTGATGCTCGTGCCTTGAACGTCAATTTTTTTGTTTTTTACCATAGCCGTTTCTATTTACTGTTCCACCAAATCAATGGCTTAATCCATGGATATTTTTCAAAGGTCATTTCTTCATACACCACTTCACTGCCATCTTCAAACACCACTTTGTCTTCAAAGAGTTGTTTGATGTGCTTGCCTGAGAGATTAGAAAGCGTTTCTGCAATGTCAACATCGGGGTAAAGTTTTTCAAACACAACTTTGGCATTTTTCTTTTCGTAATCAATCTCAATGGCTTCCAACAGTTTTTGGTCTTGCAAGAAGCTGTATTGTTCCACTTGATTTTCGCCTTCTTTGCCTTGCCATTGATATTGAGATTTGGCTAAGACATCTTCGTACTGTTCGAGTTCGTAGTATTTAAAGAAACCGCCGCCTTTCCAATTAACATCAAAATCTTTTGAAATAGCCATTGTATCGCTTTTAAGGATAACTTTGAGTATAGGTAGAATATAAGAATTTGGTGGCTTTCACCATAAAAAATTGAATGGATTTTTTCTCGTTTCCTTTGGCGTGCTTTATTTCAGAAGCGTCAAATTTTATGTTGGTGCCGTTGACTTCCGTTTGCAGGTCGTCATAATTGGCTTCAGACTTTACGTAATAGAGTTTTTGCGTTTTCCAAAACAGAGCCACATCATCACGGTCTGAATACACTTTTTCATAAAGGTTCTTGTGGATTTGAGAGTTTGCAAAGAAAACGGTTCCTGTTTCGTTTAGGTAACAGTCAAAGAAGTTGAAGAGCTTTTCGAACAATTCTTCACGGTATTTGGCTTCAATTTGCTCATTTATTTCTTTCTTAACGTAGGGTTCAATTTCGGCAAAATACTGTGCTTTCAAATCCATCAGGTTCACATAACCTGATTTACCTTTTATCGGATGCCCAATGAAAGTGTCTTTCAGTGCCGAAAAAAATCGTTGTTCGTAAATATTGCTCATTTAATGTGTTTTTGCTCAATTAGTAAATCTTTGACTTCAACGTCAAGTATTTTGGCTATTTCATAAAGTACTTCAAGCCTGGGTTGTTGTCGGTTTTGTACATAGCCGTTAACCATATTGTAGCTTTTACCAAGTTGTTCGGCAAGCCATTTTTGTTTTATTCCCTTTTCTTCAAGCACTTCCTTTATTCGGTTCATGTCCGCACTAATTTAAGTCGCTAAACTAATCAATTTTGATTTAATATCACGAAAATCAGTGTAAAAAATGTTTGAGTAATTGTTAGATAACGGTGGGACGGGACAAGTTCTTTTAATTTTTCAGCGTTGGGTTGCGTGTTGGCAAAGACCTAACCCTAACCTAACCTCCCCAGTCGTCATCGCGAAAAATTAAGAGCTGGCTATCTCCCAACGTTTTGCAGCAGCAATGCATCCTGCAAGGAGATTACTTCGGCTTTCATAACAGGCCGGCCGAGGCCTTTATGAAAACCAAAGTAATGACGGCGATTTACTTTCACTTATTCTTCAAAATAAATATGAATAAAGCGTTTATCCTTCCAATTTTTTATTAATGCATAAAAATCCTTGTAATTCCCGGGTTCAATTACCTGTTTCTCTATGGAAAGGCTCCTTATCAGTTCAATTTTCCCGCCTTTGTCCTCCATGCTGCAACTTATACTTCCTACCTCGTTTTTCATTTCTATATCATCTTCATTCTTTTTGTAGAACGTGTTGAATTTTTCCGGGTAATTTATTTCCCAAGAATATTCTACCATGTAAGGTTCTTTTACTTCTAAAGGTGTTTGCCTTGGCGCTGAACTCAAAGGCAAATGAAACATATCTGCAATACTTGTAGCAGCCGGTATAGGGAAAACATAAACTTCACCTTCTTTTTCAAGGGCTTTTCCTTGGTTAAAAGTTACATCGCAAGTTGTTGGTTCGTCCCTGGCAATCTTTATTGAAGATGAATCAGCCACAGCTTTTATGTTAGGATGGTGGAAAAGTTTTTTAACGGATTTTCCAACGCACTTTTCTTCCAATTCATGCCTGAAGAAGCCTCCCATTTCCAAATTTCCCTTACCGGATATTTTCATGTCATCAGAAATTGTAAGCTCTCCTTGAAAATTGATTGCATTATCTTTATAAGTCAAATCATTAAAACGCTTAGGTGTGGCTTCTTTACTCAATAAGCAATATACTTTTTCGTCAGCCCCGGCAGGATATTTTTGGTGAACTTCATGGCGAGTACACAAAAACATGTCTTCGCCTTCAAAATATATAGGAAAACTGCTATATTGGGTAAGAAGCGAAATATCCTCTTTATTGGTTCTATAGGATGACGCACAAGCCATCTCCGTATCAAGGCCAGCTTCGGTGAGCATGGTTTTTAGCAAAACAGCTTTATCAAGTGCGCTACCAACATTATTTTGAAATGTTTCTATGGCTGTTAAAGGCTTATAGCCATATTCTAAGGGGTTGCAATCCATGAGTCCAACATTGTTTTTAACATAATTTGCTAATGCTAAACCTTTTTCCTTACCGGATGTCTTATCCTTTATAAGCTCTGTAACTTTCGTTTTCATCTTTTCATTGGGTTTGAAAGCATTTTCTTCTCCCAAAAGGTGTTCTTTTACATACTCTGGGCTTGCCGAAGATATGTAAAGTGTAGGAACAAATTCTCCCCACGGGGGTTGTGTGGGCTCCACTTCCAATAAAGGTACATTATTGAAATTCCACTTATAAACCGTCCATCTTGCAGTATTATTAATATCCGGCTTCACTTTGCTATTGGCCAAGTGGTAATTGATCTCTTTTCCTTTTGGAACCACTACGCGTACTTCAAAATTTTTCACAGGCGAACGTTTTCTAAGAAATACCTTTGCTTGCAATCCCGGTAGAAAATCTTTGCCAGTTTCAATAGAATATGAAAAATCTATTGTAGCATTTTTTTCCAAGCCTGTATGGGTAACAACCATTTCTCTTAGATGCATGTATGGCGCTGCATGGCCTGCAAAACGAGGGACTACTTTGTTAAAGGCATTTTCCGGTGATTGAACTTTAGTGCCATCTGCCATCGTTGTTTCTGATGTTTTGATCTTTAACTCTTGATGATTGGGATCATACACGATAAAACTTTCACCATACCGCCTTTGGAAAGAATAATAGGATAATAATTTTAGCTTGTGCGAGTAATTAAAGATCGTTGAGCTGTCCTCATTTAATATGTATTCATAAACAACATTTTCATAAACCGCATCTGCATTGTTTGTATTGCTTTCTTCCTGGGCGAAAACAGCCGTTCCCAAACCAAAAAACAAGAATATTGCTAGTATTTTATATTGTGTCATTGTAATTCCTCCTTTATTGTTTTACGATATTGATTACTTTTTCCCCGGCTTCTTTTCTTTTAACCAGCGATTCCCTAAATACAGGCCAGTCTGTTGCCTTATACACGCGTTTGCTCATTTCATGCTTGCACATAAAAACCAACATATTCCCGGTGGTTTTCCAATGGGCATTGAAATTAGCAGGCTTGCCCTCAACATTCATACTTTCTGGCAAATCCGTGGTTTTATAACCTGCCGGTAATTGCATATCTTCGGCTATCTCGACAAGTTTAGAGCAGCGTGCTTTAAACCCGAAATCTTTTTCTTCATCGGAAGTGCGAATATATAATTCGGCAGCATTGTAATAATCGCTAAAAGGGTTTTCTGCTGCCAAGGGTTTAAAGGCTAAGCCGTTTTTGGTTTTTAAAGCAAAATCGGGGATTTCAAACTTCACTTCCAATGCAATAGGATTTGAAAGGTCTTCGATATCCGGATAGCTCAAACTATTGATCTTGATCTGCGGGTAAGTCCTATGAAGCAATGCAGGTAAATATTCCTCCATACCGGAATTAAATCCTCCAAAAGCGCGCCTTATCATGGCATCAGATTGGCCTTCGGCTTCAACTTTGATGGTTCCTGTAAGCTTACCGTTTTCATCCAACTTGCTCTTCACGTTCATTCTCCAGTAATGGTTTTTTGCCGGGGAAATGGGAGTATACATCAAATCTGAACCTCCTGGAATTCCCATCAAGAAACCTTGTTGCTGTTCGGCGCTTGACCATAATTCACGAACACCTGGCACCCAAGTTGGATCAAGCAATATCCATTCATCATTTGCAAGTTTGGCAACCGTAATACTATGATTGAATTGATCTGCCGGTATCCTGTCGATCCTGGAACCGGCCATGGTCATGGCAGCATAAGATTCAAAACCTGCAGCACGAAGCATGGTAATAAGCATTCCTGCTTTGTCTTTACAAACACCACACCGGTCTTTAAACGTCATTTCGCCTTTGTGTAGTGTATAACCTTCGCCTTCTCCCATAGAAATCCCTGAATAACGGATATTTTCGGCACACCAATGGGTAAGGATAGATATCTTTTCCATCTCATCGGTAACACCTTCTAATAACTCATCCACTTTTTCCTGGATAGCCGGAGTAACTTCGAAACTGCCAAAATCTTTGTTCACATTATAAAACCAAGTGGCTTTTGCATACCAATCTTTAGTGGTAGACATCAGAAGTTTTGGTGCCACATTGGATTTGGCTACCATATTGCTTTCACCTTTAAAAGGTTTGATATTTCTTTTTACCCAGCAATAGATCTTTTTGTTATCTTCCTGAATATAATTTTTAGTACAAGCCTTATGGGCTAAGTTTTTCTCGTTTTTATGAGGATTGATATGAACCTTTTCTTCCTTTTTATCCGTTGGGAAATGGGTAAAAACATCTACTTCACCATTATAAAACTCCCATTGCAAAGGTTTATCCTGCGGGAGGAATAATTTGTAGACCTTTTCACCAATATGCTTGTCCGACCAAAATTCTACAATATCGTAGTAATGCCCTTTCATCGGTGGGATGAATTTGTCGTCATCGCCATTATCGTAAAGCAGGGCATAAGTAAAACCTTTCCTAAAAATCTTGGTTTCTATGACATCGCCAGGTTCCAGCCTTCCAAAATTCACAATAACCTTCCTAGCTCCCCAATAAATTGCCCTTGCCGGTGCCGGGATGTCAATAAACTTTTCTTCAGTTAATTTTTCCACTGTCCCGTCGTTTCGGTATATCTTTGCTTCTTTAATTTTAACAAAAGCCGAAAGCGGGTCGTAGTCAAAAGTAACTTGCCTGTATTCCTTAGCGGCTTTAGCATCAAGGATTTTTATCAATTGATGCTTATTCACGTAGCTAAGTCCTGATTCTTTTACATTAGCAATGGTGCTGTCATAAAAAACATATTCCGATGCACCCTTTAAACACTCGGTCATTTTGAAATCATTTATGAGCTCCATGTTGGGATCGTTCCCGTTTTGAGCGAACAGGAGCTTACCTGCAAAAAAGATTGTTAATAATAATGTATACTTCATAAGAATCTGTTTTTATTTATGTATTATTAAATCTATTTGTAATCATATATTTTGTAGATATACATACCTATAGTATAAGCACCGGCAGCGCCAAAAACATGCCATAGCCAGTGAGTTCCCATTGGTAACAATTGGTTTTGCCAATCATCGGCATACCTAAAAAACAAGGATATGGAAAAAAATAAGACCGTATAAACAAACCATTGGGTATGTTTAAATTTTGTTTTAATCATAAAGATCAAAATAGGCGTTGCTACCATAATTCCAGTAAGAAAATAGGAAATATTGATGGCCGTCTGTCTCTGTCCTTCAAAAAAAGAAAAAGACAACATGCGCAACACCATGAATACCAGTATTATTAATATGGACAACCACCATTTTTTCAGTATCCTGTTAAGGAAAAAATATGTTATGGATAATGATAATAAGGCAATAGGTGCAAAATCCATGATAAGGAAAGCGGGGTTTACCCTAAAAGCATGGTATAGTGTACTTCCCATGCCACCAATAGCGAGTAATGGGCCACACCAAAATACCAAAAATGGGTATTGCTTGTATTTGCCTTTTAACGCGATGAACATAATTATAACAGGCACCAAAAAAAATAGCGATGAATAAGCATTCCATGGTTCCACAATAAATTCGCCGGGATGATGGGTTTCATAATAAACCGGCCCACCATCTTTTATGATGTGCTCCAGGTGTAACCCGTGAATCGTATCAGCCTTCATGCTTTATTTCTTGCCCGTTAATGATCACTTTTTCAACTTTATTATTGCCATAAGAATAAGGCATAAACTGGTATGTAGGTATTTCTTTCGTGATAAAAATATTGGCTTTTTTGCCTACTGCAATACTTCCCAGCTCTTTTTCAATGCCCATAGCATAAGCGCCGTTAATTGTAACAGCGTGAATAACTTCCTCGGGCAGCATCTTATATTTAATACATCCTAACGACATAATAAATTGCATATTCCCAGACGGTGATGAACCCGGGTTGTAATCACTTGCAAGGCAAACAGGCAATCCAGCTTCCATCATTTTACGAGCAGGCGCCCAGTCCATTTCCAAGAAAAATGCAGCACCTGGTAAAATGGTTGGCATGGTCTCGGAATTTAATAATGCCTTGATTTCTTCATCACCAGTATATTCCAAGTGGTCTACGGACAAGGCATTGTATTTTGTTCCCACTTGTATACCCCCTGTAAAACCAAGTTCATTGGCATGGATCTTTGGCCTTAGTCCATATTTTGCACCAGCTTCCAAGATGCGTTCCGTTTCTTCAACGGTAAAAAAGCCACGGTCACAAAATACATCAATGAAATCGGCAAGGTTTTCTTCTGCCACCCTGGGCAACATTTCGTTAATCACGATATCTACATATTCACCCTGGTTGCCTCGATATTGTGCAGGAATTGAATGCGCACCTAAAAAAGTGGTTTTTATTGTCAAAGGGGATAATTCTTTAAGTTTCTTAGCCACGCGCAAAGTTTTTAGTTCACCTTCCACTGTGAGGCCATAACCACTTTTTATTTCCACGGCGCCGGTCCCCATTTCCGCTATTTCTTTTAGACGGTCAAGGGCTTGATGAACGAGTTCTTCTTCGCTGGTTTGATTCAGCAACTTGGAAGAATTAAGTATCCCTCCTCCCCTCTTTGCTATTTCTTCGTATGAAAGTCCTTTGATCTTATCAATATACTCTATCTCCCTACTGCCCGCATAAACAAGGTGTGTATGCGAATCACAAAAAGCCGGGAATACCATTTTTCCTGTTGCATCAATGGTTTTTGCACCATCAATACCGGGCATATTCTCCATTGGGCCAAAATCTTTGATGCTATCGCCATCAATCAGCAAAAAAGCATTTTTTATTGTTCCAAGTTCTTGCATTTCTTTGCCTGAGACCTTGGTTTTTGCTTTTCCTTCTTCGGTTTGAATAAGTTCTTTAATGTTCTTTATAAGGATTTGCATAATGAATAGTTCTTGTATTTTTAGGTTTATGAGATGGATAAAAAAAACCAAATTTAATTTTTTTTTGCTAAAATCTACAAAACTGGAAAGGATTTTTTATTGTAATATTGTTGAAGAAAGAATTAATAGTACCTAATATTCACATTTATCAATACGATTCTAATCAAATAATCAACAAAGCATCATCATATTAAACTAATTTTTTATATTTGCCCTTTATTTCACTTCGATAATTAATAATAAAACTATATGGCATTCAGAATCATTGTTTTAGCAAAACAAGTACCAGATACCCGCAATGTGGGAAAAGATGCGATGAAAGCAGATGGTACAGTTAACCGTGGAGCATTGTCCGCAGTCTTCAATCCTGAAGACTTGCAGGCTCTTGAGCAAGCACTTAGAATTAAAGAACAAATGGGAGGTAAAGATGTAGAGATCATTATCTTAACCATGGGGCCGGCAAGGGCAGCAGAGATCATAAGAGAATCTCTATACAGGGGCGCTGATAAAGGATACCTCATTACAGACCGTAAGTTTGCCGGTTCCGATACTTTGGCTACTTCTTATGCCTTATCCCTTGCCGTGAAGAAGCTTGCCCCTTATCATGTTGTAATTTCCGGGCGTCAAGCCATTGATGGAGATACCGCACAAGTAGGCCCACAAACGGCAGAAAAGCTTGGATTACCACAAATAACATACACAGAAGAAGTAATCAATGTTTCAGAAAAGAGCATTACGATAAGAAGAAGGCTTGAAAGAGGAGTAGAAGTTGTAGAATCTCCATTGCCAGCGTTAATTACTGTTCATAGCTCTGCACCTGCTTGCAGGTCGAGAAATGCCAAGCTGCTTATGAAATTTAAACATGCACGTACCATCACTGAGCTGCAAGATGAAGATAAAGACTATACCGAGATCAGGAATCACAGGCCATATTTGCAAATTAAAGAATGGAGTGTAGCTGATTTGGGAGCTGATGTTGAATTGCTTGGACTTTCCGGTTCACCTACCAAGGTAAAAAAGATCGAAAGCGTAGTATTCTCTAAAAAGGAATCCAAAACCCTTTCTAATAGCGATGAAGATATCAATTCCCTGATGAAAGAGTTGGTAGAAAGTCATGTAATTGGTTAATTTGTTTTGTTGAATAAAAAAATCCAAAATTGTGAATAATATATTTGTTTATTGCGAAATTGAAGAAGGCCAGGTAGCAGAAGTAAGCCTGGAACTACTTACCAAAGGCCGTGACCTGGCAAACCAGTTAGGTAGAAAATTAGAAGCGGTTGTTATAGGTACAGGGCTTGATAACATTGGCTCACAAATATTTCCTTATGGTGTGGATGTACTTCATGTGGCTGATGATAAAAGATTATACCCTTATCAAACCATGCCCCATGCAGCTATAGTAGTGGGAGTTTTTAAGCAAGAACAACCGGAGATAGCACTTTTTGGAGCTTCATCTGTTGGGCGCGACCTAGCCCCTAGAGTGGCATCAGCGCTGAAATGTGGGCTTACTGCTGATTGTACAAGCCTTGTGATTGGCGATCATACTGATAATAAAACGAAAAAGCAATACAAGGAGCTTTTATACCAAATAAGGCCGGCTTTTGGAGGTAATATCATTGCTACCATTATTAATCCCGAAACTAGGCCTCAAATGGCAACTGTTAGGGAAGGTGTGATGAAAAAGGAAACACTCTCAAACGATTATAAAGGTGAGGTTAAAAATGTCGAAATCAGTGATTTTGTCAAGGATACGGATTTTATCGTTAAGATTATTGAGCGCCATATAGAAAAGAAAAAAATCAATATAAAGAACTCCAATATTATTGTAGCCGGAGGTTATGGTGTTGGCTCAAAAGAAAATTTCGACTTGCTTTTTGAGCTTGCCAATGCAATAGGCGCTGATGTCGGCGCTTCCAGGGCTGCCGTTGATGCAGGGTTTGTTGTTCATGAGCGGCAAGTTGGACAAACTGGGATTACTGTCAGGCCAAAACTTTATATAGCTTGTGGTATTTCAGGAGCTGTGCAACACAGGGCCGGAATGGATGAATCTGCCCAGATCATTTCCATTAATACAGACCCCAATGCACCTATTAATGAAATATCTGATTACGTGATCAATGGAACCATTGAAGAGGTGGTACCTAAAATGATTAAATATTACAGGAAAAATTCCAAGTAAATTAATTTCAACAGGAAAAAACAAGAAAAATGGCAAATTTTTATACTGATAATCCAGACCTTAAGTTTCATTTGGAGCACCCGCTGATGAAAAAAATCGTCAGACTTAAAGAAAACAATTTCACTGAAAAGGAAAACTATGATTACGCTCCCTTGGATTTTGAAGACACCCTTGATAATTATAATAAAATATTGGAGATTATTGGTGAGATCTCTGGCGATATTATAGGACCCAACGCAGAATCTGTTGATGCCGAGGGGCCAAAACTTGTAAACCACCATGTTGAATATGCTAAAGGCACCCAGCAAAATATTGATGCACTTACCCAAGCAGGGCTATTTGGTATTGCTTTACCTAGGAAATATGGTGGATTAAACTTCAGTATTGTCCCTTATGTAATGTCTGCCGAGATTGTTTCGCGTGGTGACAGTGGATTTACCAATATCTGGGGATTGCAAGATTGCGCCGAAACAATTCACGAATTTGCTTCGGATGAAATAAAAGACCATTATTTACCCAAGTTCAATAAAGGAGCCACAGCCGCAATGGACCTTACTGAACCTGATGCAGGCTCCGACCTCCAGGCTGTTCAGCTTAAAGCTACTTGGGACGAAGAAAAACAAACTTGGTTGCTCAATGGTGTAAAACGCTTTATAACCAATGGCGACGCAGATATTTCGCTCGTTCTTGCAAGGTCTGAAGACGGAACAACTGATGGTAGAGGCCTTTCGTTATTCCTTTATGATAAAAAAAGTGATGCCCTTAAAGTAAGGAGAATAGAGAATAAACTCGGTATTAAAGGCTCGCCTACCTGTGAACTCGTTTTTAAAGATGCACCGGCCCAACTCATCGGGACAAGGAAAATGGGATTGATAAAGTATGTGATGTCTTTGATGAACTCCGCAAGGTTAGGTGTTGGAGCCCAATCGGTTGGCATTGCAGAAGCCGCCTATAGGGAAGCATTGAAATACGCCGAAGAAAGAGAGCAATTTGGAAAAGCCATTATTAATTTCCCGGCTATTTACGAGATGCTTACCAATATGAAAGTGAATCTTGATGCTATTCGTACTTTGCTTTATGAAACAAGCAGGGCTGTGGATATTTATAAAGTATTCACCCATCTTCAAAATGAAAGAAAACTGGAAGCTGACGAGAAAAAGGAGTTGAAATTCTACCAGAGAAGGTCAGATATCCTTACCCCGATGTTAAAACTCATCTCCAGTGAATATTGCAATAAAATTGCTTATGATGCCCTTCAAATTCACGGTGGCACGGGATATATGAAAGATTTCCCCATAGAACGAATATATCGTGATGCAAGAATTACCAATATTTACGAAGGCACCTCGCAGTTGCAAGTGGTTGCGGCTATCAGGGGAGTTTATAATGGGTTATACCTTGATATCATGAAAGAATTTGAGGAAGAGAAAATAAAGCCAGAATTGGAATACATTAAAAGAGAATTGGTTGAAATGACAGAACTGTATGAAAAAAGTGTGCAGCAAGTATTGGATGTGAAAAATAATGAATATATTGATTTTCATGCACGCAGAATGGTAGAAATGGCAGGAAACATCATTATCAGCTATCTTCTTTTAATGGATGCTATGAGAGATGACAAGTATAAAAATTCAGCGATGATTTTTACAAGAAAAGTCAAGTCAGAAAACCTTGAAAAAGCTGATTTTATTGCACAGACAGAGCTAAAAGATTTAGGGAATTACAAATTGACTCATTATTCAGCGTCTGAATAGGGTTCACTAATAGAAAATATTTATTGCTATCAATCTTACATTTCGCCAACGAAGTGTAAGATTCAATTTATTGGTGATTGAGAGCGTACAATTGTATGTTTTGAGGGTTCAAAGCTAACTTGCTATCAAGGTGCAGAAAGGCTAGATGGAGATACAAACGGTGCATTATGCTGTAGCCTCAAAATATTTAGTGATGTAAAAGGTAGGCTTTCATTCTTCCAAATTTTTAAATATCCTAATCAAATAATCCTTGTTGTTTTCAATAAAAAGAACATTGTTGTTTGCAAAGTCTTGTTTTGTTGTTCCGGTTCCTTCACCCCATCTGTCTCTAACCTCAGACCTCGGGATTTAAAGCATTATATACTCCCTGTATTCGCAAGTTAAACATT
>CAZJDA010000032.1:0-51494 GCA_964544705.1 uncultured Bacteroidales bacterium
ATTTTCAAAGGACGGATTAACTTTAACAAAGAAGTGGACGGAAAACAGATTGTAAAAAATGTTGACCTGAAACAAATGATTGACCACTTCAATGAATTCCCTGCTTTAATCAACGATAATTTTGAGTTTCCTGATTTACTTGGTGCTGCCTATGAATATCTGTTAAAACATTTCGCAGATGAAAGTGGAAAAAAAGGCGGACAATTCTATACCCCACATCAGGTAGTAAGATTATTGGTACAACTCATGCAGCCGAAAGCAGGAATGTCAATTTATGACCCGACAGCAGGTTCGGGTGGTATGTTAATTCAATCATATCAATACATTGAGGAGCAAGGACAGGATGCAGAGAATATTGAGCTTTTTGGACAGGAAAATGACCCGGCAGTTGTCGCTATCTGTAAGATGAATATTATCCTGCATAATATTTCAAAATACAACATTGAGTATGGTGATACGATTGCAGAGCCATTAAATGAAAAAGACGGACAGTTAGTTCAATTCGACAGGGTTATTGCCAATCCTCCCTTCTCTCAAAATTATAACAAGGCCACTATGCAGTATCAAAGCCGTTTTGCTTATGGCTTTGCCCCTGAAACAGGGAAAAAGGGCGATTTAATGTTTGTGCAGCACATGTTGGCAAGTTGTAAGAAAAATGGAAAAGTGGCTGTAGTAATGCCTCATGGCGTATTATTCAGGGGTGGAAAAGAAAAAGAAATACGGGAAGGCATGTTAAAAGCAGATATTTTGGAGGCTGTAATAAGCTTGCCTCAGCATCTTTTTTATGGTACGGGCATACCTGCTTGCATCATGTTTTTCAATAAAAGTAAACCCGATGAACTGAGAAACAAGGTTTTTATCATCAATGCGGATAAAGATTTTGCCGAGGGGAAAAATCAAAACTCACTCAGGCCAGAGGATATTGAAAAGATAGATTTTGTTTTTCAGAATAAAATTGAAGAAGCCAACTACTCTAAGTTAATTGATTTAGAAACCATTGAAAAGAATGATTACACGCTAAACATCAGAAGGTATGTGGACAATACCCCACCACCGGAACCCGAAGATGTAAAAGCGCATTTGATTGGTGGTATTCCTGTTTCTGAAATAGAGAACATTCAAAAAACACTTTGCCCAAAATTTGATTTTGAAGGCAATCAACTATTTAAAGACAAGGATGATACTTACAAACTTTTTAAACTTGATGATAAGGCAGCAATTAAACAAACCATTGAGGACGATAAGAAAGTTGAAAACAAACTTGTTGAATTGGGTGTACATCTTGCCGATTGGTGGCAATTAGCAAAAGATGATTTTTCGTTGCTTGCCAATGGAGAAGAAAAGGAAGAACAAAACCAGGCTCAGGAACCAATAGCTGATTATATTACGTTAAAGGATGAAAGATTTCCTGATATCCGTAAAAAACTGCTTCAATCCATAAAAGACAAATTTGTTCCCGTTGGTGTGCTCGACCAGTTTCAGGTAGCCGGTGTATTTGTTAACTGGTGGGACAATATCAAGTACGACTTGAAAACCATGATGCAAAATGGTTGGGATGCCGGGCTAATTCCTGACGAATACCTGATTGAAGCGTTTTTCAAAAAAGAACAATCTGAAATTGAAAACCTTGAAACAAAACAGGCAGAAGCCGAAACCAACCTGGAAGAAGCAGTTGAAGAAGCCTTGAATTTGGTGGAATATGAACCCGATGAGGAAGAAGGAGAAGTAAAGCAAACTCCAAAATTAGCTAAAGACCAGTTAAAGCCGCAAATTGACTATCTATTGAACGAGAAAAAGAAACTGGAAGAAGCAAAACCATTTCAGGAAGCAGATAAAAAGATAAAAGACCTCGAAAAAAAAATAAATGATTACAAAACCGAAATTAAAAAGAAACAGCAGGAACTAAACCTGAAATTGATTTTAAAACGGCATGGCTCGGAAGATGAAAAGGCAGAAAGCCAAAAGATGTTGCAAGCTGCCAAAGAAGAAATTGATAAGCTGGATGCAGATATTGAAAATCTTATTTCCGATTTTAAAACTGGCCTGATAGATATAGGCGATTACGATAAGATTAAGAAATCAACTACTGCATTGGAAAAAGCATTAAAAAAGAGCAAAGACCAGACCGATAAACTCAATGCCGTTTTGGAAGCCAAAAAACAGTTTAAGGAAATTACCAAAACTTACAATGCCCGCTTAAAAGACAAAGGCATTTTAAAAGCAAAAATTGACAGCTTAGATAAGATGTTAAAAGAAATTGGTGGCATTATAAGCAAAGAGGAAGCGAAAAAACTCATCCTGAAAAAGCATTTCGATATAATCAATACCCAGTTGCAACGCTATTTGAATAGCGAAAAACGGGCTTTGGTGGCAGCTTACGAAAACCTGTTTGATAAATACTTTGTTTCTGCACAAAACATTGAAAAAAAACGTAACCAGACCATGAAAGAACTCAATGATTTTCTAACCCAATTAAACTATTTAAGCTAATGGAGGAAAATCAAGTAAAAATACCAGAGGGGTGGCATAAAAGTTCAATTCTTGAATTATGCCTGTTAGGTAGAGGCCGTGTTATTAGTCAGAAAGAAATAACCAATAATCTGGGAACTTATCCTGTTTATTCCTCCCAAACTCAAAATAATGGAATAATGGGAAGGATTGGAACATATGACTTCCAGGGTGATTTAGTGACTTGGACAACAGATGGAGCAAATGCAGGTACTGTTTTTTTTCGAAGTGGTAAATTTAATTGCACTAATGTATGTGGTACACTAAAAGAAAAGGATAATAACTTGGATTTAAGGTTTCTTGCATATAAGCTATCGACAGTAGCAAAAAAACATGTTTCATATATTGGTAATCCGAAATTAATGAATGGGACAATGTCTAAAATTGAATTGACATTGCCCTTAAAAACTGTTGAACAACGCCAAATCGCTACCATACTTTCCAAAGTAGATGAAGCCATTGCCCAAACCGAACAGCTTATAGCCAAATACCAGCGCATTAAAACCGGTTTAATGCAAGACCTGCTCACCAAAGGCATTGACGAAAACGGCAACATCCGCAGCGAAGAAACCCATGCGTTTAAAGATAGCCCGTTGGGTAGGATTCCGGTGGAGTGGGAAGTGATGGAGATATCTGATTTGGGGAATTGGAAAGGAGGCAAAACGCCAAGTAAGTCTAACAAAAAATATTGGGAGGGTCCGAAATATTTATGGTATTCTTCAAAAGACATTACTTCTAACTTATTAAAAGATTCGTTTTATAAAATATCTGAAATTGCCATTTCAGAAACAAATCAAGAGATTTTCCCTGCTTATAAAAGTTTAATATTTGTTTTTAGAAGTGGTATATTGAGGCATACATTTCCCGTAGCAAGAAGCAAAGAAAATTTTTGTATTAATCAAGATATTAAAGTTTTAGTTCCTAAATCAGGAATTAGCAGTAATTTTTTGTTCTATTTTTTCAAGTATTTAGAACCGAGGGTCTTAAAAAACTTTGTAAAGGCAGGTACAACGGTTGAAAGCATAGATGGCAAAGCATTTTTCACGTCATTTGCCTTGATTCCAAAAGAAAATGAACAAAAAAGAATTGAATTAATTCTTAACAAATTGGATAACAAACAAGATTACAATAGAACTACTCTTCATAAACTTCAATCACAAAAAACAGGACTCATGCAAGACCTGTTAAGCGGCAAAGTGCGGGTAAATCATTTAATCAAAGAAACCGAATCAAGCCAATGAAAATAAAGAATATTCGGCAATACCGAGAGTTTTATAAATCAATGCGACCTGTAGATGCATCCCAGGTAGATGAGCACTTTATTGGTAATTTCCATGATAATGAGGAAACAAGAAAATACGGCTGGTTTGCCCTTTATCATGGCGATAAGGAAGGTTATGGAGATGCTGACGAGGGAATTGGCAACTTTTTATCCAGTTTCCTTGATATGGCTAAAGATGGTCAGGCTGTTTACGAATTTCTTCAAAACGCGGTAGATGCCGGTGCCAGTCATTTTACCATGGCTTGGGGAAAGGATGAAGTTGATGGTAACAATTACCTTCTTATTGCCAACAATGGCGACATGTTCAATTTCGATAGTATACGCTCAATCCTTAATGTTGGTTCTTCAACAAAAACCGCGGATAGCCAGAATATTGGTAAATTCGGAATTGGCTTCAAACTCGCACATCGTCTGGTTGGTAAGGAAAACGGTTTAGAAGAACTCCTAAGTGCCAACAATCCTTCAGGACCAATTCTTTTTAGTTGGCAGAATGGCGAATTAGGCGAGTTGGCTACCGGTTCCCAACCTGAACCACAACCTATCAAAGTCGAGGAAACAGAAAAGGGTAAATATAAAATTGTAGATGAAAATGCCTGGCTATTTAAAATATTAATAACCTGCTTCCCTGCGCTGCCAAATAATGGAATACTTACTGAAGATATCAGATTGTCAGACGGAAGAAAAGTTTCATCTCCCGTTTTTAACAATTCCGAATATGAAGCTTTATGCAGATGGGTAAGCAAATACAGGGAATACATAAACGAGGAATTATACCCTCACGGAGCACTCTTTTTCATTAAGTTGGGAGCTGGGAAAGAAAACGACCTCGCAGATAATAATTTATCTGAAGGGGTTCGTTTTTCACTGGCCATCTTACAAGAAACCGCTGAAGATCACATCCGGAAAAAACACACATTACAAACTGTGCAACTTAACCGGGAGGCCCCGATAAAAAAGCCCTCACTTAATTATCTCTATTTCCAAATTAAGAAATTGGACAATAAGAATGAATACATTTACATACGATTTGGGGTTAAAGATGAAAGCAAGTTAACTAAAGAACAACAAGCCAAACTTGCTCGCGAGTCTGATATCGAGATTCTTTTTGGGTTTCGGGATTTTGACAAAATGAAGGATTATTTTAAAGGTGCTCCAAATTTTTACCTTTATTTTCCTTTAAGTGAAGAGGTGCATAATTTTAATTTCGTCCTTCATTCCAATGCTTTCTACAAAGCCAGTTCACGGACATTTTTGCATAAAGGAACTACTGGTGAAGATGGCATCAATGAACGTTTGCTGCGAACAATTGCAAAAAGAATTGAAGATGAATTGCTTAAGCTTTACAACTCTGATGAGCCTGAACATAAAAATAAATTTCTGCATCTTTACGCTGCTTTACTTACATCAAGCGAAAGCACAAACTACGAGCGCCATTGGGTAAAAGAACCATTTATCAAAGAAATATCAAGAGTCCTAAGAAAACTTATTCCGGTTAAAGAAAACGATTCAAAGGGATTTACTCTTTCTTCCTCAAAACCACGAATTAAAACAACAGCTATTGACCTTCCAATGGAAGCATTCGGTGTACACCACATTAATTGGTTTTATTGGGGGGCTGAGGCACCTGACATTATCCGGTATAAAGCTATAGAGAAACTGGACCCAATGGTTTTTGATATTTTTCAGCTTCTACAAATAAAAAACATCAGCGGCTATGTTAATACATGGATTAATGAAGATAGGAATAGGATTAAAACTATCTTGAATGAACTAAACTTTTACAATCAGGAAAAAGTTCGATCAGAAAATTTCAAACAAAATCTTAAAGATTTAAAACTTTTCGAGTTTTCTAATGATACGCTGCTTAATGACAATGAATTAGTTGAAAAACAGGACGAAGGACTTATTATTTTGCATAACAAGCTGATAGATATTCAATCAGAACTCAGTAGAATGGGGATAAAAACCAGCAAAATTGATTTGGATGATTACCAGTTTTTTAGCAACTACGGCCCGTATTTAAGTCCGGATTCCCAGTTAAGAAGTCAAGCAAAGCTAATCGAAATTGTAAGTAATTCAAATGTCAACAAGTTAAGTCCACAGGAAAAATTAAATGTTTTTCGTGTTTTCCGAAATATGATTGAAGAAGGGAGACGGGGTGATCGTTTAGGGGAACTTAAACTATTTAAAAATCGGCAGGGTGATTGTGTCAAAATTAGAAATATTTTAAGAAGTACAGAAATGTCCTGGCTTACACCATACTTAATTGATGAAGACGAAAAACACCCACATATTGATCGATATTTACTCCGCGATAATTCATTAATTTATGAAAATATTATTTACAAGTTTTGGAAAACACTAGCAGATCGAATAATTCAGACCGAACTAGGTGACAGAAAACTTATCATTGAACAAATAAAAGAGTACTATAAAGAATGCGAATACAGTAGTGAAGAAGAGTTGCAACTAACAGGAGCAGGAGGAATATTTTTTAGAGACAATTTTGATGAAGTCGAATCTCCGTTTTACAACGAGAACCTGATGAAAACTGAGGCACCTAAGTATTCTCAATTGCAAAATGTAATTAACAAAAAACTTGACCTCCAAATACCGGATTTTTATTTTCTCTCAGTGCATAATGATTGTCCATTTCGAATTGATTCAGTAAATCAGGCGTTAAAAAGCGAGCAGTATCTGTTTAATTCGAATGAAGCCACCCATTTCCTTAACTTTTGCAGTGCCTGCAACATCGATCTATTTTCCGAATACCATGTATTTCAGGATGAATTCGGAATTTACCATTTTATAAAAAATGATGGGGTCAATTACTTCACGGAAAACCGAAGCATAAAAAAATACATCGAAAAATACCTGGAAGATGACTTACAATCTCTGCCCGAATCACTGAATCAATATTCAAAAATGGTCCCTCTAAAGGGTATGGCTTTGGCAGAATATTTAATCGAAAATTTTGATGAAGAGAATCAGGTTCAAACAACAGAATTAATCGAAGCGCTACTTCAGGAAGATGAAGAAACGCTCGCAAGGTTATTTGATGTTTTATCAGAATTACCATTGGATTTAAACTGGAAGGAAGAAAACAGCAATCCGGTTATCCTGGGTTTTGTAAAAAGACTTTTATCGGGAGAAAAAATTGAAAAACAACAATTGCAGAATAAAATTATCTTAAGGGATGAAAATTCACAGTTCCCGCTTAATTCAATTGATTCGGCTAACGACGACGTGATTATTCATCACAAAACGTCTAAAATCAAATTGTCGCGCACCTTAATCCTCGGTTTGGAAGATGGCGGCGCAATTCGGAAAATATTAACCTTCGCCGAAGAAGCCACCGATCGCCAACTGCTCACCCAAAAAGAAGCAAAGTCGATTTTCAAAATTGAATCGGGCGATGTTACAGATGATTTAATAAATCATTTTGAACAAAACCTTACTGAAGGCAAATTAATAAATACCCATCAGTTACTACTTGTACTTTTGGATCCTCATTTTGAACGCGATTCACTAATCAATTATAAAGTACTGGATGCAAGCGACACCTGGCAAAAATTGGAAGATAACTGGGTAATGCCGGAGATTTCAACAATAGAGTTCTACAACAAACAATATGTTCTTGCCAAAGAATACAGCGAACTTGGCACTCTTCTAAATCTGGGAGAAAAAGAAGTATTTTTCTATGGGGATTATAATTCAGACTCAGAAAATCAACCGACAGAATATTTAATACCATTTTTCCTGTTTCAAAGAGGCTGCAACGTTAATGTCCTCAGTTCAGAAACCGATGACTTGAAAAAACTGAAATACCTCTTTGGCAGGTGGCACCTTACCCCTCAGGAGGTAAGAATTAATATGGATTACGAATCTTGGGAGGAAGTTTTTTCTTTTAATCCTGGCCGGTTGATATATTCTGATTACTGTTTACAGGATGAAAAGCTGGAAAGTTCGATGACAGAATGGGTAACAAAAAACGAACACGATAAAACTGCTTTTTTAAGGGCATTAGGTGTGCAGACAAGTGGCAGTGATATTGCCCGGTTAAGAAGATGGTTGATGGATTCAGAAGCACACACTTCAGTACCCGTCCTGATTAATAATATTCCAAATATTTTTCTTTCAAATACGTTATTTGGCCTGGCAGATGGTTTTTATGAACAATCTGAAAATACTCCAACATTTAAACTAAACTCTCCGAAGCATCATCAAATCAATGAAATCATTTTCAGTCTAATAAATGCAGAAGAAGATGTTAAAATAAGACTGCCTGTATGGTATTCACAAGAATACATACAAGTTGGAGACGAACAGGAAAAGTTGCCTTATTACTTAGATTCAGGCGACTATTATATTTTAATTGAGAACGCTGATGCAGAAGTTAAAGTCAAGCTGTTCAACTCATTTCAGATTATCGTCGAAAATGACGAATATAACGATTTTGTAGTTGAAGATTATGAGCAACTGGATATCAGGTATGATTTTATTGAGCCCGAAGATTTTATTGAACATGATGAGCCATTTTATAAATCTTGGAATAAAAAACATGAAATTCAGTTATTCAGAATTCCTGAGCTAAATCATGAGGCGCATGCTATAAAAGACGACGACGAAATATTTTTGGGTACTGTTTCATTTGCCGACTTTTTTCTGGACGATGAAGAGGAAGACAATAAAAAACTATTCTATCGCTCAGATATTTCGTTGGAAACATTACAAACAAGTCTGGTGGATGCTGAGTTAACCGAACTTGCAGATTTATTGGACGAATTAATCACAGACCGCAACAAAATGCTGGCAGCTTTTTACAATACACTAACAGCAAGCGGTAAAGATGACTTCGATGACGAAGACACAAAACTCCTGCGCGAAAGCTTAAAAGAAAGAAGTAAAGATGAACAAAGAAATGAAATAGTCGAAGATATAAAATCCAGTGAAAGATACTCTTACGACTGGTTTGAATCGTACATCAGCTATCTGCTTACTTTTGAAGATGTGGCTGATACAACAGCACAAAAATCCATTTCTTTTCAAAGTATTGAATCCTATTCCGTAAATGGAAAAATTTCGGATAAATACTTTATCCTGAAAGGGGCAAACAGTATGATACCCCTGAATATTGAAGCTTTTGAGGATTTCAGCATCAATTTGGTTTTCCGTAGTGGATTAACAGTAAACATCTTGGTGGAGGGAGTTTCTAAAAAAGGACAGGATCTGCTTACGTATATTCCCAAAGGCATTGAATTTAAGCTAACATCCAATTTTGATCAGGTAGTTAGCATTAAAATAAACTTCTCTCCTGTGCTCGATTTAATACAGCGATTATACAATGCCTTTACCAACGAAAACATTATTACTCCATGGGAAGCCATTCAAGATGCGTTGCAATCATTGCATTTCATATACGGTCCTCCCGGAACTGGGAAAACAACTAAACTTTGTACTATTCTTAAACAAGAATATGCTGAGAATCCCATCTTAAAAGCACTGGTTTTGGTGCCAACAAATAAGGCCGGTGATGTTTTGGCAAAAAAGATAATTCTTGATAATGCTGAACTTTCTGTTGTGCGAATAGGAAGTGCCACAGATCCGGAGCTGGAAGCGCTGGATGATGAAATTTACCAGGCCTCTTTGAATGAATCGGTATTCGATGGTGCAAACGTAATAATTTCAACTATTCATAGGTTTCCTTACTATCAAATCAGTAAAGAACACGGAGCCCATTTCAAACTTTTTGAACCGGAAGCTTCGTGGGATTTGGTAATATTTGACGAGTCATCAATGTTAAGCTTACCCTACATTGTTTTTGCCCTTTTAAGCCTGAAGTCAGTTAATCCCGACACCAAATATTACGTAGCGGGAGACCCAAAACAAATTCCAGCAATTGTGGATACAACCGACAAAAATCTGGAAAACCTGAATCTGGAAGACGAAAGCATTTATAAAATGTTGGATATTTACAGTTTTGATAAAGATGAGCAGGAAAAAAGCAAGAGAGTAAATGACGTTATTGAAAACCTGAATACGCAGTATCGATCCATTGATTCTATCGGAAAACTATACAGTGAATTTTCTTATGAAAATTTGCTAAAGCATGGTCGTGACTTATCAAAAGAACCCCGTAAAGTGTTGCCGGGTAGTTTTATTGATACATTGAAAAATCCGGTTTCATTAATTAATTTCCTGATTGATAATGATACATCTATACTGCAACCCCGTAAACTTTTGTACAGCCCATATCACGTATATGCAGGTATTCTGGCATCTGAAATCGTTAAATTTCTTGATGATTGCAACAATGAAAATTCAAATTTTTCAATTGGTATTATTAGCCCTTATAAAGCCCAGGCATTGCTAATGAATAAACTGATAGTTGCTGCTGGCATATCAAATAATTTGCAAATAAAATGTGATACGGTACATGGCTTTCAGGGTGACCAGTGCGATATTATAATTTTTGTAATAAATCCGAATAATCACTATTACACCGGTCATAAAAACTCTTTGTTAAGCAAGGAATATGTTTACAATGTGGCCATAAGTCGGGCCAGGGATTATCTCTGGATTATTAACCCATTTCAACAAATTAAAAATAATCCGCATGTACATAAGATGCAGAAAATATTGGGAGATAGCGCTTTAGTTACCAGCAACAAGTTCATCGAAAATATTTTGTTTGCTGATGCTGATTTTATTATTCAAAATAGCTATTTAACCGGCCATGATAGCATTAATGTGTTTGGTCAGGTAGATATGAAATACTTTATTAAAGCAGGTAGCTCTGCAATAGACATACAACTGAGAAAGTGATAAGATGAAACATAACCCAAGATATATTTTAAAACATTTATCAGTTCGTGTTCCCTGGCATGATAATGCTTGGGATGGCAGTATTTGTGACAAGCCTAAAAACAATGGTGCATGTCTCATATTAAAAAACTGTGCTTTAAACCGCGATGATGTAAAGGAAGAAAAACTTGCAGGTAAATCATTCAAAGAACTTGATGAGAAAGATTATCCTGTTTGTATTGGTGAAAGTGGTACATTTATGGCTCCTTTTGCTATTCAACGAACACTGAATCATCCTTATGTCAAGAGTTCGCCATCAACGCATGGCCATTTAAAAGATACAAGGGTTACACAACCTTCCTTTTCCGCAGCAGCCGTACCCTATCATTGGATGCTTAAAGAAAATGCAAAAGATAAGTCACAAACATTCGATTTAAATTACGATGAAGCCCGAGAGCCTACTTTAGATTGGTCTAAAAATGGTAATGATAGTTGGGTTCAGGAAATAAATAACCAAAAGGCTTTACTCAATTGCTTTTTTGAGCATCTCCAGGCAGAAACATCATTGATTTTCTTTTATGCTAAACAAGTTCCCTTTGTCGAAGATTCCGGGAGAGTTTTAGCAGGTGTGGGGAAAATTAAAAAAATTATTCCTTCCGAAGCATACGAGGGCAGTAATAATCGTTTTGGGGCTGCCTATTGGGAGCATATGATTTTACACACCGTCCGTTCTAATGGTAAAGAAGGTTTTCTACTTCCCTATCATGATGCAATAGAATATCAGAACCAACATCCTGATTTTGATATAGCAGATTTAGCTGTAGTAGCTCCAAATGATAAAAGGTTTGAATTTTCTTATGGCACAGAGCATGTGAGCAATGATAGTGCCATACGGGTATTGCTGGAATGCATCAAGTCTTTTGAAAAGGCAGAAAAGTTAGGTATTGGAGAAAACCATAAACAAAGCATTCAATGGATTCATAATGAAATTGCCCAATTAGAAAAATTAAGAGGGGTTTATCCGGGGATGGGTTCAGCGCTTTGCGCTTTTGGCATTGAAAAAGGTCATTTTGTAGCTGCGGAGATCATCAATCAATTAAAAGATGAAAATAAAAACCCGTGGATACTATTTGAAAACGCTTTGGAGAATCCGGAAGGGATATTATCTGATGCAATAAATTCACTAATTCCATTTAATACAAAAAAATTATACCAACGGTTAAAATCTAAATCAACACCTACGCGTATTCAGTTTTTACATCTACTTAGTCGATTCGATTTAAGTATTGAACAAGCTACATCATTATACATTGAGGAAGAACGAGAAGCAATTGGTTTACAAAGAAATGATATTGATTACCTTGAAAACCCCTATTTGATATTTGAAGATTTACGTCATACCTTAATGCCGGTTGCATTAAGTACAATAGATTTTGGGTTGTACATCAAGAATGCTCCAGACAAGCTATTCCCAAATAATTTGCTGTTTGATGACCCTTTTGAAATTCATCGTATCAGGGCATTAACAATTCAACAATTAGAATGGGCAACACTTCAGGGACATACATTGTTACCCCGAAAAGAACTTATAAAACAAATACGGGCATTATCACTCAGTCCAACCTGTGCTGTAAATAGTGATTATTTTGAATTAGCTGAGGAATGTTTTGAAGGTAGTATTGATTTAGAAGAAATGAAAAACGGAGAAGCTGCTTATCAATTAAGGCGGTTGGCTCTCGCGAAAAACATTATTAATCAAAAAATTACGGATAGAATCAAAGGTAAAAGATTGCCTTTAGAAACCGATTGGAAAGCATTAATAGATAATGCTTTAAAACCATTTACTGAAGGAACGCCGGACAAACAGGAACTAAAAGCCAGAAAAGAAAAGGCTGCATCCTTAAAGGAAATCGCCGAAAGTCGTTTTTCTGTTCTCATTGGTCCGGCAGGTACAGGTAAAACGACACTTTTAACAATTCTTGCAAGTCAGGAAGAAATTGAAAACAATGGTGTATTACTATTGGCACCCACAGGAAAAGCAAGGGTTAGAATGGAGGAGATTGCCAAAAATATACATGTTACCGCAAAAACTTTAGCTCAATTCTTATCATCTTATGGCAGATACAACGGTGAAATTCAACAATATGTGTTTTCCAATAATTATTGTGAAGAAAAGTATGATACAGTCATTTTAGACGAGGCTTCAATGCTTACGGAAGAAATGCTTGCTACTACTTTAGATTGTATAAAAGGAGTTAAACGGTTCATTTTAGTCGGCGACCACCGGCAGCTTCCGCCCATTGGTGCGGGCAGACCTTTTGTTGATATTATTCAATATTTAAAACCTGAAAATATTGAGAATGCATTTCCACGAGTAGGTAAGGGTTATGCAGAACTCACTATTAAGCGACGACAGGGTGGCTCAAAAAGAGAAGATTTACAACTTGCAGAATGGTTTAGTGGCGAGGCTTTAGAACCGGGTGCAGATAGTATCATAAATCAATTGTTAACGCAGCCAAATTCAAATTATTTACGATTAGAACACTGGGAAACTGAAACTGATTTCGAGACATTATTTGAGAAAGTTTTAGTTGATGAACTTAATTTGGATTCTATTGAAGACGTACAATCATTCAATCAATCACTTGGTTCAACTGATGGCCGTTATTTTAATAATAGTTATGATGCGAATTATTTTAAAATTGAACCCTCTGTAAATAAAATTGAATCATGGCAAATACTTTCACCCATAAAAGAAAAATTATTTGGGGTAAAAGCAATTAATAGGAAGATTCATAAGCTTTTCCGTGCTGAAAAAGTGGAATATGCAATAAAAGGCGTGAAGAAAAGCTTTTATAAGGATGGGGAATTAATAGAATACAAAGAAAAGAAACTCCCAAAACCAGTTGGATTGGAGCAAATTGTATATGGTGATAAAGTATTTAACCTCGGAAATCACCATCGGGCTTTTGTAAAACCAAAAGAGAACTCACTAGCATATTTGGCTAATGGTGAAATAGGTATCGTTACTGGGCAGTTTAAACGTAAGAAGGCTAAATTTAAGGGGCAACCTCAATTTGTAGAGATAGAGTTCTCTTCTCAAAAAGGATTTACTTATTCCTTTACTTCAAAGGATTTTAAGGAAGAAAGTGATGTGCCAATTGAGCTAGCTTATGCACTCACAGTGCATAAAGCACAAGGTAGTGAGTTTGGAAAAGTATTTCTCGTAGTTCCCAACCCTTGTTTTTTGCTTTCAAGAGAAATGCTTTATACATCCCTCACACGTCAAAAAGATAAGGTAATTATACTATTTCAGGGAATTGCTTTTGATATTAAAGAATTAATTAAAGAATTAGCATCACCCGTAAAATCAGACACACTTAGCAGGATAACAAATTTGTTTGTAAAGCCAGAATTGGTAGATGTTGAAGGCAATTATTTAGAAAAGAACCTAATTCATCAGGCAAGTGATGGTAAAATGCTTCGTTCAAAAAGTGAATTGTTAATATATCAAAGGTTGTTGGATAAAAATCTTAATCCATTGTATGAAAAGAAATTAGTTATAAAAGAGGTTGAAAAACTCCCTGATTTTACCATTGAGAATGAGGAGTCCGGTGAAGTCTATTTTTGGGAACACTGCGGAATGCTGTTTGACGAAGAATACAAAAATCGTTGGGAAGAAAAATACCAATGGTACATAGAAAATAATATACTACCCTTTGATAAAGGCGGTGGTGAAAATGGCACTTTAATAATCACAGAAGATAAAGCATCTGAAATGGAGGACGGAAGTGTTCGAGGTGCAATTTCAGTTAAAGAAATTGATACAATAATCGAGAAAGTTTTTAAGAAATAGCATATGATACTAAGTAACGACAACAAATACCGGGGCAATTTGGGTTCAACGCTAAAGTTGGACGAATACAGTCATGTGGAAAAGCCTTTTATGGAACAGATTAAAGAATTTGGCTGGGATAAGGGTGAAAATCAGGTGTTAGAGCTAAAAATGCAAGATAGCCCTGAAAAAAGTTTTCGCTCTTCGTTTTCTGACGTTATTTTACAGCCCAAACTTCGTAAAGCATTAAAGAATATAAATCCGTTTCTTACCGAACCACAAATTGACGAAACGGTACGTAAAATAAGCACCTTCGACAAAAACAGCCTGATAGAAAACAATCAATTCGTACTTTCCAAACTACTTGAAAACACTACGGTTTCTAAAAACGAAGAAACAGGAGAGTTAAGCCCCACTGTTCGATATATTGATTTTGAAAATCTTGAGAACAATATTTTTACTGCTATTTCACAATTTAAGGTTAGCGTTACCGGAACCGACCATCATATTATTCCTGACATTATTTTATTTGTAAATGGCCTGCCTTTGGTTGTTGTAGAAGCTAAATCTTCAAAAGTTAAAGAACCCATCCCCGAAGCCATTGACCAACTAATGCGTTATTCTGAACAACGGGGCGATACTGGCGAGGGAAACAAAGAGTTATTTTTTTACAATCAATTTTTAATTACCACTTGCCGCACCGAAGCAAAATTCGGAACAATTACAACACACATAGAAAAATATTTCTATCGCTGGACAGACCCTTATCCAAAAGATGTAAACGATTTGCAACATGGTAAATCATCACCCAACGACCAACAGCGTTTGGTTGCAGGTATGTTAGAACCAAGAAACCTACTGGATATTTTACAGGTTTTTACTGTTTTTAAAACAGACGACAAGGGCAAGAAAATAAAAATTGTCGGACGTTATCAGCAATTTCGTGCTGTAAAATTAGCCACAAAAAGGCTGATTAATGGAAAAAATCCAACCGAAAGAGGTGGAATTATTTGGCATACCCAAGGTTCAGGCAAATCTTTGACGATGATGTTCATGGTACGTGAAATGAAACTACAAGCTCATTTAATGCCATGGAAAATTATTTTTGTTACCGACCGTACCCAATTGGAACAGCAATTATCAGAAACGGGTAACAGTATTGGCTTTGCTATAAAAACAGCAAACTTTATAAATCCAAAAACACCTTCAAACGGAAAAAGCCTAAAAGAATTATTGTCGAATGATAATTCAGACATGGTAATGGCAATGATTCATAAATTTCAGGAAAATGATGAACTTAACGGTTTAGAGTTGTTCCCTGAATTAAATACCCGTCCCCAGGTATTGATTATGACAGACGAAGCCCACCGTTCCCAATATTCAATTCTTGCAGCAAATTTAGACCGAGCGCTACCAAATGCAACGCATATTGGTTTTACAGGTACGCCAACAGATAAAGCCGAGAAAAAATACAAGGATTATATTGACAAATACACCATGCGCCAGTCAATTGATGATGGTGTAACCCTTGAAATTGTTTACGAAGGATTTACGCATAATGCCGAGGTGGAAGATAAAAAAGGTATGGATAAAAAGTTTGAGGACGTTTTTAGTGATTATGATTTGACAGAGCGACTTCAAATACTCGGTTTTGGTTCTCGTGACGCTTACCTCGATAGCATAAATACCATTCGGGAAAAGGCGAAAAAAATGATTGACCACTATGTTGAACAAATTTTTTCCGGTGGTTTTAAAGCTCAGGTTGTAGCCAATTCAAGAATTGCTGCCGTTCGATACAAGGCAGCCATTGATGAAGCGTTAAAAAAGAAAATTGCAGAGCTTGATGAAATCAATATTATGAACCTGAAACCTGAGCAAATTGAACTACTGAAGCAGTTGGAAGCGGCAGTTGTTATTTCAGGAAGTCATAACGATTTGGTTGAAATCAAGGCTTATACAAACAGTCAATATCATAAACGAAGTATCAAACGTTTTAAGTTACCATTTGGCGAAAAAGATGAGGAAGACAATTCAATCAATGGTAATGTGGGTATTGTAATTGTAAATAACATGTTGCTTACTGGTTTTGATGCTCCAATTGAACAGGTGTTGTACCTTGATAGGGTTATCATTGCTCATAATCTCTTACAAGCTATTGCACGGGTTAACCGGGTAGGCCCGGAAGGTAAAGACAATGGGTTTGTAGTAGATTTCGTTGGTGTAGGTCATCATTTGAAAAGAGCGTTGGACACTTATGCCGAGAAAGAGTTAAAAGAAATCATTGATTGTATTTCGGATGATGAAGCAGAATTAAACGAACTGATTAAAGCCCATAACGACATTTGGGAATTCCTTAAAAAACAAGGATTGGAAGACCTAACGGACTCTGAGGCATTCTTTGATATTTTTTACGATGAAGATATTCGTTTCGAGTATATCGAGCTTTATAATAAATTGACATCTTGCTTTAATACGGTATTACCAAGAAAAGAAGCACTGGAATTCTTGCATGATTGGAAAGCATTTACAGAAATAAATGCTTTAGCGAATAAACATTTTAGAGATGGTCGGTTTAGTATGAAAGGTATTCCACCAAAACTAAGAAATATCGCTGATGAATACCTTATTTCAAAAGGAATTGAACAGAAAGTTGCTCCAATTTCAATAATTGCAGATGATTTTCAAAAGCATGTGAAGACAAGAAAAAGGGAAAAAACCAAAGCAGCAGAAGTAGAACATGCAATCAGGCATTATATCGACCTCAACATTGACGAAGACCCTGAACTATTTGCCTCTTTTGCGCAAGCATTGGAAGAAATACTTAAAAACTTCAAAGGTAACTGGAAAGCAATTTATGAGGAACTTGAAAAGTTAAGAGAAAAGATAAAAAACAGGGAAAAGGAAGAAACTTTCGGATTAGACAGGAAAAAGCAAATGCCATTTTTTAGGATTTTTAAATCTGAATTATTTGAAAACAAAGAGTTAAATGAAGATGAGATTGCTCAAAATGTAAATCTTACGCAACATGTTTTTAATTTGGTGTCAAGAGAAATTTGTTTAACAGGTTTTTGGGATAGCCCACCAGCACAGGCTAAACTTAAAGCGGAATTACAGAAACTTCTCCTTTCACCTGGTTTTAATAAGTTGCCAAATATTATTTTACGTAAAAATGAACTTATTTCAAGAATAATGGAATTGGCAAAGACCAATCATTTTAAAATAATTCAAGATTAATGCGATTCGAGTACGAAGTAAAATATAGCAATAGAAAGACATTAAATATCACTGTTGAGCGTGACAGGAAAATCATTGTCCGTGCTCCTGAAAATCTTAGTTCTGAAAAAATAGAGCAAATTGTATACGAAAAGCGGCAATGGATAAAACAAAAATTGGGTCATGCTCAAAAATATCCTGTTATACCGGAACAAAAAGAATTTATTTCAGGCGAAACTTTAATGTATTTAGGTAGAAATTATCAACTTTTAGTAGTTGATGAAGAATTTGAAGGCATTGAATTTAACCAACGTTTTAGAATTTCAAAAAAAAACCAGGCAAAGGCAAATACTTTATTCAGGAATTGGTATTTTGAGCAGGCAGAAAAGAAAATTAAACCATTAGCTAATCAACATGCTATTAGTATTGGTGTAAAATATAATGAGTGCAAGGTTTCCGAAATGAAATATCGTTGGGGCTCATGTACTCCAAACAATAACATTATTTTTAATTGGAGAATAATAAAAGCCCCGATGTATGTTGTAAACTATTTAGTTGCCCATGAATTGGTTCACTTGATAGAGAGCAATCACACAACAAAATTCTGGAATATCCTTTCCATCCAGGTTCCCAACTACCAAAAAGCCAAAAACTGGTTAAAGAAAAACGGATATTTGTTGGAAGTGGATTTTTAATAAAAATATGGTTATCCGTTTTTACAACACTTTTGCAATTGCAGTTTCGTTGTAATTTTTGTATTTAAAAAGCTGATATACTAATTTTTGTGTTTATCAGCAATTGTGTTTTGTTGAGTTTTTGTTCATTATACCCAAAATATATAAAGGCAGCCAGCCACCTTATCACATTAAAAGCAAGGGTGTTGAAAGAGCGACATTTGTAAGGGTCGGCTCTTCCAACAGGGAGGCATCACAGGAAATGTGGCATTGCAAGCAGAACAAGCCTATCAGTTTGTAAAGCGCCATACCTCTCAGGACACAACAGATTATACAGGCGTGTACCGCAACGACAGGTGGGAGTATCCAATAATTGCCATCCGTGAAGTAATCAGAAACGCTGTGATTCACAGGGATTATTCCATGACCAGCAAAGATATTAAAATAGCCATTTTTGATGATAAAATTGAAATTACCAGCCCAGGAAAATTAATGCCATCAGTAGATTTCAGCGACATGGAGTCAGGCCAATCCGATATCCGAAATAAAATTTTAGCACCTGTTTTCAAACACCTTGGCATCATAGAGCAATGGGGCAACGGATTGAAACTAATAAACGAAGAGCTCCAGGCCTATCCTGAAGTAGAACTGTTCTGGAATGAGCCAGGTATAGCTTTCAGGGTTACCTTTGCCAATAAGGCTTTCCAGCAACAGCAGGAGATACAGCACGAGTTGCAGCATGAGTCGTTATATAGTAAAGCTCTAAAAATCATCATTAATAAAACATCTTCCACCAAAGAACTTTCAGAAGCATTAGGACAAAAATCAATCTCGGGACAATTAAAAAATGGTTTAGCCAAACTATTAAAAGATGGTTTGGTGGAATGGACAGAGCCTGATGCTGCAAAAAGTTCAAAACAGCAATACAAGATAACTCAAAAAGGAAGTCTATTTTATTATCCATACCTAAATTTATAAAGGACAAAAACGAGGTATTTGAATTTAACTACTCAGATATTCCTGTAAATGGCACGCAAAAATGGTTGAGAAATTTGGTGATTTAGAAATAATGAAGCGTTCTACAAGGGCATTTATTAAAACATTAACTGACTTTAAATTAATAGAAAAAGAATCACAAGACACCTTTCATCAGTTACCAAAAAGGGAACTTAATGATGAACAGATTAAGGATATAATATACCTATACTCCATTTGTCAACATACTAAGCAATTAAACCTTAAAACAAAGGATTTACCGATGAAAATGATGTAGTTCCTCCACCAATAAAGCATTTGCAAAACAACATAGGGCAAATGCTAAACAAAGCGCTGGACGCGATAGAAGAAGCAAACCCAGACACCTTATCGGGAATTTTCAAAGGGAAGAATAACTTTAACAAAGAAGTGGAATTTATTGATGTCTTGTATCAAATATACTAATTTATTTTCACCAATTTTATTTGTATTTTTTAATCAAGAATTTTTGAAATGATAGCAATAAAAAAAACCTTAGTTAATTTCTGGAAGAAGCATTTTTGGCCACCGTAGCACAAATGTAGCACAAATTTTGGGAAATAAAAACGCAACTACTTAATTATTAGGTAGTTGTGTTTAAAAATAGTCGGGGTGAGAGGACTTGAACCTCCGGCCTCGTCGTCCCGAACGACGCGCGCTGCCAACTGCGCCACACCCCGAAAAAAGCAAAACTAATAATTTCTACAAATATTTACAAGCTCAAAGTAGAATAACATTTTGCTTTTTTGAACAAATTTTATGTACTTTTGTACTCTCATTAATGATGAACAAAATGATTCATAAAATATCTACCTTTCTCCTTTCCATAGTGTTTCTTTTAACCACTATTGGAATCACATTAACTGTGCATCATTGTAATACAACCGGTCAAACTTCATACCGTTTCTTTATTGATAACCCTTCTTGTGAAACTATGCAGTGTTGCCACAAAGAGACTGTTCATGATTATAATATAAGCGGCTGCAACAACGAAAATGAAGGTAATATCCCGGTTAAAGATTGTTGCTCTAATAAACAAAAAGATATTAAACTTGATAGTGATTTCATCACTACATCTTTAGATATTAAGCCCACACCAAAAATATACAACTTGCTTAGTTTTTTTGCAAAACCTTGCATATTAAAAGAAAACAAGCCATCTGTACAAAATTTCATACCTTTTTCGCAGTCAACGCCAAAGTTATACCCCAGGCACCATTCTGAATTTCACTGCTGTTACCTTCTTTGATTTATACATTTTCGTTATTTAATACCAAATAGCTAAAACCTCATGCAGGTTGCTGTTTGATATATATTTACGTTTATTCAATGAATTTTATAACGATAAAAATGTATAAGACATGAAAAAGCAAATGTTTATATTGTTGTTCCTTTTTAATACACTGCTTCTTGTTGGGCAACAGCAATTTATTGAAGGCAGTGTGAAAGGTTTTTCAATACATGAAGTAGAACATCAAAACAATAAGGACCACGAAGAACATCAAGAAGGGCAACATGGAAATAATGGCCATAATGGTCATCAAGAAGAAAAACATATTCACAAAGAATCATTACCAGGTGCAAGCGTGTATTGGGCAGGGACAACCATTGGAACAACTACCGATGTGAATGGTAAATTTAAGCTAAAAAAAACCGGTACAAAAAACAACAAATTGGTTGTAAGCTATATAGGTTATAAGAATGATACTTTAACGATAACCAATATGCAAAGCCCTGTAAATATATTCCTTACTTCCGGGCATGAGCTAAACGAAGTCATTATAAAGGAGCATGCCAGGGGCGCTTATATTTCAAAGCTAAAACCACTTAAAACCGAGGTTATAACTTCGGATGGACTAACAAGGTTGGCATGCTGTAACTTATCTGAAAGTTTTGAGAACAGCGCCACTGTTGATGTTGGTTATTCAGATGCAGTTTCCGGGGCTAAACAGATAAAAATGCTCGGACTTGCAGGTGCTTACACCCAGTTGCTTTCTGAAAACATCCCATCTATAAGAGGTTTGGCAACTACATATGGATTGAATTATGTTCCCGGCTCGTGGATGGAATCCATTCAAATATCAAAAGGCACTTCATCGGTTACTAATGGTTATGAATCCATTACAGGTCAAATAAACATAGAATACAAAAAGCCGGAAAACAGCCATCCTTTATTTCTTAATGTTTATGCTAATAATTTTCAAAAGGCAGAAATGAATCTTCTTACGGCTCATGATTTTTCTAATAGGTGGAAGACAATGCTATTAGGCCATGTAAGCTATTACGATAATATTATTGACGACAACAATGATGATTTTCTTGATATGCCCAAAAACAGGCAAATAAATCTTTATAACCGATGGAAGTATGATGCTGATAACGGGCATGGCCAGGTTGGAATTAAAGTTTTGGACGAAGAAAGAAAAGGAGGCCAATTAAACAGGTTTAAGGGAAGCTTGGAAGAGAAACAGGGTGCTTATCCTATAGATATTAATAGCGGGAGATACCAGTTATATGGTAAAAGAGGCCTTGAACTCGGCGATAAGGGTTCTAGCCTTGGTTTTATGGCTACTACAAGCCTTTTTGACCAAAATGCCGATTTTGGCAATAATGGTTACAAAGGCAAGCAGGTAAGTTTTTATACCAATGCCATTCTTAACACATATTTTAAAAATCCCAAACATAGCGTTTCATCAGGCATTAGTTATCAATACGATGAATATGAGGAAGAATTCAATGATACAGTTTTTAATCGTATTGAAAATGTCCCGGGAATTTTTGGGCAATATACCTATTCTTTACAAGATCAATTTACATTCATTACAGGTTTGCGTTTTGATCACAACAGTGAGTATGGGCTTTTATACACCCCAAGAGTCCATATTAAATGGAATTTAACTGATAATACCATATTAAGAGGCTCTGCCGGTAAAGGATACCGGTCTGCAAATGTTTTTGCTGAACATATCGGTATTTTAGCAAGTTCCAGGCAACTTATTTTTAGCGAAGAATTTGATATTGAGGAAGCTTGGAACTACGGGTTGAATTTCTCCCAAGATTTTGAATTTATAGGTGAAGTACCGGCTGTATTTACCATCGACTTTTACAAGACAGATTTTGTTAACCAGGTTATTATTGATATAGACCAAGATTTTCAAAAAGTGTATTTTTATAATCTTGACGGAAAGTCTTATTCAAACAGTTTCCAAACAGGTTTAACTTTTGAACCTATAGAGCGTTTAGAGATTAACACCGCATATCGATTTAATGATGTGGTATCAACTTATAACGATGAACAAAAACAAAAACCGTTTGTTAAAAAACATAAGGGTTTAGCCACTTTTTCTTATTCAACAGGGAAAAACAAGTGGCAGTTTGACATAACGAACCAATTTGTTGGTAAAAGCCGCTTGCCCTATACAGGCAATAATCCTGTTGAATACAGGAAAAGAGATTATTCTCCTACCTATTATGTTCTTCATACCCAGGTAACCCGTGTATTTAAAAACCTGGAAGCCTATATCGGTGGGGAAAACCTAACAGGCTTTAAGCAAAACAACCCGATAATTGCTGCCAACGATCCTTTTGGTGATTATTTTGATACCTCCTTTGTTTGGGGGCCTATCACCGGGCGGAAAATATATGCAGGATTACGTTTTACCTTAAATTAGGAGTATAAAATGGATTTTTTGAAAGGATATTTTGTAGAACTCTTGAATATAATGAACGAGATGGCGCCGTACCTTCTCCTTGGATTCCTTTTTGCTGGGATTCTTCATGTAGTTTTTCCAGGGAGAAAGGTTCAGCGCTACTTGGGTCGTAGGAATTTTGGTTCAGTATTAAATGCTTCCATTTTTGGAATACCATTGCCCCTCTGCTCTTGTGGAGTTATCCCTACAGGGGTATCGTTCTATAAAAACGGGGCATCCAAAGGTTCTTCCGTTTCATTTTTGATCTCTACACCGCAAACAGGTATAGATAGCATAATGGTAACATATTCGCTGTTAGGACTGCCTTTTGCCATTATTCGCCCTATTATTGCGCTCATTACAGGAGTTGTTGGTGGTGTTTTAACCAATGCCAGGGATAAAAGTGAGGTTGCAAAAAGCAATGTTTCAACTAATAATAGCTGCGCTGTTGGCGTTAAAAAAGGTAATAAATTCACAAGAATATTCAGCTATGCTTTTGGAGATTTTTTGCAAGACATACAAAAATGGCTGGTTATTGGGATATTACTTGCAGCCTTAATGGCTGTAATCATACCCGATAATTTTTTTGCAGAAAAAATAGACAGCACCTTACTTGGAATGCTTATTATGCTCCTTGCAGCTATTCCTTTATATGTGTGTGCTACTGCTTCTGTCCCGATTGCGGCTGTTTTGATGTTAAAAGGGCTTTCTCCCGGCGCTGCATTGGTATTTTTGATGGCAGGCCCGGCAACCAACATTGCAACCATGACAGTACTTGGCAAAGTTTTCGGTAGGAAAACTCTTACTGCTTACTTGGCTTCTATTATTGGTGGTGCCATATTTTTTGGCTTTATTATCAATTATTTCCTTCCGCTTGAATGGTTTACGCAAAGTATAAAAGGTGGACATCTACATGGGCATCTTTTGCCGGAATGGCTTAAGTTAGGGGCAACCATAATTCTTACAGCCTTGATAATAAATGGTATTTTCCAGAAGAATAAATCCAGGCTGAAGAAATTTGTTAGAAAAAACAAGATACCTGTTAGGAAGTTTAATCCAAAGAATATTGACACAACCATAATTATTGTTAACGGTATGACTTGTAATCATTGTAAAGCCAATGTAGAAAAAGCGCTTCAATCGCTCAATAACATTTATAATGTGCAGGCTGATATATCAACTGGTGAAGTTGAAATTGACGGGGAAATCAATATTGAAAAAATTAAAGCTGTTCTCGATGATGTCGGTTATGAATTTAAGGGAATTAGAAAACAAAATTTAGAAACAAAAAAACTAGCCAATTATGATTAAGATGAAAATTCTTGAGGTATTAATTGTCCCAAGGCTGCTTTTTCTTTTCCCATTTTACGTCTTGTAATAAGGAGGATTTGAGCCTTATGGTGAAATGGTAACTCGTATTACCACCATAACCAAGTGGAACCCAGTTAAACAAGATTTCCCAGCAATGTAAATCCCTGTGGATGTTTACATTGATATAAGAAAGTTTTTTGGCTTCAAAATCATAAGAAGACCTATAACTAAATTTCCATTTGTCAGTTGGGGTTATACTGCCGTTAAAAGATAGGTTTTGGACAATATCCCTGTAATTTTCAAATCCTTTTATGTCATGATTGGTATTATGCGTAAAAGTATAGCTTAATCCAAAATTCCATGGGATTTCATAAGGGCTGTCTTTTTTTATAGTTTGGCCTGTTGAAGCTGTATCTGCCCCAAAGCCAAGCTCTTCATCACCCATTGTTGGTTCTTCGGGTTCTTCTTCCGTTATCCCACTCTCTTTTTCCTGCCTTCGTTTTTTTAATTTTGTTGAACTTAAGTTATAATTAATACCCAGTGACCAACTCGATTTTTGAAATCTCGCGATCCTATTGTTTTCTGCCCATTCTGTTTTATTGATGCGCTGCGTGCTTCCAACAGAATCAACTTTAACAACATAAGGGTCTAGCGTTCCATTATACCTTACATCAATATCTTTAAACAATTTGGTATACCCGCTCATATTGATATAAGACCAGGGCATGGTATCCTTTGTTAGGTCATAAGAAGCACCTAATGAAAAGTTTTCTATCAACTTTACTTTTCTAAGCCCCGAAGTGTCTTTGTCCGATTTCACCTTCATTTCAATATTATTTTTAAGGCCAAAGTTAATGCTACCTGTTCTCCCTTCTGGAGGGGAGCCGAAAATGCCATTAGAAAAGACGGAATAGCTTGTAGGCTCGACATTGGGGTTATTGGGATTGTAGTTTTCATCAACATAATATTTATAATAGCCCCACCTGGGGTCTGCAAAATCAGGCCTGTAGGTATACCCGATAGAAGGCGTTACAACGTGCCTTAATGCTTTTACAGGGCCTTTCTTAAACTGAAACATCCCGTAAAGTTTCGTGTTGATGGTTGAATTAAAACTAAAATCCCTAGCTGCAGAAAACTGTTCCAAGGTATCTACATAAAGATAAGAAGGTATGGTATCCATTATCCCATCGCCGTTTTGATCTTCAATTAATGTATCATTACGCCATTCTTTTCTTATTTGTGAAGGATACCATCTTTCTGTATAATTGATGCTATTATTGAGGTTAAAATATTTAAATATCTTTACGTTGCTTTGCAAAGGGATGCTATGCTGCATTCCATATTGAAAATCATCCAATGTTTCTTTCTCAAAAAGTGTTGAATCTACTGCTTTAAGCCTGTTTGAGGCATTCATGCTGTAGCCGATAGAAATATTATCAAGTACATTGTTCCCTGCCTTGGCATTTTGCCCTCTAAATGGATATATCCTTGCCCTTGAAAGGGATAATTCCGGGAGGTTTAGGTTGATTTCATGGGTTTTTGTATTCTGTTTATGCCTAAGGCTGGAGGTTAAATTATATTTTCCTTGAGACCATGAAGTGCTATAACTAACACTAGATTCAAGTGTATTTTGATGAAAATCGTTCAAATTTTCAGGCCTAAGGGTTTTATGTTTACTGCTTCCGGCATTAACATTGGCATTAAAAGAGCTGTTTGGCCTTGCTTTGGGGTCTTGTTGATGTCTCCATCTTACAAAAAATGTTCGCGCTTCCGAATAATCGGGCAAACCTTTTTCACTTTCTTTGGTAAGCGCATAGTCTAAATCAACATTACCATTATATTGATATCTTTTTTTATAGTGAGATAGCAAATTGGTTTTCCAACTTCCCCTGGTAGAAATATACCCTTTAAAAGCAACATCCATATAATCGTTTATACCCCAATAATAGCCGCCATTTTGAAGGAAAAAGCCATCTCTTTTGGATTCTCCATAAGCAGGGACAATAATTCCCGATTGGCGTCCCTTTTTATTAGGGAACATACCGAATGGTAAAAATACAGGGGTTGGTACATCTTCAACTACGAACCATACACGGCTGGTTACAATTTTGTCTTTAGGGATTACCTTTGCTTTATTAAAGCGGAACTCGTAATGAGGATGTTCATTACTACAAGTGGTATACTTCCCATCTTTAATAAAGGTAACATTATCAGGCATTTTTTTTACAACATTTCCGTGGATATAACTTTCGCCATCCTGCGTAATAACTTCTCTAATCAATCCTTTTTTTGTTTTAAAGTTATAAGTCATTTCTTTTGACTTGAACTCTTGTCCCTTATCAGCGAAAATAGGCCTGCCATAAGTGTTGCCAATGGAATCTTTTTCTCCCTTGGCATATAGCATATTGGTTTTAAAACTTATTTCTACATTTGCTGCTTTTAAGCTTGTTTCACCATAGTCCATTGTGGCTTCTTCATACAAATACATTTTTTTTGTTGATAGTTCAAAACGAATGGAATCTTTGGCTTTGTAATCTACTATTTGCTCAACAGCATTCTCAGAAATTTTGCTTTTGTCTTTAGCAGGTAAGCTATCATTGGTAATTTTTGTAGTATTTACAGGCATAGTTGAACTATCCGGTAAGGATACAACTGTATCATTTTCTACCGTTAATGAATCTTTAACCTTGCCCGTTTGCCCTTCTGCTGGCATATAAAAAAAGCTAAGTAGCAGCGAGATAATAAAAAGTTGATATTGTAGTTTTATATACAATTTTTAAATACTATTTTTGTAAAAGGTTTCGTTGCAAAAATGTGCCCAAAATTAAAGTATTTTAATGAAACGAATATTCTTCATACTTGTTATATTTTTTATTTCTTTGAATCCCGCTTTTTCTAAAGGAGAAAATGGTAAATATAAAATCGCTACCATAGTTATTGACCCGGGGCATGGAGGAAAAGACTCTGGTTGCAGGGGCAAATTTTCCATGGAAAAAGACCTTGTACTTAAAATATCGTTGAAACTTGGTGAATATATTGAAAAAAATTTTCCAGATGTAAAAGTTATTTACACGAGAAAAACGGATGTGTTTATCCCTTTATATCAAAGGGCAAAAATAGCTAACGAGAATGAAGCAGACCTGTTTATTTCCGTCCATATTAATGCTAATACATCCACAAGGCCATATGGCGCAGAGACCTATGTTATGGGCTTGCACAAAAGCAATGCTAACTTGCAAGTGGCAAAAGCAGAAAATGCTTCAATCCTTTATGAAGAAAATTATGAAGAACAATACGGTGGCTATGACCCAAACGCACCCGAGGCAAATATAATTTTTTCGCTTTATCAAAATATATTCCTCGATCAAAGCCTTCAACTTGCATCCCATGTTCAAGAAAATTTTGGTGGGACGGTTGGTTTTAAAGACCGTGGCGTTAAACAAGCCGGGTTCTTAGTGCTTTGGAAAACAACCATGCCCGGGATACTTGTTGAAGCTGGATTTCTCAGCAATCCAAAAGAAGAAAAATTCCTTAATAATGAAGAAAACTTGGATAAAATAGCTTTGTCTATATTTAAGGCATTTAAAGAATACAAAACATTATTGGAAGGCAGAGATGAAGGAGAAGATATTTCTTCTTTTGATGAAAATATGGTAAAAATCGATAGCACAGATCATTTCTCAAGAGATGAGAATAAAAACCAGGCTACAGAAGATGAAAATATTGAAAATACACACGAAGAAGAAGTGTATTTTACTGTTCAAATAGGAACTTCTTTAAAAAAGAGACCTGCTAATTCGCCAGAATTTAAGGGTTTGCAAGGGGTGGATTACTATATGCATAACGGGATATATAAATATACCGTTGGAAAAGAAAAATCGCTGGAAGCGGCAACAAAACTTCAAAGAAAAGTACATGAAGCCGGCATCAAAGATGCTTTTGTCATAGCCTTTCAAGGGAAAAAAAGGATCACACCCGGCGAAGCTATAAAGTTATTGTAAAACAAAAAGTTAAATATTTTGAAAATAAAAAGAGAAGTAAAAATCGGGATCGTTGTATTAATAGGGCTTGCACTGCTTTATTACGGGTTATATTTTCTTAAAGGGATCAACATCCTGGAAGACCAAAAATCATATTATGCTTTTTATAAAAGGGTTGACGGCTTGGTGCAAGAAAACCCGGTTACCGTTAATGGCCTCAAAGTAGGACAAGTAAGCGATGTGTTTTTCGCAGATAGTAAAACCGGGGAAATTGGTGTAAAATTTAATATCTCCGAAGATATTCACATACCTGTTAATTCCACTGCCAGGTTATACAGTTCTGATCTAATGGGATCAAAAGCCATTGAGATAGAACTTGGAGATACCAATAAATACGTTAGCAATGGAGACACCTTAATAACCGAGCGGGAAAGAAGCCTCACTGAACAGGTGAGTATCCAGATGTTACCCGTGAAAAAAAAGGCAGAAAATCTTATGCTGTCTTTAGATTCGCTGCTAGCAGTCATTAAGTTTGTGTTTAATGAAGAATCGCGGTTTAATATTGCAAAAAGCCTGGAAAATATCAAGCATACTTTCCAAAACCTTGAGCATACAACCTCTACTATCGATACATTAATGACTTATCAACGAACAAGACTCGCAGGAATTATCGCCAATGTTGAATCCATTACTTACAACCTTCGAAAAAACAACCAACAACTAAGCGACATCTTGGAGAATGTTTCATCTATTACAGATTCTGTTGCTAATTCGGAAATTGCTTCAACAATTTCTAATACCAACAAAAGTGTTGCTCATTTGGCTGATATTTTAGGAAAAATCAATAATAATGAAGGCTCCCTTGGTTTATTGATCAATGATGATTCATTGTATAACAACCTAGATGCATCGGCTAAAGAATTAGAACTCTTGCTTGAAGACCTTAGGGCTAACCCTGACAGGTATATACATTTTTCTGTTTTTGGAAGAAAATCGAAAAAGAAATAATTTCTACGATTTGAATGTGGCAGGTAAAAATATGCGAAGAAAAATTGCTCACGCTTTTATATTATTCTTAGTGGTATTACTTTCATTTACTTTAACAGGATGCCTTTCATCTAAAAAAATGGGAGGAAAAAGATTACTTGTTAAAAATAAAATTGAATGTGAAAATAAAAATATTGAAACCGATGAGTTATACAGCTATATAAGACAGAAACCCAACAGGAAAATTTTGGGGATGTTTCGCTTTCATATGGGTGTTTATACCCTTGCCAGCAACTGGAAAGATAATAAATTTACCAATTGGATGGAAAACACCATTGGTGAAGAACCTGTATACCTGGATACGATGTTGGCCAATCAATCGATGAGGCAATTTGAACTGTATATGGGCACACAAGGCTATTTTGACGCAAAAGTATCCAAAAAAATAAAAAAAAGGGGGAAAAGAAAAGCCATTGTTAAATATAAAATTAAAACCAATGAACCCTATACCATCCGCAATATCAATTACCAAATTGATGATAATGAACTTAAAGATTTTATTTTTCGTGATACTGCTGTTTCATTGGTTCAAGAACATAAGCCTTTTAATATAGACAAGCTAAACAAAGAAAGGGCTAGGATTACCAATAATTTGAGGAACATTGGGTATTATTATTTTTCCAAGGAATACATCAATTACCAAGCTGATAGTACAGTTGGAAATAAGCAGATCGACCTCACGCTTATTGTTAGCGATTTCCAAAGGCAACATCCCACAAAACAAGATTCTATTATTACAGAAAAGCATAATCGCTATATCATTAATAGTATTACAGTCAATCCCGATTTTGATGCAAGTATTCGTGACAAAAGAGATTATGATACTACCGTTTACAGGCCATTTAAAAATGATACCACGTATAAATACTTTTTTATTTCCCGTAATGAAAACTTGAGTATCAAACCCAAAATCATAGGACAATCTATTTTCTATAAACCCGGTGATTATTACCGTCAAAAAGAAATTGACGAAACATATAGAAGGCTTACTAGTTTGGAAATATTCAGGTTTAGCAATATACAGTTTAGAGAAACAAATAACAGTGATCAAAGAAATGTTGATACCCTTGATTGTACCATCCAGTTAACAAGGAGCCCGGTTAATGCCGCCAATCTTGAATTGGAAGGAACGAATTCATCAGGCGATCTTGGTGTTGCTACCAATATTGTTCTACAAAACAAAAATATTTTTAAAGGAGCTGAAGTTTTCAACATCACACTTAATGGTGCCCTTGAGGTGCAACAAGTTACGGGCGGAATGTCAAAAGATGAAGTTCTTGGTGCACTTCCTTTCAACACCCTGGAAACAGGTATTAATGCAGGGCTTGATATACCAAAATTTCTGCTTCCTATTAGGGCTGAAGAATTCTCGAAAAGAAACCTCCCCCAAACTTCTATTAATACGGGCTTCCATTATCAATTCAGGCCTGATTATGTTAGGACCATTGGCAACGTAACTTTTGGTTATCAATGGCAAGAAACCAATGCAAAGCGGCACATAGTTAATCCTTTTGAATTCAGCACGGTAAAACTCAACCCAGACTCTTCATTTATAAAAAGACTGGAACAAATACAAGATGAAAGGTTGAAAAGAAGTTACCGCGACCACCTTACCACTTCTTCTTCTTATAGCTATATTTTTAGTAACCAGCAACTGAGTAAATTGTCGGATTTTATTTATTTCAGGATAAACCTCGAATCTGCCGGAAATTTGCTTCAGTGGAAAAACGATTTAATGGATTCGCCAAAAACTATGGGAGGTAACTATACACTTTTCAATATAAAGTATTCACAATATTTGCGTACGGATTTCGACTTTAGGTATTACCGGGTTTTTAATGAGCTAAATACTGTTGTTTCAAGGTTTGCAATGGGCATTGGACATGCCTATGGTAATGCAAATATACTTCCTTTTGAAAAAAGTTTTTATGCCGGTGGCGCAAACGGTATAAGGGCTTGGAAAATTCGTTCCTTGGGCCCCGGTAGTTACAGCGATGAAAACAACTTTGATAAAACAGGTGATTTGCATTTAGAAACCAACTTGGAATACAGGTTCAAGATATACAGCTTCCTCGATGGGGCCGCTTTTATTGATGCAGGAAACATCTGGTTATTAGACCCAAGCCCTGAATACCCGGGAGGAACTTTTTATTTTGATATGTTCCTTGCTGATGTGGCTGTTGGTGGTGGTTTAGGCCTTCGGTTCGATTTTTCATTTTTTGTTTTTCGTATTGACGGAGCCATGCCTATTAGGGATCCCAAAAAACCTGTTAACCAACGATGGATTGATGATACCTTTTCCATCAAAGACATGAAATTTAATTTTGGTATCGGTTATCCTTTCTAAAGAGTGTTATGCTTAAAATAGATCAACTAATAAGTGCATTTTACAAGGCTTTTCCTCATGATCTTACAAATGACCAGGAGGAATTGCTTCCAGCGCTTGCTGCTTTCTTGCTGAATAAAAATATTGATTCCATTTTTGTAATCAATGGTTATGCCGGCACCGGGAAAACAAGCATTATTAGCGCTTTGGTAAAGATTATCGGGAAATTTTATTTAAAATCTGTATTACTTGCCCCAACAGGTAGGTCGGCAAAGGTTATGGGGAATTATTCGGGAAAGCAAGCTTTTACCATTCATAAGAAAATATATCGTATTATCACAACCAGTGAAGGTAATGTTAGGCTGGCTTTGAATCATAACATGCATAAGAATACGGTTTTTATTGTTGATGAAGCTTCCATGATCAATGATAATGCATCTAATACAGAAAATAGCATATTTAGCAATCAAAATCTTCTAACAGACCTAGTTGAATATGTTCACAACAACCAAAATTGTAAACTGGTGTTGTTGGGCGATATTGCTCAATTACCCCCGGTTAAAGCAGAATTGAGCCCTGCATTAAATAAACAATACCTTCATTCACGGTTTAGGTATGATATTGATTATCACGAATTAAAAGATGTGGTGAGGCAAGCAAAAAATTCCGGTATACTATATAATGCCACCATACTAAGAAATTTACTTGGGAATAAAGAAACTGAAATACCCCAATTTGAATTGGATGGTTTTGATGATATCATGAATATTGATGGTACTCAACTGGAAGAGGAATTGAATACGGCTTTTTCCGGGTATGAAAAGGAAGGCACACTTATTATTTGTAGGTCTAATAAAAGAGCCAATGTATTTAACCAAGAAATAAGAAAAAGAATACTATTCCAAGAAGGTGAGATCCAAGCCGGCGACTATATGATGGTGGTAAAAAACAACTATTTTTGGTTGGAAGATACCTCCCAACCCGGTTTTATTGCTAATGGCGATATTATTGAAATTTTGAAAATATCCGGCTATAAAGAACTTTATGGTTTAAGATTTGCAGAAGTTACCATCCGTCTTGTTGACTATCCCGATGAAAATGACATGGATGTGATCATCATGCTGGACACCATTATGTCTGAAAAACCTGCTCTCACCTACGAGGAGAACAGGAATTTTTTTGAAGAAGTACTTCAAGATTTTCAAGATATTGGCAGCAGGAAAAAACAAATTGAGAATGTAAAAAATAATCCTTACTTTAATGCGTTACAAGTGAAGTTTGCATATGCATTAACGTGTCATAAATCGCAAGGTGGCCAATGGGAAAGTGTTTTTATTGACCAAGGATTTTTATCAAAAGAAATGATAAACCGTGAATACATTAGGTGGTTATATACAGCCTTTACCAGGGCTACAAAAAAATTGTACCTGGTAAATTTTAACGAAATGTTTTTTCGTTAAATCGGTATTAATTGGTTTCTAAAGTTTTATTGATTTTTAGCAAGCAATATTTTTTTATTTCGATTTTATACTTTACTTTTGCACCCTTTAAATTATTCGTAATGGATTATTTAAAAAATTATAACATAAACTTTTCCGGGCTTGATGCAGGAATGCATGAGTTCGAGTTCGTAGTTGACAACAAGTTCTTTGAACAGTTTGAAAAAGCCGAAATTGAAGAATGCAACATCAATGTACATATTAACCTCCATAAAGAAGAGGATATGGTGTCAATGTTTATCAATATTGATGGAATTATAAATGTTATGTGCGATAGATGCCTGGATTACTTCAATATGAAGCTTCAAGACAAGACCGAGTTGTTTATTAAGCTTGGTCATGAATATAAAGAAATTGAAGATAACTCAATTGTAATTCCTCGGGATGAGGAGCAATATAATATGTCTCAATTTCTTTATGAGTATATCCATCTGTTGATACCCATTAGCAAATCACATGAAGAATATGCAATAGATGGCAAAAGTTGTGATGCATCGGTTTTAAAAAAACTCGAAGAACACTATCCTGGCAACCAGGAAAATAAATTTAATGAAATTGACCCCAGGTGGGAAGCATTGAAGAAACTTAAGTATTAATGTAAAATATTGATGTTATGGCACATCCAAAGCATAAAATATCCAAATCTAGAAGGGATAAAAGAAGAACCCATTACAAGGCAAAAGCTTCAACAATAGCAATTTGCTCAAATTGCCAATCGCCTGTTAGATTTCACAGGGTTTGTGACGAATGTGGCTTTTATAGAGGCAATCAAGTGATTGAAAAAGAAGCAGCAGTTTAGTAATTGATCATACTTATATGGCCTGTTTATGAATATAGGTATTGATATCATGGGAGGAGACTATGCACCGGCTAATACATTGGCCGGGGCTTTTTTAGCTCTCGAGGAATTAGATTTATCCCGTGATAAGCTTTTTTTCTTCGGAGATAAAGAAGCGATTCGTTCGGCATTCAAAAAAGAAAACATTTCTTTTAACAATACGGAGATCATCCATACGCCCGATGTAATTGAAATGGGCGAGCAACCAACACGTGCTCTTATTTCAAAACCCCGGTCAGCAATTGCCCTGGGGTATATGATGCTCAAAAACGGTGATATCGATGTTTTTTCAAGTGCCGGAAATACCGGGGCTATGCTTGTAGGCGCTCTAAGTACCATAAAAACAATACCCGGAGTATTACGCCCTTGCACTTCAACGATCTTGCCCCAAAAAAACGGCGGTAGCGGATTGCTACTTGATATTGGCACAGTTCCCGATTGTAAACCGGAAAACCTCTTTCAATTTGCTATTATTGGAAATGTATATGCAAAACATGTTTACAAAATCAAACAACCCCGTGTTGCACTTCTCAATATTGGTGAAGAAGAAGAAAAAGGGAACCTTCTTTATAACAATGCTTATAAATTGATGAAAAAAGCCAATAGCTTTAATTTTATTGGTAATATTGAAGGACGTGACCTTTTTAGCGGGAAAGCCGATGTTATCGTTAGCGACGGGCACACAGGCAATATTGTTCTTAAAGAAGCGGAATCGTTTTACCATCTTTTAATAACCGATAACCCTAATAACGAATTTTTAAAGCGCTTTAATTACGAAATTTATGGAGGAATGCCTTTGCTTGGTGTCAATGCTCCCGTATTGATAGGCCACGGAATATCTAACCCAACTGCCATCAAAAATATGATATTGCATTCAAGGCAGGTTAGGAGCGTAAACCTTACCCGTAATATAAAAGAAGCATTTGAAGAGCAAATGTTCCAAAAAAATACGGTTTCCACATAATTTTTTATATTTGTTTTCTAATTTTAATTTACTGAAAAATGACCAGGATAAAAGCAGCAATAACAGGTATCAACGGGTATGTACCCGATTATGTGCTTACAAACCACGAGTTAGCACAAATGGTTGATACTTCCGACGAATGGATAATGACCCGTATTGGTATTAAAGAAAGAAGAATACTTAAGGAAAAAGGAGAAGGTTCTTCTTTTTTGGGTATGCACGCAGTTAAAGGATTATTGGAAAAGACCAATACCTCCCCTGACGAAATAGAACTCGTAATTTGTGCTACGGTTACCCCCGATATGCAATTCCCAGCAACGGCCAGCATTATCAGCGATAAAGTAGGGATAAAAAATGCTTTCCATTTTGATATGAACGCAGGATGCTCAGGGTTTCTTTATGCACTGAACACGGCTACGAAGTTTATTGAAAATGGAGATTTGAAGAAAGTTATTGTTGTGGGCGCCGAAAAAATGTCGTCTATCGTTGATTATACTGACCGCGCTACTTGCCCCATTTTTGGTGATGGCGCCGGCGCTGCACTTATAGAACCAACTGATGGAGAATATGGCATTATTGATAGTAAATTGGAATCTGACGGCGTGGGTAGAGTTCACCTACACCAAAAAGCCGGTGGCTCAGTAAAACCAGCTTCACACGAAACTGTTGATGCCAAGGAGCACTTCATCTACCAAGAAGGACAACCTGTATTTAAATGGGCTGTCTCCAAAATGGCTGATATTTCTGTTGAGGTCATGAAAAGGAACAATATTGCCCCCGATGACCTTAACTGGCTTGTTCCCCACCAAGCCAACATGCGCATTATTGAAGCTACCGCCAAGAGAATGGGAATTAAGAAAGAACAAGTAATGATCAACATTCAAAGATACGGCAACACCACGGCTGCAACTTTACCATTATGCCTTTGGGAATGGGAAAAGCAATTGCATAAAGGAGACAATATCATCTTGGCTACTTTTGGCGCTGGGTTTACTTGGGGTGCAACGTATTTGAAATGGGCGTATGAAGTGTAAAACTATTGTTAAGTCAACAAAGAAATGACGCATCAACTGTTTGGCAATTTGCTCAATTACAACAATATAGATTCTCAATAATAAATGTGACGAGTCACTATTTGTTTTTAATTGGAACAATTGTTTCTATTTAAAAACCTTTTTTACTTCCTTTTTCAATATCTACTTGCTTTGGTTTCGAAAAAGCCTTTTTCTTACCTTTCGTAAAGCTATAACTGATTTTAAACCATATAGGAAAACCTGTGGTGGAAATCATTTCTTGATTGTTAGAGCTAAATTGCCTTCCTTGTTCTTTATTTCCATAGTATGTAATCGACTTCATAAAAGGATTGGCAATGGTAACGCCTGCTTTAATATGCTTTTTAAACTTTTTTTCAAAAGATAAAAAATATAGCGGATCACTATAAGTTGAACCCTGCAACATAGGTTTGGGACTGTTATATTGGACATTTAATGAAGCCGTTATATCACGTTGAAATGCTATAATTGCTGATAACCCGGACTCGTAAACTAGTTTCGTTTTATTAATAGAGCCATAAAGCTTTGCATCATTATTTGGCGATATTCGGTAATTGCCTAGTTTAAAGAAATTTGCCATTGTTATCGACCTGGATAATTTGAAGCTACCATTTAACTGAAGCCCATAACAATCAACCTTGCCTGAATTTATATATACGCTTTCCAATATATTCATATCATTTGAATAGGTCACATAATTGATAGCGTTAAAAATACTTTCATAAAAAATCCGGTAAGAAAAATAATCGCCTTCTCTTGATATTGAATGATCCAAGTAGCATTTTCTATACATTTCATTTTTTAAATCTGTATTACCATATTGTCGTTTAAAAGACCCATAAATGGTTGAACCCGGGTTTAGTTGGAAAACCGTTGGCCTGTTGTAATAATGCTTATAAGAAAGTTTAATGTTTTGATTCTTTGCGAATTTATAAATCATGTTTGCAGCAGGAAGAAAGTCCAAATCTCCTATGTGAGATTCGTTTTTTATATTTGAAATTGTCTTTTCAATCCTATATCCAAGTTCTAAATTGAGATTCTTTAAACGATAATGGGTTATACCATAAATGGCCAACATATTATTTTTGTGGTTTAAACTATTTGATTGATTATTAATTGATTCGTTGACATTTATTACCCCAGCATTTAATTTGATCTTGTTAAAAATTTCTGGCGACTTGTAATCAATTTTAATTGTTTCTTTTTTTTGCAGATGAGAAGTTGCCCCTGTAAGTTCTTCCGGAAAGGTTTTTTGATGTTTATTGATTTTATAATTTGTGCGGTTCTTTGCATTAAGGTTATAAGTTTCCAGTTTGAAACCTATATGTCCTCCTTTTTTTAATAAGTGCTTATAGAAAAGGGAGCCATAAATAACATTATTCTTATCCGTATCTTCTTTTTTAGCATTCCATCCGTTTTGTTCATTATTATCATGGGCAGTGGTTGCCTTTACTATTCCATCATGTTCTTGAGAGAATGGATTATAAAAGCCATAAAAATTGAGCAGGTTTTTCTTATTAATTTTGTAGTCAACATCAAAATTGAACCTATGAGACCAATTTTTTTGCCTCATGCTGTGGTAAGAAGAAGTTTTGTTTCTTACTTCATTTTCAAATGAATAAACCCTTTTTTTTATGATGTCAAAATTACTTATTTCGCCATTATACGAGGTATGCAGGTTCACTTTCTCATAATTGTAATTGAATCCATAACTGGGAAATAAGTAAACCGTTGATTTTGACGTTGGGATTTCAGAGTAAATATATCCTTTGAAACTTTCCTTATTTTCTTTCATGACAATGTTTATAACAGCTCCTGTATTTGATTGATACTGTGAGCCGGGGGAACTAATGACTTCAATTTTTTTCATATCGCTTGCATTAAGTTGACCTAAATATTCAATATCCCTTTCAACTCCATTGATATAGATTTTTACATTTTCGTTTCCATTATAGGAAATGTTTTTAAATATATCTTCCTGTACTCCTGGTATCTGGCGCAAAACATCATAACCTGTATGAGATGCTTTTTCAAGTTGTTTGTTCATGAAGAATATTGTTTTGCCTCCCTCTTCTTTAGCCCTTATGCGTTTGCCAATAACAACTACCTCATTCATTTTTATAGCGCTTTCTGCTAAAGGTATTGTTCCTAAATTAATTGTTTCATTGGCTTCAGCAATAATCTCTTTTGTTAATGTTTTGTGGCTCATATGCTGTACTTTTAATAAATAAGTACCTTTATGCAAGCTATTGATGGAAAAATCACCATTAAGATTACTTGTTGTACCCTTTAACATTGATGAATCTTTTGTATCAAGTACCATAATAGTGGCAAATGCAACACCCAAATTGCTTTTTTCATTTTTTAATCTTCCTGAAAGGGTTACATAAGGCTGTGATTTGATATTTAAAACACATATTGTGATAAATATTAAAAACAGGATGGTTCTTTTCTTTTTCATACACCAAGGTTTTTATGTTTCATAAAATAGGAATAAACTTTATGATGCAAATAGAATAAATATAACCTTGGTATACAATTCGTTGTTATTAATGGCAACAATTTGTTACCTAAAACAAAAGTGATAAACTCCAATAGATTTTTTTGTTACAGGAGGAGAGTTTCTGTGATGAAATGTTTCTATATGTTTGCGTAATGGCTGATCTTTTTATCAAATACTTCGGTGTTTTGTCTTGAAACCGGGATTCTTCTTGTTATGTTTTCAATTAATAGCTTATAACCGGAAGTATTACCTTGTTTTGATCGTATTTTATTAAGATTTACGATGTAGGCACGGTGTACCCTTAAAAAATAGGGGATAGTGGATAATTGCTCTTGGATATTGTTCATGGAATTGCGGATGATTCCTTTTTTAACCCCTTCGCTATGAGAAATATAAAAATTTACATAATTGCCATCGGATTCTGCATATAGAAGTTGAGCGGGGAAAAAACTCAGTTTTTCTTTTTTCAACTTGGACTTAATTTGGATTTTTTCTTGTTGTGTATTGATTACAGCAGGGTCAGTAAAACTGGTTTCATGAAAATTTACTGATTTACTTACCAGGTAACTAAAGTTGATAGCCGAAAAAAATCCTATAGGTAGCAGCCCTATTAAAAAAGCATATTTGCATGAATTAAGAAAAGTAGCAAAATTCCATCTATCAGCCGGCGGCTCAATTAAAAAGCCCATAAAATAAATAATAACCCCAAGCCCTAATAAAATCAATAACATAGAAATGATTTCTTTCCCAATAGTCCATTTTTTTTCTTTTGAAAAGGGATTTATTTTTTGCATCAATTTTGCTAATATAAATATTGATACCGCTGAAATTATGCAATACACGGCTATAGTTCCAATGTATCCAAGAGCATTATTTATATTTGGGTTAAAGGGTTTGTAGATAATCACAAAAAGGAATAGCACAACTGCCATAACCAAAGCCCCTGTTAATGGCGATTTTAGCACATAATTCCGAGGAAATAAGTTGTTCAAAAATTTCGGTTTTATACTTTTCACTTTGTATAATAATTAATAGGAAAATTTTACAAAAATAGGTTGATTTTAGGTAATTAAAAAAGGCTCCCGAGAAAAAAGGAAGCCTTTTTTAATCATATTCTTGACCATTTTACACGATCTTTTCGATCAAATCAACAATACGGTTAGAATAACCCAACTCATTGTCGTACCAAGAAATTACTTTAACAAAATTTCCTTCTTTCACTTGTGTGAGGGCAACATCATAGATAGATGAATGTGTATTGCCAATAATGTCGGTACTTACAACCGGGTCTTCCATGTATTCTAGTATGCCTTTCATGGGGCCTTCGGCAGCAGCTTTCATGGCTTTGTTTATTGCCTCCACGTCAGCTTGTTTTTCAACTTGGCATGTTAAATCAACTATAGAACCATCTGGTGTTGGCACTCTCATAGCATAGCCATCCAATTTCCCTGCAAGATCAGGTATTACAAGCCCTACAGCTTTGGCTGCCCCTGTTGTGGTTGGTATGATAGACATACATGCTGCCCTTGCACGCCTCAGGTCTTTGTGAGGAGAGTCAAGGATGATCTGGTCATTGGTATATGAGTGAACCGTTACCATCAAACCTGTCTTGATCGTGAAATTGTCATGAAGTACCTTAGCTATTGGTGCAAGACAATTGGTAGTGCATGATGCATTGGAGATGATTTTATGCTCGGGTTTCAGCATTTCGTCATTTACTCCAAGAACAATCGTGGCATCAACATCCTCTTTCTTCTTGGCAGGTACGGAAAGGATCACTTTTTTTGCTCCTGCCTCAAGGTGCCTGCTTATTTTATCCCTTGTCCTGAAAACGCCGGTAGATTCTATTACAACGTCCACACCAAGTTTTTCCCACGGCAGGTCTGCCGGGTCTTTTTCTGCATATACCTTTACAGGCTTGTCATTAATAAGAAGCCCTTCATCGTTTAGCCCTATTTCGCCGGGAAATTTACCATGCACGGAATCGTACTTCAATAAATGGGCAAGCGTTTTATTATCAGTAATATCATTTACAGCTACTACCTCGATATTGTCTTTGTCGAGCATAGCCCTGTATGTTAGCCTTCCTATGCGGCCAAAGCCATTAATTGCTACACGTAATTTTGCCATAACCTTTTTATTTTGATTAGTTTATATTCCATTTCAAAATTAGTGATTTTCATCTAATAAAAAAAGATGAAGTCCGTATTATTTTGAAATTTTTGTGATTGAACCTTTAGATACTTTACCATTAGGCATTTTCAGCACGTAAAAATACACACCATCGGCATTATTTCCTCCATCCCACCATTGGTCTTCGTTCTCGTAATGATTGCTTTCATAAACCTTTTTGCCCCAGCGGTTATAAATAACCATCACAACGTTTTTATATTCGTCTACCTTTTCCACTTCAAAGGTGTCATTATAGCCATCGCCGTTGGGCGTAAAAACGTTAGGAATTCTTATAGGGCATTGTATTTTCACTTGCACTTCGTTGCTTTCGGTTTCCAATTCGCATACATCGGTTACTTTAACCTTGTAATTCGTAGTTTCATCAGGGGCTACTGTAGCCGTGTCCACATTTTCTGAAGTGGCGCTTTCAGGATCCCATTCATAATCATAGTATCCCCAACCACCATCAGCAACCACTTTTAAGAAAGCTGTTTCATCAAATTCATCCGTACATATAACGGTATCCGACCACAATTTTGCTTTTAATGAATCAGCCTCTTTTTCCTGGGCAAAGAGCGAGCCTCCTTCCAAGAAAACAAAAGAATCCAATGAATCATTGGAAACATCGGCCACAGCGATGATCAGTGAATAGTCTTCGCCGCATGGTGTAACAGGTATTGCAACATTCATGGATTTTGACCTTCCATCAAAAACCATACTTGATGGCCCTTCTTCGTAATAGGGATTCTCATTGGTATCAACACTTGAATAGATGTTGCTGATAGTAACCGGGAAAGAATTATAAGTGTTCTCTCCTTTAGTAAGAATACGGGCAAAATTGGATTTGTCGATTGTGTAATCCTCTTTTGTTACGGGGTCCTTTCCTCGAATAAAAATACCCATCACATCTTGCATCTGCGCACTATCCTCATGAGCGTATTCTTCAAAATGTTCGGAAGCAAAAATATAGTTGAAATTCAATGTATCAAAATAATCGCTGGTAGTGAAATCAATTTTTAAAAAAGCAACATCATAAATACTAAATACACTGTCAACTATTCCAAATTCATTTTTCAATAGGTTGGCCACTGCCGTGTCTTCTTTTATCATAGCATCAGAAGAGGCAACAAAAGAAGAGTCTCTAAAAATGCTATCCGTGGTCATCTGCCCGCCTGTTGAAATAACAATTCCATTATTGTAAAAGTCATATCCATAATACTCGAAATAGCAAACCGTTGAATCACCGGATGAATTTCCACCAAAGCTTATTTCTGACAAGGCATTTTCCGGTTGAAAACCGTCTAAAAAACTTGTATCAATAACTTGGTTGATCGAGATATTAGGTATGATCTTTCCATTCTGTGAAAAAACCTGCGATACCCCAAATATCAATAAAAATGCAAGAATTATTTTTTTCAACATGAAATAATGATTAAACAGATTTAAAATTAACGTTTGATTTTTCAATATATTTTTTACCTTTACTTTTCCAAAAAGATTTTGCAAAATAATAAAAAAAATTATTGAACCAGGCAATACCAGGAACAATAAATAATGGGCATACTTTTGCATTATCATAGGAACATTACATTATCAACAACTTAGAGAATATTATTAATGAGATTCGTTTACATGAATTTTAAAACACAGTATAACATTAAAAATTCAATTTTATGGAAAATGTAAAATCGTACATTGAAGAGCACAAGGATCGTTTCCTTGAGGAATTGTTTGAATTGATTAGGATTCCTTCTATTAGTTCTGCATCTGAGCATAAACCTGATATGCAAAAGACAGCGGAAGCCATTAAGCAAAAATTGCTTGATGCCGGCGCTGAGAAAGCAAAAGTTATGCCTACTGATGGACATCCGGTTGTTTATGGCGAAAAGATCATAGACCCTAATTTGCCTACCGTATTAGTGTATGGGCATTACGATGTTATGCCGGTAGACCCGGTAGACCTATGGAAGACAGAACCATTCGAGCCCCAAATTATTAACGATATTATTTATGCTCGAGGCGCTGACGATGACAAAGGACAGTTGTTTATGCACGTAAAAGCTTTTGAGTTTATGGTAAAAACCGAACAATTGCCTTGTAATGTGAAGTTTATGATAGAGGGCGAAGAAGAAATCGGTTCGGTTAGCTTAGGGAAGTTTTGCGACCAAAATAAAGACCTGTTAAAAGCTGATGTGATTCTTGTTTCTGATACCGGCATGCTTGGAGAAGACCTTCCTTCCGTTACTACCGGCTTAAGAGGCCTTGCCTACTGGGAAGTGGAAGTTACCGGCCCAAACAGGGACCTGCATTCAGGACTTTTTGGCGGTGCTGTTGCCAATCCTATCAATGTTCTTTGTGATTTGATCTCCCAAATGGTGGATAAAAACGGTAAAATTACCATACCTGGCTTCTACAACAACGTTATTGAAGCCACCAAAGAAGAACGTGCTAAAATGGCCGAAGCCCCTTTTAATGAAGTAGAATATAAAAAAGCCATTGATGTTGAAGAGTTGCAAGGAGAAAAAGGTTATACAACAATGGAACGTACCGGTATACGCCCAACTTTTGACGTGTGCGGCATATGGGGCGGCTATACCGGCGAAGGAGCTAAAACAGTACTTCCTTCTAAGGCTCATGCCAAGATATCTTCAAGGTTGGTGCCCAATCAAGACTATAAAAAAATTGCAGAGCTTTTCAAAAACCACTTCGAAAGTATAGCTCCAAAGAGCGTAAAAGTTGATGTTAAAGTATTGCATGGTGGACAAGGATATGTATGCCCTATTGACCTTAAAGCTTACAAAGCTGCAGAAAAAGCCTTTGAGAAATCTTATGGAAAAAAAGCCGTACCGGTTAGAAGCGGTGGTAGTATCCCGATTATTTCCACTTTTGAAGAAAAACTGGGACTTAAATCTATTCTCATGGGATTTGGGTTAGAGTCTGACGCTATTCACTCTCCCAATGAAAACTACCCGCTAAAGCAGTTCTTCAAGGGTATTGAAACTATCCCATACTTTTATAAGTATTTTACCGAAAGGAAATAAATCCTAATTGAAGCTGCTCTTGAAACTTGGTTTAAGAGCAGCTTTTTTAATTTTACTAAATTTGAAAAAACTTCAGCTATTAAAATTTAAATTCATATAAATATAACATTTCTTAAGCTAAAACAGGATATATGGAAGCAATACGTTCGTTAAACCAATTGGTAGAACATGTAAAAAGTAGTGGAAAAAAGAAAAAAATCGCCGTGGCCTATGCACAGGATCCTAATACTATTGGAGCTATTGCTAAGGCAGTAAAAGAAGGTTTTGCAGAAGCATATATGGTAGGTGATAAAGATGCCATTACAGAAAAAGCAAAAGAGGAAAATGTGACACCAGGTATTTTTCATATTGTTGACGTCAAAGGCGATGTTGCTTCAACCCATGAAGCTTTAAGAATGGTAAAAGAAGGCGAAGCAGATGTTTTAATGAAAGGATTGGTGGGTACGGACAAATTCTTAAAAGCCGTTCTGGATAAGCAAAAAGGCTTGCTTCCTGAGAAAGCTGTTATGAGTTATGTTTGTGCCATTGAATTGCCAAAATATCATAAATTACTTTTTGTTACCGATACAGCGGTTATTCCTTTTCCTGGCTTGAAACAAAAGGTTGCTATGGTGAATTATGCCGTAACAATGGCCAAGAAATTTGGTATCCAAAGGCCAAAAGTAGCGCTAATAGGAGCCTCAGAAAAAGCGAACCCCAATTTCCCATCAAGCATGGATGATGCCAAAATATGTAAAATGGTAGAAAGAGGCCAAATACAAGATTGTATTATTGACGGGCCTTTGGATATTTTCTTGGCATGTGATAAGGAAAGTGTAAAGATCAAAGGTGTTCCTACACCTGTTGATGGAGATGCTGATGTACTCGTGTTGCCTTCGTTAGAAGCTTGTAACAGTTTTTATAAAGGCTTGATGCTTTTTGGCGGTGGCGAACTTGGTGGTTTGATACAAGGAACAACAAAACCTGTTGTTGTGATGTCCAGGAGCGAAAGCGAAGCTTCTAAATTTTATTGTATTGCACTTTCGTGCCTCATGTCAGAATAACAATCCTTTAGAGGGTATTATAATAAGGGCAGTTCAATATTTTCTCGTGAAAATTTATCATTCAATAAACATAAAAAACATAAAAAATGAGCAAGCAAAAGATTTTAGCCATTAATCCCGGGTCAACCTCAACCAAGATTGCTGTTTTTGAAGGATCAAAAGAACTATTCCTCAAGAACATCAAGCATACATCAGAGGATCTCGCTGATTTTAAAGTAATAACAGACCAGTACGAATTCAGGAAAAACATCATTCTCAAGGAACTTGAGTCTGCCAGTATCGATATCCAAGATATTGCCGCGGTAGTAGGTAGGGGAGGCCTTGTTAAGCCTATTCCATCAGGGATTTACGAGGTAAATGATAAAATGAAAGCCGACCTAAAAAAAGGCTTATTAGGCCAGCATGCCAGCAACTTGGGTGGATTGATCGCCGATGATATTGCAAAGTCCTTAAAAAGTGCAAAAGCCTTTATCGCTGATCCTGTGGTAGTAGATGAAATGGAGGACATTGCCCGCGTAGCAGGCCATCCAAAATTTGAAAGAATATCCATCTTCCATGCTTTGAATCAAAAAGCAGTGGCCAGATCTCATGCTAAATCAATATCAGCCAAGTATGAAGAGTTGAACCTCATAATAGCTCATTTAGGCGGTGGTATAAGCGTTGGAGCCCATAAAAAAGGGAAAGTAATTGATGTAAATAATGCACTTGATGGTGATGGGCCTTTTTCACCGGAAAGAACCGGGTCTTTACCGGTAGGACAACTTGTAAAATTATGCTTTAATGGCGAACAAAAGATAGAAGATATTAAGAAAATGATCACCGGTAAAGGAGGTTTTGTTGCCTACTTAGATACCAATGATGCTTATATTGTTGAACAGAAGGCAGAAGGAGGCGACCAGAAAGCCAAACTCATTCATGATGCCATGGCATACCAAGTAGCAAAAGAGATCGGCGCCATGTCTACTGTACTCAAAGGAGAGGTTGATGGCATCTTACTAACGGGTGGCATCGCTTACGGCAAACCTTTTGTGAATTTCGTGAAAGAAAGGGTTTCGCATATTGCTAACGTATACGTTTATCCCGGCGAAGATGAAATGAAAGCCCTGGCTTCTAACGGCTTGATGGCTGTTAACGGCGAGATAGCAGCCAAAGAATATAAATAGCAAGATTTACAATCCATTGAAAACTTTATGGCAACTTCATGAGCAAAAATTGTTTTGTTTATGAAGTTGCTTGTACCATGCTAAAAAAAGGCCAGAACTGACAAATAGGATAAATTAAATTAAATGACAAGATATGCCCATACATATGAGTAATTTTGACAGCCTGTTTTCAACCATTCAACAATTGCATAAGCAACTTCAGCAATCGGCTGTAAATGCAGTAAACCAAATGCTTACTATTCGTAACTGGTTGATTGGGTATTACATTGTTGAGTTTGAACAAAACGGTAAAGACCGAGCGGTATATGGCGATATGTTAATTGAAAGTCTTGCTGCAAAACTGACCAATATAGAAGGGATTGATAAACGTTCGCTTTTTGGTTTCGCCGGTTTTACCTGTATTATCCACAGTTGGTAATGCCAATTCGGGGGTCACTGCCCCCCGAATTGAAGAATGATCAAAAAGTAGGGACAATGACCCCACTATTGCCGGATTTACCAAAAATGGGGACAGCATCCCCACAATCTCAGGAAAGCTTGTTTGTACCGGGGGAAAAAATACTTGCAAAACTTTCATACTCGCATTTGGAAAAAGCCCTGCTCGACAAACTGCAACAGTTTATTTTTGAGCTGGGGTATGGATTTTGTTTAGAGGCGCGCCAAAAACGCATACTGATTGGTGAAAAATATTATTTCATCGATTTGGTGTTTTACCACCGCATTTTAAAATGCCATGTTCTAATTGACCTCAAAATTGGGGAATTTGAACATGGCGATATCGGTCAGTTAAATACCTATTTGAATTTTTATAAGGAAGAAATGAGTGAACAAGGAGATAATCTGCCGGTAGGCATTTTGCTGGTTGCCGAAAAAGACCACGCCCTGGTAAAATATGCCACTGCCGGAATGGATGAAAATATTTTTGTCCAAAAATATTTGCTAAAGCTCCCCGATGCCAGAATGTTACAGCAGCATATTGAAAAGGAATTAAAAGAGATGTAAAATGAAATTATACGAAGCCAAGAATATCATCACCGAAGTTTTTGAAAACCCTTTCGATAAAGCCAAACTCATTCAATACTTTGGTAATGGTTTCTTCTTCCGTGATGAGGAATGTTTTAATACCCAATTCGCCTGCGCTTTCAATGTTGGGAACAGAATCATCAAGGAAAAGGGTTTCTTTGGGATTTAATTTACTATCTTCCAAAACATATTCATAGATCTCTTTACCGGGTTTCCTTAAACCCACTTCATGAGAATAATAAGCTTTCTCAAAAATATCGCCCAGTTTGTTGTATCCATATTGTTTGTTGAAAAGATCATTGTAGTAATGATAATGGATGATATTGGTATTGCTCAAAAGAAAGGTTCTATAATTGTTTTTAAGGCTTCCCAATAGTTTTATTCTTTCTACCGGGAAATCAAGAATGATCGTATTCCATGCATGTTCAATTTTTTCATTGGATAGATCCAGGTTGGTAATATTTCGTATTTCATCAAAAAAAGCTTGCTGTGAAATTTTCCCTGTTTCCAATTTGTTGAAAACATCATTCTGCGCAGCTTTTGAATACAGGGTGGAAAAATCATTCACACCAAGTTCTTTAAAAGCTTCAGCAGGTTTATTATAATCGATGTTTAGGATAACACCACCCAGGTCAAAAACTATATTTTTGATCCCTTCAAGGATTATTTTTTCGTTCATGGCAAAAAAAGTTAAAAAACTATTGAAATATTGCTGCAAAGTTGTAAATTTGCACTCCGTTTTCCAAAAAATGTTCATGAATAATCTTGGATGTTTATTTCGGGGCCTATAGCTCAGTTGGTTAGAGTAGCTGACTCATAATCAGTTGGTCCCTGGTTCGAGTCCAGGTGGGCCCACCACAAAAGCCAGAATTCTTTCTGGCTTTTTGTTTTCTAAGCCATTCAATATATACAGATCATTCCAAAACATAACTTTTCATAACTTTTGTTCGTAAAACGTTCGTAATAATTTATTATGTCAGCAATATACACAAGATTAAGCAGTTATAAAAAAACAAAATGGGAAATCGTTGGTAATCATACGATTTAGACTTTGTAGTAAAAAAATTGAGGTCAATACAGGTATTGAAGTATTACCAGAACATTTCAACATTAAAAAAGGAATTGTAATAACTGACAAAAAAGGTATTGCGACATTTTCTATTTGGTTGCTTCACAGGTCTGAGGATAAGCGATATAAAAAGGCTTACTTTTATATGATTATCAATGAAACGATTGTTATAAACCCCAAAAAGCTCCAGAATGTAAATGCTGAAGTGGTAACTATTCCATTATGCAATTCAGCAAAAAAACTCATTAGAGACGAAAACCCTACAAAAGTTAGCGGAGTTATCTTTGATTGCTTGAGTGAACAAAAAACAAATAAGTACTTGAAAGATATTGCTGAACTAGCAAGAATTAAAAAAAGCATCAGTATGCATGTTGCTATACATACATTTGCAACTCTTTTTTATGAAAGAACAAAAGATATTCTAAGTCTTCAAAAGATATTAGGCCATTCAGATATAAAACAAACTCTTATATATTCTCATATTTCGGAAGAAGACAAAAGAAAAGGAATGAAACTTTTTGATATTCATGAACATCAAACAGGTATTTTTGAAAGATTAAATATTAAAATGCCAAAATATTTGTAGCTAAGAAATTTCAAAGCTAAAATTTAACAAAAAGTTGTTTATTAGGAGTTTATGCATTTTAAATAATAAAACTTCCGTTATATAAACTATTTAAAAATATTGTATATTAATTGTTTAATAAAAACAAAAAAGCCTTAGCAGTTAGCTAAGGCTTCTTAAACCAAGGTATAATGAATTATTTGAATAGTTCCGAATGCGAACCCGTCCTGATCAGTTTGATTTGCATATTGCTTTTTTTCCATATAAGCAACCAATCAGGCTCTATATGAGCTTCATGATAGCCTTTATAGTTTCCTTTCAGGACGTGGGTTTTGTATTTGGCCGGCAAAGTCCCTGTATTGGATAGTTGCTTAAAAACCTGGTGCAGCTTTTCAATTCTTTTCCCTTTTGAAACTTTTTTATAGTCTTTTTTGAATTGACTGGTATACAAAAGTTCATACATAGCTACTTATTAAGCTTTTTAATTAAGTCACCGACGTTCTTGGCCCTGGTAGTTTTCCCGTTCTCAGCGTCATTCATTGCTTTAAGGGTAACATCATTGGGTATTTTTTCTTTGTTCACCACTTCTACAAATGGCAATGTTTTTAAATACTCTATCATGAGCTTTGCCTGGTTGGTGTTTTCTTTAATTTTTAGGTAGATCATATTGGTTGAGTTTAATGTTTTAACAAAAATAACAAAATTTGATGGTTTATTATTGCTTTTTTGTACTGTACCTCTGTTTTCATATATCTATTTTTTAATAAATATCGCATTAAAAAGAAATTTAAAAAGCTCTTTGAATTCAGGTGAGTTAAGTATCTCATAAAGTCTATTCTCGCTAAAGTTACTTTTGGGATTGCCATAGAATGTTTTAAAACCTTCTCTTCCCTTGAATTCGTTGTATTGGTTCAATAAATCCTGTGCCCACAAAAAGGAGCAAGCATAATGTTTGCTCCTTTTTTTGTATACAATATTTAACCTATTTATAATTCCATTTTGCCTTATTATTCAACCAAAAAATTCATTTTTGATAGCAAAATTTTAAAAGAAAAAATGTATTATAGTTTTTCATTTAATATGGGAATAGGGTATTTTACCACAAAACCCCGCATTGCCAATTATAATAACGAAGCCAAGCAACCTATCAACGTGTTTGAACTGGATTTTGGATTGGGTGTGAGGATTAAGTAAACAATAGCTTTGTGGGGTAATTCCAACATTCCTAAAACATGTTTGTAAATTTCATTTTTTTTTGATTACGTTTGACAAAAATCATTTCAACAGGCAGTTCATGGCAAATAATAAAATAAGCATTCAAGGAAACTCATTGGAGAAAACCCTATGGGCTTCTGCTGATAAGCTACACAGCAATATGGATGCGGCGGAATATAAACACGTGGTTCTATGATTAATATTCCTAAAATACATTGCCGACTCTTTTGGCGGTCTTTATAAAAAACTGCAAAAAGATGAATATTCCAATCTCGAAGATAAGGACGGATACTTGGTAGAAAACATAAAGTATGGATTTTAAAGGTTTAGTAAATAGCATAAAAGAAACTCATCAATATTTACAAGCAGAAGCAGCAAAATCTGTAAATATTTCAATTACCACCCGTAATTGGGTTATAGGTTATTATATCCAGGAGTTTGAGCAAAAAGGTGAAGACAGGGCAAAATACGGAGACAAATTATTACCAAAACTTGAAAAGCAGTTTATTGGTTCAGGAATAAAAGGAATGACCGCTAGACGGTTTAGGGAGTACAGACGGTTTTTATACTATTTATCCTCATATTAGATTGGCAATCAGTAAAATACTGCCAGACGATACAATTCGGCGGTTGCCGACTGCCGGTTTAGAAAGTGCAATTTGGCGGTTACCGACCGCCGAATTGGAAAACCCGAAATCAGAAAAAGAAATACGTATTAATCCTGAAAGATTATTGCTGAAATTATCGTATTCACACTTAGCTGAAATAGCTAAAATAGATGACCCATTAAAACGTGCATTTTATGAAATGGAATGTATGAAAGGTAGTTGGTCGGTTTCAGAACTCGAAAGACAGATCCATTCCCTTTATTTTGAACGTTCCGGGCTATCAAAGGATAAAAAGAAATTATCTGATTTGGTAAGCAAAAAGGCTGTGCAAATAACACCTAAAGATGTTTTTAACAATCCTGTTGCCATTGAATTTCTCGGATTGAGCGAACGAGCTATTGTAACAGAATCTGATCTTGAACAGGCAATTTTGGATCATCTGCAAATATTCCTGCTTGAAATGGGAACTGGTTTTTGTTTTGAGGCAAGACAAAAGCGTATTTTGATTGATGACACTTACGATTTTATAGACTTAGTTTTCTATCATCGTGTATTAAAATGTCATGTGCTGGTTGACTTGAAAACAGAAAAATTCCAACATACTTTTGCCGGACAAATGAATGCTTATTTAAACTATTATCGCTATGAAGTGATTACAGAGGGTGACAACCCACCAGTTGGAATATTGCTATGCACCGAAAAAGGGAATACCATGGTAAAGTATGCAACCGGCGGTATGGACGAAACCATTTTTGTGCAAAAATACATGCTGGCTCTGCCAAGTAAGGAGGAGCTGGAGGAGTATTTAAGAAAGGAAATGAAATAATAGTACGTAATAAGGAAATAACTACTATACTTGTGGAACGATTTAAACAGCGTTTGGAAATGAAAGAAAAAATTAAAAAGTATTGGGGATAAGATTTAAAAGAAATAGTTAATAGTTTTAAGTTAATGATAAAAAAAGTAAACAGCATTAAGGATTTCGGGTTATTTAGAGATTACCATGGGTATTTCGGTCTGACCATGCCACCGATTTCGGTCTAAGGGTGCCACTTT
>CAZJDA010000033.1:0-50043 GCA_964544705.1 uncultured Bacteroidales bacterium
TTTAATACTGTAAAAATTATAAGGAGAGAAGAATTTTTAAAAAGTGATGAATTGGGTTTTTATCCCAATTAGATTCAAAGATATCAAGTAGAATTTGAATGCTATTTGAATTGGAGAAATCGAAATCGAAGAAGTTTCTTCAATAAACGAATCGATTCCCGATACCGATAGCGATAGCGATCCCGATCCCGATTGGGTAATCGAAATCGGTATCCAAATCGGGATCGAAATCGAAAAGATATTCTTAAAGAACTGATCGAATCCCGATACCGATAGCGATAGCGATACCGATTGGGAAAATCAAAATAGTTGCCAGTAATGTACTGAAAATTAAATTTATAAAAGATGAAGCATTACTATACAAATAAATAGAAAAAGAAGATTTTGAAGGTGCAATAGAAATATTTAAGATAATGGTAACAAATGGAGAGGTTGATGCCTTTGACAAAGAAAAGCTATTATATTTCTTGTTTTTTAACCTCCCCATCCACTTCATAATAGTAGTTGGTGCTTATTTCTACGCCGGGTATAAATACAATGTGTCTCTTTGCAACATTTTTGCAAATTGCAATTGCTTCGAATGCTTCATCAATCCCATCAAAACAATCGAGTTCAGTTAAGCTGATTACGTCCAACCCTTATTTGTATTCTCTTGATTATATCAAAAATAAATACAATGAAACTTTTTAAATTCGCCCTCTTAATGAACATTTTATTTTCTTTAGCTCATTGCATATCAAAAAATACTGATCACAAGAAGGGGAAGGAAGTGATGGGAGTGTTTTAGTTGTCATATTAGATCGATGATTTCTAATTTACAATAGTGTTTTAGATAATTTATACTTTTTTACAATAGTGTTTTCTAAATTTTTTTGTCAGCTTTGATATTTTTCCCTCCCGGAAACTTGAATTTCATGGTTACTTCTCCTGTTTCTTTGTTTATATCAATGGATTGATTTTCTACGCCCAAATCATTGCCGGTACTCATTTTAAACATGCCGGCAAGAAACTGCATGCCATGATTCATAACTTCCTTCATTTGCTCCATTTCTGGCTGATATTTTTTGGGTTCATTATCATTGCTTTTTTCAGTACCTCCGGGTGAAGAAGTTTCAGTATTTGCCAATTCCTTGGCCGGTTCCTCCTTATCTGTTGCAAGTAAAGAGTTTTCCTTTTCTTGCATTACCTCGTCCAGTTCGTCTGCTTCTTCTTCTGGCACTGGCTCAGCAGATGTCGTTATCTTTTCATTTTTAGCAATAAATTCTTCTATTTGCTGAATGAACTGGGAACGCCCTTTAGTACTGAAATCAACAAAATCGGGGTTAGTATCCAAGCTTAGAACACCGTTGAAAAGACTTTGTTTAACCAACAGTCCTGATGCAATTTGCTGCTCTATGGAGTTGCGCGTAATGAAATTGAATATTGTAAGTTTTTTGCTCCTTTGCCCTAACCTGTCAATGCGGCCTATTCTTTGGTTCTTTTTAGCGGGATTCCATGGCAGCTCAAAGTTAATAAGCATATCTGCTGCTTGCAGGTTGAGGCCTGAGCCTCCTGCTTCTGTTGATAAAAAGATCTTATAGTGCTTGTTGTCTTCAAATTTCTGTATTAAACTGCCTCTTGATTTAACCGGTATCTTGCCATTCAGTTCAACAAAACCAATGTTGTTGTCTCTTAGCATCCGGCCAATGAGTTTATGCACTTTAACCCATTCGGAGAAAATAATGATTTTGCGGTCGGTATTTTCAATGTCAAGTTTTTCTAAAAGAATATGCTTTAATTCTTCTAATTTTGGAGATTCATTTGTTTCATTATCAATTAAATACGTTGAGTCGCAAACCATTCGCATGTTTGCAAGCAACAATTGCATACGCTGCAAATCATAAGGGGTAAGGAACTTTTTTCTTATTATTTGGGCAAGCCCTTTAGCGTAAGAAGCATGATAATCTGCTTGCAATGGCGATAATTCTGTAGGAATATCAATTTCTTGTATATTGGGCAGTTCTTCAATAACTTTGCGTTTTTCGCGGCGAATTAGAATTTTATCGAGTTTTTTGTTGAGGCTTTTTAAATTGTAATAGCCGTTTATTTTGTTGTGTTTTTCCGGGTCAAAAAGGCAATGCTGGTAAGAAAATTCCCATAGAGGCCCAAAAAAGTGAGGGTTGAGTATGCCCATAATCGAAAAAATATCTATCAGCCGGTTTTCTATGGGTGTACCCGTTATAACCAGTTTGTGCCTTACTTGCAGTTTTTTTAATGAATTTGCTGTTTTGGTTTCGTAGTTTTTTGCTCTTTGGGCCTCATCAAGTACTAGGAAATCAATATCTGCACGATTTATGGCAAGTTGGTCTCTCAATACGGTTTCGTAGTTAATGATAAGAAAATAAAAGCCTTCTTCTAAATATTGTAAAGCGCGTTCGTCAGGAGGGCCTTGAATGACTATTGCCTTTTGGTTTGTATATTTTTCAATTTCATTTTTTGAATATGGGTTTTAATGATATCAGTAATTTCCATAATAATTGGTATTTTTATTTCCATCACGAAAATAGAAAAAGTATTCATGAATGAATTCTTATTGAAAAAAAACTTATTTACTTTTTATTCACAATTGATGATTCTTTTGATTTTTTTGACTGCTTAAAATTGTAACTATAAGTACAAAATAGCCAATTTAAACAATCGAAAAACTTTTTTGCAGCTTTCTGCTTCTTTGTATTGTTTTCCATGAAAAGGAATAGGAAAGGTTACCTGGGGTTGCTTGGTGCAAGTTGTTAAAATATTTATGTTGTAATGTTTAATTAAATAATCATAAATTCCTATATTTGTATAATATATTAAGTATTATGACAAAACAAAAATCTATACTTTTACCCAAAGCCCGTAAAATTCTGCAGGAAGTTGGTGAAAATATTAAACTGGCGCGATTGAGAAGAAATTATAGTGCGGAGCAGGTAGCAGAGAGAGCAAATATTGCCAGAACAACTTTGCATTCCATTGAAAAAGGGAAAGAAACTGTTAGCATAGGTGCTTACTTGGCTGTTATGCTCGTGTTAGGGCTTGAAAAAGATTTTCTATGTTTAGCTAAAGACGACATCCTTGGGCGAAAAATTCAGGATGCTAAATTACCAAACAGGGCAAGGGCTGCTAAGAAATAGATCGTTATGGTTAAAAAAAAAGATAATAGGAGAGCTATATATGTTTATGCGCATTGGGAAGATATAAAACAACCCTGTTTGATGGGAGTGTTATATGCTGAAATCGTTCGTGGAAAAGAAGTTTTTTCCTTTGAATACAACAATGAGTGGATAAATTCAAGTTTAGCTCAATCAATGGATCCTAATCTGCAATTATATTCAGGAATTCAATATCTTCCTGATGACAAAATAACTTTTGGTGTATTTTTAGATTCTTCTCCTGACCGGTGGGGTAGATTGCTCATGAAAAGGAGGGAAGCAGCTTATGCACGTTTAGAAAACCGGCCTGAAAGAAACCTTTTTGAAACAGATTTTTTGCTGGGTGTTTATGATAAACAAAGAATTGGAGCTTTACGGTTTAAAGAAGATGCAAATGGTGCTTTTTCGAATTGAGGATTCGTATGCAAAGGTTACCGTTAAAAAAGTTAAAGCTACAGTTGAACAATGGCAAAGTATAGCTAAGAAATATAAGCTGCCAGGAAACGAGCAGCAAATTATATCACCCGCTTTTTCAAGGATTAATGAGTTTTAGGGCCATTTGTTCTATCCTTTTAGATTGGGGAGAATCGAAATCGGTATCCGGGTCGGTATTGAAATCGAAGAAGTTTCTTCAATAATCTAATCCCGATAACGATAGCGATCCCGATCCTGATTGGAAAAATCGAAATCGCAGAAGTTTCTTCAATAAACGAATCGAATCCCGAACCCGATGGCGATAGCGATCCCGAATGGGGAAAATCGAAATCGGTATCCGGGTCGGGATCGAAATCTAAAACCATTCTCAAAGAACGTGTCGAATCCCGATCCCGATCTCGATACCGATAGCGATCCTGATCCCGATAGCGATTGGGAGTTATAATATAAAATCTACCCAATAAAAAAAGCCAACTGCTTTCGCAATCGGCTTTTTTGTGATTCTGCTGGGGCTCGAACCCAGGACCCTCTCCTTAAAAGGGAGATGCTCTTCCAGCTGAGCTACAGAATCGGGTTGTTTTCTCAAATCGGAGTGCAAATATAAAGGCATATTTTTAATCTGCAAAATCATAAAAGGATTTTTTTGAATATTTTCTAAAATCCTTTTGTAACAAACATCCAATTAAGCGTTTATCACCTCAAACTTTTCTTTGCCGGGTTACTTCATACAAGATCATCCCTGTTGCAACCGAAACATTAAGGGATTGAATTTCGCCTGTCATGGGAATTTTAGCATGTGAATCGGAAATTTCAAGGAGCTTTTTAGAAATGCCGTTCTCTTCCGAACCCATAATGATGGCAACCGGGTCTTGGAAATTTACATCACTAACAGTTTTATTTGTTTTTTCTGAACAAGAAACGATTTTTAACCCGCTGTCTTTTAGAAAATGAATGATCTCTTGTAAGGAAGGGACCCTGCAAACCGCTATTTTATGAAGCGCACCGGCAGAAGTTTTTATGGCATCACCATTTACCTGCGCTGCCCCCTTTGAAGGAATGATGATGGCATCAACACCCATGCATTCGGCTGTTCGGGCAATGGCGCCAAAATTCCGCACATCTGATATCCTGTCCAAAATAAGTAAAAACGGAATTTTCCCGGCTTCAAAAATTCCGGGCAATAGGTTTTTAATATCGTGGAAAGCTAGGGGAGAGACCATGGCAATAACACCTTGGTGGTTTTTGCGGGTTAGTTTGTTAAGTTTTTGCACCGGGACATATTGATAAGGTATGCTGTTTTCTTTTAATAACTGGTGCAACCGGCCTTTTATCTCGCTTTTAAAACCTTTTAACATGAACAGTTTTTCTACACTTTTACCAGCTTCAATGGCTTCAATTACCGGGCGAATACCAAAAATCATTGTTTGTTGTTCCAAATTTTACCTCCTTATTTTTTCAACGGAAATATACCATGGGTCTTTATAACTCACATCCCTGTTCAGCATATAGTCTTTTCCAGTGAATGGATTTTCCATTTTCATAAAATAGAAATTAATGGCTTTGGGATGGAAAGTTTCACCATAGATCCATTCTTCGTAGTTTGCGCCTTTAAATACCGCCTTGGGCATTCCAAAGATGGTGTATATCATCCCTCGGTCGGTTTTCCAGCCTTCGTGGTAAGAACTAAAAAGCATGTTTGCTTCCCTGATTTTTCCATAATACTCTTTAATCATTTGCCTTGCCCTGGAATGCGTGCCTGCTAAAGCCACCCAAAAGCTGTCAACAGCATTTTTTACGTTCTTGCTATGTTCAATTTTTTTAAATTCTTTTGATGATGTAACGTATCGCAGAGGTTGTAAGAGGTTCTCTGTAGTGGTAATATCAGGGAAGCCTTCGTAAAAACGGAACAAGGTAGCGCCTTGCTTTTGGGTTGTATCCGATTGAAAATGGTAGAACCCTTCATCTTCAAGTGTCATTAACTGGGAAATGCCGGAATTTAACTCAATAATGAAGGTACTATCGCAATCGTAATTAAAAGGTTTTGACTTTTTATAAGAAAAAGGTGGCGAAGCTACAGGGAATTCACGGTTGTAGTACCTTACGTGAATTTTGCCCTGGCTTTTTTTAAAGGTTTGCAGCTTAAAAGTATCCTCTTTGGTGATAATGTTATCAAAATATACATTGTTATATTTATCGCGGAAAAGGTAATCATGGGCAGATTCTTCCTTTTTTTCTAATGGGATATAATCGCTGATGGTAATATCTTTATAGGCATCATAAAAATCGAGTTTCAGAACGGCTGTTTTCTCGTAATCTATGCCAAAATCTATGCTGTCAGTTATTCTTTTGGGTTCTTGCAACTTATTAGTGTCGCGGAATAACACCGAAAGGCTGTCATAAAGATTCCTCGTTTTAAAACTTTCGAATACTTTTAGACTCAGGATGTATCCAGCAATATATTCTTGGCTTTCTTCATCTTTTTTGTACAAAAGCCCTCCAGGTGGAATGGTATAAAAAAGCCTGTAAGAAGAATCGGGAAAAGCCACAAGTTTATATCCTGGGGCATTATCATGAAGGGTTTCTTTATAGTTGTAGCTAAAATTGATCTTACTGATCTTTTGCATGCTATTGCAAGCAATAAAAGACGTAACCAATAGGATCAAAACGTATTTTCTCATAATGCTTATTATTGATTTTCAACAAGATGTTCTCCTAGTATCGACTTTTTGGTTTTGGCGCCAAATTCTTTGATCTTTTCTGCGCTCTTAATCAACTCGCCCCAATTTCCTTGTATTTTTGAATCTCCTTTTAACACTTTTGTAAGATTATTGGCCTCATGGCTTATACGCTGGTTATGGCCATAGAGTTTCCTCACCTCCTCTTTTAGGCTGATTTTATCTCTTGCCAATAATATTTCCATGGCAGTAAAAAATTATAAAAACCTATTTTCTGAACCGTATAGGATAACAAAGATAAAGCAAATTATTAAAAATTTGATTAAGAAATTGAATTCATTAGTTCGCAAGTTCCTAATGACTAATTTGTGATCATGTGATTTTTTCTGTATTTTTGATGTATCCTAAATACCTCTTCAATGAAAAAATGGAGCGTTTTATTAATTATTTTTTACCTGGTTGCCCATGTTTGCTTTTCTCAAAAACCGATAAGGGTGGAGATAGAGGCTAAATCGGGTTCGGATATATACAGGATACTACCTTTTAGTGAAAATGGCGTTATCCTTTTCTATAAAAGCAACGAAAGGCGAAAAGATGATAATGAGCTTTGGTATTTTAATTTTTATGATACAGATTTTAAAAAGCTTTGGGAAAAAGAGCTTATGGTAAGAAAAACTTGGAATTTCAGGAATTTTGACCATGATAAAGAAAATCTTTTCCTTTTTTTCACGAAACCTTACTTAAAAGAGACTACTCCCATCATGATCACAACAATAAACATCAAAGATGGCAACCACCAAATGCAGTCTAAAGAGATCCCTACCAAAGCGATTTTACAAGAGTTTTATATCTCTAAAAGGAACGCTTATGTTGGTGGGCATACAATACAACCCAAGATAACCCATATTGCGCAAAGTTGTTTTTCTTTTACTTTGGTTCCTTTTTTTACGGGTGCAAGTCTTGTTAAAGAAAAACCTGTGATCTTTTCCTGGAACCTTGAGAATAATAAAAGCTTACTAACAGAAACCCCTTTCAAGAGAGATGCTTATGTTGAGGATATTCAATCATCTACCAAAGAAGGCACTGCCAATTATGTTGTTAAAAGCCAACCGGCGAGAAAAAAGCAAAACAAGTTGGTGATCTATAATGTTGATGCCAAAGGCAATAAAGAAAGGTCTTTTGTTATAAAAAGCCAAGATAAGCACAGGAGGCTTAATACAGGAAAACTTTATCCTTTGGATGAAAATGCCTATATCACGATCGGGACTTATTATGCCGAACCCCGTAACAAGATATTTTATTCTAAGAAGCAAACCGAGAAATATTCAACGGGAATATATTTTACAAGGACAAAAAACGGGCAACAGGAACTTATCAAATATTATAATTTTACCAAATTTGAGAAGCTTATTTATTCTTTTAACAAAAAACGTACTAAGCGGCTTATAAAAAAAGCAGCAAGAAAGGAAAAGAAGGGTAAAGAGATTTCTTTTAATTACCAATTATTATTTCATGACATCATAAAACGCGGTGACCAGTATTTGGTGATAGCAGAGGCCTATTATCCCCAATACCGCACAGTATATTATACGTATTATGATTTTTATGGAAGGCCGGTAACCACTACCAGGACGATTTTTGAAGGATACAGGTATACAGACGCCATAGTTACTGCTTTTGATATTCATGGCGAACTGCTGTGGGACAATTCTTTTATGATAAAAAATATCCTTACTTATAATTTAAAAGAGCGGGTTAAAGTATTATTTGACGGTGAAGATATCATTATGCTATACAGTAGCGGTGGTAAAATTGCTTCAAAAGTCATCCGCAATGATGAAGTGGTTGAAGGGCTTGATTATACTGAGATTGAAACGTCTTTCCGCAGCGACAAGGTATTAGAGGATTACCGCAGCGATATCGTTTATTGGTATAACAATTATTTTATTTCCTATGGCTACCAAAAAATAAAAAATCGTTTACAACGCCCTGCCAATAAGAGGAAGCGTACTGTGTTTTATTTTAACAAGATCGCTTTCCAGTAAGTGTTTTTTAATACCGGTCTTCTATTACCAAATAAACAAATGTTTGATTAAGCAATTGGTAAGCAATTTCTCCATAAGTTATCGGCCCTGTTACTCCAGGTATTTTTTCGCCAGGTAAATTAAAATTGAAGTAATTCATCAAGCAGTTACATGAAAAGTCAATATCTACATACGGGTCAATTTTTTTTCTAAACTCGGCTGCATAATTAGTAACATTGTCTGCCATTTTATAGATGGTACTTTTAAAGACCGGTGCGTATAAGTTGATTTTCCCGGTTTTGGTATGCCATCTAAAGCCTACATTTACCAATGCTCCGGCATAATTGGTTACCAAAGGCAAATTATCTTTGTAATCGTTTTCTTGAAGATAATCGGCAAATTTGGTTTTTTTACCATTGATGATACAATAGGTGCCATCAAAACCATTCTCTGGAAACATGATTTCTTGTCCATTACCCTGGGTATAAACATTAACGATCTCTACCCGTGCAACTTTATTAGAAGGTATTTCAACATGCATAACAGCAGCATGTTGATCTTTTTTTTCTCCATTAATATACACTTTGGGAGCAATTTTCCCCACTTCTTCAAATTTAACACCGGCTACCCAACCTAATAAAGGATTAATGAAAAGGTTTTTAAGGTAGGGCGCTTTCATCCCAAATTTGTAATGTACCGGTTGCAATGCGGGCAAAATAACAAAAATAAAACCATTTTTGTACGAATCGCTCGTAATTTTATCTATTTCATCTATTGGATAGAATTGTAGTTTATGGTTAACAGTATGTTTGGTGATATCAGTAACATGTATTTTTGTTTTGGAAAAAAATCCTCCTTTATCTCCCATAAAATAGGGAGTTGTTCCGGCAATCCAATCGCCTTTAGGGAGTTTATCCAGGACTTTTTCATCGCCAGCAAGGATCAGTTTTCTCCCTTGTTCTATCATCTCGGCAACTTCTTCAGCAGTAAATATCGATTTCATAGAGTTTTAAATATTGAATATTTTTTCAAGATCGGGTTTAACAGCTTTTTCATATTTTTCACATAGTTCATACAATTCACTAACAGCCTCTTCAACAGAAATAGTACCATTTTGTATATCCTGGGCAGCTTGGTTTACCTTTAGCTGAAACACATAATTTGCAAAATTATACGGCGACTTACCGGTTACCAATTCTTCCCATTCTTTACGGCTTTTGTTAGGAATCATAGGGTAATTATTTTTGAAGATAAATTTAGCAATTATTTAGCAATCTTCAAAACAAAATGATGTTTTTTTATTTTTTAAATGGAGGACTGGTTGGCTATCTATGAAAGGGGGCCTAATTTTATGGGAAATTAAGTAAACACTTCGTATAAAAAGAATGAGCCATAGCGGTTTTATTCGTAACCCCTGTTAATGATATCATTGAGTTCTTTTAATGTGGAGAATTCTATACCTTCTGGAATCTCAAATTCTTTCTCTTTGATCCGCCGTTTTTTCTTGAAATCTATGGCTTTAAAGCTAAGGATGTAAGATCCGGAAAGGACCTTGTACTCCATCAGTAGTCCGCTAATAGCCCTGTATTTGCTGTAGAAATTAAGCTTATCAAGATCAGGGTGCTCATAGTAATATACTTCATTTTCAAGGGTATAACCAAATTCATCATAATACTTAACAATGGCTTTTTTGCAAGTTAGCCCTTGTATAACCTTAGTTTCGTTGGTGTATGTTACTTCTGCCGGGGGAGTTTTGGCAAGTTCAACCTGTATATCTTGTTGTTCTTTTTTAATGGCGCCGTAATATTCATCATATACATAAAGAACGTTGATAAGCGTATTTTCATAGCCATCAGCATAAGTAACTTGTTTAAGTTCCACACCTTCCATGGATGTTCGTGAGCGGTTCCCTTTAAAAATAAACTCGGCAGATTGGGGCTGAAGTTTGATAAATTCTTCATCCATAAGTCCAGTAGCCTCATAACTAATCTCGTACTCCACTTCGCCGGTAAATACAGTATCTGCTTTAGCTAAGAATCCGAATAACTGCGCATGGGCAGGTTGAAATACTATAAGAAGCAATATGACTTCAATAATTCTTTTCACAAATTACTTGTTTTAGTAACTATAACCTTAACCTCACCAAAACGTAATATGTTGTATAAACGTTTCAAAATATACATACTTTTTATTATACAAACTAAAACGAAATTTCTTTATGTTTTAATGTATTACAAATATATGACAATTTTTTAAATACTTATAAAAGCGTCCACTTTTGTTGAAAACTGTGTCGATTTGTTAATAACCTAATATCTTAAGCATAGGTTTATGGCTTTGTTCTTTAGCAAATAGTTTTGTGGTTATTTCTTCATTGTTGTCTTTATCCACGATAATGTGTTTTGGTGCCGGGATGAGGCAATGCTGCAAACCACCATATCCTCCCAAAGCTTCTTGGTATGAACCCGTATGAAACATGCCAATATATTGTTTCCTGCCATTTTTTATTTTTGGCAAAAAAACAGCGTTGGAGTGGGCTTCGGAGTTGTAATAATCTTGGCTATCGCAAGTTAGTCCGCCTAAATTTACCCTTTCGTATTCCTCTTCCCAGTTGTTTATTGCCAATAAGATGTATTTTTGTTTTAATGCCCATGTATCAGGCAAGGTGGTTAGGAATGAACTATCTATCATGTTCCATAACTCCCTGTCGTTCTGTTGCTTTTGTCCAAGTATAGAGTACAGTGTTGCCCCACTTTCTCCTACGGTGAATGCGCCGAACTCTGTGAAAATATCCGGTTCTTTTACCTGGTGTTGTTTGCAAATGAGTTTTACCTGGTTAACGATCTCTTCTGCCATATATTCATATTCGTAATCAAAACTTAATGAATTCTTGATCGGGAATCCTCCACCAATATTCAGGCTGTCCAATTCGGGACAGATTTTTTTCAGCTCACAATAAACATTTACACATTTTGATAATTCATTCCAATAGTATGCTGTATCTTTTATACCGGTATTGATAAAAAAGTGCAACATTTTTAATTTAAATAAATTATGTCCTTTTAAATAATTTTCATAGAACGACAATATATCGTTGTACCGTATTCCCAGCCTGGAAGTATAAAATTCAAACATAGGTTCTTCCTCTGAAGCGATCCTTATACCAATGTTACATGGCTTTTTTATCAGTTGGTTGTAATAAGTAAGCTCTTGTTTGTTGTCTAATACAGGGATAGTGTTTTCAAAGCCTTCATTTATTATAGAAGCGATATTTTGGCAATATTCAGGCCTTTTGAAGCCGTTACATACAATATAAGTATTCTTTTTAATTAAATTGGATTCGAATAAACTTTTTACAATAGGTATGTCGAATGCGGAGGATGTTTCAATATGAGCGTTATTTTTAAGCACTTCTTCTAGAACAAAGGAGAAGTGCGAACTTTTTGTGCAATAGCAAAAATGGTATTCGCCTTGGTAGTCCACTTTGGCAAAGGCTACATTAAAAAGCCGGTGGGCTTTTTCTATCTGTTCGGTAATTTTAGGGAGATAAGTTATTTTTAATGGAGTTCCATATTGTTTGATCAAATCCATCAAAGGGACTTCATGAAAGAACAACTCCCCATCTTCAACCCTAAATTCCTCTTGGGGGAAATAAAAGGTTTGGTCTATAAGGTCTATGTATTTGTTTTTCATAATGTTGATAGTTTAGGAAGCGTAAAGTTAATAAAAACTATCAATGTAATTGAGTTAATTGGATAATTTTTTAGTCATTTGAATAGATTGGTTGTATTGAAATTAAAGAAAAAATGCTAAACTTTTATACAAATAATTTGTAGTATTGTTAGGTCGTTTCAATATGCTTTAAATCAATCTATTCGATAAAAAGTGTATGTTTTTTAATTTTAATGAGTTCCCATTCATAACGCCACCAACAACTGCGAGTATATTATTGTTAAAACCAAGGCAGCTGGATACACGGTAGCATAACCCACAGATGCGGCTTCTGTATCACTCTTTGTATCAGCAGCAGCTAAGCCCGGTGTGCTTGTCATGCTTCCTGTTAATACGCCGAGGAGGGTGAGGAAATTCATTATTTCTTAAAAGCATCAAAAAAACCCGGTCCTGATTGTATTCCAATGGTGAATATAAATAATATCAACCCAATGTATTGAAATTCTTTTGGCACTATAATTCCATAATGTCCTAGAATCAAGGCAACAAATATCACTGCCGAGAGGTCGAGCGAAAAACCTTTTATCTTGGCCTGCCCAACAATAAGTCCTAATGTAACGATCAAGAATAAAGCAAAATATCCTTCATTGATTAAAGATGGCATAGCGCAAATTTTTGGCAAATTTAATTAATTACCAAAAATTCTTCTGTAAAATGATGCTAAAGATTAAATTTGCGCAATTGTATAACCCCTATATATCTATATCATGATAAAGGAACGTGATAAAATTATTCTATCCCCGGTTCAGAGGTTTATTGCGAAAGAGAGCTCTGCAGGAGTTATTTTGATCATAGCCACAGTCATCGCCTTAATATTGGCTAATTCTCCGCTCAAAGAATATTACCATTTTTTATGGAATAAGGTTTATCTATCTTTCCGGTTTAATGATTTTGAACTTTCTAAACCACTATACTATTGGATTAACGATGGATTAATGGCCATTTTCTTTTTTGTTATTGGTTTGGAGATAAAACGCGAAAGCAATTTTGGGGAGTTATCCAAACCGGGGCAATCCGTGCTTCCGGTTATTTCTGCAATTGGTGGTATGGTTGTTCCAGCATTGGTGTATTTTTTCTTTAATTATTACAACTCGGAAGGAATGAATGGTTGGGCTATTCCAATGGCTACAGATATAGCCTTTTCATTGGGAATATTGGCTTTAATTGGTAAACGCGTGCCTCTCAACTTAAAAATTTTCCTCATAGCCCTTGCTATTGTTGACGACTTGGGCGCAGTGCTTTCGATTGCTATTTTTTATACCGATACCATCAAAGTCGTATACTTAATCATAGCTGCCTCTGTATTTGCTCTTATGATGTTGTTAAACCATTTAAAAATAAGGGATATATGGTTATACGGCGTTCTGGCGGTTTTTGGCCTTTGGCTTATGCTTTTGCTTTCAGGAGTTCACGCAACGGTAGCAGGCGTGCTTGCAGCATTTACCATTCCAACCGGTAGAAAACTTAGAACAAGCGAATTTGCCAACAAAGCACAAAAAGAAATTAATAATTTTGCCCAGGTATCAAAAGTTCACTCCAAGTATCTTTTGTCAGGGCCACAAATGGAAAGTGTTGAAAGGATCAGGATCTTTTGTGAAGAAGTAGAATCCCCACTTCAAAAGCTTGAACATAAATTACACAACTTTTCCAGTTATTTCATCATGCCTGTTTTTGCACTTGCCAATACAGGTATCAGTCTCTCCGGTGGCATTCAAAACTTCGGGAATACGGTTTCTTTGGGAATAATCTTTGGATTGGTCATAGGAAAATTTGCCGGTATCACCTTGTTTTCTTTTATTGGCATTAAAACCGGTTTGGCAAAATTACCCAAGGACGTAAGCTTCATAAACATTATAGGTATTGGCTTTCTTGCCGGAATAGGATTCACCATGTCGCTTTTCATCACAGAACTGGCCTTTAACGACGATGCAATGTTGAATACAGCTAAACTTTCCATTCTTTTTGCCTCATTGGTGTCTGGGTTAATCGGGTATCTCATCCTGAAGTTTTATATTAAAAAATGAAAGCTTTATAAGCCCTTTTTACATTTTTTTCTAAAAATTACAGTTTTATTGTTTCTCCACGCAACCTTTTTGCTACTAAATGCATCCTATTTTATTAAAGGATTTTATTTGTTAGTCTTTTCTTTTTTTACATTAAAGAGCTGTAAATTTTTTCTTATGCTTGTATTTTATGGGTATTGGTGATGACAACAAAAATCTTGCAAAGCAATGACAATATTCACCTCCCTTTTTTTAAGAAAAGATTCATATATAAAAATAGGGCATACTAAAATAAATTATACGTCCTTTAAATGAAAAAAAGTTTGGACAAAACATAAAAAAAATATAATTTTGTAAAAACATTAATTTTATAATATTAAAAAGCAAATTTAACGATGGACAATTTAGAGTTATACGGAAGCATTTATGATTTAACTCCAGAGACAAGTTTCGAGATTGACAGCGGGTTAACCCCTTTCACCTATGAAATTGAGGCAAGTGAGTCATAACCTCCAAAAATAAATTGCCGGAAATCTCTTTCCGGCAAGGGTAACAGCTTATTTCTAAGGTTGTACTCGATTTCTTTGCCAAAAAAGCACAACTGCCATAAAGAACATCACTTCACCCACAATATATATCCACCATTGAAAATCAGCAGGTATATATTCCAGGGCAAATTCCATGAGTTTTTCTGCATTAGAAAAGTCAAATATTTCTGCGGCTGAAAATTTGCTTAACATAAACCCAACGTATTCTTCGGTGTAAGATATTATGGTTATAACAGAACCCAGTATGAGTAAGGTCCATTCTGGCCATCGAATTTTTGCATAACCGTTTTTTCCTGTAAAGTAAATTATGAATCCTGCTAAAATTATCATTGTTAGGGAGTTTATCACAGGCCCTAACACTGGCCCAACCCATGTAGTAGGTATAAGGAAAAGAATATCCCAAGTTAATAAGCTTTCCGGCCACCCTAACAGTACCTTAAGGAAAACATAATAAAATATATCCCATACGGCAAAAGCAAAAATGAAAAAAGCAAACTTTTCCAAAGGTTTTCTTCCAGCCAAAACACCGGCTCCAATAAGCATAACAATGGTAGCGATTTCGCGGAAAAACTCCGTCACAGCCAAGTCCATTTCTATAGGTTGCAATGGGAACATAAATCCTTCGGGATAATATAATGCCCTCATATAAACCACTACAGCGCTTTCAAAATATGCCATAGCAATCCCGAAGACAGTGATCCAAAAAATGGTTTTTGAAATACCTCGTAGTTTAAACATGTTTTCTCCTTTGTTTAAATTGTTGAACAAAAATTGCTGTATATCCAAAAATAATCATTCCAAAAATATCACACAAAAAATCCATTGAAGAACAATTTCGATACATGATAAAGAATTGTGAAACTTCTTCGGCCAATAAAACCGGCGCAACAATAAAAAAAGCCTTGGGTACTTTAATCCTGGATACATATAGAAAAGGCCTTTTCATGTTCAATTGTACCAAAAAAGTAAGAACCCCCATAAAGATCACATGTCCTGTTTTATCTTTTCCTGGTATGGTATTGATCCAGTCAAAAAAGATGCCTCCGTTGCCGCTATTGGCAATAGCTGTTATCATCAATATAAACAGGATATAAATCAAAGTGATATATCTAATAACTCGCACTAAGCTCATTGATGGTGGTGTTTGGTAATTGTTCTTTTAATTTCTCCAATGCTTTTTTATCATTTATAGTAACATAAAGTTCTTTCAAGTTTTTGAGAGAATACAACGGCGTATAATCATCAATGGCATTATAGGAAATATTCAATTTCCGTAGTTGGGTTAATCCCGATAAAGATGAAATATCTTCAATGGAATTCTGGCTGATATTCAACTCCTCAAGATGATTAAGATTGCTCAACACCTCGCATTTTTTGATCTTATTATTGGATATTCTTAATTTCTTGAGATATCTTAACGCTTTCATTTCAGATATATCTTCAATTTTATTATTGGATGCATCCAATACAGCTAATTGCTCAAAAGCCTCTAAGCCCTGTACTTCATCCAAAGAACAACCGTTTACCAAGAGCGTCTTGAGCTGTGTTAATTCCCGGAAATTCTCTATACCATCAATCTCGTTGTCAGAAAGCGATAAATAATGAAGCGTTTTATAACGACTCAATATGTTTGCCTGGTAAATCTTGTTATTGGCTATTTCCAACCGTTCTAACTTAGGGAATAAAGGGTCTCGATCGGAATTGCTTCTCCAATATTTCTCCTTTTTAAGTACTGTTTCCGTTAAAAGCAATAAATTGCTGATTTTGTTATTGTTTAAGTTTATGGATTCCAAGCTTTTGTATTGGGCGAGCTTTTTAAATAATGGCGAATCATAATTATTGATGCTATTAGAAGCAAGGTCAATAAACCTTAAGTTTTCCAAAGCCGGGAAGGTAGAAATATCCCTATTTTGCATTGATCTAACTTCCAAAACCTCCAGCATTTTTAGCTTCTCCAAGTAAGAATAATTCTTGATATGATCTCCTGAGAGGTCTAATCTCTTTATTTTTAGATCGTTTGGTAACGATTTAAGAAGTACATTCCTGTTATATGCTATATTCAGATATTCCAAGTTAGGAAAATTTACCAAGCTATCCAAGTCCATAATTTTATTGTTTTGCAACAAAAGGCTTTGAAGCGATTCAATAGAAGGAAGTTTACCAAGGCTATCAATAGAGTTGCTTGTAAGGTCAAGGTATTTTAGTTTATTAAGTTTTTCTAAGCCACTGAAATTTTGTACATAGTTATTTTGCAGGTCAAGATAATGGATTCCATTGAGGTATGAAATAGGCTTGGTAGTATTGATGGAATTATTCTTTAAATACAGGGTATCCAACCTACCGGTTTCTTCCAGCTCTTTAATTTGGCGGAGTGTGCGGGTTTTGTTCAAGCACCACGATTTCCAGGTAATCCCTTCCATGTGGTCCAAAAAATCATACAATTTATAATGCAAGCGGGGGACGTAGTTTTTCCTGTCTTCCCCAATATAATTTAAAAGGCCCCGTCTATTATAATTTGAATAATTAACGTATTGCTCCTCGAAATCGCTGGTATCCTTGTCCAATTGAATCAAAGCAGGAATATTAACATAAGAGAGTTGCAACAAATAATATTTATCCAGGTCTTTTGAATAGTTCATATTGTATCGTGTAATGATCATATCCCAGTTGAAAAACGCTGCAATAACTAAAACAGCGTAAAATGCCCAACCATTCTTTCTATAAAGATACCAATTGCTTTTATTTTGCATAATCTTAATAAAGGTAGTGACCAACCCGATAAGCGCCAGCAGCAAGTACACATAGACACCTATCCGTTTATGGGTGAGATTGTACTCCTGTATGTACAGTTGGTTACGATAAGCTGTAGAAGCAAGAATAAAAATGTTTTGAATGACCCATGCATAAGCAACAATCTTAAGCGATTTGCTTTTCTTGTAAAAATTCAACCTGGAGCGGAAATAGAACAAGATAGTAATAATAGCGATAATGATGGAGAAAATGAGGTTGCCAATAGCTTGGTGAACCAAGTCGGCATAGGTAAGCCCTTCAGGCAACTCACTTCCAGACCACAAATAGCTGATATCCAAAACATTTACCATGAATATCAGGATGTTCAACAAAATGAACAGCACCATCCCCGAGGTGTGTTCAGCAGATATGGAGATGCTTTTGCCAAACAGCCTGCTCGTCTTATTTATTGATTTCTCCTGGTCAAGGTTGTCAGAAACCCGCTCTTCTTTCTTGTAAAGCCCGGGGATATTACGGTGAATAAAGAAGCCGTATAAAATTAAGAAACCCATGAACATAAACAGGATCCATCCCCAGGTAATAAAATCCAGGTTAATATCTTTTGTGAATTCTTTAAAAACAACATTGGATTGCCTGTATAACATGAAAAATATGACCACTACCACGGCGATTCCCAGGTAGATCAAGAATTTTGTCCAAAATTGACTGCTCACTTGTGTTTTTGTCTTTTGCCGAGGCTTTTTCTCGATCATATCCACGATGACAAAAGCTATTGAAGTTACGTAGGATATGGCTGCATAAAACAACCCAAAAATAACCGACGATTTACGGCTAATGCTAAAGGCAGACATTAAACTTAATGAGCAGATATTAGCAATAATGGCAAGCGGCGAGCCAATGAGCATAACCGCTATTCCTGATGCGATGCTCCCCACTGCAGAAGCCACCCAACGTGGATTCTTAATTACCGTGTTATCTCGCGAATAAAGAAAAAACGCTAAGACAACAGAAAAAATAGTAAAATTGATCCCGGCTGATTGTTTGTAAAACAAAATGCTATAGATGATCAGCGAAATGGTAATGATGATGTCGTTTCTTTTCATATCATAAGTTTTTATTATTAATGGTTTTATTCTAATTAACAAAGTTACTGCGCCTGGTTCAATAATTTTTCCAAGGCATCCAGGTGTTCTTTAAAAGCTTTCTTGCCCTTTTTTGTTGCCTTGTAGTCAGTACGCGGCTTTTTTCCCACAAAATATTTATGCACTTCAATAAAGCCGTTTTTTTCCAAGGCATTCAAATGGCTTGCCAAGTTGCCGTCGGTTAAGTCCAGGTTTTTTTTCAAGGTATTGAAATCAATGGTTTCATTGACCATTAAAACAGACATCACGCCCAGGCGCACCCTGTTCTCAAAAGCTTTATTCAGTTTGCCGATTATACTTTCCATGACAATTATAGTGAATTTGCTTCACTTGTTTTTCTCTCGTGGTTTTATATAAAAAGTACTTTGAAATACAAAGTAAAAAAAAGAAATTTATTTAACCAAATTTTCTCTTATATTTTTTTAACTTAGAAGTCAAAATAATCGATCAGTAAATCTTTTATAAATATAAACTTACTACTATGAAGAAAAAAAGCATTGCACTATTAGTGATTGTATTTCAAATAACAGGCTTTATCATAGCCGGTTGCCAGTCAAATCAAAGTGAAAAAATGGAAGAGCCCATGGTGGAAAAAGAAACCATAGCAAAAACTGATGATGCTCCAACCACTCGCCAGGCTGTCAAGGCAGAGGAAGCGCCCAAAACGGTCAAAGATAAAGGAAAAGAAGTAAACAAACCCAAGGCTCGGCCTAAAAAAATCATTAAAAACGCCAGGATCAAGTTCAGGGTAAAAGAGTATGAAAAAAGCTATCAAGCCATTTTAGCCCTGGTGGATGAGTATGATGCTTATATTTCGTCGGAAAATGCTGTAAACAACCAGTACCAACTATATAATGATATGGAATTGCGCGTGCTTTCAGATTATTTTGACCCCTTCGTGGAAGCATTGATGAAGCAAGGCATGTATGTTGATTACAAAAAAGTGAGTGCAGATGATGTAACCGACCAATTTATTGACTTACAAGCCCGCCTAAAGGCAAAAAAGGAAGTTGAAAACAGGTTCAAAAGCATTTTGAACCGTGCCAATACCATAGAGGAAATCCTGAAAGTAGAGAACGAGATCAAAAAGGTAAGAGAAGAAATAGAGGCCGTAGAAGGGCGGCTGAAATATTTGTCCGATAAAGTTTCTTACAGCACCATCAATCTTTACATTTATGAAGATGTGGATTTCAAAGCTCCACCAGAAAAAGGGTTCTTTGCAAAAATGGCAAATGCCTTGCTGGCCGGCTGGCAAGGGCTGCAAACATTCATCATCGGGCTGTTTTACCTATGGCCTTTGTGGTTGATACTTGGCGGAACATTATGGTTGGTATTAAGGCTGGTTAAAAGGAAAAGCAAAAAGAAAAAATAGGAAAATAACCAATAACCGCACTGTATAGGACCTTTGTTGCCGCATACCGGCATATTTACCATACATTGCATCCATAACTCCCATCAGATGCAGATTTATTGCATTGGATATTTTTTCAATTTATATATACAACCGTTGCAGGTTGGGTCTTATCGGTATTCCAAAGCTCAACAATAAACCTTTCGATTTCGATCCCGAACCCGGTTTCGATTTGGATGTTCTCTCATCATCGGGATCGGGATCGACATCGCTATCGCTATCTCAACCCTCAAAATTAAAACCTTCGATTTCGATCCCACTCACTATAATTTATAATTCCAAGTCCTATATAGTGCCTGCCAGGAAACTACCTGTTTTTCTGAGTGCTTGATTCGAAAAGTTCAAGTTCAAGGCTTGGCCTTTCTGAAAATCAAGGAGTCCCGACAGAATTGTTCGGGATAACTGTTTTCAGAAAGGGCGTAACGCAGAAATTGGCCTTTTCGGGCAAGCACTATATATCTTGAAAAAAACACAAGCCACACTAATTCAAATACTGAATTTTTATTAGAAGCCTTTGTAATTTCTGAAACTATTAGCTGCTTTAGAGGTGTTTTAAGGTCAAAATTTTTGCGGTTTTTAAATAAATCAATTCAATTACAGTCAAAACATGACATAAGATTTTTTCTGACTCTTTTTTTAGTAACATCAAAATACTCATGGATTTATGAATTTGTTTTTTACGAGAATTTTGGTCATTACTGAATTCAATTTTAAGTTCATGATTGCCTGTGTATAAACTGAATTATAATAGTTTGTAATATCAGGCCGAACGATATAATTGAAACTATGAGCTTCAGCCACTAAGTCTTTTTCAGCCATAGCAATCCATTTATATATCATACGACCTAAGCGCAAGGGGCTTGAAATTGCCTTCATCCTTTGCATTGACAGGAATAGGAGAGCTGTAGGAATATATTTTGTTTTTCTTATTAAACAATAAGTCAACAATATCATCCCAATTATTTATAAGATGTATAACAATATCATGATAATTTGTCGGATGTTGAATTCCAAATTCCCTGGATGTTAAAAGAGTTTTTGGATAGGAAATTGATATAATCTCCCTACGCACTAGGTTATTAATATCAGTATTTTTGGGCGTGAATTCCAAATGAAAGTTAGAAACCTTGAATGTAGGAGGCAAAATATATTGCCCAGGGAAATATCCTTGGTTTAGCAACCAGTCAGCAATCTTGGATTTTTTGATTGCCCTAGTAAGTTTCTCGGTTTTTCTAATATGTTTTTCAATTAAATTCACTCTTCTGTATTTCCGTTTATTGTTTCCATTATTTCCTTAAAGCTGTTTAAACCTGATTCGATATTGTCAATTATTTGACCGGCTAAAATATCCGGGTCGGGGAGATTATCTAAGTCAGTTAGGCTTTTGTCTCGTAGCCAGAAAATGTCAAGATTGGTTTTATCTCTTGCTAAAACTTCTTCGTAGGTGAATTTTCGCCATCTGCCATCCGGGGAGGCTGAGCCTGTCGAAGTCTCGCTCCATGTTTCGGTTCGTTTATACCGGTTTTCAGGATTGTAGAGTTTTACAAATTCCTCTAAATCGGCCGATGTCATTGGCTTTTTCTTTAGGGTATGATGCACGTTGGTGCGGTAATCGTAAAACCAAATTTCTTTTGTTTGGGCTTCTTTACTGGCAGGGCGGTTGTCAAAAAACAAAATGTTCGCTTTTACTCCATGGGCATAGAAAATACCGGTAGGCAAACGCAAAATGGTGTGCAAATCGGCAGTTTTCATTAGCTGTTTGCGGACTTCTTCGCCTGCACCTCCTTCAAACAATACATTATCGGGCAATACAACTGCTGCCTGACCTGTAACTTTGAGCATGGTTTTAATATGCTGCAAAAAGTTAAGCTGTTTGTTTGATGTGGTTTCCCAGAAATCCTGACGGTTGTAGCTAATATCTTCTTTTTCTGCTTCCCCTTGTTCATTGGTAACCGTGTAGGAACTCTTTTTACCAAAAGGCGGATTGGTCAGCACGTAATCAAATCGGTTTCCATCGTCAGATACCAGTGCATCGTTGGGAGAAATGTAGCTATTGCCTTCTATTTCGCCAATATTATGCAGGTACATATTCATAAGGCATAAACGGCGGGTATTGGCAACAATTTCGTTTCCGTGAAACGTTTCATTTTTAAGAAATTCCTTTTCTTCCCGGTCTAACTCATGATTATTGGCAATCCAGTCGTACGAAGCCAAAAAGAAACCGCCTGTACCACATGCCGGGTCGGCAATGGTTTTCTTGGGTTTGGGCTGAACACACTTTACCATCGTTTTAATAAGCGAACGAGGTGTAAAATATTGCCCTGCACCGGATTTGGTATCTTCGGCATTTTTTTCCAAAAGGCCTTCGTAAATTTTTCCTTTTATATCTGCCCCCATCAGTGACCATTGTTCCTTGTCTATCATGTTGATGACACGTGAAAGCTTGGCCGGGTCTTGTATTTTATTCTGGCTTTTGGTGAAAATTTGTCCAAGAATACCTTTCTCCGTGCTTAAGCTACGGAGCAACTGGTTATAAAATGCTTCCAGTTCAGCACCTCTTTTGCCTGAAAGCGTTTCCCAATCGCAGATTTCACCGTCTTTTGTTTCGTTTCCCTCCACATCTTTCAGGCGTGGAAATTTCAAACCTTTGTTATAAGGCGGTTTGTTTAATTCATCTGCCATTTTCAGGAAAAGCAGGTAGGTGATTTGCTCTAAATAATCGCCATAACTTACCCCATCGTCACGCAAAACGTTGGCGAGGTTCCATATTTTTGATATTATTGCTGTGTCTGTCATGTTTATGTTATATAGAATTTATCATCGTTCCATTTCAGCGGGTTTTCGATGATGTATGATTTTATTTTTTCAAATGATTCGTTATTTCGAATTATGTGATCGTGAAATCGTGATTGCCATGCAAAACCGGCGTGGATTTTCCGGGCATTTTTTGTTACCACCGATTTGTACGAACCAATAATTGATGACAGGGTATTTTTACCCTGGTTTTGAAAACGTTTTTGTCCGATGGTTTTTGGTTCATCGTTGGTGGGTGTGGTAGAGACAAGGCAATGCCTTGTCTCTACGTAAACGTTACACCCATTTTCCACGTTTTGGGGTTTATCAATTAAAATTATGCCATGCACATGATTTGGCATTACAACAAATGCATCCAATTGTACAAATGGGAAATGTTGTGGAATTTCCTGCCAATATTTTTTTGCCAAATTCCCAATTTCCGACAATTGCATTTTCCCATCCATAACATCGCCAAAATAACATTCTCTATTTTGTGTACAGATGGTCACAAAATAAGACGCGTTCCATCCGTAATCCCAATTTTGTAACCGGGCTGATGGTACGCGGTATTTATTTTGATATTTGTCGGCCATTTATTGTTTTATTATTAGATGTAATATTTTGCGTCTTTACGTTTTTATTCTTTCTAATAATTTTGATGCCGGCTCATAATCCGCTTCCTGCTTGCATTGTTCTATTTCTGCTTCGCTTAACAATTTGCCTTCAAATGCTTTTTTCAGGATGCTTTGGCGCAGGGCTTCGGATTTTTCCAGCCCTTCGGTAATGTTTTGTTCTACCTTGGCACAAACGGAGAGGCGGGATTCGATTTCTTTAATTATTTGTTTTTGAACTTCTAAATTCGGGAATGGCAGTATTGTGTTTTTTATAATTGATAAGTTTAAATTTGGCTGAACTCCACCACTAGATAACAATCTAATCTCTTCGTAATTTTTTATAAAAAACCATTTTACAAAATTTTTTGAATCAATAAATTCTTCAAGCATTGTAATCGTTGCAATTGCTTGATTGGTGGTTGCATCAATAATTAATTCAGAACATTTACCTCTTGTTTTACCTTCACCGTACATAGCAACAAGTAATGAGCCTTTAGGTATGATTTTGCAATTTGTTTCTTTCAAAGCAGTTTTAGTTATTAACTCGTCTGCATTGTCAACGTAGGAATGATTTAATGCCCCACTTGTTACCCAAGGAATTGTTCCATTCTCCCAAAATCGCGGATTCCCTCTTTTAGGAGTTGAACCTGTTTTCACATCAGCAATTTCAATCACTTTTTTTGTTTGATAAGCACCCTCAAACGCCTTTTTCAACACCGCCTGACGGTATACTTTCAATTGCTCCTGTGCTTTTTTCAGGTCGGCAATGCCTTTATCGAGCGAGGCAAAGAGGTTTTCGATTTTGTGGACGATGGCGCGTTGTTCTGGTATTGAAGGGAAAGGTAAATATTGTTTTTCTATATGCTGATAATGTCTAGCATAACCTTTATCTTTTATTTTAAATACAAGTATTTCAGTTAATAATGAAATATAATTTGGAATTATGCCATTTTTAGGTTCTAAAACTTTAGTGCCGTCAGCACCAGGAGCAAACTTAAAATTTATAAGTTTAATTTTTTTAGTATGGTCTCCAAATACAATTACTGGCAGATTGCATTTTAAGATTTTTCCTTCATCATTAGTATAACCACCAATAATGGATTGTCCTTGGTCAACAACTGGAATTTGACCTTCAGGCAAATATTCTTTTTGCTTAAGTTTATTTTTTGTAGTAGAAACTTTAAAAACAGCATCTTTGTATAAAATATTTTCCCAATCCTCTCTCATAACAAAACTTCCGGTTTTGGCATTTCATTATACTCTTTCCCGTCCAGCAGTCGGCCGTTTTTCTTTTTGTTGGTGCCGCCCCATTGCTTAAAGTAAAAAGCCGTGTTCTGGTTTTGGCATTGTTCTTTTACCTGTTCTACCCATTCGGGTTTCATAGGGCGTGGCGTACGTCCGCTTTCGCCGCCAACAATTACCCAATCAATATGTTGTAAATTCATGCCGGGAATGGCTGATAACAAAGGTTCGCAGGATAAGAATTTTACCCGTGCCCCGGTGTTTCGTAAATGGTCAATACGGTGGGTTACATCTGCATTTTCCACGGTTACTCCCGTCCACAAATTATGCGGCCATGTTAAGAGGCCTTCGGCATCGTAATACCTTAAAATATCAGCCCGTTTGGTTAATACCTGGAAGACATGCTGCGGGTTGTCTTTTATCACACCAAAAACCTTTTGGATAAATTCTATGGGCACATCTTTGTGAAACAAATCGCTCATGGAATTTACAAAAATCATTCTTCCTTTTCTCCATTTGTAAGGTTCGGAGAGAGCTTCAGGGTACAGGGTAAGTTCAAAACCATTTTTATATTTTTCCTGACCCATGGCTTTTAACCGCCTTGCCATTACCTCGGCATAGCAAAATTTGCAGCCTGATGATATTTTTGTGCATCCTGTAATGGGGTTCCAGGTGCTTTCGGTCCATTCTATTTTGGTTGTTGCCATAGGTTTTCTGTTCTATCCATTGTCTGAATTATTAAATTTATCACCCTTCCATTGTTTTGGATTATTGATAATGTAATTTTTTATACGTTGGTACGATGCATCGTCACGGATGATGTGGTCGTGGTAATTAGGTTGCCAATTTTTGTTGCCTGGTGTATTTCGCAATATATTTATCTGTTTTGATGTCTGCATTTGCAATTTGCCTATTATTTTTGGGATAATCATTTTTCGCCGTTGTTTCCTGTATTGTTTTATTTCGTCAATGGTTGGTTTGTAATCGCGGTTGTGCCACCATGGTTGTTGGGGCGTTGGTTGGGGCGTTGGTTGGGACGTTGGTTGGGACGTTGGTTGTAGAGAAAATTCATGAATTTTCTCTACGTTGCCGTTTCCATTGCCGTTTCCATCAACCACGTTGTCGTTCCAATCAACGTCCACGGTATTATCCGTTTTTTCATTGGTCAATTCAATTAACAAATGAATATGGTTGGGCATAATCGTCCATTCGTCTAACCGTGTCCTGTTATTGTATTCTGGCATTTTTAATATTTCATTTTCCACGATTCTTCCGTATTCAGACAATTGCATTTTTTTCTGATGGATTTCACCCAAAATACATTCCCTGTTGATTATACAAACAGTTACAAAATACAAACCCGGTGATGAATAATCCCAATATTTATATCTGTTTGATTCTATCCTGTATTTCCCTTTAAACCTTTCCATACATTATTCTACGCAGCTAATACCTCATTTAATTCGTTAATAATTTCACATTTATTTGCAAATATAGTTTTGTCGTTTTTCTTCATCTCAGTTTTTCATTTCAATGATTTTATCTTCTTTGATAATTTCATTTAAATTAATGGTTGGTAGTAAATAGTGGTTAAACTCAGTGCCTGTTGTTTTTTCATGTAAAATACCGCGGGCAGTACCCAGGGTTAATGCTGCAAGGTGTCTGGCAAAATATTCAGGAATAATAAATGCTTTCTTTTCTTTGTTTTCAATGAGATGCCAACTATCCTCATGAATTTGAAATGCACAAGCTGTTTCAAGCTTCATAAACACCTTATCATTACAATGGAAATTAAAGAGGGTGGTGCATGTAAGCATGCGATTATCTGCTACACCAAAAGCAACACCAACTTCAAGCTGCACACTGTCTTTTTGACAAATATTTTCTTCAAATGTGGCAAATTGCTCTGTTTGAATTTGCCTTAATGCAAAGGATATTTCGTTTTTATTTTCCATAATTATGCCTGTGAGTAATTTGGTACCGGTTCATTAAGCTGATAGTTTGATATAAATTGATAATTCAGATTTACGTATTCTTTTTGATTTTTTGAAACCAATGGCTTTTCAACTTGTGTAGGTACTTCAATTTGTTTCGTTATAACATTGTCTTTTTCAACGCTAATTAGTTTGATCCCCAAAACTGATTCAATTTTGCTGATGGTTTCGAGTGTCAGATTTTCTTTTCCCTTTACAATTTTGTTAATGTACTGAGGTGAAACATCCATTGCTTTGGCTATCTTTTTTTGAGTCATCCCATTGACTGGCTTTTGCCTGTGGATTTCACTCAATATGCGGATGGCAATTTGCGCTGATTTGTCTAACCAGGCTTCGTTCGTCTCCATCCATACAGCATCATCAAGCCAGCCGGACTTTTTATCGCTTATCAGCTTGTCAAAATTTCTTCTGTTTTCTGTTTTTTTCATCATAATTCGCTTTGCATGTCATTGAAAGAATCAAAATCAAACACATTGTTATCATTCAGATAGTTTCTCACTTTTTCCAATTTAACAAGTTCTTCGTTTGTATGTTTTCTTTCATTCATGGTTTGAGTAAGTTTGATTGCTCCTCCTGTTATCAGGAAACAATTTTCATCAATCCGGATGGCATAAACCCTTAACCATTTTCGTTTTGATTTCTGTTTTAGCAACAACTCATACGCATTATTGTAACTTAGCTTTTCAAATAATAATTTTAGTTTATCCTGTTCATGCCTGCATTTAAGAAACTCCTTTCTAAATTGTTTTGCTTCATAAATGGTTTCTTTTACTGCGTTTACCTTTGTCAGATTGAAATACGCCAGGTCTTGCTCATGTTCATCAAAAAAATCAAATAATATCTGAATATCACTCCAGTCTCCAAAAATACGTTCGAGTTCATCAGGCTGACCATCTGCGTATTTGACCGCATATAGATTTTCTTCAAAGATAGTAATAATTTCCATACAAATCAACCTGTGGGTTTATTTTTAAATTTTCCCAACATTTATGAGGCATAGACATTTAGTTTGGTATTTCACCTATAATTCAATGCATATCCTTAATTCCGGTTTCTGTTTTTTTTGATATTAAACATCTACGCCGCTAGCACCTCATTTAATTCATCAATAATATCTTCCATCTCTTTTCCAAACAATTGATACATTTTGCCCCGCCCGCCTTGTGCATCAAAAGGTGTATAATCCAAATCGTCTATTTCAATGTGATACGAACTTACCACATGGTCTTTAATCATGCGTAGCCAATCCATTTGTTCCTGTGTAAAACGGTTGTGTTGCCCTGCATTTTGTTTAAAAATCCATGTTTTGAAATTTTCATCAATGGTTTTATCAAAAGCTTTTAGTTCACTGTCAATACCACAGGCTCTCCTTATTAGAGAAACCAGTTTAGTAAGCTCATCTCGTGGAGACGCATGGCCATGCGTCTTTACACCATCTACTATTTTGTAGGCCTCCCAGACATAATCAGGTGCCAGTAGTGGTTTTTCCAGTTTTAGTTTTTCCATTACTTCTTTTATCATGTTAAAAGTAATGTTCCTGCGGTTATAGGGCTGATTATAAAAAATACTCAATGCTTTTATTTCGTCTTTATGTTTTTCGAGGTATTCAGAGAAATCTTTTACGGTTTCTTTGGCTTTGTCCACCGAAAAAGAATCCCATTCCGATTTGGTTACGGTATCAATGTTAATATGGTCAATGATTTGTTCGTGTTCTTTTCGCACGTTTTCCAGGTATTCATTGAGTTCGCCATTGAAAGTACTTGCAGCCTGTTGTATTAATTCCTGCTGTGCTTCTTTTTTTAGATCTTCGACTTCTAATGGAGCCATCGTTGAGACGGACGGCCGTCCGTCTTTACTGATTATTTCCTGTGCTTTATTTTCTATGGCATCCGGGTCAAAAGCGGTAATCAGTTCTTTGGTAATCTGTTTCAGGTTTTTACCGCCCGTATATTCAAGGATTTTGTCTTTTTCTTTGTCCGTGATTTGTTTTTCCAGCCGGATTAACCGGTTTGATAAAGACAAAAACAAGTCTTCATCTTCAACGCCCATGGTAATCGCTCCCAATAAATCTTTCATGGCAACAGATGGTTTACGCTCCAGTGGGCGACTGTCCGTTTTCTTTGATTTGGTGGCTCCAATGGCATCTACAATCACAAAATGGGTTTTGCTGTTTGCCATACGGGTAACCTGCAATAGTTTGTCTTTGTCAATGGTTCGTGTACCACGTCCTTTCATCTGCTCAAAGTAGTTGACACTTTTCACATCCCGCATGAAAAGCAAAACTTCCAATGGTTTTACATCTGTTCCCGTGGCAATCATATCAACGGTGACTGCTATTCGAGGATAATAGGAATTTCGGAAACGATTTAAGACCGATTTAGGGTCTTCATTTATTTTGCAAGTTACCTTTTTGCAAAAATCATTGCCCTCGTTAAACTCTTCCCGGATGATTTTTATAATGTCATCGGCATGGCTGTCAGTTTTCGCAAAAACAAGTGTTTTTGGTACCTCATAATCCCCGTTTTCATCAATGCGGTTAGGGAACATATCCGCTTTTAATGCCCGCTTGTATTCTTTAATGATATTCCTGATTTGGCTTGGGTTTACCACTTTTTTATCCAGGTCGTTTCTGGAATATTCGGTATCCTCGTCCTCTTGTTGCCAGCGTTTTTGGCGTGTAAGTTTATCCCTACGGTCAACAAACCAGCCTGCTTGTACAACTTCACCTTTTTGGCTTATATCAGTCTCAATGGAATACACATCATAAGGCACATTTACGCCATCGGTAACCGATTCTTCATAGGTGTACTGGCTTACCACGTTTTCATTAAAGAAACCAAAAGTACGCTTGTCCGGTGTGGCCGTTAATCCAATCAGAAATGCATCGAAATAATCCAATACCTGTTTCCAGAGGTTGTATATTGAGCGATGGCATTCATCCACAACAATGAAATCAAACTGTTCAATGGGAACTCTCTCAGAATATTCAACTGGGACAGGTTGTTTTTTGGTCAATTGTTGCTGCATCCATGTACTTTCATTGGGATTTTCTTCTTCTGCACTATCTTCCAATTCTTCACCTTTTAAGATGGAATACAAACGTTGTATAGTTGAAATGCAAACCTGGCTATCCGAAGCAATGTAACTTGATGACAAACGCTGTACGTTATACAATTCGGTGAATTTGCGATTGTCATCGGTTGGCTGATACGTCATAAATTCCTGTTCTGCCTGTTCGCCGAGGTTTTTAGTATCAACCAAAAATAAAATCCTTTTGGCATCAACGAATTTCAATAAACGATAAATGAATGTAGCAGCTGTAAATGTTTTCCCGGCACCCGTAGCCATTTGAATGAGCGCTTTGGGGCGGTTGTTTTTAAAAGATTGTTCAAGATTTTCTATGGCAACAATCTGTGCCGGGCGTAGTCCTGTTGGGTCAAGTTTTGGTAAATTTAAAATTCTTGTTCTAAGGCTATCCCCTTTTTTTATCCATTCTGCGATAGTCTCAGGTTTATGGAAGTTAAAAATGTTTCTGCCTCGTGGTTTTGGGTCTCTGAAATCCGTAAATCGTGTAATAATACCTGTACTTTCATAAACAAAAGGAAGTGGGTCGTTTTGTAGGTATTTCAGTTTCGCATTGGCATAATCTTTAGACTGCTCTTCAACTACTGTGAGTCTGTGTCCTTCTTCTTCACGTTTCGCTTCGATGATTCCAGCAGGTTTTTTGTCAACAAATAAAACATAATCTGCCGGCCCGACATCTGTTTGGTATTCTCTAACCGCTATTCCTTTGCTTGCCGATAAATCAACCTTATTTTTGGATTGTACAATCCACCCGGAAACTGTCAGCATTTTATCAATGCGGTCTCTTGCAATTTGTTCCGGATTTTGGTTGATATTATCTGTCATAAAATCTTAAAAGCTATTCTGTTCCCAATTTTGCAATATACAAATTTTGTTTCTGTTTCCCGTGCGGGTTGGCAAAAATTACTCACGACTTGATTGTACATAATAAGTGTTCGTGAGCTCCCTTCGGTCGGTTTGGCTCTTCCCGATTTTTTAGGATCCCGATTTTCGGGACAAGTTATGCCAAATGTGGGCTGGCCAATCATCCATTTATATTTTTGCAGCAAAATTTTCATTATTGCAGTTTGTTTCTTCGGCTTGTTGGTAACATCTCTATAAACACATTGTATTTATACCAAGTTACCTGTTCCATAACAACATTGTGTTTATATCTATTATACTCTCCAAAGGTATAAAAATTGTTTTATTACAGGCAATGTTATTGAATTTTTATATATGCCCATTAAGGCTTTTTTCAAAAATGCTTTTATCCTTGTTCTTTTGATAGAATTTTAATGGTATGCTCCCATTTCTCGTTAGAAAACAAAATTTCCCCAAGCAACTCAGCCTGTGCCGGAACTTTGTAAGTAATGACTTTAAAAATATTTGGATTTATTATTAGTTTACATAAGGTACAAAGCCATACACCGAGAATCAAACAAAAATTAAGAACGTAAATGATGCCTTTTACATAAAAAAGAATTTAATTGGATAAAATATGCTTTTCAAAGAAATTAATTTATATTTGGAAAATTTTTTTATTTACTAATGTTAAGTCAACATAGAATTGACACATCAACTGTTTGGCAATTTGCTCAATTACAACAATATAGATTCTCAATAATAAATGTGATGCGTCACTAAATCAAAATAATAGAAGCATGAAAAAAATTACATTCCTCGTTCTTAGCCTATTAATATATTCTTCAGTATCTTTCTCGCAAAGTAAAGAAGAAAAAAAGCTCAATAAATACATTGAAAAAGGCAAAATTGAAAAGGCGCAGTCCTATTTTGATGATAATAAAGATGATTTATATAGACATGAAAAGTCAAAGCTACAAGAAATACTAGGAAAGACTTATTTGAAGCAAATAGAAACATACATCGACAACAATCAAATAGAGAAGGCGCAAAATTATTACAACAGCATTGAACCCCATTTGAATGAAGAATATATTTCAGATGCAAATGCTTTGTTATTCGAGGAATATTTTGATAAAGAATATTACACCAGTGCACTGAAGTGTACTGAAAAATGCGACAATAAACACTATTTGTTCAAATTGGCCAGGGTATATTATGATAAAAATTCGGAATTGTACGACCTGGAGCTTGCAATGAAAATATACAGGAAAGCGGGAGACAAAGATATGCTGGCACGGATATACCTTCATGATAAAAATGACCCGGAAAAAGCATCAAGGTATTGCAAAAATAACTGCTTGAAGCTTGGCAACGAGCTTTTTGAGGAAGGCAAGGTGGCAGAAGCTATCATGTTTTACAGGAAAACTAAAGAATGGAGGAAAAGGCCTTCAATACTTGATAAAAAGCCCCACTTAAAAACAAAAGTCCTGGATTATTGCTATAAGAACAAGAAATACTTAGAAGCTTACAAAATAAATAAAAGAGACCGCAGTTATGCCAAAGATATGTTAGATGATTCCCACGCGGTAAATTGGACTGCTTACAAAATATTTGAAAATGGGGCAAGCATTGAAGAGGTAAAAGCTTTTTTAGCAGAAATCAAGGTAGAAGAGGAGTTGAAGAACAGGATCTTGCTATTGGGGTTGGTCAGGAGTGAACGATTTGAGGAAGCTGAGGAATTGTTTTTCAGTTTGCCTGAAGAAAACCATAAGCAGAATTGGAAATTCCTGGTAAGAAATTTAAAGAGGACTAGGAAAGGCCATTCATTGTTTAAAGCCAATATGGCGAAAAAACTCAACGAAGATGATTATAAGATTAAATTAGCCTTATACCAGTATGTTGAATACGAAGTTGACAAGCACTATTTTGAAAAATGGGACAAGTCATCGAAAGACGAAAGCGTTTTTAAAGAATTCAAGAACACCCTATGCCCGGATTTTGACGCCATTGGATACAATCTTTGTGAGTTCATGATTGATGAAGTTTTAGTAAAGGCTAACGTTAGGGTCAAGAACTTGATTGGTTTCAACCAAAATAAGTACCAGGATGCCAAGGATGTTTCTGATTTTATTTCCGGGTATACGATCTGGTGCGTAAAAGGGAATTAGTTTGGAATAATTTGCAAAAGTTACAATCCATAATATTCCTAACATCAATAAGAACTAAAATCACTATGTAACTCAAACCCAAAAACCAATTTATTCCGCTTTTTCCACAGCCTCATAAAACACCTGGTGGATCCTGCACCTGATGTCAAGCTTTGAAAGCAGGTTGGGTTTGGTTTTAGGATAAGTGCGGTTGGAGAGGAAAACATAAAGCAACTCATGCTCAGGGTCTGCCCAGACTAATGTGCCGGTAAACCCTGAATGGCCAAAGCTTTTTGTAGATGCAGAAGGCGGCGTTTGACCATTGCGTTCTGCTACCTTAGCAATGGGTTTGTCAAAGCCCAGCCCCCGGCGGTTGCCATTGCCCGGGAATTGATACTTGGTGAATTTTTTTATTGTTGACTTTTTAAAATATCTTTTGCCCCCGTATTCACCATAATTGAGAAACATTTGCGCCAATGCAGCAGCATCATAGGCATTGGAAAACAGCCCGGCATGCCCGCATATTCCTCCTAACAATGCGGCTCCTTGGTCATTCACATCGCCATGGACGTCCTGCTTTCTCCATACCATATCCTTTTCGGATGGGGGGATTCGTTTTAAACTAAAACGCTCCCTGGGCAAATACCCCATCGTTACCAATCCCATCGGCTTGTAAAGGTTTTCTTGCAAGTAATTGTAAAAAGTTTTGCCTGTAATATGCTCAACGGCTTTTACCCCAAGATAAAACCCTAAATCGCTGTACTTGTATTTTTTGTATCTCCTTAACTTCGAATCCAATATCCTCTTATAGATGGTATCGGTAAAACTTTTTTTCACGTACAGGCTATTGGCTACCCTCACAGGATATTCTTTGGATTTTTTCCTTGAATAAATATTTAGGTCACAATTCCCACTTTTTATGGTTTCCAAATAATAAGGTATCCATGGAGTGAGCCTGGCTTGGTGGGTAAGAATATCACGTATAACTAAGCCTTCTTTGTTGGTTCCTTTTAGCATGGGTAAATATTTGCTTAATGGTGTGTCCAAGTCGAGTTTATTTTCTTCGTAAAGCGACATAATAGCCGGCGTGGTAGCAAAAATCTTCGTAAGTGAAGCCAGGTCATAAATATCATCGTGATCAACCTGGTTGATTTTTTTATAGGTGTGATAACCGTAAGACTTGTCAAAAAAAACATTTCCCTTATGAGCGGCGATAACCCTGCAGCCGGGTAATATCTTGTTGGCAATGCAACTGTCAAGCAATTCATCAATCTTATAAAAACTATCTGTTGGGATGTTGATAGCAGATGGAATCGTGTAATGCAGCCTCGTTGGGCTGGTAATTTCAACTCCTTGCCCTGCTTGGAACAAACCGGAAGCCGTAACAGGCAATTTTCCTTTGGCGCAAACTCCCCCAAATATCACTTGAGAAGAAATATTGTTAGCAAGTTCATTATCATCATATGAAAGGAGAAGGGCTTCTATATTCCCTGTATCCCTTATTCTTGATAATGAGTATGGATTTGCAAATATATCTACGATGAGTTTCTTTTCTTTTTTTAATTCATGGATAAGATCAAAAGCTTCCTCTTCAATTCCAAAATTTCTATATGATAAGTTGTTGGTATTGTGAATGCTAACAAAAACCAGGTTGTAAGGTTTGAGGTCAGCAATTAATTTCTCTCTCTGGTATTTGGTGGGTTTTTTATCCAGGTTGAAATGGTCAAAAGCACTGTACCTGTCAAGTCCTTTTTGGAAATCATTCAATTGGTTGCTGCCGATAGCCACTGTTGCTATTTTCAGCGTATCCAACCTTTTTAATGGCAGGATGCTATCCTTGTTTTTCACTAAGGTGATGGAAGCCTCAACAAGTTTGTGGTTAATGGCTTCAACATCTTTATTATTGATGTCTTTGTAAATATCCTTTGTTTCAAGGGGTTGCCAATTGGCTAAACCTACCTCGTACTTCTTGTACAATATCCTTTTACATTTGGCTTTGATGGTATCTTCTGTAATATCTCCATTTTTTACTGCATTTTTGATCGCTTCAACACCTTTATGGATATTTTCGGGCAACAGCAAAATATCATTCCCGGCTTTGAGGGCTTCCACCTCAACTTGCCCTGGTTTGTTATAATTGCTGATTCCTTTCATCTCCAATGCATCGGTGATAATAAGCCCGTTAAAACCGAGCTTATCCCTTAAAATATCATTTACAATGGGTTTTGAAAGCGTAGAGGCCAGGTTTACCCTGTCATCATAAGCAGGGATATGGAGATGCGCTATCATGATGCTTGCTACACCCGAATGAATCAGCTTCTCGAAAGGGTACAAATCCACCGAATCGATATACTGCTTGCTATGATTGATGGTAGGAAGAGTATGATGAGAATCTTTATCAGTATCACCATGGCCGGGGAAATGTTTTGCACATGCAAGGATGCCATTGTCTTGTAGGCCTTTCATGTACATGAGCCCTTTTTGAGCAACATTTTCTCTTACTTCACCAAAAGAGCGGCTATTGATAACAGGGTTTTTAGGATTGCTGTTAATATCCACCACAGGTGCAAAATTCATATTAACGCCAATGCGTTTGAGTTGATACGCCATTAGTGATGCCATATCATAAACCAAGGTATCGTTTTGTATAGCGCCCAATGTCATTTGGCGGGGGAATCCCAGTGCATTGTCCAGCCGCATAGATAAACCCCATTCTGCATCAATGGCAATAAACAGTGGAGTTTTTGATTCTTTTTGCCAGCGGTTTGTGAGTTTTGCTTGGGTAACCGGGTTGCCCTGGAAAAAGCAAAGCCCGCCCACCTTATATTTTTTTATTTGTGAAGAAATCCCTTTATAATAATGCTCATTTTTGTTGGAATAAGTCCGTATCATGAACAACTGCCCGATGCGCTCTTCCAAAGTCATGTTCTTATAAACCGAATCTACCCATAAGCGTGGCATGCGGCTGAATTTTTCCGAAACATTTAGCCTTTCTTGTTGAGAATTAACTGCTTGGTAAACAGTATCCGTTTGTCCTGATGCACTCAAATTTCCGATGAATCGATCCTTTTCAATAATTAAAACTGCTGCAATAACTACAGCTCCAATAACATACCAATTACGCATTCTTTTCATTTTTTAATTGTTTATGGGCAACAAATATAAGGAAGGAAATGCAAATAGCTTTTAACAAAAGGCCTAATTATTGCCAATAATAATAAATCATTCTCAATGATATAGTATTAAGCTTCAAAATTCATGTATTTAACACCATGCTTTATTTATCGTAAAAAAGCTGAAATATTGACAAATTGTTATTATTCAATGAATTGACAAAAATCTTTCTATTCTAATGATAATATTTTCAATCATACAAATTCAAAAAATAGGTAAATTGCTACAAGAAAAATAGGGATTTTTCTAACTATTTCGCATGCACTATTTATTATCTTTATCAAATATAAATGGTTCAAATTCGATAATTGGGTAGAATATCATGATTATTTAAACGCCAATTTATTGGTAGTTATATAGTTTATATTAATCCATTATAATTGTATTTGCTTATAATGAAATTATATATATATGAAGTTATCTCTATTATGATAGAACAAAATGAAATTATTAACAAGTTTTCAAGTATTTATAAAAAATTAAGTGAAGAAACTGAAAACGATGAAATCCTTAAAGAACTAAATGAGTTTAAAGAAATCCTTAAAGACACCTTGAAAACTAAAGCCGGCTTACCTGCTTGCGTTAGATTTAAGGAAGGAAAGCCATTATGCAGGTCTATTTTAGATAAAAGTAATGACTGGTTAACTTTTAGTAATAGCAAAGGCAATATTGAATATATTTCGCCGGTTTTTGAAAGCATCACAGGGTATAAAGCAATAGATTATGTAAAAGGAAATATAACCCTCAAAGATGTTGTACATGAAAATGATTATCACAGGTTAAAAAAATTCATTGATAGAGCCTATAAAGGAGAAAAATTTACCGGGGAAGAATTTCGCATACAACATGCCAAAGGATATTACGTTTATGCTGTTTTGGATACCAAGCCTATTTATTCTGATGACGCGTCTTTTGAAGGCATACTCACCAATATCCGGGATATTTCAAAAGAAAAACTTGCTGAAGCAAAACTCAGCCGGTCAAACACCCAACTCAATGCTCTCACTAAGGCAAGGAACGCCATTTTATATACAAAAAACGAAACCGAACTCATCAATGAAATCTTGCGCATTATTTCATGTGAATTAGGCTACCCGCTTGTTAGCGCAAATTATGTTGCATTTGCCGGTGAACATCGTTCAGTTTATCCTGCCGGGTATTATGCTTATCAAAAGCAAATTTCTAACAAATCCCTATTAGATGATATTATAGGTTATTATCCATCAACTTATATCATAGCTAGTATAAAAGAGAGAAAGCCAACAAGGAATAAAACTTCTTTGTTAAGAACTTCAAAGTGGAAGCAAAGCCTTTTAAAGGCTGGTTTATCAGCATTTACTTGTATTCCACTTTTTGATACCAAAGGCCCATTAGGAAGCTTAAATATTTTTTCTTCCAACGAAGATGCATTCGATAGTTCAGAACTTGATATTCTCCAAAGCCTTTCTGTAGACCTCAGCTATGCCATTTATTCCTTAAGGAACAATCAAAAACGCTTAACAGCAGAGAAACAGCTAAAAGAAAGCGAACATAGGTACAGAACGCTTTTCGAAAACACACCCATTGGTATTGGTGTAACAACTTTTAGAGGAGAAGTGCTTGAAGCCAATAATGCTTTATTAGAAATTTTAGGATATTCAGCAGAAGAAGCAAAACAATTGAATGTTCCTGATGTCTATGTAGATAAAAAAGACAGAAAGGCTATACTGCAAAATTTAGTCAAGAAAAAATTTGTTTCCAAAAAACAAGTCCTCCTAAAAAGGAAAAACGGCGAACAATTTCATGCATCTATAACAGCAAGTTTATCCAATTTTCAAAACAAACCGGTAAATATTATCACCATAAATGACATTACCAGCATTATACAAGCAACACTAATGGAAAGAAAGCAGAAAGAAAAATTCCGCATGCTCTCCGATTCTGCCTCAGAAATAATGCTTTTAAATGACGAAGAATCCATATACCAATATACCGGCAAAAAACTCAAAGAAATCATTCCCCATAGCATTATTGCCATGTATTCTTATGATGAAAATACCCAAAGAGTTAAATTATTAAGTATTTATGGAATAGATAAAAAAATGCTTTCGTGTAAAACTTCCACCGAGACCCTTTTACAATATACCCTCCACTTTAACGATAAGCCTAATCTATATAACCACAGGATAGCTGAAACAGGTGGACTTCTTTTACGCCTAATAAACAAAAAATGTGGAAAAATCCAAAAAGACCAACTTAAAAATAAGTTGGATTTAGACAAAAGCTATATAATTGAACTTGAGCATGATACCAACAAAATGGGCTACATAGAAATTATTATTCCTGAAGGAAAAGAAATTGAGGACAAGCAATTTGCTGAAATATTTGTCCGCCAGGCTTCGATTGCATTGCAAAGGAAAAGAATGGAAAACAAAGCAATAGAGGCCAAAGCCGAGGCCGAAAAAGCCAACAAGGCAAAAAGCATTTTCCTGGCCAATATGTCGCACGAGATACGCACACCGATGAATGCTGTTATCGGGTTTACAGAACTACTAACCAACCAAGTTAAAGATCCATTAAACAAGAGTTATCTTCAAAACATAAAAAGCAGTGGCAACACGCTTTTAAAACTCATTAATGACATCCTGGACATATCAAAAATTGAAGCCGGGAAAATGGAGATCAAATACAAGCCGGTTGTAATAAGTGATATATTTAAAGAAGTATCTGCCATTTTTGATTACAAGGTGAAAGAAAAAGGACTTAAATTCCACCTAAAAATTGACAAGAACACTCCTAAAATCATCATGATAGATGATTTGCGCTTAAGGCAAATACTATTGAACCTCCTGGGCAACGCTGTAAAATTTACTGAAAAAGGCTTTATATCCTTGCATGTAGAATGTTCCTTTTATAGTGAAAGCAAATTAGACCTTGCTGTTCATATAGCTGATACAGGTATTGGAATTCCCATGAAATCCCAAAAAAATATCTTCGAGATATTCCGCCAAGAAGAAGAAATGGATAACCAAAAATACGGAGGCACAGGACTTGGGCTTGCCATTACCAAAAGGGTTGCCGAGATGATGGGAGGCGAAATAGCTTTAAACAGCCAACAAGGAAAAGGAAGTACTTTTAGCGTTTTGTTCAGGGAGCTTACTTTTGCAAAAAATAAACATAAGGAAACACCCAATGATGAAATTGAGACTTCAACAATTGAATTCGAGAGTTCTCAAGTGCTCATAGTAGACGATATAAAAAGTAACAGGGAGCTTTTGCGGAATCTTCTAGAAACCTATAAGTTGGAAAGCATTGAAGCAAGTAATGGTAATAGTGCTATTGCGCTGGTGAAAAAATACGCCCCGGATATGATACTAATGGACATACGAATGCCAGAAATGGATGGCTTTGAAACTACTGAGCGTATAAAAAACATTAAAGAGGCTACACGCATTCCTATTATCGCTCTTTCTGCATTAGCGCTAACTCCAGGCGAATATACGAACAAGATCAATGAACTTTTTGATGGCTATTTAAGAAAACCCATTGACTTTGATAAACTTGAAAAGCTATTAAAAAAACACCTCAAAACAAAGAAGTACATCATAAAGAAAGAAGTTCCCCAAAAGAATGTTTATTTTAAGGATGAGAATGCAAAGTATAATATTGATTCTGTATTGCCTCTATTAGAGAGTATTAAAGCCAGCAAATGGAAAAAATTTGAAAAAAGACAACCGGTAAACGAAATCAGATCTTTTGGCCATGAAATACACAAAATTGGTGAAACTTTTGGCTTGCCATTTCTAGAAAGTTACTCTAACAATCTTATTAATAGCATAGAAAACTTTGATATTGAAACCATGCTGGAGTTATTAAAATCATTTCCAAGCTGCATTGAACAATTGGAAAAGTTAAAAAACGACATAGTGTAATCTTGGGATCATTATTAAGGCGCTAGTGACGCGTCACATTTATTATTGAGAATCTATATTGTTGTATTTGAGTAAATTGGCAAATAGTTAATGCGTCAATTCATGGTTGACTTAACACCAGTATCATGATTCAAAGAGAAAATCAATAGCTGGATTATCAATAAAATGAACCTTGTAAGAAGTTTGAGAAAATTAAGGCAAGAAAAATCTTGTATTTCCTTTTCACTCCATGATTTCTTTGTATATTTAAGGTTTAAAAAACACATCATTATGACAGCTATCCCTACAAAAATATTGATCGTTGATGATATTTTGAAAAACCTGCAAGTAATTGCAAATATCTTAAAACAGCATGGATACCATATAGAGTTTGCCAGTGATGGTGAAACTGCCCTTGAATGGGCAGATACCCAAGATTTTGACTTGATCTTGCTGGACATTATGATGCCCGAGATGGATGGCTTTGAAGTATGTAAGCAGCTCAAATCCAAGGAAAAGACCAAAGATATTCCGGTAATTTTCCTTACAGCCAAAGATGACATGGAAAGTATAAAAATAGCTTTTCAATTAGGTGGCGTGGATTTTATTAGCAAACCGTTTAATTCCGAAGAATTAATAGCCAGGGTTAAAACTCATGTAACTATCAACAGCCAAAGAAAAAGGCTTATTGAATTGAATCACACAAAAGATTTGTTTTTCTCTATCATTTCGCATGATATAAAAACCCCTTTTGCCATTGTGATGAGTAACACGAAATTGCTCCAGGATAAATTCAATACTTATAAACCGGAGACCATCCTCAAACTTTTAAAAAACACACACGAATCTTCTAAGTATCTTTATGGATTGTTGTTAAATTTATTGGAATGGTCGCGGTTGCAAATGGGGAAAAAATCAGCAGAGCCAAAAAAACTCAATTTACAGTACATAACAGAAAGAGCTTTAGAAATTTTAGGCCCTTCCATTGAAAAAAAATCTTTAAAAATAGAAAATGAAATCAATAGGGATATGAATGCATACGGCGATGAAGACATGATTATGACTGTGATTAGGAATCTATTGTCGAACGCGGTTAAATTTTCTTTTGATGGTGAAAAAATATTTTTGCAAGCAAGAAAAGAAAATAACCATATTATCTACAAAGTAAAAGACAAAGGCATTGGGATGACAGAAGAGGATATGAGCAAACTCTTCAGGATAGAGGTACATAACTCCGAAATAGGCAACTCACCAGAAAAAGGCTCAGGCTTGGGATTGATATTATGCAAAGAATTGGTAAATAAAAACAATGGTGAAATCTGGGTAGAAAGTGAACCGGGTAAAGGAAGCGTTTTTTCTTTTACGTTGCCGGAAGTATAATTTCTGTCAGCCACTTGAGGGTTTAAATATAATCGTTCTCAGAACAAATCCACTTCGCCATAAGATTCCTGTACCTTAAAACCAAGTATCACATTGTCGTCTAATTGTTCGGTATAAGTGCTTTTCCAGTCATCAAAATGTTTTTCAAATATTTCTTTTTGCTCATCAACAGGTTTAGTGTATATATTATCAACAATTTTCAAGAATCTTTTACGAGTAAATCTTTTGATCTGCTCACCGCCCAATTGGTCAATATAACCGTCAGAAAGCATATAGAGCATATCGTTGGGTTTTAAAATAATCTTTTGGGTTTTGAACTCATGCTCCTTTTTATTAAAACCAACCGTTTGCCTGTTCCCTTTTAGTTGAATGATTGTAGCATTCTCCATTGGGTAAGTTTTAAAAGCCTCTTCATCTTCACTTTCAGGGAAATCCCCTTGCCTGGCAATAAATGTATAGGCATTAGCCCCGGAAAAATACATCTCGTAATTTTCGTGGTCTATGATAGCAAGCGACATATCAATGCTATCTTGTAGCTGGTCATAATTTCTTTTGAGTATCTTTTTGATTTTATTGCGTAAGGCTTCCAAAATCATGGCAGGGGAATAATCGCCAATATCATAAATGATCTCGTTGAGGAAACTAAGCCCCAACATGCTCATGAAAGCGCCGGGCACTCCATGCCCTGTACAATCGCCAACAGCAACCACAGCCTTGTTTTTTACTTGTTTAAGCCAATACAGGTCTCCACTAACAACATCTTTGGGTTTATAAATTACAAAATGCTCTGGCAGGATTTCGTTCACAAAATATGTATCGGGTAGCGCTGCTTCCTGTATACGGCGGGCATAATTTACGCTGTCAGAGATATGCTTATTTTTCTTAAACAATTCTTTATTCTTTGCTTTCAATTCTTCTCTTGACCGTTGAAGCTCCACGTGATTCTTTACGCGTACCAACAACTCCTCCCTGTTAAAAGGCTTGGTGATATAATCTACAGCGCCAAGTTCAAAACCTTTAACAATATTGTCCGTTTCTGTTTTTGCTGTAAGGAAGATAACGGGAATATCCTTGGTTTCATCTTTTTGTTTCAATTCTTGACACACTTGATAGCCATCCATTCCAGGCATCATGATATCCAAAAGGATGAGGCAAAATTTTTCGTTATAAGCCCACTGCAGGGCTTCTTCGCCATTGGTGGCAAATTCAATTTCATAGCCGTTTTTGGTAAGAATATTACCCAAAATTTGTATATTCTTAAGGATATCGTCAACTACAAGTATTTTTGGTGTTTTTTCTGACATATTTTACGGATTTGGAATTTTTTCTAAAGAATCTATTAAACCGGGAAATTCTTCAAGGGTTTCCCGCATTTTCTCAATATTAAAGGCTTCTATACTTTGCAACAAATTATCACCATAGTTTTCAATCTCATAAAAACCATATTTTTTCCCAATTTCAGCAATTTTTTCAGCAAATGTTGAAACTTGCTTTATCGGTTGCCTTTTAAGCAATTTTGACCATTCTTGTTCTTTAAGGGTTCTTAATTCATCAATAATTTGCGGCAACAAAGTTAATTGTTCTTTTGTAATTTCTTTAGATGAATCAGTTTTTGCAACTGTTTTTTCAATTTTTTCTTCTTTTTGGATAAATTTAGAGATTTCATCCAGAACCAGTTGCTTGGTAACAGGTTTATGAACAAAGCCATCAAATTTTTCTCTTAAGCGCATTTCTTCTTCTTCTTCAAATGCTGCTGCTGTAATTGCTATGATAGGAATATCTTTGGTTTCATCCATGCTCTTAATTTTGTCAAAGGCTGCTTCTCCATCCATAATAGGCATAAGAATATCCATCAGGATGAGGTCTGGTTTATAGTTTTTTGCTGCTTCAAAGGCTTCAACACCGTTTTCTGCTTCAAAAATTTGGATATTATCATCGTTAATAATTCCTTTTAGGAGTTGCCTGTTGCTAATTACATCATCAGCAATAAGAATAACCGAACGCTTGAAAAAATATTCACCTGGTTCATTTTCCGTTGTTTCTACCTTGGCCTTTTTGCTAGAACTAAATGATCTAAGCTCATTGAATAGTACTTTAAAAGTACTTCCTTTGCCAGGCTTAGATTCAAGAGTAACGATTCCATTCATCATTTCTGCCAATTTTTTTGTAATCGCCAATCCAAGGCCTGTCCCACCAAAAAGTTTTGAGTCGGCTTCATCTTGTTGTTGAAAAGCGTCAAATATCATTTCTTTCATTGATTCTTTAATGCCAATGCCCGTGTCCTCAACAATAATTTCAATATCCACTTTTTGAAACTTTTTATACAGTAAGTTAACTTTTACCCGGATAAAACCTTCTTCTGTAAATTTAATGGCATTGCTAATTAGATTAAGTAGGATCTGCCGCACTCTTAACTCGTCCAAGTAAACAAATTCAGGCACTTCTTTATCAACATCATATTGTAATGAAACACCTTTATCCTTGGCCTTTTCTGAAAAAATCCCTACAATTTCTTTTACAACAGTCTTGATCTCAACAGGTTCTACCTGCATCTTCATTTTACCGGCTTCAATCTTGGAAAGGTCAAGAATATCGTTTATAAGGTTAAGAAGGGTTTTTCCGCTACTTTTAATGGATTGCACGTATGATTTTTGGTGGCTGTCCTTTAGGGTGCCTGAGAGCAGGTCAGAAAAACCAAGTACTGCATTCATAGGGGTACGGATCTCGTGCGACATATTGGCCAAGAATACACTCTTCGCTTTATTCGCTGCAACAGCTTCTTCCTTGGCTTTGAGTACTTTTCGTTCTTTTTGTATATCTTGCAGGGCTGTCCTGGCCTGGTAAATAAATGTTTCAATAAATTCAGGCTCCTTTACAAACGTTTTATTATGTGTAAGCAAGTGAATACCTGCATATATTCCATTATCTGTGTAAAGTCCAATATTATAAATTCCACAAACTTTAAGTATCTTGGATAAGATTTTTATTTCATTTTCTTCAAAAATACTACTGGTAAGGGTTTTAAATTTGCCCCCGTATTTTTTTAATTGTCCATTGGGATAAATACTTGCTGTATTAAAAGGTATAATATGCTGTTTGTTAATAAAAGAGAACCCTGTAGCCTCTTTGATGCTTTTGCTTGTATTATCATCCAATCCATAAATATTCCTGATAGAAAAATGCCTTTTCTTTACCCTGGTTATCACAACATAAACATTATCAATAAGCTTCCTTAGCTGGTTTCCAACATAATCTAATACTTCTTCTTCATTGGGGAGATTAATGAGTTCTGAGGCGGTTTTGGATAAAAATTGGAATTTTTCTTTGTGCTCTCTTTCCCTTTGTTCTGCTTGTTTTCGTTTGGTTATATCAAGTATCGTAACCAAGATTAATGGTTCATCATCAATTTCAATATAATTGGCATTGATGTTCGTATCAATCAGTGCCCCGCTTTTCTTTTTCAACTGGGTCTCAAAATTCGTGACATATCCATTTTTCTCAAGGGATTTAAGCAATTTATCCCGGTCTCTCTTGCTATGATAGAGGCCTGTAATATTGGTCTTTCCCAAGTCTTCCTGGCTAATTTCCAAAATATCTAGCAAGGCTTTGTTGCTCGCCCTGATTTCCCCATCCAAAGTGCCAAGTCCTATCCCTGTTTGAGAATTTTCGAACAGGTACTTATATCTTTTTTCTGATTCTTTGAGCGCTTTTTCGGCAATTTTCCTATGAGTAGTAGACCTGATAGAGTGTATCGCGTAGGTTACATCATTTATAATACTTTGAAGCAGGTAAATCTCTTCACTATCAAACATCTTGGCCTGTTCAGAATACACACACATCACACCAATGTTATCATCTTTATAATTAAGGGGTACGGCAATTATTGATTGAAAGCCGTGTTTTTCGGCTGCCTCTTTTAGTTCTTTATTGGATGTGTTTTCCTGTAAATCCTCGATAAACTGGTGTTCGCCTTGCAAAATAGCTTTACCGGCAAGTTCGTTATCATTTTCGGATGACCAAGAAATATTTATATTTTTTATATATTCTTCACCTTCACCAGCCCAGGCTATAGGTTTTACAGTTTTATTATCATCAAAAAGCCTGTATCCAATCCAAACAAGCTTGTATTTTAAGGTACGTATAATAATTTCGCACAGTTCTTTAAGCAGCTCGGGTTCGCTGTTGGTGTGTAAAATAGCTGAATGGCATACATTAAGAGCATTTAACGAACGGTTTGATTTCTCTATTTCCGACTCGGCAACTTTTCTTTCCGTAACATCCCTGTCTACGCCACGGTAACCAATAATCTCATCATTCTCGTCAAATATTGGGCCGCCGTTTGTTTCTAAAATAATTTCCGTTCCATCTTTGTGGATGCTTGTACTTTGGAGATTTTTAACCGGTAAACCATTTTTCATCATATCCAGTAATTCACGGGCAACTCTTTCATCTTCACCTTTGGGTTTGAAAACAAAGGGGGTTTTTCCAAGTATCTCTTCGGGTTCATATCCCAATATAACTTTAACTTGTGGGCTTGCATAAGTGTATTTTCCCTTAAGGTCTAACTCCCATATCCAGTCAGAAGTACTTTCTACCATAGCCCTGAACCATGCCTCGCTTTCTTTCAAAGCTCTTTCTGCTTTCTTTTTCTTGGTGATATCACGTAAGATTCCAATAGCATTCCATTGCTCTTTAATTTTTACTGCTGATAAAGACAATTCAATATTAATTATGGACTGATCTTTCCTCATTCCCTTTAGTTCAACCGTTCTGTTAATAGCATTGCCTTTCCCGGTTTTTTTAAAGATTTCAATGCCTTTCTGGGCATCTTCCCTGTATTCTTGGGGAGTTATTATCTTGTGTAGGTCTTTCCCTATAACTTCACGACTTCTGTATCCAAATATTCTTTCAGCAGCAGGGTTCCATAAGTTTATCCAACCGTTAGAATCGACCATGATAATAGCATCTTCAGCAGAACCAGTAATCTTTTGTAGCTTTTCATTAGCTTCTTTAAGATCATTTTCCTTTTCCTTCTTATCTGTAACCTCTCTTTGAATACCAAAATGTCCTGCAATTCGTCCATCATCATCATAAATGCAAATATAATTGCCTTCTATCCACATGAATGTGCCATCAGCCCTTTTTTCTTCTGTATCAATATACAATTGCCCCTCATCAAAAAACTTACGCCAAATCTTTTTCCCATAATCAATGTCATGCTCAAAAAAATCGTTTGGTGTAAGCCCGATAAATTCTTCCCTCTTTAGCATGTATTGTTTAAGAATGGCATCGTTTGCACGGGTAATCCTTTGATGGGCAAAAACATAATCCAAGGCCTTCTCTTTATCGATCTTATCATTCCATTCAATGGGTTTATCAAGCATCATAAAAAAGAAACCATCAAGTGGCTGCTGGAAGAATAACTCCAGCATTTTTTTACTTTCTTTCAGCTCATTTTCTGACTCAATACGTTCTGTAATATCCCTAGCAACGCTGATAATAGCTTTTATACCTTTGTAATCAATAACGCTGGCTTGTATTTCAGATGGAATCTTTTTGCCATTTTTATCAATATGGGTCACATAAGCCCTTAAATTACCTCCATCTTTGAGTTTTTTGATGTTTTGTTTGAATTCTTTCCTCGAAATTTCGTTATCAAAATCAGAAGGTTTCATTACAAGCAACTCTTCTTTAGAATAACCTAACCTCTTACATGCTACTGCGTTCACATCAAGAATGTTTCCATTAAAATCATGGATAAATATAGCGTCATTAATATTATCAATGATATTTCTTAATCGCTTTTCGCTTTCTTGCAGGTTTTGCTCGGCTTTTTTCCTTTGGTCAATGTTGTCGAATATCCAAATGGAGCCTTTGGAAGGCATGGATCTATCAATGATTTTAGCTGAAATCCTGCACCACAGCTGATTCCCTTCTTTGTCTATTATTTCAAGTTCTTTTAAAAATTGTCCATATTTAATCAATTCATCTTGAATAAATCCTGGAAAAGAACTTTTATCCTCATCAATAATTTTTGATAACTCCTTGTTAATGATCTCTTTCTTTGCGTATTTGGTAAGTTCGCAAAGTTTATCATTTACCCATACAAAAGCATTGTTTTTAATGTGGGCAATTCCAATGGCTGTGTTATCAATTATGACTTCTTGTTCACGAAGAATTTTATTGATCTTCTCAGCCGTTTTCACTTTGTCTGTGATATCTTCTGCTGAACCTTCAAAGTAAGCAATTTTCCCGCTTTCATCTTCAACGATTCTTGCATTTTCGAGGATATGAATTCTTGTACCGTCCTTTTTTTGCCATTGATTCTCAAAACCTTTTACTTCACCTTTCTCAATAATTTCTTCTAAAAATGCTTTCCTATTGTATTTATTTGTTTTTGAAGAATCTCGTAGATCAATATTTTTGAGTTCAGCAGTTGAATTGTATCCTAACATCTTAGCAAGGGCAAAGTTGGCCATAATAATCCTGCCCTCCGGTGTTGTCCTATAAAGGCCTATGGGAACGTTTTCTATGAATTCTTTAAATTCCCGGGAACCTTGTTCCAAAGAAGTTAAAACTTTTTTATACTTGGTTATATCTTTAGCAAAACCTTTTACACCAACAAATTCATTATTATCATCAATAATAGCTTTTGCATGGGTAGAAACAAAAATTTCCCTGTTGTTTTTAGAGATCATGATGGCTTCAAAATTTTCAACAAAGCCTTCATTTCTCAATTTTTCAAGGAAAACAGCTCTCCTTTTTGGGTCTTTATAATAAGCAGAAATGGTTTGTCCTATCACTTCTTTGGGTTTATAGCCAAAAACCTTTTCAACCGAAGGCGAAACAACCTCTAAAATTCCTTTTTCATTGGTTTTATAATAAATATCGGTGATGTTATTGAATATATCATAGTACTTTTCTTGTTCTTCATATAGCTTTTGTTCTTTTTCCTTATAAGCAGTAATATCTTCTTTTACAGCAATATAATGGGTGATGTTGGTTTTATCATCATACACAGGGGTAATAATAGCTCTTTCGGTGTATTCTTCACCATTCTTTTTCTTGTTGATGAATTCTCCTTCCCACGCTTTGCCAGCAGTAATAGTCTGCCAAAGTTGTTTATAGGTTTCCCAACTTGTTTTTCCTGATTGCAGCACCCTTGGATTTTTGCCGTATACCTCAGCCGGGTGATATCCTGTAAGTTCGGTAAAACGTTGGTTCACATATTCAATATGGGCTTGGTTGTCAGTAATAACAATGATAGCGTGTGTTTGCTCTATGGCTGTATTAAGCTTGGAAAGTTCTTGTTTTGTTTTTATACGCCTGGTAATGTCATGTAAAAAAAGCAAAACAGATTTCTCATCATTAAAATATACAGGCAATGCAGCCGTTTCAACGAGCTTTACTTTACTGTTTTGCGATTTTAATGCAAGGGTATGTTTTAATGGGGCTTTGCTTTTGTTTACCTCGCCTAAATCTGATGTAACGGTTTTTTTGGAAGTGGTATCAAAAAAATCCAAGAGATTTGCGCCAATTATTTCATCCAAAGAATTCCCTCCCAGTAATGACAGGGCAGCTTTGTTTATAGAAACAATTTCAAAATGTTGATGAATAATGATAGGCTCTGGTGCATAGTTGATAACATCTTCCAGCCCAGAGTAGGCGTGTTTTGCTACTTGGCGGTTATGGTCAGCATCTTTTTGAACATCCTTTTTATAATGTTCTGAAGTAAAAAAAACATTGAGCCGCAATAAAAGCTCATCTGCAGAAAATGGTTTGTGGATAAAATCTACTCCCCCGGCATTAATTCCTTGTTGGATATTGTTATCATCGGTCTTTCCCGTTACAAAAATCACTGGGATTGAAGCTGTTTCTTTGTTTTGTTTTAGTATTTTACAGAGTTCATAACCATTTATATCAGGCATGATAACATCAAGAAGGATCAGGTCTGTATGATAGCGGTTGGCTTTATCAAGGGCAGTGTCTGCGTCGGCAGCTAAAGAAACAGAATAACCGGCTTGTTCCAGTATTTTGTTGGTATATAATAATTCTGACCTGATATCATCAATAACTAAAATATGCTTTGGTGTATTTCCCATTAATCCCTCTGATTTTTTTCCAATGTATTATAAACATCTAAATATATAAAAATTTATTTATTTATGAACGAAAGAAATCCACAAATTTTATTTTACTACCTTGTATTAAACTTTGCCTTATAAAAAAATGCATGGGGGAAATTCTATAAGAAAATTCCTTGCATGCATTAAAAACCACTTAATTTTTATAAAGTTTTATAAATGGTGAAATTAATTTTGTTTATGCACCTCTTTTGTTGAAAAATCGAATTCATTCAAAAGGATATTATCATCCACACCTTTTTTATAAAGTGCCTCTATATGTTCTTTAACACCATCAGAAGTGCCGATAATATGGATACCGGGATTTGCGCTTTTAAGTTGTTGTAAAATGCCATCGTTTTCGTCCTTAAGAATTTCATAATCCACAAAAGCAATATCAAACTTTTCAAAATTAGCCCTTACTTTAAAATCCAGGAAACAATGAACGTTTTCCATATGTTGAATATGAATGGCTGATTTAATATTTTGAAATATCACTTTATGGTAGAATGCATCTTTATTTGCTATTATAAGTCTCATATCAATAATTTTTAATAAAATTAAGGCTTTTCTGCCCCGTGTAAAACAGTAAAAGCCCTATTTTCTTGTAGGGAATTTCCCTATTTTTTTGATAAAATTTTGCTTGATGAAAACAATAGTTGCTGTATTCTAGTGACGCGTCACATTTATTATTGAGAATCTATATTGTTGTAATTGAGCAAATTGCCAAACAGTTGATGCGTCATTTCTTTGTTGACTTAACACTACCAATATTGAAAACTTAGATAAAAAAAAGGTATAAAAAATTAAATATCAATAAGATTGCTTTTAATTGATTCAATAACAAGTTGGACAGAATTCT
>CAZJDA010000034.1:0-47614 GCA_964544705.1 uncultured Bacteroidales bacterium
TGACCCTCCCGACTTTTTTAGTCGGGATGCTCTGAACCAACTGAGCTAATCGCCCAAATATAATGAACACATTTTTTTCTTATGACCCTCCCGACTTTTTTAGTCGGGATGCTCTGAACCAACTGAGCTAATCGCCCAAATATAATGAACACATTTTTTTCTTATGACCCTCCCGACTTTTTAAGTCGGGATGCTCTGAACCAACTGAGCTAATCGCCCTTTTTTCTCTGAACGGGTTGCAAATATAAAACAAGTTTTTTTATCTCCCACAAAAAATTTAAGATTTTTTTGCCTTTTTTAACAAGTGGTTCATTTACAATACTTCTGCAACAGTAAACGTACTTCCTCCTATGAATACAATATCCCTATTGCGGGCATTTTGCACGGCAGACTTGTACGCATTCATTACATCGGTGAATTTGATCCCTTTTAATCCAAATTTGCCGGCCTTATTTTCCAAGTCATTCACAGGCATGCCACGTGGAATGTTAGCCTTGCAGAAATAGTAAATGGCTTGTTTGGGCAATAATGATAGCACTTTGTCAATGTTTTTATCATTTACCATACCCAAAACAATATGAAGCCTGTCATAACCAATGGTTTTAATTTGATGCAATACTTGTTGTACTCCCTCTGGGTTGTGACCTGTATCTGCAACAACAAATGGAGTTTCGTTTAAAACATGCCATCTCCCGGCAAAACCTGTATTGGTTTTTACTTTTTGAAAACCTTTTATGATAGCTTTTCCTGGAATGGTAAAAACATCTTGCAATAATAGCAGGGATTGCAGGGTTGTAACAATATTTTTTAATTGGAAATTTCCAAAAAGGTCGGACTTTAATTGTTTAAAAAGCAGTTCTTCGTTCCTGAAAACGTCAAATTCCATTTTTCCCTTCCGGGGCGATAGTTTTATATTTTGAAGTTGCAACTTCTTATCGGCAAAATAAATGGGTGAGGATTCTTTGTTTGATTTATCCCTAAAAACCGGTTCAGTGGCAGGATGTGTTTCGCCAATAACCACTGGAATGTTGTTTTTTATGATCCCGGCTTTTTCAAAAGCAATTTTTTCATACGTATCACCAAGAAAGTTGGTATGGTCGGTACCAATATTTGTAATAATGGATAATTCGGGAGTGACAACATTGGTGGAGTCGAGCCTACCCCCAAGGCCTGTTTCTAGGATGGCAATATCTACTTTTTTTTTGGTGAAATATTCAAAAGCTAAACCTAGTGTAAGCTCAAAGAATGAAGGTTGAACAGGAATAAATTTTTCTTTATGTTGATTTACAAAATCAATCACTTCCTTTCCAGGGATCATCTTGCCATCAATGCGTATTCTTTCCCTAAAATCTTTGAGATGCGGTGAGGTGTATAGCCCGGTTTTATATCCTGCTTCCTGGAAAACAGAAGCCAACATATGCGAACAGGAACCTTTTCCATTGGTTCCTGCTATATGTATTGACTTGAGATTTTTTTCCGGGTTTCCGAGAATTTTGCATAATTCAATGGTATTGCCCAGGTCTGCTTTATAAGCGGCTGGGCCAATACGCTGAAATAGGGGCAATTGTGAATACAGGAAATCGAGTACTTCTTTGTAAGTTTTCAATTTAGCCGTATAAAATTATAGGTTATTATTCCTTTTTGTTCAGCAGGTGCATTGGAGTTCACATTAAAAGTAGCTTTTAATGCTGCTTTCTTAGCCAATCTCCATAAACTTTGTGATGATGTTGTAGTTCCCTTAGCTCCTGGAATGGCTTTGGTAACCTTTCCTTTACGGTCAACGGTAATCGTTACCACTACTTTGCCTTGTTCCATGCTATTATAAATGGGTTTAGGCAATCTTTTGGCGCTTCTTCCGCTAAGTTTATAAGAAATTCCATCGCCACCAGGCCCGGGTTCTCCATAGTGGTTTTTGGCGTTAGGGTCTCCATAAGGGTTGCCTTGGTCGCCCGGTTGGCCTGTCTCGCCCTCGTTGCCGCCTTCCCCGGTTTTGTTTTGTTTGCCTGGATATAAAGCCCTCTTGTTAACCTCATGGTCCGGTTCTTTTTCTGTTTCTTCCTCCGTTTCGCGGTTTATTTCTTGCTTCTCGTTTTGTTCCTTTTTGTTTTCCGGAACATCCAGCTTAGGAGCTTCCTCATTTTCGTTGGTAAGGTATCCATCATCCGAAGATTTTGTTGGGGGAGGATTGCTTTGTTTTGCAGATGCCGGCTCATCAGGTTGTATTTCTCCCATTCCCTGGTCGCTATATCCCAGGTTAACTTCTACACCTCTTTCCTCGGGAAGGGGCAAAGGGGTAGTTAACCCGTAAAATATAAACAGAACCACCAGGGCTGCATGAAATAGCAGGGTTCCTATTAGCGCTTTTATTTTACGAGGTTCTTTCATTGGTTTAAATTTTTTGTAATGCTTCTACTTTGTACATACTATAATGATGTTCCTTTTGTGCCTCAATAATTATCCCAGGCGTTGCCTGTTTCATGTAAATTATTTATTGGGCTTTGTAGCGAGTATTACTTTGTGCTTGGTATTATTTTTTTCGTTGATCTTATTCACAGCGTCAATTACGTTTACCACGTTTTGTATCGGCACCGATTTATCGCTCCGTAGTACAATAGAAGCTTGATCTTGGCCTTTAATGTCTTCTGATATTGAAGTTTCAAGCTGATCAACTGCAACCGGTTCTCTATCAATAAAATATTCCAAATTGGCATTGATATATACGTTAACAGTTTGTTTGGCAAGTGTTTTGCTGGAGCTGTTGGGCAACAAAAGTTTAATAGCATTTGGGCTTACCAAGGTTGATGTTAACATAAAAAATATAAGCAAAAGAAATACCAAATCCGACATGGAACTCATGTTAAAATCCAGTTTCTTTTTATTTCTCGGTTTAATAGCCATAATACTTATACGTATTTTTATTTATAAAGTTTATTAAGAAGCGGGTTCATTAAGTAAGTCCATAAATTCCGTAGCTCGAGCTTCCAGGATAAATACCACTTTTTCAATTTTGGCTACAAGAATATTGTAACAGATATACCCAATAATCCCGACAATAAGGCCTCCAATGGTTGTTATCATTGCCTGGTAAATACCGGTAGATAATAACGAGATATCTATATTATTCCCTGCTTTAGCCATATCGTAAAAGGCCCTGACCATTCCCATCACTGTTCCTAAGAAACCTATCATGGGTGCGGCTCCTGAAATGGTGGCCAAGGTGGCAATATTTTTTTCCAATTTCGATATTTCCAGTTTCCCAACGTTTTCTATGGCTGCATTCACATCGTTCAAAGGTTTTCCTATCCTGGAGATACCAGTATGTATCATCTTGGCGATAGGTGTTGTAGCATTTTTGCACAAGGATTTGGCTGAATCTATCCTTCCATCGTGGATAAAATCCCGAATATTGTTCATGAAATTGGTTTCTTCCCTGGAGGCTTTATTTATTGCGAGGTAACGTTCAATAAAAATATAGATAGCTATTATGGAAAAAAGAACTAAGGGCAACATGATCCATCCCCCTTTAAGGGCAAGGTCAATAAAAGACAATGTTTCTTCAGCCGGTTGTTCCCCTCCTTGTTGTGCAGCATTGGCAATGGTATCTGCTGCTGCCTTCGTTGTTTCTGTTATCTGCAATAATAAACTCATGCTCATTGATTTTTAATACATTTAATGTTATTGATAGTGCGTAAAATTAAGGTATTTTGTACCAATACCCTAAAAAAGAAATCAACAATTTAAATATTTTGGTAACGATTCATCATTCTAAATAAAGGATTATTGTTAATTGTAATTATAACGCACAATGTTAAAAATATTATTTGAAAAACTAATTTTAGTGTGATTATTAGGATTTTTAAGAATAAAAAATCAAAGAAACAATTTTTATTTTTTTTAATTATAAAACTTTTTTAGTTTTGCTTGCATTTTTAATCATATAAACAATAAAATATAGTTATTATGGGCGGCAAACTTGAAGAATTAACCAACAAAATATACCAAGAGGGGGTAACTAAAGCCAATCATGAAGCCGAAAAAATAGTTAATGAAGCAAATTTAAAAGCTGAAAAAATTGTTAGCGATGCTAAAAAGGAGGCAGAAGACATTATTAATAATGCCAATACTGAAGCTAAAGATACTAAAAGTAAAGTAGAAAACGAATTAAAGCAATCCTACCAACAAACATTGCGTCATATTCAACAGGAAATAACCAACCTCATCGTTGCAGAAGTTACAAAAGATCCTCTTAAAAATACGTTCAAGGATACTGAATTTATCAAAAAAGTTATTGAAACCGCGTTAAAGAGCTGGTTACAGGATCAATCAAAAACAGATTTAGTAGTTTTATTGCCTGCTGATAAGGAACAAGAGTTGGCACAATACTTTGAAGCACATACCAAAGAATTACTAAATGGCACTTTAAATGTAGAAGTAGATTCAGAGCTAAAATCAGGTTTTAAAATTGGACCTGCTGATGGATCGTATCAAATTACTTTTAAAGAAGAAGATTTTCAGAATTTGTTTATCAAGTATTTGCGCCCAAAAACAATAGATTTGTTATTTGGAAAGAATAAATCAGAGCTATGAATATCATCACTCAAATAGTTGGTAGGCCTCATTATTACTATCTTGTATCAAGTTTGGCTGAACTTTCCTTTGCCCAGGAAAAGCTCCCAATTTCACAAAAGGACTTTCTTGGTGTTCTCAATAGAGATCTTCATCCCAGTGATTTTGAATTGGTAAAATATATATTCCTTTTATATGATCAATATAATCTTTTAAATTCACTCGAAGAACATAAGAAACCATTCGACAAAAGAGGAATATTCAACCAGGAAGACATAGAAACCCTATCAAATACAAAAGACATAGAATCTCTTGATGTTGCTCCCGGGCATTTTTATAATCACCTTAAAAACCTTGCTATACATTATAAAAATGATATCCCTTTTAAAAATGGGTTAAGCTGGGAAAATCAATTTATTTCTCAATTTTATGATTTTACTCAAAAATCCGAGAATAGGTTTTTGCGTGAATGGTTTACATTTGAAATGAACCTTAAGAATATTATTACAGGAATTGTGGCAAATACTCACAGTTTGGATGTAAATAAAGAGTTGATAGGGGATAATGATATAACCGAAGCCATAAAGAGTGTAAAAGCAAAGGACTTTGGATTGAGTAGAGATTATGATTTTGCAGAAAAAATTCTCAATCTTTTTGAGAATACTGCTATTTTAGAACGTGAAAAAAGTATTGACCTCATAAAATGGGAAAAGCTTGACCAAATGACAACCTTTTTCTATTTCTCTATAGAAAATGTGTTGGCTTATCTTCTTAAAATAGGCATTTTAGAAAGATGGAAACTATTAGATGAAGAAAAAGGGAAAGCAACATTTGAAAACATTATTAAGGATTTGAAAAAAAGTTATGAATTTCCAGAATATTTTATCGTATAATGGCACAGAAAAATAAAACAAAAGGAACAATTACAGGAGTCATTGCCAACTTACTAACAGTTGAGGTTGGCGGGCCCGTTCATCAAAACGAGATCTGTTATGTAGAGCGTGGAAACATCCAATTAATGGCGGAAGTTATTAAGATTATGGGGAAATATGCCTATATACAGGTGTTTGAAGACACCAGTGGTGTTAGGGTTGGCGACGAGGTTATTTTTATGGGGCACATGCTCGAGGTAACATTGGGGCCGGGTTTGCTACAAAAGAATTTTGATGGTTTACAAAACGACCTTGACCTTAAAGAAGGAATTTTTCTACAGAAAGGTGACTATACTCCAGCCTTAGATGAAACAAAAGAATATGATTTTAAACCCTTGGTGAAAGAAGGTGATGAAGTAACTACTGCTATATGGCTGGGAGAAGTTAAAGAAAATTGGATTCCTCATAAAATTATGGTTCCTTTCACCTTTAAAGGTAAGTATATTGTTAAGGAGATAAAAGGAGAAGGCAAGTATAGGCTTAATGAAACCATAGCTATACTAACCAGCCAGGATGGCGCTGAACATGAAGTTAAAATGATTCAGAAATGGCCTGTAAAGGTTGCCAATAAAGCTTATAAAGAAAAACCACGACCATTTAAGCTTCTTGAAACAGGTATCCGAACCATGGATTCAATGATTCCTATGGTAGAAGGTGGAACGGGTTTTATTCCCGGGCCTTTTGGTAGTGGCAAAACAGTACTTCAACATGCCTTGTCTAAACAAGCAGATGCCGATATTGTTGTTATTGCAGCTTGTGGAGAGCGAGCTAATGAGGTTGTTGAGATCTTTAAAGAATTCCCTGAGTTGGATGACCCACGTACTGGTAGAAAATTGATAGAAAGAACCATAATCATTGCTAACACTTCCAATATGCCTGTAGCAGCAAGAGAAGCTTCTGTTTATACCGCAATGGCTATGGCCGAATATTACAGGGCTATGGGGCTAAAAGTATTGCTATTAGCTGATTCAACATCTAGATGGGCACAAGCGCTTAGAGAAATGTCCAATCGTATGGAAGAATTACCAGGGCCTGATGCATATCCTATGGATTTGCCTGCTATTATTGCTAATTTTTACTCAAGAGCCGGGTATGTTAAGCTTAATAATAACGAAACAGGCTCAGTTACATTTATAGGAACAGTTTCTCCTGCTGGGGGAAACCTGAAAGAACCGGTTACCGAATCTACGAAAAAAGTAGCCAGGTGCTTTTATGCTTTGTCACAAGATCGCGCCGATAGTAAGAGGTATCCTGCCATTGACCCAATTGATAGTTATTCTAAGTATATTGAATACGATGAGTTTAAAGAATATATTGAAAAGAAAATTTCTAATGAATGGGTTGATAAAATCAATAAAGCGAAAATTACCTTGCGTAGGGGCAACGAGGCATGGGAGCAGATCAATATTCTTGGGGATGATGGAGTGCCCTTGGATTACCATATTACATACTGGAAAGCAGAAGTTATTGACTTTATTATTTTACAACAAGATGCATTTGATAAGATTGATGCCTCCACACCTATTGAACGCCAGCGCTATATGATGGATAAAGTGTTGCTTGTGAATGATATTGACTTCGAGTTTGAAAAATTTGAAGAAGTAGGCCAATATTTCAAAAAACTCATCAATCAATTCAAGCAAATGAATTATTCTGAGTTCAACTCAAGTAAATTTAAGGATATTGAAAAAGAAATAGATCAACTAATCGAAGAAAAGAGAGCTAAATAATGGAAACACAAGCTTTTCAAAAAATATACACCAAAATAACCCAAATTACAAAAGCCACTTGCTCGCTTAATGCAAAGGGTATAGGTAATAATGAGCTGGCCATTGTTGGTGAAAGGCTAGCCCAAGTTGTTAAAATTATTGGCGAAGAAGTTACCTTGCAGGTTTTTGGAGGTACTGAAGGAATTCCTACAAATGCTGAGGTAGTTTTTCTTGGAAAAACGCCAACTATGAAAGTTGGAGAAGAATTATCAGGCCGCTTTTTAAATGCCTATACTGACCCTATTGATGGAGGCCCTGCAGTTGAAGGTAAGGAAATTCAAGTGGGTGGAGCCACAATAAACCCGGTTCAACGGGAGCAGCCTTCCTTCTTAATACCTACTGGTATTGCAGGTATTGACTTGAATAACACCCTTGTTACAGGACAAAAAATCCCTTTCTTTGCCGACCCCGACCAGCCCTATAACCAAATTATGGCTATCGTGGCATTAAGGGCAAAAGCAGATAAAATTATCCTGGGTGGAATGGGGCTTACAAACGATGATTACTTGTTTTATAAAAATATTTTCGAGAGTGCCGGGGCATTAGACCGTATTGTTAGCTTCATTAATACAACTGAAGATTCACCTGTTGAAAGATTACTTATTCCTGACCTCGCATTATCGGCAGCAGAATATTTTGCCATAGAAAAGAAACAAAAAGTATTGGTTTTACTTTCTGATATGACACTTTTTGCCGATGCATTAAGTATTGTATCTAACCGGATGGACCAAATACCTTCAAAAGACAGTATGCCTGGCTCATTATATAGTGATTTGGCTGCAAGGTATGAAAAAGCTGCACAATTCCCTGGCGGAGGCTCTATTACAATTATTGCTGTAACTACTTTATCCGGTGGTGATATTACCCATGCAATACCTGATAATACAGGATATATTACAGAAGGTCAATTATTTTTACGCCAAGATACTGATATTGGAAAAGTTATTATTGACCCTTTTAGAAGCCTTTCACGTTTAAAACAATTGGTAATAGGAAAACAAACAAGAGAAGACCATCCGCAAGTGATGAATGCCGGTGTACGTTTATTTGCCGATGCAGCTAATGCAAAAACCAAGTTGGAAAATGGTTTTGACTTAACTGACTATGATGAAAGGTCAATAAATTTTGCCAAAGAATATTCAAGAGAACTGCTTGCCGTTGATGTGAACGTAGATACAGAAAAAATGCTCGATATAGCATGGAACTTATTTAATAGGCATTTTAAAAAAGAAGAAGTTGCTATTAAGAATGAGCTGGTTGAAAAGTACTGGCCTAAAGACGAGTAATATATAAAATGCATCAACAACAAGAAAACGCTTAAGGCTATGGCAATGAAGATTCAATACAATAAAACATTTATGCAGCGCGTGGGCAAGATGTTAGATATGCGTCTGAAAGCGCTTCCTACTCTAAAAAATAAGGAGTCAGCTTTGCGTGTAGAAGTGAAAAAAGCCAAGGATGCTGCAAACGACATAGAAAGACAATTAAACGAAAAAAAGAAGAGCTATGAAAAGATGATGTCCTTGTGGACGGAATTTAATCCTGATTTGATAAAAGTAAAAGAAGTAAAATATTCAATAAAGAAAATTGCTGGTGTACAAACTCCCGTATTAAAGGATGTGGAATTTGATATCCAGCCTTTTAGCATTTTTAATAATCCCAAATGGTTCATGAAGGGTATTGAAATTATTAAAGAATTGACAATCCTTTCCTTTGAAAGAGATTTCTTTCATAAAAAAATGCTAATTTTACTTTATGCACGAAAAAAAACCACGCAAAAAGTAAACCTGTATGAGAAAGTTCAAATTCCAGAATTTCAGGATGCACTCAGGAAAATAAAACGTTTTTTAGAAGACCAGGAGAATTTATCCAAATCATCACAAAAAATTATTAAAAAAAGAAAAGCAATAACATAATGATTGTACCAATGTTAAAATATTCGTTCTTGGTTTACCACCAGGAACATGAAGAATTTCTTAAAAATCTTCGTGAGATTGGATTAGTGCACATTATACAGAAAAAAGGAGAATTTTCTGAAGAAGCCAAGCAAGCTTTTCGGAAGATTGAACAACTAAAGGATACAAAAAAATTCCTTGAAAAGCGCGATGTTAAAATAAAAGAGCAAAAATTTGACCGCGACGGAAATGAATTATGGAATGAAATTCAAAATAAAAGAGATGAAATAGATAAACTGCGGCAAGAGATAATTGCCATTGATAAAACACTGAACCAACAAGGTCCGTGGGGCGACTTTAATCCTGGAAATATTCATTTACTTGCCCAAAATGGAATTTATGTTCATTTTTTTGTTATTCCTATTAAACAATTTAACGAAAAGTGGAAACAGGAATATTTTATTGAGGTAATTGCAGAAAAGGGCAGTGACATTTATTTTATCTTGATAACAAGAGGCGATGAAACAATCGACTTTGATTTTGACGAAACACCACCCCCTACCCAGTCAATTACTGAACTGGAAAATGAAAAGAATGATTTACAGGGCCAAATAGATACCATTGATAAAGAATTAGACGAATGCGCAGCCCACTACATAGAATTATTAACAAATACAATGTTATCAATCCAGGAGAATACAGAGTTTAAGGATGTAATTTATAATACAGAACCCAAGGCAGAAGACCAGGTATTGCTAACAGAAGGCTGGGTTCCAAAGGATAAAGAAGAAAACCTCCTTGAATTTTTGGATAACCAAAGCGTTGTATTTATCAAAGAAAAACCTCAACCCAAAGCAATACAAAGTGCCAAGCAAGTACCTATATTATTGAAAAACGGCCGTTTTGCCAGCGTTTTTGAGTTGATTGGAAATATGTTCATGCCAAATTATAAAGAGATTGACCTTACACCTTTTTTTGCACCCTTCTTTGTGATGTTTTTTGGTTTTTGCTTAGGCGATGCAGGTTATGGATTGATTTTTGTGCTGGGAGCTACCTTATATAAACCAAAAGCGAAAAAAAGTTTTAAACCGGTTTTATCAATGGTGCAATATTTTGGTATTGCTACTATTTTGTTTGGGCTGCTCACCGGAACACTTTTTGGTATACGGCTTTATGAAAAAGCTATTTTTGGTGATTTACAGCAATGGTTTGTTACCGACCAGCAATTATTCGATTTATCTGTTATGATTGGTGGAGCGCAAATTATTTTTGGCATGTGCCTTAAAGTTGCTAATCAAATAAAACAAAAAGGTTTTGTTTATGGAATATCTACTATGGGGTGGATTTTATTGGCAATTAGTTCGGTAGTATTTTTTATGTTGCTACCCGAAAATATGCAACAAACTCTTAACCCGTTATATATTGGACTGGCTGTTTTAAGTGGTATTATGATCATCTTTTTTAGCAAACCTGGTGCTAATGTATTTGTTAACTTAGGAGCTGGTTTATGGGAAGTATATTCTAATGTAACTGGTTTGCTTGGGGATTTTCTCTCCTACATACGCTTATTCGCTATTGGAATTTCCACTGCGATACTTGGATTTGTCTTCAACCAAATGGCGGTTTCTTTAAGCCCTGATATACCAGTGCTAGGAGAGTTGATTTTTGTTATTATCCTGATCTTTGGCCACAGTATTAACCTTTTTATGTCTTCATTGGGTTCTTTAGTGCATCCAATGCGTTTAATTTTTGTAGAGTTTTATAAAAATGCAGGTTTTACTGGTGGTGGGAAAGAGTATAAACCTTTTGCAAAAGTAAAATAGTGAAAAATATATTGTTTAATTATAAAATTTAGGAGATACAAATTATGAGCTTAGCAATTATTCTTGCTTATGTTGGCCTTGCATTAATGGTTGGATTAGCCGGTATCGGCAGTTCTTATGGCGTTTCTATCGCCGGAAATGCTACTATTGGGGCTTTAAAAAAGAACGAGGATGCGTTTGGGAGTTACATGGTATTAAGTGCTATGTCTGGCTCACAAGGCCTTTATGGTTTTGCCGGGTTTTTCTTGTTAAACACACCACAAATCATCAACAATGAAATGACTATGCTTGCTGGCGCCGCTGTTCTTGGTGCTGGTTTGGCTCTTGGCTTAGTAGGTTTATTGTCTGCAATACGCCAAGGAAAAGTTTGTGCAAATGGAATTGCTAGTATTGGTGATGGATACGATGTTTTTGGTAAAACCCTTATTCTTGCCGTATTCCCCGAGTTATATGCCATTATTGCACTTGCTGCGGCTTTCTTAATCAGGGGAACATTGATTTAAAGAAACGAGTTTTTTTATTTTTAATAACCTATGGTTTTCTACATTTCTTTGGATAAAAGGAAATGTAGAAAACCATTTTTGTATCCCGATTTTTTTGTAATCTATATTCTTTAGATAATAGGCATGAAAAAAGGCAACCTCGAAAATTTAGAGGCTGCCCCAAAAAAAATAAAACCCGAAAAAAGCATCTTATAATGATATAATGTAAAGCAGTTTAATCCCAATTAAGAGATAACTAATTTCGTCCTTTTGTTTAATGAGCGATAATTTGATGAGGTACTGACTTTTTGTTCAAACGTAAATCCAATCTCCATTATGAATTTTTTTACAACAGCCTCTAATTTTTGCCAACCCATGTTCTGACAAGGCAAATGTTTCACTTACACGACCAAATTAGCCAGGGCGGAACTCAATTTTCTCTCCTAAGTCAGCACCTTCATCAACCAAACTAAATTACAAAAAAGATCCCCTGTAACAACATTTATTCCTGCTTTTGCTTATCATTTTCTTAAATCAAGAAAAGAAAATAAACCGCTATACATTATATAAATAACCTAATTGAACATTAAAGCTAATATAGAATGCAGCACGAATGTGCATATCATTTTAAAAGAACGCTGTTTTTCAAAAATACATAACAAATATAGGATTTTAAAAAAATCTGTCTTTACATATTGTATACATTCATCTCTACAAAATCTCTACAAGACGACTTAATGCAATTATAATCATTAGGTTACGTGATGCTTTTTTTGATTAAAAGATTATTCATTTGGTTGTAAAAAGCTCTCAACAGCTAACCTGTATGAGTCCAGTCCAAAGCCGGCTATAGAACCTTTGCAATAGGGTGAAATAAGCGAGTAATGCCTAAATTCTTCCCGTGCATAAATATTGGAAATGTGAACCTCGGTTACAGGTGCTTCAATGGCAAGAACAGCATCGGCAATAGCAACAGATGTGTGTGTGTATCCCCCGGCATTTAAGATAATGCCATCGTAACTAAAGCCTACTTCTTGTAGCTTATTGATAAGTTCTCCTTCAATATTGCTTTGGAAAAGCTCCAACTCAATACCGGGATAAATTTCTTTCAACCTTTCAAAATAATCAATAAAAAATTGATTCCCATAAATCGATTTTTCTCTCGTGCCAATAAGATTCAGGTTGGGCCCATTTATGATCAATATTTTTTTCATAATGTATTAATTATCTATTACTTTGAATTCTGTTCTGCGATTGTTGGCCCTTCCTTCTTCTGTTTTATTGGTATCAATAGGTTTGGATTCGCCATAGCCCTTATATGAAAGTCTTTCGCTGCTTATACCTTTGCTTGTGAGGTAATCGTAAACAGCTTTAGCCCTGTCCTGGGAAAGTGTTTTGTTGTATTCTTCCGAGCCTTTATTGTCTGTATGCCCTCCAATTTCAATCTTCAATGTTTTGTTCTCTTTTAGGAGGTTGAATAATTTGTTGAGTTCCACTCGTGATTCTTTTTTCAAGTTGTATTTGTCAAATTCAAAAAATATATTCTTTAATACAACAGATTCTCCCACTTTTATAGGTTTTAGAGGGACGTTTTTTAGGAAAGGATCAATTTTTTGATGTATTTCAGCCGGCATAGAAAAATTCTCGGAGTAGAACAAATATCCTTTTTTAGAAACATTAAGAGCGTATTGGTTGCCTGTGGGAAGGCAAACGAGAAATTCACCGTTTACAGGGTCGGACTTTGATTCCACCTTAGTTTTACCGTCCTTTAAGCTGATTAGTTCAAACTTGGCATCTAACCTTTTTTTTGTTTGGTCATCGTATACTATTCCTTTCATGTAAGATACAGGATTGGGCCTTGCTTCTTCGTAAAGTTTGAACTTGTATAAGTCTTGTTTTCCAAAACCTTCGAGTTTATCGGAAGCAAAATATGCCATATCACCTCTTGTGTTGAGTATTAGGCTGTTCTCATCACCGAAGGTGTTGATAGGATACCCGATATTCACTGGTTTATTCCAGTTGCCATTACTATCTTTTCGGCAATAAAAAATGTCCATACCTCCCATGCCAATATGGCCGTCAGAAGAAAAATACAAGGTTTTATTATCGGGATGTATGAAAGGAGATGTTTCAGCGCCTTCGGTGTTAATGGAATCTCCAATATTTACAGGTTTTGTCCATTCACCGTATTCGTCCATAACGGTTTTGTATATGTCCATGCTGCCTTTACCACCTGGCCTTGAACTGGTAAAAAATAATGTTTTGCCGTCAGAAGCAATAGATGGTTGCGAATCCCAGCTTGAGGAGTTCACTTTTTCCCCCATATTCTTAGGTTTTTTCCATTTTCCGCCAACGCTTTCAGAATAGTATAAGTCGCAGCTTCCAAAACCATCTGGCCTGTTACAAGCGGTAAAAACAAAGAAGCTTCCATCGGGAGAAACCGCTTGTGCACCTTCGTTGCCTTCTGTATTAAGAGGAGGGCCAAGAGGCATGGCTTTTGTCCATTTTCCATCAAGTTTTTTGCTGATATAAAAATCTTCCTGCTCGTAATTGCCAAAATTGGCAGAGATGCCTCCAATAGGTTTTCTTACGGTGATGATAAGAGTTTGCTCGTCAGCAGTAAGGGCTGGAAGATATTCGGCAAACTTGGAATTTACGTCTCCTCCTAAATTTTGCGGGTCAAAAGGTACGGGATTCTCAATTTGTGGTATGGCAAAATTGCATGTTTTAAGAAGTTCATCGGCTTTTTTACGATTAACAGGATTAATGCTTTTGTAGTTCAAGAAGGTACTCAAATAATCTTTGCCTAGTTTATAATTGCCCTGCTTAAGCACTGCTTGTGCAGCCATAAAATATACCCGGGGGTAAAAATCAGGATCTATTTTGATTGCTTTTTTATATGCTTGATGTGCTTTGTCAAAAGCTTTCATGTCCAAATAATTATCGCCCATTACAATATAAGCTTCAATAAACTCATCATCATGATTAAGGGCTTCTTCCAGGTATAGGATAGTTTTTTGATAATCGTACCTATTATAATGCTGAAGAGCCGTTTCAAAAGCGGTAATAGCCTTTTTTTTGTTTGTGGTATATTTCTGTTGCGAAAATGTTGGAGTTAACATTATGAGTGTAAAAGCTAACAGGATGAAATTTTTCATGTCTATGATTTTAAGGTATGTTCATATATTTATGCGACTGAAGACTCATGTTCCATTTTGGATTGGCCAAGATGTAATCAACAATCAAAGGCATCATCGTTTCTCTTTTTGACCACTCCGGCTGTAAAATCAATTTACAATGTTTTTTAACAAATTTAGCATTTTCTTCGGCCCAATCAAAATCTGAGTTGTCATAAATAATCACTTTGAGTTCATCAGCCATGAAGTAAGATTCGGGTAGGGGAGGGCTGTTTTTTTTGGGGGATAGGCATATCCAATCCCAGTTTCCCGACATCTTTTCCGACCCCGAGGTTTCCAGGTAAGCTTTAATATTATTTTTTTTTATCCTGGAGCAGAGATAATCCAGGTTGTATTTAAGGGGCTCGCCTCCTGTAACCACTACTGATTGCGAAGGATTGTTTTTGGTGATTGTTTCTATAATTTTATCAGTGGATGTTGGCGGGTGCAAATCAGCATTCCAAGATTCTTTTACATCGCACCAATAGCAACCAACATCGCAGCCGCCAATGCGAATAAAGTAAGCTGCTTTGCCGGTATTAAATCCTTCACCCTGTATAGAATAAAATGCTTCCATAAGGGGAAGCATTTTACCTTCATTCAGTAATATTTGTGTTTTTTGATCCAATTGATTCTATTTAATCTACTACTTTTTTAGCTGCTTTAAGGGTGTTTAACAGCAATGAAGCGATGGTCATAGGGCCAACGCCACCAGGCACTGGCGTGATATAACTGCATTTTTTTGATACTTCGTCAAATTTTACATCACCGTTAAGTTTAAATCCTGATTTTGTTTTTGTTGAAGGCATTCGATGAATGCCAACATCAATGACAACAGCCCCGTCTTTAACCATATCTTCAGTAACAAAGCCAGGTTTTCCTATGGCTACTACCAGAATATCTGCATTACGACAAACTTCTTTGAGGTTTTTTGTCCTGCTATGGCAAAGTGTAACTGTTGCATTGCCAGGATATGATTTTTGCCCCATTAATATACTCATCGGTAAACCAACAATATGGCTCCTGCCAAGAACTACGCAATTTTTGCCTTCTGTTTCTATTTTGTAACGTTTAATAAGTTCAATGATCCCGTTGGGTGTGGCCGGGATATAAGAGTTTAAGCCCAAAGCCATTTTACCAAAGTTTTCTGGCCTAAAACCATCAACATCTTTTAAAGGGTCAATACTTTCAATAACTTTTTGCTCATCAATATGGGCTGGTAAGGGAAGCTGTACGATAAATCCATCAATATCATCATCATTATTAAGAAAATCTACTGCCTCGAGCAATTCTTTTTGTGTAATTGAGGTAGGATATTTATATAATGAAGAGAAGAAGCCCACTTCTTTACAAGCTTTGTCTTTGCTTCTAACATAGGTTTGGCTTGCAGGGTCTTCACCAACTAATATGGCTGCCAGGTGGGGAATTTTACCATCATTGTTTTTAATTTTTTTTACTTCTTCTGCTATTTCTTGTTTAATTTGTTTTGATGTTTCTTTGCCGTCAATTAATTCCATAACACTTCAAGTTAATGTATTTATAAAATATCCTTTACAATTTGACAGGGGTATTTTCTTTATCAGCCCATATTACGGGCATTTTTCATCATCTTCATCATATTTTTTCTTCCACCGCCAGACATCATCTTCATCATCTTGCGAGTATCTCCAAATTGCTTGATAAGCCTGTTAACTTCTTGGATGGAGGTGCCGCTACCGGTAGCAATTCTTTTTCTCCTGCTTCCGTTAAGCACTGCCGGGTTTTGTCTTTCTTCCGGGGTCATAGAGTAAATAATGGCTTCTATACCTTTAAAAGCATCGTCATCCATGTCTATATCTTTTAAGGCTTTTCCCATACCGGGTATCATAGATGCAAGGTCTTTAATATTCCCCATTTTCTTTATTTGCTTCAGTTGGGCAAGGAAATCATTAAAGTCGAATTGGTTTTTGGCAATCTTTTTTTGTAGTTTTTGTGCTTCTTTGGCATCAAACTGTTCTTGTGCTTTTTCAACCAGGGTAACTATATCACCCATTCCAAGTATACGGTCGGCCATTCTTGTTGGGTGAAAAACATCTATCGCATCGATTTTTTCGCCAATTCCTACGAACTTGATGGGTTTATCAACAACTTTTTTAATGGTAAGGGCAGCACCACCCCTTGTATCACCATCGAGTTTTGTTAATACAACGCCTTCGTAATCCAGTTTTTCGTTAAATGCTTTTGCTGTGTTCACAGCATCTTGTCCTGTCATGGAATCCACAACAAAAAGGGTTTCTTGTGGTTTCACCGCTTTCTTTATAGCAGCTACCTCGTTCATCATCACTTCGTCAATAGCAAGGCGTCCAGCCGTATCAATAATAACAACATTTTTGCCGTATTCTTTGGCGTGTTTTAATGCATTTTTTGCTATTTTAACGGGTTCTTTGTTTCCTTCTTCGGTATATACCTCTACGTCAATCTGCTCTGCCATTACTTTAAGCTGGTCAATAGCCGCAGGCCTGTAAACATCGCCTGCTACCAACATGGGGTCTTTATTTTGCTTGGTTTTGAGGTAGTTGGCAAGTTTAGCGGAAAAAGTGGTTTTACCGGAACCTTGTAATCCAGCTATCAGGATAATGGCTGGACTTCCTTTAAGGTCTAGTTCGGCCTTCTCATCTCCCATCAGGTGGGCTAATTCATCATGCATCACCTTCACCATCAACTGCCCAGGTGAAACCGATGATAATACATCTTTTCCCAGCGCTTTTTCTTTTACGTCGTTGGTGAAATCTTTGGCTATCTTATAGCTAACATCAGCTTGTAGTAATGCTTTTCTAACTTCTTTAAGGGTTTCTGCCACATTTACTTCCGTGATCCTGCCCTGTCCTTTTAGCAGTTTAAATGCCTTTTCAAACCTGTCTGTTAAACTTTCAAACATATTAATCGATCATTTTTTATGAACTGCAAAATTAATAAAAAAACATGAGGAATGGGTATGCAAAATTTAGGTATTAAAATCTAAATATCCAATATATCCGAAAATTCCGTTTTAATCTTTTTGTTTTTAATAAAATCGTATAGCGTTAGTTGTCTCATTTTATAAAAACTTCTCCAATAAGAGTGCATAGCATTAATATAGTTTCGCCATGATTGGTCTTTTTCTTTTAGCGCTAAGTTGAGGTCAGTAATATCAATTTTACCAATAAGGTATCGTTGTTTAGCTACATTAAAACGTTTTTGTGCCACGGTATCAGCTTTAGCAGAAATTTCCAGTTGCTTGTCTTTTACATTGAAGTTCATCACATTAAACATGACTTCTTGTTCAAAATTGATCTTATTCTGCTCAATCGTGGTTTTTACAAGCTCATAACCCGATTCTGCCATTTTAACTTTTCCTTTGCCAACGCCCCAGTCAAGGATAGGTATTTGTAATCCTAAAGTAAACCTTTCTTGGTCACTGGGATTTTGGTATACCTCGTTGATTTCACTTCCTTTTTGTGTTAACCCAAATTCTGCGTAAATATTGGCATTAAAGCGGTTTTCGGCTTTTGCTTTTTGTAATTGACGCATGGCGTTTATTGCAGAGGTTTGGTAAGATATTTCTTCAGGCCGGTTTTCTTTAGCTTCTGTTAGCGCCTTTTGCACCTCAATTTCCAACTTGGGATGATCTTTTGGTGGAATGAGCGAGATTTTTATACTGTCTCTTATACCCAAATAAGAGCGAAAACTAAAAAGATTAATTACGTAATCAATTTTTGTTTGTTCCAGTTGTTCATCTGCATTAAGCATGCTGAGTTCCATCTGTAAGAGTTCATTTTCAGCAATTTTTCCTAAATTGTACCTTCCTTGGGCTATCTTATAAAGGGTATCGGTGTTGGCCTTGTTAAGTTCTGCAATATGAATGCTCATTTGTGCTTTAAGGAGATTGAAAAAATGATCGGTAGTCGTTATGGAAATTTCTTGTAACTCTTTTATGTAATCTCGTTTTGCTTTTTCGTATCTCAAGGGTTGGGTTTTCCTATCCCATTTATATTCATTGAATCCAAAAACAGGTTGCCTGTATCCTATGCTTACCGGCGATGATTGGTAACTTGTAATTGTTGAATCAGTAAAAACGTCAATTCTTTGCAAACCGGAATTTACGAATAGGTCTCCTCCTGTAAAAGGAACCTTTTGATTAACAGCCATATTCATGTCATAATTGGCAAGGCTTCTTTCAATAAATTCATCGCTGCCATCGGGTAAGGTGATCTTGTCAATAGAGCGGTTAATGTTGGGAAGCGTGGCATCCATAGTTAGGCTGGGAAGATAGTCGGCTTGGAACGAGCGGTGTTCCCAGTAATTTCTCCTCAATTCATGCCTTGCAACCAAAGCATCTGGCGATTGCTTGTGAGCCAAGTATATTGCATCTTCTAAGGTAATATGGTTAATCTCTGAATTTTGTGCTTTTGTGTTAATTGCCAATATAACAATTGAAAAAACTAGTATCATTCTAATCATGGAGAACACTTTTATTTTAAGACCACATATTATGAAACGGTAGTTTTATGATATCATTGTAAAAACTAACATAAGATATTTTTTGAATCAATTTAAGAAAGTATTAAACAATTTACAAAGAATCAATCACCCCTTCTTTTATGGCATAAAGGGAAAGGATCATCCTAGTAATGTTCAACTTTTTTAAAATGAAATCGATGTAAATAGCAGCAGAAACAATAGAATCAACCCTTGAAGCAGGCAAGCCCTTCATTTCATAACGTTCTTTTTCGGTAGAAGCAAGAAGTGTCCTGAAAATAGCGTTAAAATCTTTATGTTCGAATTCATAGGAAGTAATATCAGCAGGGAGATCATGATCATGATTCTTGTATGATATCATACTTGCCAGTGCTTCAAAAGAACCAGAACAACCCACAAGGTTTTTAACCGGGTATTTTTCAACGGCTTTAAAAAGTGGTTCTAAATTTTTTTCTAAATAATTTTTAATAGCTTCAACTTCTTCGTTTTTTATAGGGTTAGAAGGGTTGAATTGTTCAATGATCCTGGCCACTCCAATATCAAAGCTATATTTCCATTTTACTTCTTTGTTATCAGCAATAATAAATTCTGTACTTCCACCTCCAACATCCATTACCAGGGTATTGTTTTCATTAAAACCAACGGCTCTTTTAACGCCCCTGTAAATCAATTCTGCTTCGCGCTCTCCAGTAATAATATTTATTTCTATACCGGTTTCTTTTTTTGCTGTTTCAGCAAATTCTTTTCCATTATTAGCGCTTCTTATGGCCGAAGTAGCAAAGGCAAAAGTTTTATCAGCGTTGAATTCGTGAATGGTTTGCTTATGTTCTTTTAAGGCATTTAGCCCTCTTTTGAAGGGTTCCTTTTGAATGGTTTTATTGTTAATGCCACCTTGTCCAAGTTTAACCGGCAGCTTTTTCTTGTAAATAATGTTAAAATCGTTATTTTCTTTGATATCAACAATAATAAGGTTAAAAGTATTGGTTCCGCAGTCAATAATGCCGGTTCTCATATTTTTCAAAATTAAGATTTATAAAAAAGCCATTTTCCCAGTTCTTTATAATTGATCTTTTTGCCATACATAAGAATGCCTGTCCTATATATTTTTCCTGCAAGCCATGTTGTTCCTAAGAACCCAAGTATCAATAATCCCATAGAAAGAAGTACCTCCCATGTGGCTACTCCAAAGGGTATTCTCATCATCATAATGATAGGAGATGTAAACGGTATTATGGAGAGCCAGAATGATACCGCGCCTTGAGGATTATTGATGACAAATGAAGACATTACAATGGAGAAGATCAAGGGAGCCGTAACAGGTAACATAAATTGTTGTGTGTCGGCTTCGTTGTCTACGGCAGAGCCAATAGCAGCAAACAGGGCTGAATAGAGCAAATATCCGCCAAGAAAATAAAAAACAAACATACTTATCATCAAGGGAAAGTTAATAGATTGTATGGATTCCCATATTTCGGCAAATTTGCTATCACCCATATTTGCTTGGCTCATAGCTTCTTCTGCCACGCCACTGTTAGAAACAGATGTAAATTCTGACATTTGCTCGGCGCCACTGAAAGTTTCCGGGAAACTCAATTGAACAAACGCAATAATGGCAAATGTTAACACAACCCATAATAAAAATTGCGTTAAACCAACCAAAGCAACCCCAATTATTTTGCCCATCATCAATTGGAATGGTTTTAAAGAAGAAATGATAATTTCTACAATACGACTGGTTTTTTCTTCAATAACGCCACGCATAACTTGTGCCCCGAATAAAAAAATGAAGAAATAGATCAAAATCCCGGCAAACATGGATAGTCCTGTTGTTAACCCGCTGCTGCCGGTAGCTTCTTCACCGTCATCACTTAGTTTTATGGTTGCAAGTTCTAACTTGGAAAGTTTGTAAATCCTGTTCAACTCTTCCTTGTCTATACTTGATTGCTCTAATTTTAGATCGACCAATTCTTTGTTAAGGATATTTTCAATATAAGATTTTACGGTAAGGCTGGGTTGCTTTGTAGAGAAGAATTTTGCCGAAGACGGAGAGTTTATAAAGATAGGAGGGAGGTGCAAAATACCATAATAATCTGATTTATCAAGCAGCTTTTTAGCAGCTTCGATATCAGTTTGGAGATATTCAAATTTAATGGTTTCAGAATTTTTTATGGTATTATAAAAAGCGCCTGTTTCGTCTACAATGGCGATTTTTTTTACATCGTCAGAGAGTTTGGCTATATAAATGGGAACTATCATCAAGGCTGCCATTAATATGGGGCCAAGAATGGTCATAACAATAAAGGATTTTTTTCTTACCCTGGATAGGTATTCTCTTTTTATGACTATAGGAATTTTTTTCATTGTCTAAATTGTTTTTAGATGATGATGCTATTGGAATCTTCGTTTACTTTGCTAATGAAAATATCGTTCATGCTTGGTATTACTTCATGAAAACCAAGAACATCCCCGTATTGAAATAGTTCTTTCAATAGTTCATTAGATCCTGAACCATTGATCTTTATAGTAGTTTTGAAGTTTTCCTCTTCGTTACTTTCTTTAAGTACTTGGAAATTGCCCCCCAACTTTCCTTTCAGGCTTTGCTCTTTTGTGGATAATTCAATATCAAAAGTATTGGATTTGAATTGATTTTTTATATCTTTTACATTCCCTTCCAATATTTTTTTTGACCTGTTGATAAGGGCAATATGGTCGCAAATTTCTTCTACAGAGCCCATATTATGCGTGGAAAAAATAATGGTAGCCCCTTGGTTTCTTAGGTTGAGAATTTCGTCTTTTAAAAGATTGACGTTTATTGGGTCAAAGCCACTGAAAGGCTCATCGAATATCAGTAATTTGGGATTATGCAGGATTGTAATAATAAATTGTACTTTCTGTTGCATACCTTTAGATAATTCTTCAACCTTTTTATGCCACCATGGCATGAGGTCGAATTTATAAAACCAATCCCGGATCTTTTGTATAGCATCTTTTTTGCTCAAACCTTTCAGTTGGGCAAGATACACTGCTTGTTCACCAACTTTCATTTTCCGGTAAAGGCCTCTTTCCTCGGGCAAATAGCCGATGATCTTCGTATGTTGAGGTTTGAGTTTTTCGCCGTTAAGAAAAACACTTCCTGAATCTGGAGCCGTTATTTGGTTAATGATCCTTATGAGTGTAGTTTTACCGGCGCCATTTGGGCCTAACAACCCAAATATACTTTGTTCCGGAACATTAATGCTAACGCTACTAAGGGCTTTATGATTGGTAAATTCCTTTTCAACATTTTCGGCAATAAGAAAATCCATTATGAAGGTTTTATAGGTTTTTTATATTCAGACTATTGGAAATATTCTTTCATCCTTTCAAAGAAACTTTTGTCTCTTGTGGTAGGGTTAGGGACAAAGTTTGTTGATTTTTCCAGTTTTTCCATGATTTTCTTTTCTTCTTTTGAAAGGTTTTTGGGTGTCCATACATTAATATTTACAAGGAGGTCGCCTTTACTATACGAGTTTACAACAGGAATTCCTTTGCCTTTAAGTCTTAATACTTTTCCACCTTGTGTTCCGGGTTCAATTTTAACTTTGGCTTTACCGTTTACCGTAGGAATTTCCACGTTGGTTCCCAATGCTGCTTGAGGAAAGCTCACATAAAGGTCATAAAGCAAGTTATTACCGTCTCTTGTAAGCTCACTATGAGGAATTTCCTCAATATTAATAATAAGGTCTCCTGGTATGCCTCCTCTTGCTGCAGCATTACCTTTGCCGTTCATTGATAGTTGCATTCCATCATTAACACCTGCCGGTATTTTTAATGAAACAACTTCTTCTCCTTTTATTATACCATTGCCATAGCAAGTGGTGCACTTATTGGTAATCTTTTGTCCTTCTCCGCCGCAATCGGGGCAAGTGGTTGTGGATTGCATTTGGCCGAGAAAAGTGTTTGTAACCCTAGTTACCTGTCCGCTACCGTTACAAGAACCGCATGTAGAGAATGCAGAGCCGTCTTTAGCGCCAGTGCTATTACAATCAGGGCATGGGACATATTTTTTTATCTTGATCTTTTTTTCAACCCCGTTCACGATCTCATCCAAAGTAAGCTTTACCCTAACTCTGAGGTTAGAGCCTCTGGTTGTTCTTCTCCTTGTTCCGCCGGTTCTTCCTCCGCCAAAGCCAAATCCTTCAAAGAAATCGCCGAAGATATCTCCAAAATTGCTGAATATGTCGTCCATACTCATTCCGCCACCGCCAAAGCCGGCGCCGCCACCAAGCCCTGCATGGCCAAACCTGTCATATTTACTTCTTTTTTCAGGATTACTCAGTACTTCATAGGCTTCAGCTGCTTCTTTGAATTTGGTTTCAGACTCAGTATCATTCGGATTCTTATCAGGATGATATTTTAATGCCATCTTCCTGTATGCTTTCTTTATTTCTGCATCAGAAGCGCTTTTTGAAATGCCCAGCACCTCGTAATAATCTCTTTTCTCCATGCCTGGTTACCTTTACTTTTTTTATGAATAATTGAATATTAATTGGCTACAACTACTTTAGGAAACCTGATGACTTTGCCGTTCATCATATAACCTTTTTGTGTTTCATCTACGATGGTTCCTTTTTTATCATCCGAATCTGCTGGAATCTTTGTAATGGCTTCGTGCAAGTCTGGGTCGAATTTTTCGCCAATGGTCTTCATTTCCTCAACACCATTTTGATTAAGAATCGTTTTTAGCTTGTTAAAAATCAGCATAATCCCCTCCTTAGTAGCATCTGATTCTTTATCTTCCTGGATTGATCTCTCAGCGCGTTCAAAATCATCAATAATAGGCAACAAAGAAGTAATAATATCGGCCGCGGCTGTTTTCCTAAGTTCCAATTTTTCTTTTACAGAACGTTTCCTGAAATTATCAAATTCGGAATACAGCCTCAAGTATTTATCGTTAATCTCTTGGAATTTTTCCCTCAATTGTTCTAATTCCTTCTCTTTTGCTGATTCATCATCTTTATCTTGCTTTGTTTTATCCTTTTGTTTTTCTTCTTTTATGGTTTCTTTTGTTTTTTCTTCGTTCATGTTTTTTTCTTCACCTGCCTTTTTTTCTGTGTTTTTATCTTTGTTTTCGGCCATTTTTTCAGTTTCTTTTTTTCTTTTCATCATCTTCTACCTGTTTTTTTTATTTATTCTTATATTTGAATGAATAATTCAGCTATGCTGCAAGCAAAAAATTTGCCATAGATTTTAATACGACAAATTGGCATAGTACTTTTAATAAAATTGTGCAAAAATAAAAACATTTGAAACAATATGAATGTAAATCTTTACCATTTTAGAAAACGGGTCTTTTTTTTCATGTTTATAATGATTGTTTTACTGCCTGTTAAGGATATTTTCCCCCAGGGTGATATAAACAGAATGACAGTTGGAGTAAAGCATACACCTCCATTTATTATTCAAGAAGAGGGTGGCCGTTATAAGGGTGTGTCTATACAATTATGGGAAGAAATTGCCAAGCAAATGGATATTCAATATACCTATAAGGAATACAATCTTACTGGTTTGTTGAATGCATTAGAGAATAAAGAGATAGATGTTTGTATAAATCCTTTAACGGTTACCAGCAACCGGATGAAGAGGTTTAATTTTACACAGCCTTTTTTTATATCTAATCTTTGTATTGCCGTGAGAGAAGAAGGTGGAAGTGATTTTGTATCATTGATCAAAAGCTTTTTTTCTTTGGGCTTTCTTAGGATCGTATTATTATTGTTAGGTGTGATCTTAGCTTTTGGAATATTATTGTGGTTGGCAGAAAAGAGGAAAAACCCTTCTCATTTTAGAAAAGGATTGAAAGGGATTTTTGATGGGTTGTGGTTCTCGGCTGTAACAATGACTACTGTGGGTTATGGAGATAAAGCGCCGGTTAGCAGGTTAGGGAAAATTCTTACCTTAATATGGATGTTCACTGCAGTTGTTGTTATCTCGAGTTTTACTGCTGGGATTACTTCGGCTTTGACCATTAACGAGCTGGAAAGCAATATTTCTAATGTCGACGATTTGAAGAAAGTGCCTGTTGGAACAGTAAAAGGTTCAAGCAGTGGAGCTTATCTTTCTGAAAAAGGGATAGATTTTATCAATTATTCTACAGTGGAGCAAGGGCTTAATGCTTTATCCCACTCAAAGATCGATGCTTTTGTTTATGATGAGCCCATTATTCGTTATTACTTAAAGAATTTAAAAGGAAATAAGAACCTACAGGTTTTACCCTATAAATTCAACTCGCAGTATTATAGTTTTGCTATTCCTTATGGCAATAAGCTTGTTAAAACAATTAATCCAATACTTTTTCAAGTAATAGAAAGCGCTTATTGGAAGCAGATATTACAAGAGTTTAATTTGGAGTATGCTATAGCAAGTAACTGATCTGTTTAAAGTCGTAAGCTTTAATGGTATTATTAGATTTTATCAGCAGAAATCCATATTCATCAATGCCAATAATTTCTCCTTTAAAAGCATTCCCCTTTGTATCGCGGTATTTTTTTTCTTGCCTGTATTGAAAAAGATGTTCAATATATGCATTATTAAAGACATCAATATTATTTTCAACTTTTTCAATGTTTTTGATAAAAAGCCCGGCTATTTCTTCCATGACTTGATAAGGATTATATTTTTTGCCTGTAAGTTTGTATAATGATAGGGGATTGGGAATATTAGGAGGAAATTCTTCTTGATTCAAGTTTAAGCCAATACCAACAATGCTTTTATGAAATGTATTACCATTAATAATATTTTCTACAAGGATGCCTGCCATTTTATCATTTTTGTAATAAATGTCGTTTGGCCATTTGATCTTTAAATGTTTATGATTGGTTATTTTTTTTTTTAGGAATGAAATAATGCCAAGGCTGGTTATTTGATGGATAATAAATTGTTTTCCGGGGGGCAAGAATCTTACATTGGCAATGATGGAGCAAGTAAGGTTTTTATAAGGCTCAGAAAACCATTTGTTTTTTGCATATCCTTTGCCCGAGGTTTGGTCATTGGCAAAAATTATGGCATCTTCATTGCTTTCTTCAAGGTATTTCCATGCGTATGCATTGGTAGATTCTATCGAGTTGAGTTGAATAATTTTAAAATGGCCGTTCAATTTTTAATTGTTTTTGTATTTTTTTCATTCATCAACAGCAAAATAAACGTACTTTTTATTATAATTTGATCCCGATCATAATAACATCGTCAAGTTGTTCCTGCTCGCCTTTCCAATTTTCCCATTCTTTTTCGAGGGCTCTTTTTTGTTCGGACATATTTAGGTTTTGGATATTGTATAATATTTCTTTTAACCTTTTTGTGCCCAGTTTTTTATTTTTTGGCCCGCCATTTTGATGCGCATAACCATCAGAAAAGATATAAATTGTATCTCCTTCTAAGAAATCTATTTCGTGGTTGGTGAAATTTTGAATGTTTTGGTTGTAATAATAACCTATGGGAGAAATATCCCCTTTGATCTGGATGAGTTCTTTATTCCTGAAGATGTAAAGTGGCCTAAAAGCCCCTGAAAACTCCAATTTTTTATTCACAAAATCAATAGTACAAAGGGCAATATCCATTCCGTCGCTAATATTTTTCTTGCCTTCCGATTGTATCATTTTAAAGATACCGTTATTAATATCTTTAAGGATATCGGCCGGGTGATAGAGTTTATGATCGCTAACGGCTTGGTTGAGCAAACCATTTCCCAACATCGACATGAATGCCCCGGGTACACCATGGCCTGTACAATCTACGGCAGCAATAAAATTAATGTTATCTTTAAAATATATCCAGGGAAAATCGCCACTCACGATATCTTTTGTTTTGTATAGAATGAATGAATCAGGGAAAAATATTTCAAGCATTTCCTCTGATGGAAACATGGCTTGTTGTATATCTTGGGCATATTCAATGCTATCTGTGATTTTCCTATTCTTTTGTTCGATTATTTGGTAAGCATTCTCTGCCCTGTTTTTTGCTTTTCTAAGTTCATCAATAAGTTTGATCCTTTCCGTGATGTCTTGGAAAATACCTTGGGCGCCAATGATCTTTCCTTCTGCATTGTATTGAGGAGTGGCGGTTACGATAAGGATTCTTTTTTCGCCATTTTGCCAATAAATCTCGATCTCGTAAACATCCTTATTTCCTAATTTTCGTTTCTCGGTTTGTTCCTGGATGAGTTCGTATTGCTCTTTTGTAGTGAAATCCCTTATACTTTTCCCAACAAGTTGGCCTTTTGGAACATTAAAAATTTCTTCTGCCGCCCTGTTGGCATAGGTGAATTTTTCGTTAAGGTCTACAGTGCCTATGCCTTCTCCAAGATTTTCGACAAGTGTCCTGTATTTCATTTCCCTCATCCTAAGCTGGTTGAGTAATTGTTGTCTTTCGGTAATATCTTGGAAAATGCCATGCGTTTCTATGGGCTCTCCTTTTTCGTTTGCTTGGGGGCTAGCTGTAACAATAATTTGCCTTTTTTTACCGTCTTTTCTAATTATTTCAAGGTCATAAACACTTTTTTTTCCTTTTTTTCGTTTTTTCGTTTGTTCTTTTATAAGGCTAAGTTGTCCTTTATCCGTAAATTCTGAAAGGTTTTTGCCAACCAAACTTTCTCCGTCATCCAAACCAAATATTTTACACAGGGCAGGGTTGGCAAAAGTGAAATTCTCTTCAAAATCCACAATTCCTATACCTTCATCAAGGTTAGCTATAAGCGTTTTGTGTTTTTTCTCACTTATTTTAAGTTGATTTTCTATATTGATAATGTGGGTAATATCTTCCGATACTTTAACATAGGAAGTAACATTGCCTTCGTCATCTCTTACCGGCGATATGGAAGCATATTCCCAGTATGAAGTGCCGTCTTTTCTTTTATTCAGGTATTCGCCCCTCCATTCTTTACCATCCCTGATTTTTTCAATAATATCTTTAAATACTTTGGGGTTGTTTTGGTTGGCTTTAAGGATATTAGATTTTTTATTGATCACCTCTTCTTTAGCGTAACCAGTAACTTGTGTAAACCTTGGATTTACATATTCAATAAACCCACTTGTATCAGTAATTACGATAACGCTAGGGCTTTGCTCAACGGTATGCGAAAGCTTTTCTATATGCTGGTTTTGGTATTCAACTTTTTTCTGTAGCTCAATGGTATGATAACATTTATCAATAGCATCAAAAAGCTTTTTGCTACTAATCGGTTTTAAAAGGTATTGATTAATGCCAATTTCAATAGATTCGGTAAAATAGTTAACATCACTATGGGCGCTTGAAATAATAACCTGGGCGTTATTATTGATGTCTTTTATCTCCCTAGCCATTTCCAATCCGCTCATCACCGGCATTTTTATATCGGTAATAATAATTTCTGGGTTATGTTTTTTATATATTTCAAGGCCTTCCTTGCCATCATTAGCAATGAATAGTTTTTTCACTCTTCTTGCAAGCATCTCCGATACCGATGTCCTGATTTCTTTCTCGTCTTCAACATAGAGAATGTTGACATCAAAAACTTTTTTTGTATTATTTTTCCTCATGAAAAGGGTTAGGGTATTAAAATTTTCACAAAATTATAACTCATATTGAATTTTAAAGATAGTAATATAACTTATTTTCTGTAATAGAACAAAATTATTAATAGGTACTTTTACCTAATATTGTGAATTGCTGCTGTCTAAATATGTTTACATTGAATTACAAAAGTTGTTTTTTCTTCTTTGGTGTCTAAATACAGTTTTCCACTCATGTTTTGTTCAATTATGCTTTTAGACATGTATAGGCCCACACCCGTGCCTTGGCCTGTTGTTTTGGTAGTGAAATAGGGTTCAAAAATTTTACCAGCTTTTTCTTTTGGGATCCCTCTTCCATTATCTGAAATTTTAAGTATTGACAAGCCGTTTTTTCTTTTAAGTTCGATATCGATTTGGGGCTTGTCTTGGTCGCTGTCTAAAAGGGCATCTTTGGCATTGTTCAAAAGGTTCAACACAACTTGTGCATAACCATTGGGATAGCCATGTACTGTGATATCTTCAAGTTTTACAGCATTGATTTTTATATTATGATTGCCAAAACTCGCTTCAACAAAAGAAATGGCTTTTAAAACGATTTCCCTGGTGTTAAAATGTTCCTTGGCTTTATCCATCCTGAAAAAGTTCCTGAAGTCGTCAATAGTATTAGACATGAAAGTAATAAGCTCCATAGATTTTTGAACTTTCTTCTTGAGGTATTCAGCATTGAGTTCATCATATTCATAAGCATCTTCAAGGTTTTGTATAATGAGCCCAACTGCATTAAGAGGTTGTCTCCATTGGTGTGCAATGTTTCCTATCATTTCGCCAATGGCGGTATGTTTACTTTGCTGGGCTAACATTAAATCTTTGGTGCGGCTTTTTTCTACCTCCTCTTTCACTTTCTTCTCAAGCTCAAAGTTCATATTTTCGAGCTTTTTCATCATTTTTTCTAATTGGTTTTCTATTTTCACCTTGTAAGTGATGTCCTCTATGATAGAAATGAAATATTCTACTTCGCCTGTATTTTTTCTTGAGCAAGAAGATGTTATAGAAACGTATAATATTTGGCCATTCTTCTTTTTGTATCTTTTTTCTATCGTTGTGCCATCCATTTCGCCCGAAGCAACTTTTTTCAATAGTTGTTTCTCGTGAAATTCCCTGTCTTCTTCAACAGCAATTTCATCCCACCCCAGTTCAATAAGTTCTTCTTTGTCATAACCCAAAAGGGCGCTCAATTTATCATTAACAGCAACCCATCTATAATGGTTATCAGTAATAACAATTCCAATAAGTGGAAGATTAAAGAAACTATGAAAGAAGTTTTTTTCTTTGAGTTGGTTTTTTTCTTTGTCAGCTTGGGCAAAGGCTTTTTCCAATTCGATAACAAAAGAATTTAACTTATTAGGTACACCATCCGGAAAATGCTTTGCTATGATTTCATCGAGGATTTTGTTCATTTTTTTTGGTTTTCTGCGAGATAGTTTAGCCTATAGATCGATTAGGGTAACAATTTTCTCTAAGTAAGTTTTATCTGTTTCATCAAAAGCATTGAGTTCTTTGCTGTCGATATCTAAAACACCTATAATTTCCTCGTGCTTTATAATTGGAACCACGATTTCTGATCTTGACCTTGAATCGCATGCAATATGCCCCGGGAATTTTTCTACATCTGGAACCACAATAGGTTTTTGTTGGTTGATGCTTGCCCAGCAAACACCGGTATCTTTTTGTAGTTTCTGGCAAGCAACAGGGCCTTGGTATGGGCCAACAACAAGCTCGTTGTTTTTTAAAAGGTAAAAACCACACCAAAAAATGGCATTGAACTTATGATAGAGGATTGCATTAATAGTTGCCATATGGGCTATTTGCCCATTATTGTTATCCAGTAATCCTTTTAATTGTTCAATAATTCTTTTATAGCGATTTGCCTTTGCATTATTTTTCATTATTGCAGGTAGTTTTTTTCAGCAGTTTCTTTAAAAAGCTTGTAATTTTCTTTAAGATGTGGAAGCATTTCTTTAGCTTGCTTGTTCTCGTCCGATTTAAGGTTTTTGTCTATTTCTTTACAAATTTCATGAAGCCTTGAAGCGCCTATTGTTCCGGCCAAACCTTTAAGTGAATGTACAGCTTCTTTCAATTTTTTATGGTCGTTTTCTTTTAGTGCTGTGTCAATTTCTTCAGTTAATTCATTAGCATCTTCAAAGAAAGAATCGAATAACATTTTCAGGAAATCTTTATCACCCCCTGATTGTTCGTTGATAGAACTTATAGTTTCTTCATTTATAACCGGGTAACTGTTAAACTCTTTTTTTTCGCTCATAGTATCAAGATTATTATGTATGATTAACTTTTTCTTATTGTGTTTTTTTAGCCACCAGCTAATTTTTTCGTGTAAAACTTTTTCTTTCACTGGTTTGGCGATGTAGTCATCCATCCCTAAGTTAATGAATCTTTGTGCATCGCCTTCCATAGCATTTGCACTTATTGCAATAACAGGCGGTACATTGTCAAACTGCTCGCGCAGTTTTTTTACCGCTGTAATGCCGTCCATAACCGGCATTTGAATATCCATTAATATGAGATCGTATGTATCTTTGCTGAAATACTCTATTGCCTCTTGCCCGTTTTTTGCAGTTACAACAGAACATCCAGCATTTTCCAACATTAAAGTTACAACTTTTTGGTTCACAAATTTGTCTTCTGCGAATAATATTTTTTTATTGAGCTTTTTGTTAGCTTCTTTTTTCTCTTGCTTAGTTTTTTTTGCTATGGGTATTTTATCACTGATAACAGCGTTAAAAGTAAACCAGAAATTGCTTCCTTCGTTTTCTTTACTATCAACACCGATTTCACCGTTCATCAATTCTACCAGTTCTTTGGAAATTGTAAGCCCGAGTCCCAGCCCTTCTTGATTTCTTGTGAAAGAAGAATCTACTTGCGAGAACTTTGTAAAAAGCTTTTTTTGGTTGGTTTTGCTAATTCCTATGCCTGTGTCAATAATCTCTATTTTTATATTGATGTTTTTGTTCTCTTGCCAAGTTTTTGAAACATGTATGGTAATTGAGCCCTTATCAGTAAATTTTACGGCATTAGAAAGCAGGTTTGTCATCACTTGTTTAACCCTGTTTTGGTCTGCGGTAATATAAATAGGTATTTCATCGGAAATTTCAGTTATGAGATTTAGCTTTTTTTGCCTAATTAAAGGTTGGAATAATTTTTTTGCATCTTCAATAGCCTTTGAAACATGGAACGTAGCGGGTTTTATTTCCAGTTTTCCTGCATCTATCTTAGAAACCAACAAGATATCGTTGATAATGTTAAGCATACTCTCTGATGAGTTTTTAATAGTGAGGGCATAGTCTTTTTGTTTATCATCAAGTTTGCTTTTCAGTAAAAAATCAATCATTCCCATAATTCCTGTCATAGGTGTTCGTATCTCGTGGCTCATGTTGGCAAGGAATTGTTCTCGCATATCTGCCGCTTTACGGGCAAGTTCAACATTTCTTTTAAGTTTTTCATTGATTTTTTGGTTGGTAACATTTTGAAAAGTGCAAATGAAGGTTACGGGTTGTAATTCTTCATTAAACCTAAATTTTGTGAAAGAAGAAATATTTCTTGTTACCTCGTTAGAATCAATAATACGGTATGTATATTCAATATTTTGCAATTTGGTAAAAATGGCCTTTAAATTATGGATAAACTCCATTTTATCATCGGGATGGATATATTCGAATAGCTTTTTCATGCTGAATTGCTCCTGCAGTTCGTAGTCAATAATTCCCAAGACATCAAAAAAATTATCAGAGAGTTGAAGTTTTTGGCCTTCAAGGTTGTATTCTAAGCTGGCAATCTCGGCAAGGTGTTGAGATTCTTTTAGCTGTAATTCTTTTTCTTTAAGTTGGGTTTCAGTTTCTATTCTTTTGCTTATATCTCTTGAAACTGCTAATATTTCGTAATGTTTGTTTTTTGGGTCTTTAATTTTATTAATAACACATTCGGCCCAAAATAAATCCCCGTGTTTATGCTTGTATTGCAAAATAACTTTACGATCATCAATGCTTAACTCTTTAGGTTTATTTTTGGTTAAATTTTCAATTCTATGGTTTAAAACTGATAGCGAGTTTTCTGTAATAATGTCCCCTAAATTTTTATTCATTACCTGGCGCACTTCATATCCTGTTAAGTCTTTGATTGAAGGGCTTATGTATGAGAATTTGTTATTTTGGATATCAAAGACCCAAATGATGTCGGACATGTTATCAGCCAGGATCTTATACTTTTGCTCGCTACTTATAAGGGCTTTTTGAGCTTTTTTTCTTTCGGTTATATCCCTGCTAATGCCAAGTATACCGGCAACTTGCTTGTTTTTGTCGTAAACAGGCATTTTCAAGGTTTCCATAAGGACTTTGCCCCTGCCTGGGTATGATATCCATTCTTCCTGTTCGTATGGTTTTTTTGATTCAAAAATATACCTGTCATTTTTTATGAAGTTTTTGGCAATATCATGCTCAAAAAGTTCATGGTCGGTAGCGCCTATAATTTCTTCCCGGGTCTTTTTTACTGAAGTGCAAAATAGTTCATTACAGTCAATATAAATGCTTTCTGTATTTTTAAAAAATACAATATCAGTCAGTGCATTTAATAAAGCTTGTAATTTGTTGTATTCGCGGTCTTTAATTTCCGGGTGTAGCTGTTTAAAATGATTGATGCTTTTGTAGAGCTTAATCGTATTAAGGTCTTTGTTGGGGGTGATATACAATATATCAGTGATTTTGCTACTATACAATTGTAGTTGTATAGTGTCTTCTATTAAAGAAAAGGATGTTATGAGCAATAGTTTATTATGAAAAACCTGGCCTCTTGATAAAGCAATGACCTGTTTTTTATATTCATCTTCATAATGAATGATTATGGCATCGAATTGGTTGAAATCTATAGTACTGCCAGGCAAGTCATAGATTTTAGCAAGGGAAAAATCTATGTCTTTGCTGTAAAAATTTTTTTCAACAGCATGTTTACCTGATATTAGTAATAGATTTCTTTTTTTTGCCATGATAAACAATTAAACTGGTATTTATAACTTCGTTGATTTTTTGCCCTAATTCTATAAGTGGTAAGACATAGTCAACTTTGGTGATATTAATAGCGGCTTCGGGCATTGATGGCACCTCTGCATCACTTGGATCTTGAACAAAAACTATTCCACGATTTTCTTTTATTATTTTTGCACCAAAAGCCCCGTCGTAATTGGCGCCAGTTAATATTACCCCAATAAGCATAAACCCAAACTCTTCGGCTGCACTCTCAAAAAGTAAGTCAATAGATGGCCTGGCATAGTTTACTTTTTTATCTTTATTAAGCATAAATTTTTTACCTGGGTTAATGATCAAATGGTTATTAGCCGGGGCAAAATATATAAAGCCTTGTCTTATTCCTTCGCCATTTTCTGCTTTTTTAACTTTAAGCTTGCAGATGTTATTGTAATATTCAACAAAATAATTGCCTTGCGTAGGATGTAAATGTTGCACAATAATAATGGGTGCAGGAAAATCTTCCGGGAACATTGGAAGCAGCTTAGAAAGCGCCTCCATTCCGCCTGCTGAAACACCAATAACTACTGCCCTGAATCTTTGCATAATTTTTCAAAAATAGTGAATATTACAGAGTATTTCCAGTAATGCAAGAAGTTTTTTCAATTGCCAATATTATTTTTTACATTTCTTTATTAGGAAATGTAAAATAAAAACTACTTCCTTTTTTTTCTTCACTTTCCAACCATATTTGCCCACTATTTTTTTCAACCAGCTCTTTGCATAAAATAAGGCCAAGCCCAGTCCCTTTTTCGTCTTTTGTGCCAGGTTTGGAAATATGTTGGTCAATACGAAATAGTTTGCTTTGGTCTTCATTAGGGATACCTACACCGTTATCTTTAACACTTAATTCCACATACTCTTCTCCTGGAATGGTTGAAATTGTAATTTCCCCATTTCCAGGGGTGAATTTAATAGCATTGGTAACCAAATTTCTTAATATAGTAGCAAACATTTGTTTGTCGCCAAAAGCCTCGATATCTTTTTTAGGAAGATCATTAACAACTTTTATTTTTTTGCTTTGAGCGCTCAACTCCATAAGTGTAACCACTTGTTCAATAATTGGATTGACATTAAAAGGGGCAGGAGAAAATTTTGTCCTGTTGGTTTGTATCCTCGACCATTCCAATAAATTCTCGAAAAGGTTATAAAGATGCTTTGCCGAGTTTTTCATTGAATGAATAAACTTGAGCCTTTCTTCTTCTGTAAAATCATTGTAATTCTTGGTTAGCAATTCCGTTAGCCCTTTAAAACTAACTAAAGGATTCCTAATATCATGGGCAATTATGGAAAAAAACTTGTCTTTTGTTGAGTTCAATTCTATAAGCCTTTGGTTGGTATCTACAAGTTCTTTGGTTTTGTTTTTGAGCTCTAAATGGGTGTTAACTCTCGCTAATAATTCAATGGCGTTAAAAGGTTTGGTTACGTAGTCAACGGCGCCAAGTTCAAAACCTTTAACCGTTGATTCGGTATCGTTTTTTGCAGTGAGGAAAATAATGGGGATATCCGAGGTTTTGTCATTATCCTTTAGACTTTTGCATACTTCAAACCCGTCCATCCCTGGCATCATAATATCAAGTAATATGAGGTCAAAATCATTATTTTCAACTCTTTTTAGCGCTTCTTTGCCACTTTTGGCAAAAGCTATGTCGAATCCTTTTTCTCTAAGGATGCTTCCAAGTAGCTGGATATTCTTTGGGAGGTCATCAACAATAAGTATTTTGGCTTTACTATTCATATTGGTCTTCGTTTTTGGGTATTAACAATTCAACAACAGCGCCTTTTTTTCCCTTGTTTGTTATTGATAATTTTCCTGAATGAGCGTCCATAATAAGCTTGGATACAGCCAAGCCTAGTCCAAAACCTTTGGCATGATGGATAATATCATTGGTTTGGAAAAACTCAAACAATTTATCTTTGTCAAGGTCAGAAAACCCGGGGCCATCATCTTGTATGGTTATGGTATTATATCGTTGATTATCTGTGGCGGATATAAATATCTCACTATTTGCGGGGGAGTATTTTGCTGCATTTTCTAATATGTTTTCTAGGCAAATAACCAGTAATTTTTGGTCGGCATAAATTTCGTTATCATTTTTTATGCTATGAATATTAATATGAAGGTTTTTTTTCCCAACAATATTTTTTACTTTACTTATGGCTTGGTGAGTAATTTCTTTAACATTTACAGGATTGATATTTATTTTGTATTTATCAGACCTTAATGAGGTGATTAGTAGTGCAATATCAGTAAGGCTTGTAAGTCTGAGTACTGAATCTTTTATTTGCTTAATATAGTCTTTTTGTTTTTCTGTGATAGACGATTTATCTAGAAGGTCAACAAATCCTGTTATAGCATTTAACGGAGTTCTAAGTTCGTGGTTGATGAGGGAGAGGAAATCATTTTTTGCATTATCGATTTTCAGCAGACGTTGATTGGCTTGGCGTAATTTTACGGTTCTATCATGTACGCGTTTTTCAAGCAATTGATTCATAGATTCAATAATCCTTTTTTTCCCTTTAAGGTCAAGGTGGGTTCTAATTCTTGATAATAACTCGTTATAATTGAATGGTTTTGTAACATAATCCACAGCTCCATATTCAAATCCTTTAATGATGCTTTCCGAATCATTTTTGGCTGTAAGAAAAATAACAGGTATATCTTTTGTATCCATGTTGGTTTTGAGCATTTTGCAAACTTCAAAACCATCCATATGCGGCATCATAACATCCAAAAGAACAAGGTCGAATTCGTTTTCGCGGATTTTTTTTATGGCTTCAACGCCGCTGCTGCAAAAAGCAATATCATATTTTTCTTTCCTCAGTAAATTGCCTAATAATTGTATATTAGTGGGCACGTCGTCAACGATGAGTATCTTGAATTTTTTTAAATTATTGTTCATTTTCTAATTGTTTAATTTTTTCAATAATTTCAGGGTAATTGCTCAAAGTTTGCATCATTTTTTCTGTATCAAAATTGCTTGTGTGTTGAATAATTTCCTCACCAAAGGTACTCAATATTTCTAAGTTATTATTGCTGCCAAGGTTCTTCATTTGTTGGCCGAATTCTTCAATTTCATCAATAAATTGATTTTCTATAGCGCTATGCCAAAAATCCATATACTGGCTTTCAAGTTTATTTATGGCAGCATGGATTTTCTTCATGGTTTTTTTATCCAGTGCATTGATAACATAATTAGGGTTTTCATTGTGGAGATTTTTCGCTTGGGTTTTTTTATCTTTAATATTTAGATATTTGCTAATAGTAAATATTACTTTATTGATTTGTACAGGTTTAAAAAGAATATCATCAAAACCCGAGCGGAGTATTTTTTCTTTTTCTGTGCTATACACAGAAGCAGTAATAGCAATTACCGGGATATTTGCTGTGGCCTTAGTTTTATTTAGTTCTTCTATAGCTTCATAACCATCCATCACAGGCATTCTAATATCCATTATGATGAGGTCTGGAAGGTTTTTAATGGCCATATTAACAGCCTTTTCCCCGTTTTCGGCTTCCAATGTTTTAATATTCAGGTTTTTGAAGAACTCTGTGAATATTTTCCTATTATCTGTAATATCATCAACAATAAGGATGGATATCCCGCTAAAATCCATGTTTTGTAGCTTCTTGATATCTTCCGGTAGGTAGTCGTCTTCGCGTTTTGTGGCGGCTTGAATATTATCGAGCTCAATGATAAAAATACTTCCTTTGTTCAATTTGCTTTTAACGGATATCTTTCCGTGCATCATTTCAACCAATCTCTTAGTAATGGCTAAGCCAAGTCCAGTTCCCCCATATTTTTTTTCATGTTGGCCCTCTTGTTGAACAAAAGCTTCAAATATTCTTTGCTGCTGGTCTTTTGGGATTCCTATACCTGTGTCTTCTACGCTAATGACAAGGCTAATGGTTTTGTCTTTACTTGTTTTTTGTTTTTTGGCGAATGTAACTTTTATATTTCCTTTATCAGTGTATTTTATAGCATTGCCTGTAAGATTGAATAAAATTTGCCTGAGCCTGATTTCATCAAGGAAAAGGTATTGTGGTATGGATTCGTCAACAAACGTATGAAAACGAAGTCCTTTTTCTGATATTTTAAGAGAAAAGATGTTTTTTAGTTCTTTAACAATGGAATTGATGTTGACAGGCTCGTAGTGCAAGTCCATTTTTCCTGCTTCAATTTTAGATAAGTCAAGGATGTCATTAATAAGTATTAAGAGACTTTTACTGCCACTTTTAATAGAGTCTAAGTAATTAATGTGTTGCTCATTATTAATAAGATTCCTGAGCAGGTCAGTAAAACCCATTATAGCGTTAAGCGGTGTTCTTATTTCGTGGCTCATGTTGGCAAGGAATTCACTTTTTGCCTTACTGGCAGCTTCTGCGTCTTCTTTGGCTTTGTATAGGTCTTTTTCCAGTTTTTTCCTATCCGTAATATCCAGCATAATGCCAATTAAACCGGCTACTTTTCCGTGTATATCGTAAAAAACGGATTTGTTGAATATAACATCATGTTCAGAGCCGTCAGAGTATGTGATTCTTGATTCATACCTTTGTATGCCTTGGTTTTTTATAAGTTCAATATCTTTTTTTTGATTTACACTGGCATTTTCGCCAGGGAAATTTTCAAAAACGTTTTTGCCTACAACCTCACCTTGACTTTTACCAATTACCTTGGCATAAGCCCTGTTAAATCCAAGATACAAGCCCTGTATGTCTTTAAAATACAGTGGGTTGGGTATGTTGTCGATTAGTTTTTGTGAAAATTTATATTGCTCTTTTAACTTGATCTCGTTTTTCTTATACTCGTCTATGTCAACAATGATCTCTATAATGAATTCAATGTTGCCGTTTTTATCGTATGCTGCCGATGCCGAGAAGTTTCCCCAAAATATCTCTTTATTTCTCCTGATAAAGCGTTTTTGAATGTTGATATTAGGTGTTTCTTTATTAAGAATTTTTTGTATAAGAAGGTTACTTTTTTCCCTGTCTGCGTTATAAGTAATATCTTCATCTTTCATTTTTGTGGCTTTTTTTGCTGAAAAGCCGGTCATCTTAGTCCAAGTGGAATTAACAAGTATGTATCGTCTATTGCTATTCAAAATACCTATACCTGCAACCGTATTATTGAAAAAGGCGCTTAGTTTTTCTTCGTTGCCTCTTAGTTCTTCTTCTGATTGCTTTCTCTTTGTAATATCATTAACGTTAGCTAATATACCAATAATTTCTTGGTTGTTGCCTTCAATAGGTGTAAGGTAATATTGTATATGTACTTTCTTTTTCCAGGGGGAAGTGTATACCGTTTCGTTGTATATTGTTTCTTTGACTTTTAAGCATATTTTAAAATCCTTAATAATTCCGGAAGTTATAAGTTGTCGATAATTTTTTAATTCAGCATTCTTTATTGAGTCTATAGTAGGAGCTCCTAATATTTGCGCCATTTTGTTATTAATTTCGATAATTTTTCCATTAACGTCAACAAATAGTATACCTGTTGGAGAGTTTTGTGTTAGGCTTCTAAAGCGGTTTTCACTCATTTTCAGGGCTTCTTCGGCTTCTTTTCTTACACTAATATCCCTTCCGGAAAATACCGCCCCAATTATCTTTCCTGTTTTATCATAAAGTATTTTTCCTTGTGATTCTAACCATATATAATACCCCTTTTTGTGCTTGTACCTAAATTCCGAAACGTCAGTTTTCTTTAGGACAAAGCTTTTCTTGTGTTTTTCAATAACATCACCAGGGTGTACAAAATCATAAATAAGTTTTTTATTCACTTCATGGCTTTGGTAGCCTAAAACATTGTGCCATGAAGGACTGGAGTATATTATTCTACCATGAGGGTCAGTTTGTGTAACAATATCTCCAATGTTGTCTGTTATTAACCTGAGTTTTTCTTCACTTTGCTTGAGTTTGCGTTCAGATATTTTCCTGTTTCTATAAAAGATAAAAACAATGATAGCAATAATGAAAACCAGTACAGCAATTGCAATTAGAGAATTTCGCAACACCATGTTCCTGTGGAGCTTAATACGCTGTATCTCGTTATTTTTTTGGAGTTTCTCTACTTTGTAGATGATCTCTTTATGGGCTATGTTTTTTTGTATTTCATTGCTAAAAAGGCTGTCTTTTATTTCAATGTGTTTTTTGTAATATTCAAAAGCTTTTTTGTGGTTTCTTAATTTTTCAAAGAGTTCTGACAAATGTAAGTATACATTGTTTTCCAGCGGTTTTGATTTTTTTTTCTTGGCATAATTAAGTGCCCTCATATAAAACCTGAAGCTATTTCCAAAATTGTGTTGTTTAAAGTGGATTTTACCAATGCTAAGATTGATCATCCCAAAATTTTCATCTTCACCGTATTTTTCTGCAAGTTCTAAAGCTTTATTCAGGTATTTAAGCGATATAGAGCCTTTAGACTTTTTGCCATGTATTTTGCCTAAGTTGAGGTAGGCATAGATCATTAGTTCCCTGTCTTTTATTTTCTGAGCTTTAATAAGTCCTTTAACACCAAATTCATGTGCCAATTCTTTTTTATCTTGCTCAAAATAACAGGCGCTTAAATAGTTGTAGGCCTGGGCAGTTTGCTTAAAAGCGTTGGCGTCTTGTGCTATATTGAGCATTTGCGTAAAATATTCTATGGCCTTATTGTACTTTTTTAAGTCTTTGTATAGTGTCCCTAAATTTCCGTAGGTTTCTGCAATAATGGCTTGGTCTTCAATATCATCCGATAGTTTTAATGCTTCTATCAAAAAGTGTATTGCTTCTTCATAGTTGCCAAAATAATGATATACCGCTCCGAGGTGGTTTAATGCTATGAATTTTTGCTTGGGATCATTTGTTTCGCGTGAATAAGTTAATGCCTGGTTGGCGGCTTCCAAAGCCGAGGTATATTTGTTTTGATTGGTATAGGCCTTGGCTAAAACATTGTAAAAGCTTGGTAAGTATAACTCCAGTCCTGTTTCTTTACAGATTCTAATTCCTTTTTCTGCAAAATACTTTGAACTATCAGGGCTATTATCTGCTAATTTATTGGCTATATTGAGTACAACTGCCGGTTTTTGTTCTTTTTTGGCATTCTCCATAACTTGCAATAAGCTATCTTTATTACCAAAGAGCAAAAAGGATGAAAATAGGAATACCAATATGAAATATTTTTTAAGCATTGTTTTGTTCTTTTACTTTTTCAGATATTTTATTAATAACAACTGGATATAATTCGAGCATCTCGGTCATTTTCTCAGTATCAAAATTATTCACAAAATTTTGAAGGTCATAACCAAAGATCTCAATATTTTTTAAATCTAATTCTTTGCCTACGTCTTCGGTTTTTAAGGCAAAAAGTTCTATTTCATCAATAAACCCGCTTTTTTGTGCTTTTTGCCAAAACGGTTTGAGCTTTTCTTTGGCAGTTTTGATGTTTTTTTCAATCACCCCAGGGGTTTGGCTGTTTATCATTATTTCGATATACTTATGAATGCCAATATCTTTGCTTGCATTTACAACACGTTCTTTTTTTATTTTGGGGCTTTCTTCATATCCTAGATATTTGGTTAACTCATTAATGAGTGTTTCGATTTTCACAGGTTTTGATAAAAACGAATGGAAGCCTGCTTTTGTAATTCGTTTCTCGTCTTTTTTCATGGCAGAAGCGGTTAATGCAATAATAGGAATTTTCTTCTGTAATTCTTCTTGTATCATCTTTGTTGCTTCATAACCATCAATTACCGGCATTTTAATATCCATTAGGATAATGTCAGGGTTGTATTGTTTTGCGGCCTCAAATCCCTCTTTACCGTTTAAAGCTTCTTTTACATCAATATTTGTATTTATAAGGAACTCTTTTATAAGCTTCCTATTCATGTCATCATCATCAACCACCAATAACTTTGAAGGTTTAAATATGATATTATTGATATCAATAGAAAACTTTTTTTGCATTTGCACTTCTTTAACTTCTGTAATTTCAACGTTTCTTAAAGTAATAAAAAAAGTACTTCCAATGCCGTGTTTGCTTTTAAAAGTTATATCTCCATTCATTATTTCAACCAGCCTTTTTGTAATTGATAGTCCTAAGCCTGTGCCAGCATATTTTCTTGCATCCTGGCCTTCTTGTTGTTTAAAAGCTTGGAAAATGTGTTCGTGAGAATCCCCGGGGATTCCAATACCTGTGTCTTCTATCTCGATCACTAGATTAATAGAATTTTTCTCTTGTGAAGGATGGCATTTTGCTTTAAGTTTTATATAGCCTTTTTCAGTAAATTTAACAGCATTTCCAATAACATTAAAAAGAATTTGGCGTAATCGTACTTCGTCAATGATAACTGCTTCGGGTATTTGTTCGGATATCTCCGAAATAAATTCCAGTCCTTTTTCTTGAACTTTAACTGAAAAAATTTGTGCCACTTCTTTGAAAATTTCGTGGGGATTAACCGGTTTGTAAATCAGTTCCAGTTTTCCAGCCTCTATTTTAGAAAGGTCTAAAATGTCGTTAATCAAGGTCATAAGGTTTTTCCCACTTGATTTTATGGAATTGAGATAAGTTTTTAATTTTTTGTCATCTAACTGGCTATAAAGTAAGTCAGTAAAACCTAAAACAGCATTCATTGGTGTTCTTATCTCGTGGCTCATGCTAGCAAGAAACTCACTTTTTGATTTATTGGCTCTTTCGGCAATAGTCTTGGCTGTTTTTAATTCTTGCTCTGTTTTGGTTCTCACAACAATTTCTTCGATCAGTTTTTTATTGGTCTCGTTTATTTCTTTTGTCCTTTCGTTCACCATCAATTCAAGCTTTCTTCTTTGTTTTTTGATATTATTACTCCAAATAATGTATATTATAAGCAATAAAAGAGAAACAAGAGCGCCCAAGGTAACCTGGAACCATGTTCGTTGCCATAAAGGAGGGGTTATTATAATATCTAGCGTAGTGCCTTCTTCATTCCATATTTTATCATTATTAGATGCAATAATCTTTAAATGATATGTGCCGGGATCAAGGTTGGTGAAAGTTACATCTCTTTTATTTCCCAGGTCAATCCAATTTTCATGAAATCCTTCCAGTTTGTACTTGTATTGGTTTTTATGAGGTTTATAATAGTTAAGTGCTGCAAATTCAAAGGAAAAAACATCATCGTTATGAGAAAGTGTTAAGCTATTCCTTTCGCTTATTGGAGGTTGTAATTGAATTGTTTTATTGAATTTCTTGAAATTGGTTAAGATAACCGGGGGCTTGTAAGGATTATTTTTTATCTCAGTAGGATAGAAAGTGCATATCCCTTCAATAGAACCAAAATATATTTTCCCATTATCATCTTTATAATCAGCATTCCTGTTGAATTCATTCGTTGGTAATCCATCATCGTTGTCAAAATTTCTAAAAGTAAGAGTTTTTGGGTTGAACTTTGATATTCCTAAATTGGTGCTAAGCCAAATAAATCCAGAGCTATCAACAACCAAACCATTGATTGCATCATTAGGTAAACCGTCTTTTGTTGTGTAACTTTGAAATATATTATAGGTACTATCGTACTTGCATAATCCACCGCTTGTTGCCACCCATAACTGGTTATGCATATCTTCAGTTATTGCTGTGATGGTATTATTACTCAAAGTTCCTGGTTTATTAGCTTTATGGTAAAAATGTGTAGTTTCCTTATTTTGAGGGTTATATCTGAGCAACCCACCCAGGCTTGTACCGATCCATATATTTTGGTTGTGATCTTCATACAATTCCCAGAAATCGCCTAAAAGACTGTTCTTCAGCTCTTTACTGATAGATGAAAGGAACTTAAATCGTCCTGTTGTTTTGTTATATAGGGTTAAACCTTTATCTGTTCCTATATAGAGTTTGTCTTTTGATGCAAAAAGTAAATCATATACGTTACGGCCATATAAGCAATTAGCTGAGGGTTTTGAGCTGCAATATGCAAAATGTAAAAATGTATTGGTTCTATAATTATACTTGCTTAAACCTGTTCCTTCTGTTGCTATCCAAAAAATTTCGCCGGGAACTGATGGGTCTTCCACAATCTCGTAAGTTGAAGAATTCTTTAGCCCTTTGGAATAATAGGTTATATAAGGGTGTATCGGTTCGCTTATGGATAAATGCCTAATTACTTTGTCTTCATTTGGGTTTAAGATATCAATCCCGCCGTAACCACCTATCCATAACCTGTTTTTTTTGTCTTTAATAATCGTTCTAACACTCGAGAAATTTAATAACCCATAAGGTTTTTTATAAGACTGTATGGATGTAAAAGGCTTGCTGTATTTAGGTATGTATTTAATACCATCGCCATTAGTGCCAATCCATAAAATTCCACTTTTACTTATTAAGATATTTTTAATTCTTACAACAAATTCATTGTTCCTGTTATATATATGGTAATGTTTAAACTTTGTATTGTTAATATCAAATTTGGATAGGCCGAATCCTTCAGAAGCACAAAACAAAGAAGTGTCATTAGTAAATTGTATTGCGTTGATATGATCTAAGTCCATAGCGGATCCTAACGGTTTATTTATATAGCTGCGGTATTTGTTCGTCTTGGAGTTCAGCCTTATCAATCCCATATTATTACTGCTAATCCAAAGTAAGGAATCATTTTGTTTTATGATATCGTTAATTACAACCCAATTTGAGTAATCAAATTTGTTTTGATTATAAAAAAACCTCTTGCATTTACCGTTTTTCTTATTAAAATAGCATAATCCATTATTGGTCCCTACCCACAAACGTCCTGTTTTTCCTTGTAACAAACAATTAATTGTGTTATCATTAATGCTTTCTTTATCTACCGGGTTTTTGAGAAACCTAACAAAATTTCCTGTTTGGGGATTTAAGCGTATTAATCCGCCTCCTAAAGTTCCAACCCATAATATACTATGGTTTTCATCTTCAGTAATGCTGGTAACAATATTACTATTGATTCCATATTTATGATCGGACTGAAGATTGAAATGTTCGAAGGATTCTTTCATCCTATTGAATTTATTCAAACCACCACCATTGGTTCCAATCCATAAATTACCTTCATGGTCTTCTGTTATGCAAAGAATATTATTATTGCTAATGGAGTTTATATCTATACCACTATGCCTGAATATCGTGATGTCATAGCCGTTATACCTGTTTAAGCCATCTTGTGTGGCTATCCAAATATATCCCCTGCTATCTTGGAAAATATCTTTTATTGTTCCTTGTGATAACCCTTCTTCTATATCTAATTTCTCTATCCTGTGAATGTTATATTGAGCAGTAACATTTATATTGGACAAAAGGATGAAAATGGCAATTATATATTTTAACAAATTTTGCATTTTGAATTAGCGAATATTTTATCAAAGTTAAAATTAATGAAAATTGAAGATATGACAATTCTTTTTTGTTTATTTATGATGGCAATATTTTGTATTATTTTATTGTTATATAGTGAAAAATGGTTAGGTTTGCTTTGAAAACAATATTAAATCCAAATATTATCGTTATGTCAGAAATATTACAAAGTTTAAAACCACAACGCCTTTGGGAAATCTTTGAAGAGATTTGTAAATATCCCAGGCTCTCAAAACATGAAGAAAAAATTGCGGCATACATTATAGATTTTGCCAAACAAAACAACCTTGAATGGGAGCAAGATAAAATAGGTAATATAGTTATTCGAAAGCCTGCCCATAAAGGATATGAAGATAGGAAAACCATGGTACTACAAAGTCATATTGATATGGTTGGAGAAAAGGATTCAAGTGTTGATCATGATTTTGAAAACGATCCTATACAGCCATATATTGATGGCGATTGGGTAAGGGCTAAAGGAACCACCCTGGGTGCTGATGATGGAATTGGTATTGCTGCCCAATTGGCTGTTTTAGAATCTAAAGAGATTACCCATGGGCCTATCGAATGCTTGTTCACCATTGACGAAGAAACAGGTATGACTGGTGCTTTTGGGTTAGGAAGTGGATTTATTAAAGGAGATATACTTCTGAACTTAGACTCAGAAGATGAAGGCGAACTTTTTATTGGTTGTGCTGGCGGAAAAGACACCAAAGCCGAGTATTCTTATAAAAAAGAAAGCGTACCTAGTGATTATTCTGCTTGTTTACTTAAAGTTTCAGGATTAAAAGGAGGCCACTCGGGCGATGAGATTGATAAAGAATTAGGAAACGCCATCAAAATCCTTGCAAGAATCTTATGGAATATTTCTAAAGAAGATGATATAAAGTTGCACAAAATTGAAGGTGGTAAGCTTAGGAATGCCATACCACGTGAAGCAGAAGCCAATTTACTATTTACTAAGGGAGAAGCAGATAATATTATTAAAAAGGTCAATAAGCTTGGAGAAATTATTAAAGAAGAATACAAGAAAACAGATAAGAATTTGAAGGTTGAAATTGGAACTTGCGATATGCCAAGTTATATAATTGATGATGAAACCAAAAATAATATTGTAAATGCTTTGTATATCTGTCCTCATGGCGTTATTCACATGACCCCTGATATTCCTAATTTAGTGGAAACATCCACCAATTTAGCAACAATTGTATATGAAGATAATAGAATCATTATTGGTACAAGCCAAAGAAGTTCGGTTGAGTCAAGGCGAGATAACATTGCAGATACTATAGAAGCTGTATTTACCACAACAGGTGGTAAAGTTAGCCATTCAGACGGTTATCCTGGATGGACTCCAAACCTTGATTCGGAAATTCTTAGTATTACAAAACAATCTTATGAAGAACTCTTCAGGGAAAAACCTAAAGTATTGGCCATCCATGCTGGTTTAGAGTGTGGGCTTATTGGGAAGAAATATCCAGGATTGGATATGATATCTTTTGGGCCTACTATTAAAGGAGCTCATACGCCAGAAGAGGGAATCGAGATTAATACTACCAAGAAATTTTGGGACCTCTTGCTTGATGTTTTAGAAAAAGCGCCCAAGATGCCATAAAGACTTTACTAATAAATAATTATAAAAAGCGCCAAGTGAAATATTTACTTGGCGCTTTTTATAATAGGATAATTTTTTTATCCAATACCAACTATAACTAAAAAATGATTATAGACCTATATCAAATCCAGCTTCTATCACTGGGTTGGAATAAGGAGAATAAACCGTTTCATTCAAATTCCATAATACCATAATATTCATATATGCATTTCTTCCAATAAGTTGTCGGTAGCCTAAACCAGTTAATATACTTCCAATATTTTTGGTTTTATTAGCGCTCTTTACATTAAAATTATCTATATAGTAAGATTTATAATGGAATTGTACAAGTTCATATTCAGCTTGTATAAAGAGATTGTTAAGGAATTCAACATTCTCGCTAGAAAGATAGTACCTAGAAAATATACTTCCACCATAAATTTTACTTTTTAGGTCATAGTAATCACCACTAATATAGTAGTAATCTTGATAACGGTAATGTTTATACGTTCCTCCTATACCTGCTGCCAGATGTTCGTTGAACTTGTATCCAAATATAGGCTGCACATCTATCAAGGTTATAGTCCCAAATTGTAAACCAAAACTCCCGCCTGTAAAAAAACCTTTTTTATTTTGGCTAAAACAATGGTTAGAAAGCATAAAGAGCAGGAAAACAGCAATATAAGGTGTTTTTTTGAACTTCATAGCAAATTTACTTTATAAATAAAAATCCAAAAATACAAAAATGAGTGTAACTAATAGATGTTTTTTAATATACTAATTATTTGATTTATAATGCAGTCAAAAATTATAGATTAAAAAAGTAAAAAAAGATTTGCAGTTTTAAAAACAATGTTTACTTTTGCAATCCGCTTTCCAGAAATAAGAAAGTAGTTCTTTAAAAGATTGATATACGAAGGGGACAAAGGGATT
>CAZJDA010000034.1:47714-49319 GCA_964544705.1 uncultured Bacteroidales bacterium
AAGTAAAAAAAGATTTGCAGTTTTAAAAACAATATTTACTTTTGCAATCCGCTTTCGAGAAATAAGAAAGTAGTTCTTTAAAAGATTGATATACGAAGGGGACAAAGGGATTTTTGACAAGTTGAGATTGATTAAGAGAGCGTTTGAAAAAAAGTCAAAAAAAAGTAAAAAAAGATTTGCAGTTTTAAAAACAATATTTACTTTTGCAATCCGCTTTTCAAGATAAAAATGTTCATTATTTATACCCGTGTCAAGAATAAAATAAATTGGCACAAAAATAAAGAATAGAAAAGGAAATTTTATTTTGGTATTTAGAAATTATTATTTATCTTTGCATTCCTTTTCATAATAAAGTTCATTTAAGAAATATTTAACGAAAAAGATATATTTCGATATTTATCGAGACGGGTAAACTGTCTTGAAGAAATAAAAGTTCTTTGAATTATTGAAGATTTAAGAAGTAGCATTATCCTCCGGATCAAACGTGCAATTTGTGATAAGCTTAAAAGCAAATTACTATTACAATGGAGAGTTTGATCCTGGCTCAGGATGAACGCTAGCGGCAGGCCTAACACATGCAAGCCGAACGGTAAGGCTCAGCTTGCTGAGTACACGAGTGGCGAACGGGTGAGTAACGCGTATGCAACTTACCTTCAATTGGAGAATAGCCCCGAGAAATTGGGATTAATACTCCATAATATATAGAATTCGCATGTTTTCTATATTAAAGCTTTGGCGATTGAAGATGGGCATGCGTGACATTAGCTTGTTGGTGAGGTAAAGGCTCACCAAGGCAACGATGTTTAGGGGTTCTGAGAGGATTTACCCCCACACTGGTACTGAGACACGGACCAGACTCCTACGGGAGGCAGCAGTGAGGAATATTGGGCAATGGGCGCAAGCCTGACCCAGCCATGCCGCGTGCAGGATGACTGCCCTATGGGTTGTAAACTGCTTTTGTTTGGGAAGAACTCCCCGATCGTGATCGGGGCTGACGGTACCTTACGAATAAGCATCGGCTAACTCCGTGCCAGCAGCCGCGGTAATACGGAGGATGCAAGCGTTATCCGGATTTATTGGGTTTAAAGGGTGCGTAGGCGGGACAGTAAGTCAGTGGTGAAAGCCTGCAGCTTAACTGCAGAATTGCCATTGAAACTGCTGTTCTTGAGTACAGTTGAAGTGGATGGAATGTGTTATGTAGCGGTGAAATGCATAGATATGACACAGAACACCGATAGCGAAGGCAGTTCACTAAACTGTAACTGACGCTGAGGCACGAAAGCGTGGGTAGCAAACAGGATTAGATACCCTGGTAGTCCACGCCGTAAACGATGATTACTCGATGTGTGCGATATACAGTACGCGTCCAAGCGAAAGTGTTTAGTAATCCACCTGGGAAGTACGTCCGCAAGGATGAAACTCAAAGGAATTGACGGGGGCCCGCACAAGCGGAGGAGCATGTGGTTTAATTCGATGATACGCGAGGAACCTTACCTGGGCTTAAATGTAGTGTGCATTCCCGTGAAATCGGGATTTCCTTCGGGACCCACTACAAGGTGCTGCATGGTTGTCGTCAGCTCGTGCCGTGAGGTGTCGGGTTAAGTC